>CALGIG010000041.1 GCA_937915865.1 uncultured Prolixibacteraceae bacterium | reverse complement strand
CGTCAGGATGATTGTTATCCGCTTCATGGTTATTTCGCTTTGAGTTCGTTAATCATCTTTGCCCGTACCAGGTCGGCGTTATCCACGGGAAACCGCTGATGCCGCCCGCCGTTCTGTTCGTTCAGTTCCACCACCAGCATTTTATCGTCGGGAATGGTGAATTTCGGCAGTACGAACACCATCCGTTCGGTATGCTTACCGTTAATCAGCATAAGGTTGTTATAGGCGCGGAGCGGCCAGATCACCTGTTCCTGAATGGCGGTGCGCTTTGCCACTTGTTTATCGACAATTTTAAACGTGATAAAATCAACATTGAATCGTACATTGGACGAGTTTTTCAACTGGAGATGGAAATACAGCAGTCCGTTGTGCGTGTAAATCCCTTTCAGCGTATGCTGAATACCGAACCGCTTGCATCCGATATGTTTGATTTCGCGGTCATTATTTTTATAAATGGACTGCATGATCAGGCGCACCAATAGCGGCGATTCCTGTCCCAATTCCTGCATATATATTTGCAGGGCATTGTTCGGGCGGTTAGTGGCCTCGCCGTCATGCAGAAAGTCGGTCATTTCAACGGATAGTTTCACAGGTTCATCCGCGTACTTCACATTGAAACTGTAGTAGCTTCCGTCTTCGGTAATCACCGCCAAATTGCTCTCGCGGGAGAAATCCCGCAGGGCGGCTTTCACACGTAAGACGTTCTCCGTGCCATCGGCTTTGGCGGCCAGCAGGTCGGCACTTCCTAAATCCACATACCGGATGGCGGACGGAAAAATGACGTGTACCGTCTTATTAAACGTTACCTCCAGTGCATAGGGCGGAATCATCCGGTTGAAGGTCAACGGGCGCGTGTAGCCCTGGTAATAGTCCCCGGTCGAGGGATTGGCCGGAACAGCCGTTGCGTTGTTGTTTTCCTGCGCATTGGCAGCAAAGGCGCTCACTACGAAAGCGAACATGACAAAAAATTGTTTCATTGCTTAATTCATTTAAATTGTTTGACAAAAGATTTTTTTAGTGGTTTGCTTTGTTTGTTGTTACTGCGTTTTCGGAAGCAAAAGCAGGCGATAATTCGCTTTCAGCGTTACTTTTACCACGCTCATTTTCTTGCTCACATACTGCGATGCTCCCTGTATCAGCCCCTTTCCCATATCGGCGGCCAACTGCGATCCCGCATTGTCGGAAATCATAATGCCGGTTCCGGCGGAGTTTGCCAGCGTCGCGGCGACTTCTTTGGCTGCTTTTATTTCATCCGAGCCAGGCACGGATATTCCACGTTGACCATCGGTATCATATACCAGTATCTCCACGGGAATAATGTTGTCGGCATACTGGATGCTGTTTACCGTAACGTCCATCCGTTCGCCCCCGATCCGGCACGTCCCGGTGACGACCGTGTTCGCAGGAATCAGAATATCTCCCGCCTTCATGGGTTCCAACAGGCGTATTTGCAACTCTTTCCCGCTGGTCAGCGTGACGGTCTGATAGACACAGGCGCGGATGCTGTTTTTATCCTGAACGCCTTCGTTACCGGCGGCGGTCAAAAAGCTTATGTTACGTGGCTTGTTGTATGCCGAAACAAATTCTCCGTTGCTAGCGGGAACAGCCAGCAGCGATACCACGTTTTGCCGTACCTGCTTTACGGGTTGGGCAACCACCTTGCCAGATTGTCCCGCCTGCGGCGTGGAAGATCCGGCGGTGACAGTTTCGCCCGTGGCATCCGTTGCCAATACCGGATGCCCTGCGGTTACTGCCGTCTGCGGCGAATATTTCGCCGCCAGTTTGTACGACTTTTCTATCATGGCAAGTTGCTCGTCCTCCATGCGCTTGCTTTCCCCGACTTCCTCCTGTTTGCGCTCCAATTCCTGTATGCGCCGTTCCAGGGCATGTTGCGGTTGTTCGCCCACTTCTGTTGCAGGCTGCTCATGCCATGCGTCCAACTGTTTATTGATGTCCTGATAGGCAGCCGTGGAGGATTGAATAGAAGACAAACGCCGCGAAGACGTACGGGAAGGGTCTCCATAATTCTCCGTAGTCTTGGGAGTCATGCTCCATTGCCGTTCTTTTTCCTCCGCTTCGGAAAGCTGGCAGGAAAAATCCTGCAACGAGCGCATCCGCTCCTGCTCTTTTTGTTGCATGGCTTCCCGCTCATAGGCATCGCGCTTGTCGGACACCAGCCCGCCGTCTTTGGGCATCGGCAGTTCGACGTTCAGCCCGGCTTGCTGCGCTTCTTTCTCCTTATCCTTGCCGGATGGGGCAAAGATCAGCCACATGGCCGCACCGAAAATCAGGAAGAACAGCGGCATGATCAGCATTTTCTTCCGCTTTTGCATTTGCGCCAGGGTCAGTTCTCTTTTGGGAGCCGACTTCGAAGGCTCTTTTTTCGCTGCCGGTTTTACATCCGGTGCGGGCTGTTGTAGTTCGGGCGCTACCGCCGTTTCCGGCGATGGCGTCCCTTTATTCAAATTCTCCTGTTCCATTTTGAAAATTGGTTAATTGGTTGATACTATCCCTGCGGGCTTGCTCCTGCCGGAGCCGCAAGGTTTCAATACGTTCTATTTCCAGTTGAACACCTCTTTTTTTGCCGAAGTTGTAAATCGACGAAACAGTCGTGTAGATGGACAACCCGCCGAACACAAAGAGCATCGTCAGCACGAGGATCACACGGCGGTCGGGCGTTAAACGCCCCAACAGACTGCGCAGACTGTCTTCCAGCCATTCGTTTAGCTTGTTGAATAATTTCCTTACCATGCCGTACCTACCTTTCCAATACCCGCAAATCGCGGTTTTCAATGATTTCGAACTTCTCCATCGTGAAACCCTGCGGGTTATTATCCGAGCGAACCGAATTAATCAGTTTGCAGCGCGTGACAAGGCTGCGCTGGGTGATGTTCGACGCCCGGATAATCATTTGCCGGGCATAGGTTACGGCCATGTACGGATAAACGTTAAGGTCGAGCGCCACGCTATCGACTGAAATAGTCTGATTGATATTCCCGCTGATGATGCGGTTATAATACCCTTTCTCCGCCATGTCCGAATAATACTTATAGGCGCTCTTATCCACCAGGAAAAGGGCGCGGTTGATATTGGATTCGATGGCGGCCTTATCGGGAGAAAGCGTAAAGAACAGTTCGTGAAACCGCCTGACATGCTCGCGGGCTTCCACCGGACGGTTCTGAGAAAGGTCTTGGGACAATGCCAGCATGAGCGATTTGCCCCCGTCGAGGACATAGATACGCTGGCGCTGCGCTTCGGCAAAATTATACGACGACCAAACCGAATAACCGGTTATGGCAGCGCAAACCACCAAAAACACGATGCCAAAAAAACGTATCTGCTTAAAACTCGTTTCGATGTTTTTCAAACTTTTAAACTCCATATTTTCAATTGATTTTTTGTTGTTATTACTTGCCGAGTAAGCGGCCTGCCACGTTTCCGGCGGCTGATCCGGCAACACCACCTGCTAAAGCGGCTCCCTTTGCGGCTGCCGTATTCACGTTGCGGTTAAAACTACTCCCGCCACCAGCCTGAATAATCCAGCCTGACACTGTCGGGATACTGAAATACCCGATGATCCCGATGATGAGAAAAACGATATATACCCCGTTCGAACCGTCCGGTACATAGGACGGGTCTTGCAATAAGGCCATATCTGTTTTCAACATGAGTTCCTGGATTTTGGAGAGTACCGCCGAAAACAGGTCGGCAACGGGTAGCCACAAATAAATGCTGATATACCGGGATATCCAGTTTGTCAGTGTGGATTGAAAGCCGTCGTAGATGGACAGGGCAAACGATAGCGGCCCCAAAATGGAAAGCACTACCAGAAAGAAGGTGCGCAGGGTGTCAATCGTCAGCGCAGCGGCATTAAACAGTAGTTCGAAGAAATCCCGGATCAACTGCCGGAACCACATTTTCATGTCGTAAAAGCTGCGTTCTACCCACATGCCGAGCTTCTCCGTCGCATCCAATATTCCCAAATCTTTCATTTTTTGGTCGTACACCTCATCATCGACCAGCCATGCTTTCCCTTCCCGCACCCGCGCATCGTATTCCAACTGCTCTTTTTGTTTCTGCAAATCCTGCACATCCGTTATCTGAGATTCCAGTATGGTATGTGTTCCCTTCACCACGGGCGACATAACAGCGTTGATTGTTCCCAGTACAATGGTGGGGAAGAACATAATGCACAAGCCAATAGCGAATGGCCGAAGCAGGGGAAACACATCTATAGGTTCTGCCCGCCCCAACGCCTGCCATACACGGTACGCCACGTAGAACAGCGCACCCAATCCGGCCACCCCTTTGGCAACACCGGTCATGTCGCCGCAAAGAGGCAGCATTTCCTGGTACAGATTGCGGAGAACCTGGTGCAGGTTATCGAAATCTATTGCAAGTAGTACCATGATTACCAATATCTTTCGGATGGATCACCATACAACGCCCGCACCCTTTCCATATCACCTTTTTCCTGACTCCGTATATAAGATATGGATATACTCTTTTGGGAATAGTACTTGGTCAGGTTACGGTAATCAGCCATTTTCGCATGGATTTTATCAATCATGTCCATACGATCCGCATCGGTCATGGAAAGGCCGTTGGAAGTTGAAACAATATTCTTAATGTCAGAAAGCAGGTTGCCGCTTTCCTTCAATAGTTTGGCGTAGCCTTCACCGATAGCTTCCAGTTCCGCAACGGAGAAATTTTTGTCCGTAAGCATTTTGTTGTAGCTGG
>CALGIG010000040.1 GCA_937915865.1 uncultured Prolixibacteraceae bacterium | reverse complement strand
TGCTGGGAAGGAACCATGAGCGACCTGATGTTCGACCCCGACCGGTGCCGAAATATTATTCTCGACATTCGCTATGCGCTGTTCATCACCGATAAACTAGCCGGAGCCGGTTATTTGATTGACGAAATGCAATTGGTTAACTAATCCAAGTCCCATTAAATCAGAACACAATAGGAATATGCCCGGAGAAAAAAAACTAAAACTGAAGTTAAGAAGCATATTCCTGTTGCTTTTTTGTTGCTTTTTTGCACGCACAGGTTCAGGCCAGGAAACAACTTCATTTAACAGCGAATTGCTGCTAACCGAAGTAAACCCAATGCACGCCTTCGGTATTTTTGCCTTCAACACTCCTTTTTATATTGGCAATTTTAAAACAAAAAGCACAAAATTTTCTGTTGGTTATTCGTTTGGAAATACCTGGCATCCGCAATCAACGGTTTACTACCCGCAAAATCTGACGCCCGAACAAAAGTTGGCAGTAAATTCCCTTTACATGACCGATCGTCCACAATATTTTGAACAGCAAGGCATTGCTACACAACAAAAAAAATTCTCAACTGACGGTGTACTTCAAAACCTCAATTTTACTTATTTGCTCCAGTGCGAAAAAAAAGGATCGCTTTTGTTGAAATTGAATACGTATTTACTTTCCGGAGGGGGCTCGCCTATACACTACCTGGCCAGCGATAGATTCATTGAAAAATTCCATTCACGTTTTGGCGTCGAAGATAACTTCAACCGAAAATTGTTCGATTTTAACCGTGCCGAGATTAGTTATGAAGACGAAAACGGAAGAAAAATCAATATTGAAAAAGGACAGGCTTTTCTCGGAACACTGGATGTTAACTACTACAATTTAATTTGGAAGGTTGAAAAACAAACCACCCTGTTCTCATTACAAGGAGGAGCTCATCTAATCGTTCCGCTTAATAAATATTATCCTGAAGTTGCTGGAGGACTTTCAGTTAGTCCGTTGTTTCGACAGAAAGTATTCCCTAAATTTTATACCGAACTGGCAGGAGAATTTTCGGCAAGCCATTATTCATTGATTAGTCTGGAAAAATCAATCAATATGATCGATCGCGATATTCGCCTTTCAGGTAAGCTTCTGATTTCACTTAATTTCGTTTCTAAACGCGATAAAGTATTTATCATTGGTTTATTGAATAACTACCAGGATGCCTTTCTGAAAGGATATATTTTTAGCCATACACAGGATAAATACATCGATCTGGGCGTTTCGTATTTAAAAGAAGGAGATTACTGGAATGGAAAGATCATCACACAACCTGTTCGTTTATCGAAGCTTACAGCTGCTTCCATGTATTTTTTCTCGATCAAATCATACCTTGTAATCGGCTGTAAAGGCAAAAAATACGATTTCATGTTTACTGCCGGCGAAGATTATCTGGTTGTAAACAATGCACCGGATATTCAGTGGGGATTTCAACTCTCGCGACGTTTAGGCTGGTGATCTGCCTCTTTAATCGCACATTACGCAAATATCTTTTCGCGGGTTAATCATTAAAACCGAAAGATTTCCTGCCTTTCTCAAAAGCTTTTTTTCGGGTAAACCTATGATGTGATCGAGCAAAGTTATGTTACTACTTCCCGAAATGATAAGTATATCACTCTGAAATTCATCCATTCGAATAATTGCTTCCTCGTAAATACCCCAGCTAGTCGATTTTCCAACCTCATTTCTGTAGCTAATATTCAGGCTCGATAAAAACTTCCGGAAAAAATTCACGTTTCTGATTAATTTGTCAGCTCGCTCTGGTTCGGTTTCACGCGCATAAAGTAAAGAGATTTGCGCTTTGTTAAACCTGCCAAAATACGAGGCCCAAAGCGAAGTATCTTTCGATGCTTTTCGAAAATCGACAGGGACCAATACATTTTTATAGCTCAGAGAACGCGGAATATCTCCATTTACAAACAGGAAAGCGATACTGCTCTGGCGAAATGCAGGCAATACCCACATCACATCGGTTTGATGCAGCACGCACAAAACGGCCTCGAATTCATCAATCAATTTCAGGATATTGTCTTTCAGCGATTTTTGCAACAATAGCCACGAAATATTCAACATTGGAAATGTAGATTTCAACTTTTTCGAAGTCTCGAATAATTTTTCCTGTAATTGAGGTCGTTCCTCTTTTTTCTTCCAGAATGAAGTTAAACACAACTCCTTCTTCAAAACATCAGCCATCCTCATGCCATGCACAATAACTTCGGGCATTCGTTCCGAAAAATCACAAAGCACAATTATTTTTTGCTGATTGACCTCTGACATCGTTTCTGTTGATTTTATAAAAGCAATATTAGTATAAAAAGAGAAATTCTTACCTTAAAATTAGATTTACAAAGTCTGTTTGCCCTCAAAATTGGAATAAAAGTCAGTTACTCCTGTTTTGGCTTTTGCTACTTTTGTTTTCTTAAAAATACAGACTATGATAACGAGAGAATTAATTGAGCCCAGAAGTATTGTTGTGGTTGGGGCATCAAACAACATTACCAAACCAGGGGGCAAACTCCTGAAAAACCTTTTGGACAATGACTATAAAGGAGAACTCTTTGTTGTCAATCCGGTTTCAGAAGAAATTCAGGGGATTAAATCGTGCAAGTCGGTTGACGATTTACCACCAGTTGAAATGGCAGTTCTGGCAATTCCGGCAGTAGCCTGTGTTGAAGTGGTTGAAGTGCTTGCCACAAAAAAAGGCACCAAAGGATTTATCATCATCTCTGCCGGATTTAGCGAAGAAAGCGAAGAAGGGCGAATGCTAGAGCAAAAAATCGTAAAAATATGCAACGACAATAATGCATCGCTGATTGGTCCAAACTGTATAGGAGTTATCACCTACGCGCATACCAGCGTTTTTACTACGCCAATACCCAAGCTGGAACAAATGAGTTGCGACCTGGTTTCCAGTTCAGGAGCAACAGCTGTATTTATTATGGAATCGGGCATCCCCAAAGGATTGCACTTTGCCAGTGTTTTTTCGGTAGGTAATTCTGCTCAAAACGGAGTGGAGGAAGTTCTCGAATTCATGGACGAAGTATTCAACCCGGCAACCAGCACACGTGTAAAATTACTCTATATCGAAAGCATAAAAAATCCCGACAAATTGCTGAAACATGCCTCTTCTTTGATCAGAAAAGGGTGCAAAATAGCAGCAATTAAGGCCGGAAGCAGCGAAGCCGGAAGCAGGGCCGCCGCCTCGCATACCGGGGCAATGGCCAATTCCGACCTGGCAGTTGAAGCGTTGTTTCGCAAAGCCGGAATTGTTCGATGTTACGGGCGTGAAGAACTGACAACTGTGGCCAATATTTTTCACTGCAAACCAATGAAAGGCAAGCGACTGGCCATCATCACCCATGCCGGTGGACCTGCAGTAATGCTTACCGATGCTCTCGAAAGTGGTGGGTTGCATATTCCGCATATCGAAGATAGCAATGCCAAAACACATCTGAAAAACCAGCTTTTTGCAGGATCATCAGTTGAAAATCCTATTGATTTTCTGGCCACAGGAAACGCAGAACAACTAGCTGCAATTATTGATGCCTGCGAAAATGACTTTGACAACATCGACGGTATGGCTGTTATTTTTGGAAGCCCGGGATTAACTCCGGTCCGTGATGTTTACCAGGTTTTGAACGAGAAAATGCGTACCTGCCGAAAACCTATATTTCCAATTTTACCTTCGTTGATCAACGTAAAAGACGACATGGCCTATTTCATTTCAGAAGGAAATGTTATGTTTCCCGACGAGGTTTTACTTGGCAAAGCATTGACCAGCATATTAAAAGCGTCCCGCCCTTCCGAAGAAAAAATATTCCTCGAAAATATCGATATTCCCGAAATACGGCGAATTATTGAAAATGCCGACGATGGATTTCAATCGCCTGAAACGATACATCGGTTATTTAAGGCAACCGGAATCCCGATGGTTAACGAAATAACTGTTGAAACCGAATCGTTAGCCCAAGAAGCCGCTAAAAAACTGGGGTTTCCGCTGGTGATGAAAGTAATTGGCCCGATTCATAAAACCGATGTGGGCGGAGTAGTTCTGAATGTTCAGGATATGGAAACGGTACAACATGAGTTTAAGCGACTTATAAAAATTAAAGATACTACAGCTGTTCTGATGGCTGAAATGGCCTCAGGAACCGAATTGTTCCTGGGAGCCAAATACGAAAATCGATTTGGGCATATTATTCTTTGTGGTATGGGTGGAATCTTTGTTGAAGTATTTAAAGATGTTACCTCGGGTTTAGCACCACTTAGTATTTGCGAAGCTGCTTCGATGATTAAAAACCTTCGTGCCTACAAACTGATTAAAGGTTACAGGGGACATAACGGCGTAAACGAACGCAAATTTGCTGAAATAATGGTGCGCCTGTCAACCCTTCTGCGTTTTGCTACCGAAATTAAAGAGATGGATATCAATCCGTTGATGGGAAATGGCGATAAGCTGGTAGCTGTTGATGCAAGAATCAGAATAGAAAAGAACTTCTCCTAGCCCTTTTCTGAAGAAACAGAACGTAAAATTGGAAAAAACATTAAACCTTACCATCTACCAAAGAGCCGAAAAGACTTTCTCTTCCGCTCTTCCAGAAAAAGAAAGGCTAATAAGTATTGGAAACACCTCAACTTATTAGCCTTTTATGTAATTGTAAGATTTATTGATCTTACTTAAAAGTACTTATTATCTACAGGAAATATTAAACATCTGATCTTCTGCTTCCGCCAGCGCTTCCACCACGATTGAAACCGCCTTTATTAAAGCCACCACCAGAATTACCACCGCGGAAACCTCCGCCAGAATTGCCACCACGGAAACCTCCACGGTCGCCACCACCAGAATTACCACCGCGGAAACCTCCACGATCGCCACCACGGAAACCTCCGCCAGAATTGCCACCACGGAAACCTCCGCTTGGACGGCTACCTTCTTTCTTTTCTTCAGCTTTATTTACAACAATTGTCCGGCCTTCAACTTCAGCGTTATTCAGTTCTTCAATTGCTTTTTTAGCTTCTTCTTCGTTAACCATTTCAACAAAACCAAAGCCTTTGGATCTACCAGTAGCTTTGTCCATAATAATCTTCACGGATGCAACTTCTCCGTACTCTTCAAAAATTTCCTGTAATTCGCTTTCCACAATTTTAAAAGGAAGGCTGCCAACAAAAATGTTCATAAATAACTGTTTAAATAATGGATAAATATATTTGCCAAATGTAGTTATATTTTAATTCAAAATACTTTCAACAAAAGAAATTATCTCAAATTAAATCATTTTTCAATCTTTTTATTAGCCTAGTATATAATAATTTACAGACAACAACCTTATAAAACTATTCGACAACATACTATTTTGATCGAGAATTTATCTAAATACAGCGTTCCTGAACTGGTTATTCCTTTCAATGTCAATAAAAATCAACGAAAAAAGACCTGTTTATTCAAATTCAATCTAAATTACCCATTTTTTACTTTTCAAATTAAATCAACCAAAAACTTATAATTGATTTATAATAACGAGTTTCAACTTTTACAATGAAAGAATAGCCCCTAAAATACTTACAATCACCTTAAAATGAAATTTGGAGAATAAGATAAAACTTATACTTTTGACGTCAATTCCGGTTTTCGAGACTCTCTTTGTTTAAAATCCAATAAACCGGTGGAATAAATTAAAAACCAAAGTAATTAACCCGACTTCTTTTGAGAAGCCATTGTTTTTTGTATTGATTGCCAGTAATACGGGAAACAATTGTTAGAACCTGTAATTAAATGAAAAAACTGCTTTTTCTTGCCCTTTTCCTAAGTGCTGCTTTTGCTTTTGCTCAGGATAAACCCAAAGAAATTACTACTGAATTTTATGGATTTGTTCGTTTCGAATCGTTTTTCGACTCATATAAAGGGCTAAATGCCGGTAACGAATTGTTTTTTATTGCACCTAATTACATTGGACTTGACTCGAATGGCAAGCACATTAACGAAACTCCAACCTATAACTTTTCGTCGATGGCAACCCGATTGGGAGTTCGATTAACAGGTCCGATGATTTTGAAAGCTAAAACCACGGCAAATATTGAAACCGATTTTGCAGGAGACCTTGCAAGTAATCCGGCTATGTTACGCGTTCGCCAGGCCAATGTAGTTTTCTTATGGCCAAAATCATCGTTATTGATTGGTCAAACCTGGCACCCTTTCTGGAGTGGAAAAGTATTTCCAACAGTCGCCGGATTAAATACCGGTTGTCCATTCCAGCCATTTAACAGGAGCCCCCAAATCAGGTTCGACTATAAACCAAACTCAAAATTGGCAATAACAGCCGCTGCTGTTGGAGAATTTCAGTATAAATCTTACGGGTTCTCAAAAATTGAAACTTATACAACCGAAAAATCTGATATGTACAGCCGGAATGCCGGAATACCGGAACTGGTTGCCAATATTGAAATAAATAATGGCGGCTGTACTTTTGGAGCAGGAACAAGTTTAAAATATATTCTTCCCACCCTTTATACAGTTGGAACAAGTGGTAAATTTGTTTCCGATGATAAAGTGAAAGCCATTTCGTTTGTTGGATACGGGCAATACGTAAAAAATTTATTTACTATACGTGCAAAAGCTGTTTGGGGCCAAAACATGACTCACTTAAATATCCCTGGCGGATATGGGATCAAGTCATTCGACAAAGCTACCGGAGCATTGACCTATACACCGTACAATTCATTTACCAGCTATATCAATATGGTTTATGGTAAAAAATATCAAATTGGGTTCTTTGGAGGTCTCATGAAAAACCAGGGAACTGTTGATGATTTATATAATTTTGGAACAAACACAACTCCATCTGCGGTTACTACTGGATTACTTCCAAATATTGCTTCAATGTATCGCATAGCACCACATTTTGCATTCAATATGTCCAAACTTCGTTTCATTTTCGAATACGAATTTACTAATGCCAAATACGGAACTGGCAATATTGACCTTGCTGATGGCCTATATACAAGCCACATAAACGCCTCCAATAAAAGGGCATTGCTTGTATTAATGTATTCATTTTAATAATTAACCGCTATGTACTGGGAAAAAGAGCTCGAAACTCTCACACAAACCAACCTCGAAAAACTTCAGGTTACCAGACTGAAAAGCACAATTCAGTCGGCCATGAATTCACCTTACTACGGGAACTTGTATAAACAATTGGGCATCTCACCTGATTTAATAAAATCGACAAACGACATTCAGAAATTGCCCTTTACTACTAAACAAAACCTTCGCGAAAACTTTCCCTATGGCTTCCTTGGGTTACCAACCAAAGAAATAATAAGGTTACACAGTACCAGCGGAACAACCGGAAACCCAACAGTAATTTTCCATAACCGTCACGATATTGATTCATGGGCCAACCTGATGGCTCGCTCGCTTTATTGCGCCGGAGTCCGTGACACGGATGTTTTCCAGAATATATGCGGATATGGCTTGTTTACCGGGGGACTTGGATTCCAATATGGTGTTGAGCGATTAGGTTGCCTCAGTATTCCGGCAGGGGCTGGCAACAGTCCGCGCCAAATTAAGTTAATGCAGGATTACGGAACAACTGTGGCCCATGCAATTCCAAGTTACCTGAACCGTTTGTATGAAGTTTTCGTTGAAGAAGGCTTTGACCCTAAAAAAGACACCAAGCTACATACTTTTGTTATTGGCGCTGAACCACATACCGAAGAACAACGCCGAAGAATAGAAGAAATGTATGGCGTAAAAGCTTATAATTCATTCGGTTTAACAGAAATGAACGGGCCAGGTGTCGCTTTTGAATGTACTTACCAAAACGGATTACATGTTTGGGAAGATGCTTACCTGATTGAAATTATTAATCCTGAAACACTTGAGCCAGTTGCTGAAGGAGAAGTTGGAGAATTAGTGATGACAACTCTTGATAGGCAGGCCATGCCTTTAATTCGTTATCGCACGCGCGACCTTACCCGAATTTTGCCTGGCAACTGTCCTTGTGGTCGTACACATAGGCGTCTCGACCGTATTACTGGCCGTAGCGACGATATGTTCATCGTAAAAGGGTGCAATATTTTCCCAATGCAGATCGAAGGTGTATTAATGAAAATTCCTGAAGTTGGCGCCGATTACCTGATTACACTCACTACCATTGACGGAAATGATGAAATGATTATTGAAGTTGAAGTGAAAAAAGACTGGTTTACCGGTGACATTAGCCGACTTGATAAAGTTACCAGACAAATTACAGCCCAAATTAGAGATGAAGTTTTGGTAAAACCTATTGTAAAACTGGTTGAGCCTGGTGCTCTTCCCAAGCCCGAAGGAAAAGCAGTAAGGGTTAAAGAACTCAGAAAAGCATTAAATTCGTAACTTGGTGCTGGCAGCTTATAAAGAAAGGCTTTTTCCAGCCAGTTACTAATTGCCAGCAGCAAAAGATAATTCATAACTTAAAATTCATAACTCCCAATGGCATACCAGGTCTCCATATTTCTGGAAAATAAAATTGGTCACCTCGAACGGGTAACCGCTGTTTTGAAAGATGCGCAGATCAATATACGCACCATGAACCTGAATCACACAGCTAATGGCTGGGGAATACTCAATTTAGTAGTTTCCGACCCGATATTTGCGCACAAATTATTGATTGAAAAAGGGCTATCGGCAGCTTTACGAGAAATACTCGTCATCGAAATTGCCGATAAACCCGGAGGGCTCGACGATTTGCTGAAAGAAATAGTAAGGGCTGAAGTAAACTTTATCAATGCTTATGGACGATCAGGACATGGTCACCAAAATGCCTATTTTGTTATAGATACCGATGATGTACCCGAAGCCAGGGAAAAACTTCAAAAAGCCGGGCTGAGCATCATAGCCGATGAAAAAGTATATGGAAATAGTAAATAGTAAATCTGTAAATCGTTAATAAAATGATTTGGAATGAGAAAATAGAATGTGCCAGTCGTGAAGAGATGAGGGCCATTCAATCGGAGCGGTTAAAAGATACTGTTAATAGAATATACCACAATGTTCCCAGTTACCGCCAAAAAATGCAGGAAGTTGGATTGGTCCCTGATGACATCCAATCGGTAGATGACTTAGTTAAATTACCTTTCACCCTGAAATATGATTTGCGCGATAATTACCCGTTTGGCCTTTTCACGGTGCCAATGAGCGAAATTGTGCGCATTCACGCTTCGTCTGGAACAACCGGAAAACCAACCGTAGTTGGTTACACCCGCAAAGACCTGAACAACTGGGCCGAAATGATCACCCGTGGACTTTGCATGGCCGGTGTTCACCGCGACGATATTGTGCAGGTGGCCTATGGATACGGGCTTTTTACAGGTGGGCTTGGAATGCACTATGGTTGCGAAAACCTGGGCGCTTCGGTAATCCCTATTTCAGGAGGAAATACCGACAAACAGCTCCAGTTGATGGAAGATTTTGGATCGACAGTAATCGCCTGCACTCCATCTTATTCGCTTCACCTGGCAGAAGAACTGAAGGCAAAAGGTATCGACAAAAGCAGGCTGAAACTGCGTATCGGTATTTTTGGTGCCGAACCCTGGACCGAAAATATGCGCAAGGAGATTGAAGCAGGATTGGGCATTAAAGCCATCGACATATATGGGTTAAGCGAAATCATGGGCCCGGGCGTTTCGTGCGAGTGCGAACACCAGGTTGGTATGCACATCATGGAAGATCATTTTATTCCTGAAATCATTGATCCCGAAACCCTTCAGCCACTGCCTGCGGGTGAAATCGGCGAACTGGTTTTCACTACAATTACCAAAGAAGGTATTCCACTCATTCGCTACCGCACACGCGACCTTACCCGCCTGAATTACGAAAAATGTGCTTGTGGACGTACCTTGGTGCGTATGGAAAAATGCAAAGGCCGTTCCGACGATATGCTCATTATCCGTGGAGTAAATGTATTCCCATCTCAAATCGAAACTGTTTTGCTCGAAATGAGCGAAACTTCGCCTCACTACTTGATAATTGTTGAAAGAGAAGGCAATTTAGATACAATGAAACTGATGGTCGAAGTTCAGGAACAGTTTTTCTCCGACGAAATCAAGCAACTCGAAAGCCTGCGTAAAAAAATCACACACAGGCTTCAGAGTACACTGGGAATTTCTGTTGATGTGAAACTGGTTGAACCAAAAACAATCGAGCGCACTGCCGGAAAAGCCAAACGAGTAATCGACAACCGTAAATTGTAGGAGGGAAAAATCATGATTATCAAACAATTATCAGTATTTCTGGAAAATAAAACCGGACGTTTAAACGAAGTTACCCAGTTACTGGGAAATGCCGGGATCAACATGTCGGCTTTTAGTGTTGCCGATACTTCCGAATTCGGGATTTTACGTGTAATTGTCTCCGACCCGGAAAAAGCACTTGTCATTTTAAAAGAAGCTGAATTTTCGGTACGGCTCACCGATGTTGTTTGCCTGAATAGTCCAAATGAACCAGGTGCACTAGCCCGGGCACTGAACGTACTCTCAAGCGAGAATGTGTTTATCGAATACCTGTATGCCTACTCAATGGACGACAAATCGGCCAATATAGTGCTGAAACCCGACAACATTCAAAAGTGTATCGAGGTGCTTCAGTCCCATCAACTGGATTTGGTGAAAGCCAGCGATATGTATAAGATATAAATTGATTTTCTGTTTCTTTGTGAAAAAGTTGTACCCTCATGAAGGAATCAAGAAAAGAAATTCTGAGAACCATCAAAAAGTAATCAGCGTCAGTTTTTCCTGATGCCTTAATTATTCTTTATGGTTCTCGGGTAAGAGAAAATGCCCAATAAGGTTTCCATTGGAATTTATGGGCGATCTTGAATAAAGCAAAAATTGAAGTTGCTTATTTCGACAATATTTAGAATCCCATATTCAAATTAGGTTACGCAATTAAGACGAAATCATTCGCGGAAATTCTGATTGTTTTTACAATTAAGGAATTCTATTTTATAATTGTAAAAACAAAACACAAAAAAGAAAACTTAAAAATTTACCTAATCATTCCACATTATTTTTAGATAATAACGCATTGTTTACAGCCCAATAAAACCTCTAAAACTTATAGATTGTTATCTTTGTAGCTCTTAAAACCGAAATAAATAACGATTTATCAAAAATATTGCGGTTTTTTCGGGACATTTTAATATTAATAACTAATGAAGAAAGTTGCCATACAAGGAATTGCTGGTTCGTTCCATGAAGATGCCGCAACAAGATATTTTGGCAATGAAGCCATTGAAATTGTTGAATGTAAGACCTTTAAACAGGTTTGTGAATTTATTGACAATGATGACGTTGATATTGCCGTAATGGCCATTGAAAACTCGATTGCCGGAAGCCTGCTCCAAAATTATGGTCTTATTCGTGATTACCACCTTCGGATTATCGGCGAAATTTTTATACATATCCAAATGAACCTGATGGTTTACCCCGGGGTGAAGAAAAAAGACGTTAAAGAAATTTATTCGCACCCGGTATCTTTTATGCAATGCTCTGAATATCTTGAGAAATATTTCCCGAATGCCGAACGTAAAGAGCTGGGCGATAATGCTAAAGTAGCTAAACTCATTGCCGATCAGCAGATAAAAAATGCAGCTGCAATCAGTAATCTTCGTTCGGCAAGCCTTTACGGGCTGGAAATTATAGACAAAGGCATTGAATCGAACAAGAAGAACTATACTCGTTTTCTCATTTTGGCCAAACATGGCAATCCGACTGAAGGAACCAATAAAGCCTCACTTTGTTTTGAGGTTGGACACTTTTACGGATCGCTGGCAAAGGTGTTGAATATTTTCGCCGAGTATAAAATTAACCTGACTAAAATTCAGTCGGTCCCAATCATGGGGAAACCAAATGAATACACGTTTCATGTTGATATAGAATGGGATGAATTATCAAATTATGAACATGCCATTCACATCATTCTGAAAAACGTATCGAGCCTTGCTATCTTGGGTGAATATATGCGTGGAGATTTAGCTATACATAAACAGTAAAATTAATGACATGAGCAAAATTGGTTTATTTTTTGGTCCGTTAAAAGGTTCAGTTAACCGTGTTGCTGAGAAAGTAAAAGCAGCTATTGGAGAGCAAAACGTTGATTTGATTTCGGTAAACAATGCTACTGATGACGATTTGAAAAAATATGACTTGATTATTTTTGGCATTTCAACCGTTGGAAAAGAAACCTGGGATTCAAATTATTCAAATACTGATTGGAGCAAATTCTTTCCAAATATTTCAAAAGTTGATTTTTCAGGAAAAACAGTGGCCATTTTCGGATTAGGTGACCACATTACTTACGCCAGCCATTTTGTAAATGCAATAGGCGTTTTAGCAAAAGACCTGCAGAAACAAGGTGCAACCATTGTTGGACAGGTTGATCCATCGGGTTATGAATTCGATGAATCGGAGGCTATTATTGACGGTAAATTTATCGGACTCCCAATCGACGAAGACTTCGAACCGGAATTAACCGAAGAGCGCGTTGTTAACTGGGTAAAAAGCCTTCAACCAGCCTTCGGTTTTTAATGGTTCTGAAAAGCATGACAAAATTCAGGTTTAATTTTCAGCCTGTTTTTCTGTCAATTCAAAAGAATAAATAACCGACAGCTTTCAATTTAAAATTCGTTGATCAGTTGCATTTCCGAATTGCGAAACCTGTTTTTCAAAGACTCGGAGCAGTTTGATTTATAGCGAATTCTTTAGTTATTTTTACTCAAAATTTGCTGTGTATCTAATGAAAAATACAATTATAAACCCGGAAATTGTTCGAAAACACATCGAAAAACTTCAGATTAAAGACCTTGGCAAAGCATCAATCAGGGAGATTGTTGCATTAGTTAATTTCATTGAAGAAGAAAGTCAAACCAAATTTATCCGTATGGAAATGGGTGTTCCCGGATTACCTCCAGCAAAATTTGGTGTCGATGCTGAAATTAAAGCGCTCGAATCAGGAGTTGCATCGATTTATCCTATGATGGATGGTATTAAACCGCTGAAATATGAAGCTTCGAGGTTTATCAAACTATTCATCGATGTAGATGTTGACCCGGCAAGTTGTATTCCAACCTGTGGATCGATGCAGGGGACTTTTGCTGCGTTCCTGGTAGCTGGAAATGTTGATAAACAAAAAGATACTACTTTATTTATTGATCCGGGATTCCCGGTGCAGAAACAGCAAATGACAGTAATGGGGAACAAATTCAAATCCTTTGATGTGTTCGAATTCCGTGGAGAAAAACTTAGAGAAAAACTTGAGTCTTATCTTCAACAAGGCAATATTAATTCTATCGTTTATTCAAACCCGAACAACCCAAGCTGGATATGCCTGACCGATGAAGAACTCCAAATCATAGGCGATTTGGCTAACAAATATGATGTAATTGTAATGGAAGACCTTGCCTATTTCGGCATGGATTTTAGAAAAGACTTATATACGCCAGGCAGACCGCCTTACCAGCCAAGTGTTGCCAAATACACCGAGAATTATGTACTGTTTATTTCTTCATCGAAGATATTCTCGTATGCCGGGCAGCGTGGCGCCATTATGGCTATATCCAATAAGCTATGGAATCGGCAATACGATAACCTTGGGGTGCGCTTTGGCAGCACAGGTTTTGGATTTACTATTGTTATGCAGGTGTTATATGCACTGTCTTCAGGAATTTCACATTCGGTACAATACGCTTTGGCGGCAATGTTTAAAGCTGCAAACGATGGTGTTTTCAATTTCGTTGAAGATGTAAAAGAATATGGGAAAAAGGCCAAAATCATGAAAGATTTGTTTACCGGAAATGGCTTTCATGTGGTTTACGAAAAAGATGGGGAGGAACCAATTGCCGACGGATTTTATTTCACAATTGGTTATAAAAATATGAGTGGTGGCGAACTTCTGGAAAACCTGCTTTATCATGGGATCAGTGCAATAACACTCAAAAATACAGGAAGTGAAAAAGAAGGGCTTCGGGCTTGTGTATCGCATGTAAAACGAGATCAGTTTGCTGATCTGGAAACCCGGCTGAAAATTTTTGGCGAAAATTTTGGTTAACAAACAGGTAGTGAATCGTAAATATTAAAATTGCAAATACAAAAAATGACTTCAATCGACCAGCTAATTCCGGCTTACAACCGAACCCTGGTTCAGCTAAAAGAGTTTTTTGCAAAAAAGACTCCTGAAAAACTGAAAAAGGGAGCACATTTCCTGGATTACGGCGATCAGTCGCAAAAATTAGGTATAGTTCTGGATGGCCTCCTTTATTCTACTTATATTTCGGAAAATGGACAAGAATGGATTTCCAACTTTTTTTATCCACCCAACCATGCCATAATCACCAGCCACGAGAGTTTCATGCTTCAAAAGAAATCGACAGAATGTATTAGGGCCTACGAAGATTCAACGATCATTTATATTACCAAATCGGAATATGATGAACTTACCAGGAAAAATCCGCAGTTGGAACACATGGTTAGGGTTATGGCTGAAGCAAGTTACATTCAGGCGCTGAAAAGGGTTTGCGATTTCCAGTCGCTTACCGCATTTCAACGGGTAAAAAAGTTTATTGCGGAAAATAATGATTTGGTACAAAGAGTACAACGACAACACATTGCATCGTATCTTGGCATTCACCGAAACATATTTACAAGGGTGCTGGCTCAGATTTAGATTGCAACATTTGGTGCGCGAACAGAGAAACATATCATTTAGTTTTGTGTCAATCCGTTCAGCTCAAGGTATTTAAAAAAACCTTTTTTAAAATTTAAACGACATGGCTAAAGTAATTGGAGCAGTTGTAGTTGACAACGAAGAATGCAAAGGATGCGGACTCTGTGTAGTAGCCTGCCCATCAGATGTTTTAGGGCAAAACAAACAAGTAAACAGTCGCGGATACCATTATTCTTTCATGAAAAATCCTGAAGCATGTATCGGTTGTTCAAACTGCGCAACGGTTTGTCCCGACACCTGTATAACTGTTTACCGGGTAAAACTATAAAAGTGCAGAATTCGAAGTGACTAAAGTTGGGAATTAATCAACTCTGGTCGCTTCGAACCTTAGGCACTCCGAATTTCATCAACAAAGTAAAAATGTAATTCAAAGAATATGGGAGAATTGAAATTAATGAAGGGAAATGAGGTGATAGCGGAAGCTGCAATTCGTTGTGGTTGCGACGGATATTTCGGTTATCCCATCACTCCCCAATCGGAAATAATGGAAACCCTAATGGAACGCGAACCATGGAATGAAACAGGTATGGTTGTTCTTCAGGCTGAAAGTGAAGTTGCTTCGGTACACATGCTTTATGGCGCTGCCGGTTCGGGTAAAAAAGTAATGACATCATCGTCAAGTCCGGGCATCAGCTTAATGGCAGAGGGAATCTCATATTTAGCCGGAGCTGAATTACCTTGCCTGATTGTGAATGTTCAGCGTGGTGGGCCAGGCTTAGGTACTATTCAGCCATCGCAGGCCGACTACTGGCAATCAACCAAAGGTGGCGGTCATGGCGATTACCGACTGATTGTTCTTGCCCCTTCATCGGTTCAGGAAATGAACGATTTCGTAGAACTAGGCTTTCAGCTCGCTTTTAAATATCGTAATCCGGCCATGATTTTGACCGATGGCGTTATTGGCCAGATGATGGAAAAAGTTGTCTTATCTGATTATATTCCACGTTTGAAAGACGAAGAAATCGAAGAAAAATATGGTTCGTGGATTACCAGTGGACGTAAAAATAGCCGCTCTCGCCATGTAATCACTTCTCTGGAACTCGATTCAGGAAGAATGGAGCTGAACAACATCCGGTTTCAGGAAAAATATGCGAAAATGGAAGAAGATGAAGTGCTTTACGAAGAAATACAATGCGAAGATGCAGAATACCTGATTGTTGCATTCGGATCGTCGGCACGTATTTGCCAAAAAGCGGTTGATGTTGCCCGCGCCAAAGGTATCAAGGTAGGGCTTTTACGCCCGATCACCTTGTTCCCTTTCCCTAAAGAACCCATTGCTGCTTTAGCAAAACAAGTAAAAGGAATGCTTGTTGTTGAGATGAATGCTGGTCAAATGGTTGAGGATGTTCAACTAGCCGCCGGATGCTCAATCCCGGTAAAATATTATGGACGTTTAGGTGGTATTGTACCAAGTCCGGGTGAAGTGGTAGAAGCCCTTGAACAAAAACTGATAGGAGGATAATTTATGGAATTGGCAGAAATCATTAGTCCAAATAACCTGATTTACAAGAAACCAAAGCTTTTGACTGATAAAACGATGCACTATTGTCCGGGCTGTGGGCATGGCGTTGTACATAAACTATTGGCCGAGGTTATCGAAGACTTGGGGATTGAAGATAAAACTATCGGGATTTCACCTGTTGGATGCGCAGTTTTTGCGTACAATTACATCGACATCGACTGGCAGGAAGCAGCTCATGGCCGCGCTCCCGCAGTTGCCACAGGTATTGCCCGCACCAATCCCGATAAAATTGTTTTCACCTACCAGGGTGATGGCGACCTTGCATCAATTGGCACAGCAGAAATTATGCATGCTTGTAACAGGGGTGAAAACATTGTGGTAATTTTTGTGAATAATGCTATTTACGGAATGACTGGAGGACAAATGGCACCAACAACATTACTAGGGCAGGTTACATCAACCACGCCAACGGGCCGTGATGCTTCTTTGAATGGTTACCCTTTAAAAATTACTGAATTAATTGCCCAACTACCTGGGACATCGTATGTAACCCGTCAATCAGTTCACACGCCGGCAGCTATTCGTAAATGCAGAAAAGCAATTTCCAAAGCTTTCCAAGCCGCTTTGGATAAAAAAGGTACTGCGTTTGTTGAAGTTGTTTCAACCTGCAATATGAATTGGAAACTAGATCCGGTTGAAGCCAATATTTGGATGGAATCGAATATGTTCCCATTCTATCCTCCAGGCGATTTAAAAGATGGTTCGAAGAACGATCCTGCAAGTTATTCTCCACTTAAAAACTAGAAGCAATGACAGAAGAACTTATTATAGCCGGATTTGGCGGACAAGGTGTACTTTCAATGGGTAAGATTTTAGCTTACTCCGGAGTAATGGCCGACCAGGAAGTGGCATGGTTCCCATCGTATGGCCCCGAAATGCGTGGCGGTACTGCAAACGTAACTGTTATACTGAGCGAAAGCCGCATCAGTTCTCCGGTTTTAAACGAATACGATACTGCAATTATCCTAAACCAACAGTCGATGGATAAATTTGAACACGCTGTAAAACCAGGAGGCGTACTGATTTACGATCCAAATGGGATTGTTCATCCTCCCAAACGCACGGATATTAATATCTATAAGATTGAAGGAACTTTAATCGCTGCAGAATTAGGTAATGTGAAAACATTTAACATGGTTGTTTTAGGCGCTTACCTTAAAGCCAAGCCAGTAGTGCAAATAGAAAGCGTAAAGAAAGGGCTTGAAAAATCGCTCCCGGCACGCCACCACAAACTAATTCCGATGAACTTAGAGGCCATTGAAAAAGGTTATCAGGGATTAGAATTGGTTCATGCAGCTGTATAAACACCGAAATACTTCGAAATAAAATTGAAATACCCGTTAGGTTACTGGCGGGTATTTTTAATACCATCAACTGAAGCTTAATTTTTATAATAAATCATCCTTTCATCCCTAATAAATTCCGGCTCGTGAAAGGATGCATTTGTACTTCTAATGATGAACTTGTAGTAATAGACCGGAGTACTAATAAAATCGTCTATATCTTTCAGATTAATTTCGATGATATTTTTACTGCCATTTTGCTCTCCGCATCCTATATATAAATTGTCTCCGGCAACCCTAATTGTCTCGATAGCCGGACTGGAATAAGATTTAAAAATCAATTTTTCTGTTCTTCTGCCGTTTTTATGAAAGTAAATTTTCCACAGAAAACCAGTTGTTGCACCACAGTTGGTTTCCGTCAAGCGTATAGCATTGTTGTTCCAGTTGAGAAGTTTTACTTCTCGGCTATTGCAACATCCACAAAGTGTAAAAACAAAAATAATTACAAATAACTGTCGAAATAATTCCATAATGAATGGGTGAAGTCATTTATTATAAAACTCTATTCACGGTATCTTATTTCTGTTAAACCTGAATTATTTTTCCAATCCTTGATAAATAGCTTTTTGCAACTCATTGTTGCGGTCGGCACAATATTCCCAAAACATTACACCCGCTAAGCCCATGTTTTTTAGATATTCCATTTTATATTGAATAGACTTGGCATCTTCGTACGAAATAAAAATTTGCTTTTCGGCATTCCACAAGTATGGAGCTTTGGCCGTATCGTCCCAATAGTATTTGTATCCATTCCGATCAATGTCGCCGGCAAAATTTACATAGTCGATACCCATTCCTACCGTTTCCGCTTTTTGAAACAAAACATTGTCTCCGGAAGGCGTTACTCCCTCCCATTTACGACCGTAAAACGGAATACCGAGGTTAATTTTACCGGCTGGCACACCTGCCTTCAAGTGTAAATCAATAGCGTTTACAACGCTGTTTTGGTCAAGTTCTGGATTTGCCGAAGGCATGAAATTACTGTGATGGCCGGTTGTTTTATGCCAACCATTGTAAAAATCGTAGGTCATAATGTTTATAAAATCGACATACGCTTGAAGTTGTCCGAGCTCAGTATTTTGTATGTAAGTTTGGTCAGCGCCAGTAGCAATGGTCAGTAAATAATGCTTATCATATCCGTCAGCTTTTGCTTTTTGGTCAAGTTCGTCCCGAATAGCCTTCAACATCAGGGTAAAATTATGCACATCCTCTGGTCTGAAAGTATTTCCGGCACCGGGTTGGTTGGGGTATTCCCAGTCCAGATCAATTCCATCCAGCTTATATTGCTGTACCAAACGGACGCAACTTTCGGCAAACTTCTTTCTTGATTCAGGAGTAAGTGCTGCATCCGAAAAACCTCCCGACCAGCTCCATCCTCCTGCCGAAGCCAATATCTGCAAGTAAGGATTAACTTTTTTTAAACTGTTCAGTTTACTCAAATCGTTTGGAGTAAGTGTTTTTCCATCAATTTTGGTAGTATCGAACACAACTTCTCCGTTCTTGATATTGACAAACGCAAAATTAATATGGGTTAAACATGATGCATTGATACTCGAAAAATCGAAATTACGATAGCCGGCAACATAAGCCACCACATTGTATCTGCCTTTTGTCGCAGTTTTTTTTGATGAAACAATCTGACAGGTAGTAAAACTTAAAACAAAACCAAGAAAAAGAATATAAACGAACAATTTTTTGTAAGTCATAAGTATTTTATTGAATTGCGTTTTTTAAATAATCGACAATCAAAAATATAGTTTTTAAATTTATTAGTAAACTTTTTGTTTCTTTTAAAATAAAAAACGAATAATCGTTTCGGCGTTTCAATTTCTTCGTGTATTTTCAGCCACTCATTTTTAGACTATATGGCTAAGGACAATTCAGGAATTAAACATCCGGCACTTTGGGTCCCATCGGCATATTTTGCAATGGGATTGCCCTTTGTAGCCATTGCACAGGCTTCGGCACTAATGTACAAAAACATGGGGATTACAGATGCACAAATTGCATTCTGGACTTCACTGATCATGATACCTTGGACAATAAAGCCACTATGGAGCCCTATACTGGAAATGTACAAAACCAAAAAGCATTTTGTTGTAGCATCGCAATTTGTTACCGCCTTCTGCTTTGCTTTAGTTGCGTTGACTTTGCCTCTAAGCCATTTTTTTACATATACCATTGCCATGCTGGCCATTGTTGCCTTTAGTGGTGCAACAAACGATATTGCTACCGATGGTGTTTACCTGCATGTTTTATCGTCCAAACAGCAAGCCGAGTATATTGGATGGCAAGGAGCGGCTTACAACGTGGCTAAAATCCTTACTGCAGGAGCTTTTGTATACCTGGCCGGACAACTTGAAGAACGCATAGGTGTAACGAATGCATGGGTTACAGTGATGCTGATTTTTGGAGCCATCATGGGTTCTCTTGGCATTTATCACCTGAGAATGTTGCCCAAAGGAGGAGAAACTGCCGAAGTAAAATCGTTTAACGAAGGCATTAACACCTTGGTTGATGTCATTAAAACCTTCTTTCAGAAAAAACATATTTACTGGTACATCGCATTTATTGTACTGTACCGTTTTGCAGAGGGTTTTGCTATTAAAATTGCTCCGCTCTTTTTCAAAGCCGCTGTAGTAAAGGGTGGTTTGGGGCTTACAACATCTCAGATTGGCATAATCTACGGCATATTTGGAGCAGCCGCATTTGTTGTTGGATCAATTCTGGCCGGATATTTTATCGCTGGTCGTGGATTGAAAAAAGCGCTGATATACCTCTGTGCCTGTTTCAACATTCCGTTTGCAGTATACGCTTTTCTGGCCTTAACTCAGCCTTCAAACCTTTACCTGATTGGGGCATTCGTTGTTTTGGAATACTTTGGTTATGGCTTTGGCTTCGTTGGCCTTATGCTTTTTATGATGCAGCAGGTTGCTCCGGGAAAATATAAAATGGCCCATTACGCTTTTGCTTCAGGAATTATGAACCTTGGTTTTATGGTTCCATCAATGATTAGTGGCTTTTTGAGCGATTTTCTTGGGTACAAAATATTTTTTATCTGGGTGCTGGTTGCAACAATCCCGTCGTTCCTGGCAGCGATTTTTGTCCCATTTGGGTACCCCGATAATACAGAGCAGAAAGAAATTGAATAAGAAAATAAAAATTTTGAAACAATTATGACATCTAAATTCCAGATTCCATGGGAAGAACGCCCGCAAAACTCAACTGATGTAATGTGGCGTTATTCGCACAACCCGGTTATCGGTCGTTATCACATTCCTACGTCAAACAGTATTTTTAACAGTGCTGTAGTGCCCTTTAAAGATGGTTTTGCCGGAGTTTTCCGTTGCGATAATAAAGCTGTCCAGATGAATATTTTCGCTGGATTCAGCAAAGATGGCATCAACTGGGACATCAATCACGAACCAATTATTATGGTTCCCGGGAATACTGAAATGATTGAATCAGCTTACAAATACGATCCGCGAGTTACATTCATTGAAGACCGTTACTGGGTAACCTGGTGCAACGGTTACCACGGACCAACAATTGGAATTGCATACACATTCGACTTTGTAACTTTCCACCAATGCGAAAATGCTTTTCTTCCGTTCAACCGTAATGGTGTACTTTTTCCTGAAAAGATTAACGGGAAATATGCCATGTTGAGTCGCCCCAGCGACAATGGTCACACTCCGTTTGGCGATATCTACATCAGTTTTAGTCCCGATATGAAGTATTGGGGCGAACATCGCTGTGTAATGAAAGTAACACCATTCGAGCTCAGCGCGTGGCAATGTACCAAAATTGGAGCAGGTTCAGTTCCAATTCGAACCGAAGCCGGATGGTTGATGTTTTATCATGGAGTAATCAATACCTGCAACGGGTTTCGCTATTCGATGGGCGCAGCATTGCTCGACCTCGAAAATCCTGCAAAAGTACTTTACCGTACCCAACCCTATTTACTTGCACCAGCAGCGCCTTACGAGCTGGCAGGCGATGTGCCTAATGTAGTGTTTCCGTGTGCAGCCTTGAGCGACGGAGAAAAGATTGCAGTTTACTATGGAGCAGCCGATACAGTTGTAGGTATGGCTTTCGGATATCAAGCCGAAATCATCGACTTTATAAAGAAAAATTCAATTTAGAAAAGGTTCATTGAAAAATAGATTTAGTTTTTTACTGCCTTAATCGCTTAGTCGTTAAGGCAGTTTTTTTATTCCCTCTCCTGAATTCTTTCAGCTATTTCTTTCTGTCAAACTGGTAAACAATCTTCCCAGTTCTATTTACCAGCAACATTTTGATTTCATTATCATCAATAGAACAAACTATAAATCCCAATTCAGAACTGGAAAATAAAATACGATCGCGTTGAACAGCTGACCTTGCCTGCGATACCAAAGTATTTACAACATAATCTATTACTAAATCACCCACTTTTACATGCTGAAAATTGTAAATATGCCCATACCGTTATACTTATCCAGAATAGGGTTTAACAGCTTCTACATATCGTGGAAACGATATTCATGATTTCCTAAAACAGGATACCAGGGAATCATTAATTCAGGATGACTATAAGCCAACTCGAAATTGATAAGCCACAAAGGATCATTCACCAGTAGTACACTATAAAAGTGGTGAACATCGCCAATTGCAGTAACGAAGTCAGCTTTCGTTCTTCCAGCTACATCACCCATCACTCCACCGTTTGGCTTCTGATCATATTAGCCATTCTTCCCCAAATCATTAACAATGATAAAATTGAATTTGTCATTCTAACTGGCTCAACAGAACAGAAACGACAGGTGCCACTATTCGTGGCTAAAAGAACAATAATTGGCTATTTCAGGGGGGGGAAAGTTAAGAGAGCATGTATTATCAAATAACAAAGCCTTCGGCTCACTAAAGAACCGAAGGCTGTTAAAAATGGCGACGACCTACTCTCCCACAACTTATGTGC
>CALGIG010000039.1 GCA_937915865.1 uncultured Prolixibacteraceae bacterium | reverse complement strand
TAATCGGATTGCAGCGGTGCGAACGGGACGGGTCGTCGAAATTAATCACGTAGAATGTCGGGACTTTGGCGTAACCCTCACGATTGTTCAGTAGGTGATTATAGGCAATCGTGGAAAGGTCAGGGAATTTGAAATCGTACACATACATCGAAAATCCTTTTTCAATCTGTTGTTTGATGAATTGATTTACCACGGCGTATGACTTACCGGAACCGGGAGTGCCTAACACTATCGCTGCCCTAAACGGATTGACTACATTTATCCAACCCTTCCATATCTTTTTCTTAAACCAAAAACGTGTAGGAAGATTGACGGAATACTCATTCACCAGCAGGCGGGTTTCCTGCATAAAACTTTCGTTCTCCGTATTAAATACATCGTCCATAAGATTACTTTTCAGTAGGCGCGACATCCATATACCCGCCATGAGCAGCAGGATATAGCCGATGGTCATCGTAAAAATGTAGAATCCGGCATTGGCTATGAGCGGGAACGGTAAGACCAGCAGCCACCAATTCAGGAAGAAAAAAACGAACCCAAAAATCAGACAGACATAGATTTTATTCCAGGTTATTTTCTCATCTTTTACGCCCTTTGTCCCTAAGCAGGACAGGGCAAGGAACACCACCGCAAAGATTTTCGTCCACAGGATTGAGGTAAACAATCCGGCAGTGCGGTTGAAATTGAGCAGGATTTTATCGACCACGCCGATATCGATTCTCCACTCTTTGATTGCGCCGTAACAAAACCAATAGATGTTTATCACGACAAACAGAATACTTAACGCCCGCATAAAGTCCATGACCTTTGCCAAGCCCCTCAAATCATCTTCCTGCTGCATAATCAATTTGTTTTTAATGGATTGAAATGCGAAAGTAAGAAGACAAAAACGCCCCAAAGGTATGTTTTTGGGACGTGGAAGCTTGTGGCGTCGGAATGGCAGTTTGTGGCGTAATCATCAAGTAATCGCCTAAAATAAAGGTGCTAAATAAAAAAGAAGAAAAGCCTGTAATTATCATTTTATATCACTATCATTACATAGAATATCAATTATACAATGTATGGGCATTGCAATAAATAGAATAAAGATCGTTCTTGCAGAAAAGAGTAGAACAAACAAATGGTTGGCAGAAGCTCTCGGAAAAAATGAAGCTACGGTTTCCCGCTGGTGTACCAATGAAAATCAACCTTCTGCTGAAACGTTTTATCAGATTGCAAAAATGTTAGACATTGACATCAGAGAACTTTTTAATCGTACAAAATAAGTTAGAGAAACAAGTAATATGGCAAGAGCGGATTTGCTTATAGATATAATAAAATATGCGGTTGCTGGCAACAAACAGATGATTAGGAAGGTTGCTGAAGCAATTATTGCTGAAGAACGCAGTAAGCAGCATACGATATTAGCTGACAAATTGGAAGTTGAATTGAATAAAAATATAAGCTATGCACCATCTGGTTCTTCTACTAGTAATCGGATTCAGCTTGATTCCAAGGCAGAGAACTTAATTACAGAAATGACTCCACAGAGAAAAATGGATACTCTCATACTTCCGAGAGATGTTGTCCAAATTTGTGAACAATATACACAAGAGCAATATCGAGTAGATTTATTGCGCTCATACGGATTAGAGCCGAGAAATAGAATTTTGTTAGTTGGTGCTCCCGGTAATGGAAAAACATCTTTAGCAGAAGCAATAGCCGAATCGTTAATGGTTCCCCTATTTGTAGTAAAGTATGATAGTATTATTGGTGCATATTTAGGAGAAACTGCACTTAGATTAAGGAAATTGATTGATTTTGCCAGTACCAGAAAATGTGTTTTATTTTTTGACGAATTTGAAACATTAGGTAAAGAAAGAGGGGATACTCACGAAACAGGAGAAATAAAACGTGTTGTCAGTTCATTATTGCTCCAAATAGATGATTTACCCAGCCATGTAACAATAATAGGCGCAACAAATCATCCTGAATTGTTAGACCGTGCTGTGTGGAGGCGATTTCAGATAAGGATAAATTTACCAATGCCTACAAGGGGCGGTCTCTCTCTCTGGTTAGAGAGATTCCAACAGCAACATAATATAAAGTTTGGGTTGGCTGCCGAAACAATAGCAAAAAAATTACTTGGAGCAAACTATTCCGAAGTGGAAGAATTTGGCCTTTCTGTATTAAGACGGCATATTCTCTCTATTCCTGATTCAAATATTAAAGAGATTGTAGCGGATGAATTGAAGAACTGGAGCAGTAGGACTACAAAAATAGAAACAACTACGATAACAGAATAAACTATGGTACAGAGACCGTTACTATTTTTTCCTAGTGCGGAAGTTGCTACTAGAAGTAAATTAGGCAGTGGTGGTGGAAAGTTTTCTTATCCATCAACGGAAAGACAAGGAGAAAGGTTATCTCCCAAATTTGAAACTTTGTCTAATGTTTTAGATGCTCAGAGGGCTACAATCCAACAATCTACCATTGGAATAGACCCTGAACAAGTTCTAGTTTTTGAAACTATTGGGAGTGTTGAAGATTTTGCCAAGGCAGTATCTAAAATCGAAGGATTTGAATGGCTTGGCGAATTTGAGATAGAAGATATAGTCTCTGATGATGATTTTTATTCATTAAATGATGAAGGTGAACGGGAAGACAAATCTTTAAATGGAAGATTGTATTTAGTATTTACAAATACAACTGCCATGAATCAACTTTTATCGCTATGGAGATTGTGGATTGAAGCCCCTAACTTTGATTGTCGCCGTGGTGAAAATAGAGGAAAAGGAAAATTTAAGGAAGTTTTTAAACTTCTAAAAAATATTAGGAAATGGGATATTCAAGACAGATTCGAGGAATCTAATGTTTTACGTATTTGGGAAGAAGACTTACAGATAGCCCCTGATAGAGTTGTGAGATTTGAGGTCGAGTTGTGGTATCGTTCAAACATGCCTCAAAGAAGACAAAGTTATTCTTCTGTCGCACAATTAATATCAAATGCCGGAGGTAGAGTTATAACATCTTGCGATATTCCAGAGATTTACTATCATACAATTTTGGCAGAATTACCTGCAAGTGAGATAAAAAATATTCTCTCAAATAGAAATACCGAGTTGGTAAAATGTGAGAATATTATGTATTTCCGTCCATCGGGACAAGTGGTAGTAGATACTTCTTCCATAGAAGATGCTCAATCTTTTGAAACAGAGCCGGAATCCTCATTACCTGCGGGAAATCCGGTTGTAGCTATCTTAGATGGCTATCCTTTATCTAGGCATAGAATTCTCGATAACAGACTAATTATTGATGATCCTGATAACATGGAATCACATTATCAGGTTGGAGAAAGAAAGCATGGGACTGCAATGTGCTCCTTAATTGTTAAAGGTGATTTGAATAATGGCGAAGCATTTTTACCTACTCCTTTGTATGTAAGGCCTATCATGCGTCCAAATGAAAATGATAGAGAGGGAATAGAGTATGTTCCTAATGATATATTATTAATCGACATCGTTCATCGTGCTGTTAGACGTATCTTTGAAGGAGAAGGAAATGTAAGAGCGGTTGCTCCAACGGTAAAAATCATCAATCTGTCCATAGGCGACAGGGATAGATTATTCTATCACTCTATGAGTCCCTGGAGTAAACTATTAGATTGGTTAAGTTACAAATACAGGGTGCTATTTATTGTTAGTACAGGTAATCATCACAATTCCGTTCAACTTAGCATTCCTAAGTCGCAATTTGAAAATTTGCAGCCAATTGAAAAAGAAAAATTGTTTGTAAAAGAGATTCTTAATAACTCTCGGAATTGTAGAATTATGTCGCCCGCTGAAAGTATTAATGGCATTACGGTGGGTGCATTACATGTAGATAATGCAGTATTCTATCCCAATGAACAAAGATTAAATCCATACAACTCCATTTTACCAAGTACATATACTGCTTTCGGAGGGGGATATAGAAGGGCAATAAAGCCAGATTTAACATATGCGGGTGGTCGTCAAATGTTCGATTTTCACATTACAAACAATTCCCTATTGAGTCCTTCAAGGTATAAAATACCTCCTGGTTTAAAAGTTGCAGCACCCGACAACACATTGAATAAAACAATTCATGAAATTGGAACGAGTAATGCAACTGCTTTAATGAGCCGTAATGGTTACTTCTGTTACGAGGTTCTACAAGACCTTATTGAAGACAATAATCTTGATATTGGGAACGATAAAATTGCGATTTTAATTAAAGCCATGCTCGCACATGGATGCAGTTGGGATATTATCGGTGATGAGATTGAAAGACGATTAAGTAATTTGGATGCTCGTAATATTCAAAGCGTCAAAAGTAGGTGGATTGGATATGGGTATCCCAATATTGATAAAGTAAAAGAATGTACAGAGCAAAGAGCAACGGTTATTGGGTTTGGGGAACTAAAAGAGGAAAAAGCTCATGTTTATAGCCTGCCTTTACCACCCTCGTTATCTTCCCAAACTATAAAAAGACGATTAACAATCACTTTGGCATGGTTCTCTCCAATTTCATCAAATACTCAAAGATATAGAACCGCTCGATTATGGTTCGAGGCTAAAAATCAAGTTGCGACAAATAGAGCAGATTCAGACTGGCGGGCTGTAAGGAGAGGTACGTTACAACATGAGATTTTTGAAGATGCAACTGCTGCTGCTTTTATTGATGGTGATATTATTAGTATAAAAGTCAATTGCAGTAAAGATGCCAATAGTTTTTCCGAAAGCATACCATATGCAATTCTTGTATCATTAGAAGTTGCCGAAGGTTTAAATTTACCCATTTACCAAGAAATAAAAGAACGAATCTCTATACCTGTTCCCATTGGTCAACGTGTATAATAGAATTTTGACGATAATTTCGCAAAATTGAGTTGGATGCATACACGAAAAAAAGCAAAAAATGAAAGAACAAAAGCCAATTGTAGTCCATTTCCATGAAAACGAATGGGAATTTGTTTTTCCACCTTCTATTGATAACGAGCAAACATACAATCAATACTGGGAAGGGGTTGAATTATTAGACTATGATGATTTGGCAGCGGAGCGAATTTTTAAAGCGGTTATTAAGAAGTGTCCTTATCATATTGATGCCTATAATCATTTGAGTATTGCATTCAAGAATCAGAAAAAACCTTATGAAAGTTTTCTGACGGCAGATAAGGCATATCTTATTGGTAAATCATGTTTACCAAAAGAATTTAAGCAATCTAAACATAAGCTGCATTGGAGTAACTTGGATAATCGCCCGTTCTTACGGTCTTGTCATATATTGGGAATGGAATATCAAGACAGAAAACAACACGAGGAGGCGATACAACTCTATTCTGAAATACTTGGCTATAATGAAGACGATCATCAGGGTGTGAGATATTTGTTATTGGAATGTTTTTTTGCTTTGAAAGACTATAAAGCCGCTGCTCAATTATTGAAAAAGCATAAAGATGATTGGGGGATTGAGTTTGTTTATGGGAGGCTGCTGCTTGCAATAATAAATAATGATAAAGAGCGGTTGGAATCTCTTTTAGCAGATGCAATAAAACGAAATAAGTTTGTTCCCGAAGAAATTACAAAGAGTAAACACATCGCTCCACCTCCTTTTAGGATTCCCGGAGAGCCATATTTTGATGCAGGCATACCTATGGGTTCCATTCAAGAGGCATATGGGTATTGGAAAAACAATAAGTCTTTATTAACGGACAAACGAGTTAAAACATTTTTTGCTGGGGTAAAAAATAATAACGGATAAAAAGCTGTTATATGAATTACGACCAAATCATAGATGAAATTCTATTGTATGCTAAAACGCAACAACAGAAAAATAGAAATGGAGAATATAGCATTACGATAAGTGGACTTTTGAAACATTTCGAGAAGAACTCTCCCATATTAGATAGTCGTCCGATTTATGATGCGATTAATGAAATTGATGCGAGAGGCTGGCTATTACAAAGAGATTCCTCAACTTTAGTGTTTGATCCAGCAGCATTTTAGTAAGAACGATTGCGATTATATGTATGAGTAAAAAAATATTAAATCAAGCTCTCGGTTATTACAATAGTTCGTTTTTTCAGATGCACATTGCTACAGATGAAAAAATAGAACGGATAACAGATTTAAGCGAAACGGCTTTTGCTACTCTAATACACGAATATATCCATTTCATTCAGGATATTACGACTCTACATGGTTTACAGAACATTTTCAATACTATCCAATATTTGAAATTTGCCATTAACGAGGTATATAAAACCGAAAATGAATTCCACATTCCAATAGAATTTAGCAAAGTTAATATTGGTGATTTGGGCTATTTTAGAAGTCGTATTTATGATATATCTTATGGGTACACAGATTCGTATGACGACGTGGAAATATTGGACTATCACCCACTGGCATTACCTATTGATGATAGATGTATTGTCAATTCAATGCCCGTAACTGAACTTAATATTGAGATAGATGGTAATTATAATGACAGCTACATATTTGGGGCGGGTTGCATTTATGAAAACATGGCATATATAATGGGAAGGTATATGGCTCAATTTGGCACAGTGACTTCTCCCGATGCTCCTTATAATTTGGCCACAAAACTGGCTGAAAAAATTTACAAGGAGTTTGCCGAAGATGAGTTGAATGTACTTGCTGTTTGCGATATTGCTCTAAATAGTTCTAATCCCGGCAAAGTTTTTGTGGAAATTATTCAAGAATATAAAGATAAAAAGATAGTTCCTAATGATCCCAGAGAACTATACGATGATTTTTATAACCGCGTATTTCAAAATGCAGAAGCCACAAAAGATGGCCATTTTTTCAGCCAGACTAATTATTTGGACAATTTCATCAAAATGGCAGAATTAGTTGAAAAAGAATTATATTCATATTTTAGACCGGCTTATCCTGACGCACAGGATGAGTTTAGTGTCAATATGAGGCTTATAAATGACTGGATAGCCTCTGTTTTTGCATCTGTAAAGAATTGGAGAACCCAAAATCCATATTTCATTATCGACATGGCAGATGGAGGGGAAAGGTACGCTAATAAGACCTTTGTTCAGTTCTATAATGAATTTGGATTACCGTTTTGTACAAACAATAACAATGATGGTTGTTTCTACCACCCTAAATTTTTAACGAATGAACTTCATATAAGTTACTTTTCAGCTGCAAGTCAGATTTTCGATATATTAAATGGGGGCTTTGAAATGTGTGATTTCTACTGCTACTGTAGAAAATGTAAAATGGAAGGAACTGGCGATGTCGTTGTTGATAGCCGATGTGCAACACCTTGGCAAAGGTGTAATGATGCCCGAATATGCCCCGTGGCAACAATATGGAAGCATTGGAAATTAATAGGTCATACCCCTGTTCTTTAGAGATCCTACATCTGCCTCCCATACCTCCGTTTTTTCTTTTTCCGTTTTGTCGGTGCTGGCTGATCGTTGCCGTACTGATCCGGCTCCGGTGTCAGTATCGAAAGTAAACTGCCGACAGGCGAATCATCTCCTCCATCAGCTTTGACGGTGGCCGGCTGTTTATACTCTGGCTCACGCTGCTCGGATGGACGTAAAGTCTCTTTCGCGGGTACGGACGGAACAGGTTGCAGCTCCTCGCGACAATTCTCGCCCATCGAAAAATCTGCGAACTGTGCGCCAAGAGCGTTGGCCGAAAAATCCTTACCCAGCACAGAACCATTCAATACTGTCCGGCTGTTATGGTCTATAAACGTTACCCCGAACAAGCGTCCACCATTGCCATAACGCAGTACCAGGTCGATACCTTTCCCCTGCAAGTCCGCCCGGAACTTGCTACCGTTGCGGGCTTTCTCCAAAGACGCCGAAACAAGCGCCTTTGTTTTTGCCGCCTGTCCTCCGGTTTTGATTTCTTCGCCCGACTTTTTCATCGTCTGCTCCAACGCCTCGATACCATAGGATTTCCCGAACAGGGAAGATTTAAGCGGCTTCCCGACACGGTTACCGTCGGCATCCAACGCCGAATAAACCAGTCCTGTGTATTTGTGTCCCTGATTGTTTCCCTCAACTTTTTCCACTCCGATATTGTACAGCGACAACAACGCCCGGTACTCGCCGAGCGATTGAAATTTATACATAGTGGCAAGCGGCTTTACGACGTTGGCGACTTGCTTTTTCAGGTCGCTGCGCGAAGCGTCCACCGGTAAAAGCTGCCACGTCTCGCCCTGCTTTTTGTCTTTCGGATGCAGGCCGTATTTCTGTTCCAAATCATCGGTAATCTTTTTGCTTTTCTCGTAATTTTTCTTGTCACTGATTAGCGAGCCATCACCACGGACACGGGTGGAAACGATGTGCAGATGCTGGCGGTCTATATCCTCGTGTTTGAAAATTATATAGGGCTGGCCGCCAAATCCGAGGCGTTCCATATACTCCCGCCCGATGTCGGCCAATTGGTCGTCGCTTATCTTATCCTCCGGGTGTGGGTTCAGGGAAATATGAATTATTCCGCGTGTTGTAGTAACCTGCCTAGGCATCGCCCGTTCAAAATCCCGCATACAATCCCCCGCAGAAAACTGCCCGTCGGCGGGAACAAAGACGCGATTCGTTTCCAAAATCTTACCCAAACCGGCATCAATTTTCTCCTGATTGTAGGCCAATGCGCCGTACAAATTATTCCCTATATGTATATCCGCAACCATTTTTTAGGACTATTCAGCCAACCATTCCTGCTTAAACTGCTCACATAACTGCAACACTTCACGCCCAATTTTCGACAATTCTATCGTTTCCTGCTCCAGTTTATAAAGTAGCGCCAGCGCTTTTTTCTCGCCGAAAGTGGTGTGAAGTTGCTTTACAACCTGGTTGTAATTCACGCCCACGGAACGGATTTGCCCGTACAAAGCGGACAGCTTCATCACAAAATCAAGAGCCGAACTGTCAGTTTTTATCACACGCAATGCTTCGCCAAAAACGCGGGCAAGGATAAAACGAGCTTTTGATCGGATGCCCGATTGTTCGTACATGGAGAGGAACTCAGCGTACTGCTCGCCGGAAAAACGTACCATTAGGCAGTTTTCCGCAGGGTCGCTCTTGGGCGGTCGTCCGCCTTTTCCCCGTTTGCGGGGTTCTTTACTTTCATTCATAACACGGATTTTTTAGTGGTTCATAAATCCGTCACAGCGGGCGCAGCACCGCCCCTAAACTACCGACTTCGGAGGTAGTTTCCTCCTTGGAAGGGCAAGGGTTTTCCGGTTACGGAAAACGTTTCGCGTAACGCGAAACATACCTTGCTATTTGCCCAGACGCAAATGAAATCTGCCCACGGGGACAGTTCTTGTTCCGGCTTCACCGGAAGAAAAGTCAACACGTAAAAGGGCAGCCAGTGAAGGGTAAGCTGAATCGTAAAAGGCGACCCTGAACCCAACCGTAACGTTATCGACAACAAAGTTACAGTCATGTATAACTAGCTGTATGTCACCGGAAGAAGCCACTCGACGCCACAAACTGCCACTCATCGAAAATAGGATGATTACCTCAAAAAGAAGGTTTTCCTTTGCCGCTGAAAACGATTTTACAGGAGTGTATAAATGCGAAAAATTCAATGTATTCCAAACAGTAAAACCGGACAAGAATAAGCAGGCAATTGTATGAACAGGCAGGTAAACAAAGCAAATTTTCAAGTTGCACGATTTGAAAAGTACAAAACAACAAAAACGTGTATGCGCATTTATTTCGATGTGCTTTTACGCTTTTAAAGTTTTATGCTTTTATGGTTTCATAAAAACAGTCAGGCATGTAAATGTCTGAAAAAACAAAAGTTTTCAGCTGCAAACGAAAATGAAAACAGATAAAGAGATAAACAACCGAATATATAATTAAAAATGTAAAACAATGAAAAAGGAACCGATTTATGTGGCATTCTCGACCCAAAAGGGCGGAGCCGGAAAAACAACCCTTACCGTGTTGGTAGCTTCCTACCTGCATTATGAAATGGGCTATCATGTAGCCATTATCGACTGCGATTTCCCGCAGCACAGTATCCACAGTATGCGGGAGCGCGACCTGAACATGGCGCTGGAAGATGAATTTTACAAGGGAATGGCCTACGAACAATTTTCAAGGCTCGACAAAAAAGCCTATCCCGTGGTGGAAAGCAACACTTTTGACGCGGTTGCCGACGCTGAAAAACTGGCGGAAGAATCCGACACGGGATTTGACATTATTTTCTTCGACCTGCCGGGAACAATGAACAACAAGGATTTGATTCACACGCTGGCAAACATGGATTACCTCATCGCGCCGATTGCCGCTTCGCGCGTGGTGATGGAAAGTACGCTGGATTATATGATTTCGGTCAGGGACAATATCATCGCCACCGGAAAAACCAACATCAAAGCCATGTACCTGCTGTGGAACCTGGTGGACGGGCGCGAAAAATCCGAACTGTACGAAGTTTACGAAGGCGTTATCAGGGAATTGGATTTTCCGCTGCTCAAAACATTCCTGCCGAATGCCGTGCGCTTTCGTCGCGAGCAAAACATCGAGCATAAGCCTATGTTCCTCTCGACACTATTCCCGCCGGATAAATCCCTGTTGAAAGGAAGCAATATCGATACGCTGACCGATGAAATGCTGGAACTCTTATTAAGCGACGGCCATGAGTAAGCGGGTGGATACTTCCGGCCTCGATGCCGACTTTATCATCGGGCAGACCAAAAAGAGCAACCGGGAACAAAAGCCCGATTCCGTGCCACTTCCGGAGCTGCAAATTGCTTCGGAAGAAGCGGTGCAGCCGGAACCCATCAGGGAACCGGAACCGCCAAAAGAAGAAAGCAAGCGACGGAAAAACAAGGCGCAGGAATACGAAACCCTGTTTTTCAAAGATTCCGCTATCAAGACACGAAGCGGAAAAGTGGTTTATATCCGCAAGGAATACCACGACCGCATCCTCAAAATCGTTCGGGTGATCGGTGAAAATGAGTTTTCCCTGTTCGGTTATTTGGATAACATACTGGAGCATCATTTCAACACCTATCAGGACGAGATTACCGAATTGTACCGTAAGAAAAATACCGACGTATTTTAATCAACCCATTAAAAACAAGAAGATGAAAAGGATAGTAGTATTCGGACGCGGCAAGGTCGCTCCGACAAAAGAACCCCAGCAGCAGGATTATAAAAAGCTGTTCATGCACGAAGCCAAAATAACGGCACGGAGCGGTAAGACGGCATATATCAGTAAAGAACATCACGAACGGATTACCAAGATCGTGCAAGTGATAGGCAAAAACGAAGTGTCCCTGTTCAGCTATATCTACAATGTACTGGAACACCATTTTGCCACCTTTCAGGGAGATATAACCGAATTGTACGACAGCAACCTCGAACGGGACGTTTTTTAGGCTATGGGACGGATATTCATTATCGCAATCATGCTGTACCTGATTTTTCTTACCTGTTACCTCGTGTGGGAATGGTCGGTAAAACGGAGGAGGAACGCGGCGAAACGTCCGGCGTTCAACCCGTTCAAGTCTCCCCCGAAAGAGGATATCATCGGGAAAAGTGGCTTCGACCTGCGCCACTCGCTGCCACAAGCTACCACGCTGATTAAAAGCGATAAACGGGAAGAAAACACGCCTACATTTGTTCCCGGAAACGTGAAAGAAGAAACCCAAAACACTCCGGCAGCGATCCCTCCATCCGAACTGGATCGGGTCTTTTCCTCCGGTCAGGAAGCGGATAATTCCGGCGAGATTGATTTAGTAATCGACGACAAGCCAGAGGGGGAAGAATCCGATGGCTACGAGGATCAGTTAGATACCCGGGAAAGCGAGGAAGCGGGGGGACCCGCCGGGGTAAGTATAGCAACGGGAGTAAACTTCGACGATCTGTCGGGTATGGTGAAAACGGTGGAAAATCCCGAAGCAGCCACTCCTGAAGAAAGGGAAGAAGCCGGGCGGGTGATGACCGAGATATGCAAGACCGATATGTTTGAACAGGTCGTATCCGGTGAGCCGAAAAAGAAGACGGCCGCAGGCAAACTAATGGATGATTATTTCGCCGCGTACCACCGCCGCAAGCGGGAAGCCAGGGAAATGTCGGAAGAAC
>CALGIG010000038.1 GCA_937915865.1 uncultured Prolixibacteraceae bacterium | reverse complement strand
TTTTCATGTATGCAAGATAATAATTATCCTGTAAATTACAAAGTCCGACAGGCTCATAGTGTCTCCCGGCAAATCGACTTTAAACAACTTAAAAGAAGAGCCCGTTAAAAAAGTAAAAGAACTATCTCTATAGACAGGCAGATTAAATGTAAAATTACCATTTACAGTCAATGGCCTGTTTTCTGATGAGTTATGCAAATAGTTGAGTGAAAGGGTAAGAGGACTAAATTCTTGCCCTTTTACGTTTGATAACCCTACGATAGCTATGACAACAAACAGGCATTTAATTATTTTCATCTACTGGTCTATGTTTCGAGGATAATTTTATTCTTGCTTTTTCTACTACCATGTAAACACTGGGCACCAACAATAATGTAAACAGCAGGGAACTGGTTAATCCACCGATAATTACCCATGCCATACCATTTTTGGTTTCGGAACCCGGACTTTGTGAAATAGCTAAAGGCAACATTCCCAATATCATGGCAAAAGTGGTCATAATAATAGGCCGTAAACGTTCTTTACCGGCTTCGATCAAAGCTTCAAAAAGAGGAACTCCCTGAGTTTTCAGGTGATTGGCAAAATCTACAATCAGAATGCCATTCTTGGCCACCAATCCTAATAACATGATTAGCCCGCTAAGCGTAAATATAGTAAGGTTATTCATTGTCAGACCTAATGCCAGAAAAACCCCAATCAAAGCTACCGGAACAGAAAATAAGACTACAAAAGGATAAATAAGACTTTCGTACAAAGCAACCATCACAAAATACATCAGTAAAATTGCAATAATCAATGCGACTCCCAGACTAGCAAACGCCTCTTTTTGGTTTTTGACATTACCCATATACTCCAGCGAAATCGATGATGGTAAGTTCGCTTCGGCAATTTTCTTATTAATATCGGCAACAATGGACCCCGATGGACGACCAACTGTAGAAGACGTAACCGCAATAGAAGGCATCCGACCGGTTCGTTGCAATGTGGTTGGACTGGAAACTTCTTCGATTTTAGCCAACTGGTTAAGTCGGGCTACTTTACCTGTTTTGGTTACTACCATCAAATTACATACATCGTCGATGCTTTGACTGTTATAATCGGCAATCTGCATGAATATTGTATATTCTTCCCCTGCATCTTTAAGTTGTATTTTGTCATTTCCTTTGAATGCCATGTTTACAAATTGTGAAACGTCCTGCACCGAAAAACCCATTCTGCTGATTTTGTCGCGGTCGGGTACGATTTTTATTTGTTTGCGATCCGACGATGTTGAATAGGCCACATAATCTGTTCCCGGAGTTGTTTGCACAATTCCTTTAATTATCGCAGCAGCGTGTTTAACCGTATCTAAATTTGTGCCCTTTACTACCAGTAGAATAGGTGAAATAGACGAACCTGTTATAGATGCAGGTTGGGCAGTTACCTTTATTCCGGGTATTTTTTGTTCCAGTTCGTTCCTTACCTCCCGACCGAATTGTTCAATCGAAATATTACGCTCTCTTTTGTCAGTTAATGTAAGGTCAATTTGTCCCAGGTTGCTTTTGCTGTTAGAGCTAACCATACCAGTTTGAGTACCGGCCAGTGTATAAACTGTAGTAACTTCTGAATGGGTAAGAAGAATTTTTTCAGCCTCATAAAGAGCCTGATTGGTTTGATATAACGATGCATCGGTCGAAAGTTCAATTTTCAGGCTAATCTGGCCATTGTCGGTTGTGCCAATGAAGGCAGAGCCAATAAATCCGGCAGGGACTAATGCAACCGTGGCAACCATCAATATGATAATAGTTGCAAAGAGGTAACGTTTGTGGTGCAAAGTCCATCCCAGTATTTGTCCATATAAATCTTTTAAAGTATCAATAAAATCTTCAAAGCCCAGATTAATTTTCCCCCAGAGAGAGTTTCCCGATAAATGGGTAAGTTTTCCAAACTTCGCTGCCAGTAAAGGGGTGAGGGTAAATGAAACCAAGAGACTCATTAAAGTAGAGAAAACAACAACCAGAGAAAACTGACGGATAATATTCCCTACAAGGCCGGTTGTCATGGCCATAGGAATGAATACCACCAAATCAACCATAGTTATAGCTACAGCAGTAAAGCCAATTTCGCTTCTTCCGTCCAATGCAGCCTGAACCTTGTTTTTCCCCATTTCGAGATGCCGGAAAATATTCTCAAGAATTACAATGCTGTCATCAACCAAAATACCCACCACTAATGACAAGGCCATAAGTGTCATCAAGTTGAGCGAGAATCCGAAAATATGCATCATGATAAAGGTGGGTATCATTGCTGACGGAATGGCAACCAATACAAACATTGAACTACGAAAACTGTGAAGAAACATTAACATTACAAAACTCACAATCAGTACAGCCAAAAACAAATCTTCAACTACTGCATTGGCCGATGATAGCGTATAAACCGATTGGTCGTTTGCAATTTCGTATTTGAATTGTTGGTTGGCATAGCGTTTCGTTAATTCCTCGAATTTTAGTTTTACCCCTTTGCTAACATCCACAGCATTTGCGTTATTAGTTTTATAAACCTGAATACCAATGCCATTTTTGCCATTGATGCGATTTATGGTAACAGGAGTATTGATGTCGTCGTTTATTTGTGCAATATCTTTTAGGAGAACACGACTCCCATTGGTGTTTTCTCGGATAATAATATTTCTTATCATTTCAGCGGTTTGCAAATCTGCATCCAGCATAATGACAAATTCCTGTTGATTTGACGTTACTTTTCCCGCTGGAAGTGAAACCGAAGCTGCGTTAAGGGATTGATAAACCTGTGTTAACGGAATTTTATAAGAATTCAATTTGCTATTATCTATTTTAATATTGATTTGACGTTGTACCCCACCAATCAATGAAACTTGGCCTACTCCTGAAACATTAGAAAGAATTGGAATTATATCCTTATCGACCAATTTATACAAATCGGCATCGTTCATGGCGGCAGTAACCGAAAGGCTTATAACAGGCCATTGGTCACTGCTTACCCGATTTACAAGCGGGTCATTTACATCATCAGGTAAATCGGCTTTTATCTGGTTTATTTTCCGTTCAATATCTTGTTGTGCAACCTGGTCGTCCACTCCGTTCTTTAGCTGAACAATAACTGACGAAACGTTTTGCATCGACCTTGATGTAATAATATCAAGCCCTTCAATGGTTGATACTGCATCTTCAATTGGTTTGGTAACCGAAGACTCCACTACTTCGGGCGAAGCTCCCGGATAAGCAGTGTTAATAGTAACCACATCTGCATCAAATTTGGGTAGCAATTCATAATTTAACCCCAGATAACTTAATACTCCGAAAAGTATCAATACTGTAAACACTACGGTAATAAATAATGGCCGTTTTATGGATAATTCAGTGATTGACATATTTTGCCGGATTATTGATTTATAACATTTACTTTCAAACCTTCAGCAAGATTGATTTGTCCCGAAAGAACAACTTCTTCTTCATCCGAAAGGCCATTAATTACCACAATGTTTTCCCCTTGCGAAATACCAACTTTTATCTGTCTGGCATAAGCTGTTTTGTTCTTAATGACGTACACATAAGGCTCTTTTTTGTCGTTGATTAGAGCCTTCTTAGGGATTATGATTTGATTTTCGTTGGTTTCTAAATTGAAAGTTACGCTTACATTTGTACCTGCTTTAAGTTTTTCTGGCATATTGTCAATGAGGATGTCTACCTGGTAATTGTGGTTTTCATCGCCGTTAGGACTAATGTAAATTACATTACCTGTAATGATTTTATTCGGGAAAAGCTGCGAAGAAACCTCAACTGGTTGATTTGGGTTAATGTAATAAACTTCACTCTCGTCCAAAAAAACAGTAGCTTTTAGTTTATTCACATTTACCACATAGGCAATAGGTGTACCGGCATTTATTACCTCGCCTGCTTTGAAATTGCGGGCAGTTATAACTCCGCTAACAGGGGCAATAATATTGGCATTTTCAATTTGCTGGTTTATTAACTCGGCTTGTACCGAAGTATTTTCGTAATTGTATTTGGATGAAATGAGGTTAATTTCGCTGGTAGCTTTTCCCTCATATAGTTCCTTTGCCCTGTCATAATCTTCTTTTAGCTTATCTTTAGTCAATACCGTCGACTTTAAGTTAAGCATGGCAACTTTAGTATCAACAGCCCCTATAATCTGTCCTTTTGTAACTTTACTACCCAAATCAATATTCAGATAACTTATTAAACCCGAAGTTTGCACACTAATATTGGCTTCTTCATAAGGTTTTAACCGGGCTGGTAAAATAGTTTGAGCAGTAAATTCAGCGGATTTTATTTTAAATGATGTTACCGTTATAGGAATTTGCGAACGGTCAACAGGTTTCTTGGCTTCATTTAACTTATGCTTATTGGAAGTTAAGATTGCAATTATGGCTACCATAGTAATTATAGCCCCAATTGTAATGGCGATAATACCTTTACGTTTCATATATGCTATTTTTTTTATTATAATTGATTATAAAATGTGAACAATGTTCCTTTTGCTTTTTCATATTCCAGCCGAGCCATCATGTAAGAAAACCGACTGTTTATATAGTTAGTCTGGGCATTTTTAAGTGCATTGTCATCGTTTAAGTAATCGCTTAACGGTACACTCCCTTTCTGATAGCTAAAGTTTGTTTTGTTATATATTTTTTGAGCCAATTCCAGGTTGTCGGCATTGTTAAGGCAACTGTTATATGCCGATAAAAGGCTTTTTTCAGCGTTTTGGAAGCGCAACTGGTAGTTATTTTTCGCCAATTCAAGGTTGGTGCTGGCATTCAGGTAGGCAATTTTGCTTTCCTTTACCTGGCTGGTGCGTCGTAGGCCTGTTAGAATTGGTATATTGACAGAAAACCCAATATAGGAATAGTTATTCCAGCTATCGAATGAGCTGGAATAACTTTCATCGTATGCCTGATTCCCTAACCGGGCAAAGGTGTTGACCGTTGGGAGAAACGTCGCTTTCTTATTCTGATAATTAATTCGTTGGAGTTCGACACTTGTTTTATTTATAGTATATTCATTTAAACTATCTTTCGAAAAGGCCCTTATCTCAGGAAATATTATATATTTTTCATAACTGGTCGTGTCGCTTAGATTCAATTCTGCCTCAAGGGGCAAACCCATTACATTTTTTAAATTATCAAGCGAATTTCTTTGCTGTGTTACTATTTCATTAAATTGATACTCTGTCGATTTAAGAACGACTTTAATGCGCTCTAAATCAGTCTCCACAACTACGCCTTTGTCATATTGCAATTCCAAAATTTTATATAGCTGTTGGTACGATTCAATGTTCTTGCGGAGCTTCGATTCATACTCGCTATAAATCATTACCTGAAAGTAAGCTTGTGCAATATTATAAATGAGTAAGTCGGAGTTTTGCTTATCCTGGAGTCGGGCAATTTCAATATTCCTTTGGCCAGCCCTTATGTTGTTTATTTTTGACTGGTCGTATAAGGTTTGCGATACATCAACAACCGCATTGTTGATGTATTGTTTGCCAAATTGCATTTCTACTTCATTAGGACCTAAAATGCCTGCCGGGATGACAGTTGTTTGCATTTTAATATTATTGGTAGAATTGAAAGAAGCGTTAGCCTGTGGCAGATATGCACTTATCGCCTGATGTTCCTGTTCCTTTGCAATTTGAATGTTGTTTTTGTAAACCTCTGCCGAAGCATGGTTTTGTAAACCAAACGCAATACATTCAGGCAAAGTGTATGTTTTCGTAGTTTGTGAAAACGTTTTCATTGCAAAAAGGACGATTAAAATAAAAAGTACGGTACGTCTCATTTCTTTTATTTTATTCGTTTCCATGTTTTTACAGTAGAAAATAAGCTCTTGGACGCTTTTATAGTAAGCGTATTGGAATCTGGCATTTCAATGTTGCAGCTGGCTTTAATCCCTTTTGAGGGGTTGTAGATGGAGCCTCCAACCCATTGGGTATTCTGAAATTTTAGGTTCCAAATTATAGAAAGTCCCATTATTGAGCGAGAACGAAGTTTTGAATCGGGGTTGTTCTTATCGGTTTTTAATTTTCCGTTTTCATCGTTTGGTTTATCCATCCAAACTATTTTACCTGAATAAGAATTTCCTGACTGGAAAAACTCAACATGGACAGTATTTGTCTCGTTACACCAAACCCCGATAATTTTATTGCCTCCGGTTTGGGCTGTTGCCGTAAACGCTGCAACTAATAAAAGACCAATTATTAAAAGATAATTCTTCATACCTGCAATTTTAATTTTGATTCAAAACTACAGTTGAAAAAGATGGCAGGAAATGAATAAAAAGTGGAAATGGACGTTTAAAGGGGAGAGATGGACAGGCTTACCGGTTAGATAACCATGCCCTGAATTCGGTTACTTTAAGTTTCCCAACAAGAATTTGTTCATTACATTTAACAGACAGTTTTACCACCAGTTTGCGGTTAAAATAAGGCTCCACTTCTTTAATGGCTGCAAAGTTCAGCAAAAATTGTCTATTGGCTCGGTAAAACTGGCGGGTATCAACCAATTTTTCTAACTCTTCCAGCGAATGGTTGATAATGAATTTTTGCTCATCGTAGGTAAATATAAAGGTAAGTTCATCGGCAATAAAAAAATAGGCAATATCGGATGTGACAACCGGAAGCATTTTCCCTTTGTGGTTGACAAGAAAACACGATTTGGACGAAGGTTTCAATGTATTGAGAAGGTTCGAAACCATGTTGGTGTATTGTGCCTCTTTTTGAAAATGAGCTTTTAGTAGATTAATCTTTTCAATGCTTTTTTGAATTGCCTTGTAATCGAAGGGTTTTAGGACAAAATCTACACCGTTTAATTTAAACGCATTAATGGCAAATTCGTCATAGGCGGTACAAAATATTACCGGACAGGTTATTTTTATTTGTTGAAAAATATCAAACGATAAGCCATCGGCCAGTTGGATATCCATGTAAATTAAATCCAGCAAAGGGTTAGTTTTTAAATACTCAACAGAACTGCTTATTGAGTCAAGAATATTCATTATTTCAACCGATGGTTCCACTTTTTTTAAGGTCTGAGCCAAATCTATTGCAGTATGAGGCTCATCTTCTATAATCAGTATTTTCATTTTGACTCAATTAGCGGGATAATAACATTAAAAGTTTCAGTAGTCTCGATAATTTCAATATGTTGCCCCGATAGATATTGGTAGCGTTTTTCAATATTTGCTAAACCTACCCTCGATGAGGTTTCAACCGAATTTTTAGGTTGCAGGTTATTCAAAATAGTTATTTGTTTGGCCTGATTGCTAAATATTTTTATAAATAGTGGCTTGTCTTTGGAAACTATGTTGTGTTTAACGCAATTTTCTACAATAATCTGAAAGCTGAAAGGTGGTACGTACATACTGAAATGAGACTGGTCAATTTGTATGTCAATAGAAAGGTTCTCCCCAAAACGACCTTTTAACATAAAGCAATACGCTTCCAATATATCCAATTCTTCTTTTAATGTAACCTTTTCTATATCATTTACTTGCAAGGAATATCTGAAAACATCTGAAAGTTTTAATAAATATTCTTCTGCTTTATCAATATTATTATGCATCATTGTTTTAAGCGTCGAGAGCGAATTAAAAAGAAAGTGTGGGTTCACCTGTTGCCGAAGGGTTTCGAATTGTGCATGAAGGTTTTCACGCAACAGACGCTCATTTTCGAGCATAATTCGTTCCCGTTCTTCGAATAAAGTAAATGTATAATTCGTCATGTAAATAACTATACAAAGAATAATGCCCGAAAAAATACGACGGTAAATATAATTTTCCTGTATATGGACATCACCTCCTAGCCAGGTTGCAAAAGAGTTACCTGCATGGATTACCCAAAAAGTTATAAATACCCCAATAACGAGATACCCAATCGTTAATAGACTTATTGTCTTTTTGTTTAACTGATAGACCTTTTTTATATAATCGACACCGAAAAGCAAAAGCCAATCAATAACACATAAAAAGAAAATAACTATGATTACAATATAAAAACTCCGACCAAAGGGGTCTTTTGATTGTATAATCATGTTCAGCATCCCAATAATGCTTATGCTGATTGAAGAAAGCAAGGCAATCAGTAACCGGTATTTTGAAATTGTTTGATTCATAAATACAAATTTACCATTGAAATTATAATAAAGATACTGCTTTGGGTTAAAATGGACACAATAGACGTATAAATGGACAAAGTGGGTGAAGAAGAACGTTTGAAAAGAGGAATGCAACTTAAAATTGAATTTCTAATTTGGATTAGTTTCTCCATAAAATTGGAAAAAAAAGATTGATTATCAATAATATTTCATTGATTTTGTATCATAAAATAGGAGATTATTTTAAGGTTTTCCTATACATACTTCAATCGGTTCAGGGGTTCATTGTTCAAAAATTAAAAATTATTGCAATGTTTCTACTGTAATTTTTGATAAAATAAGAACAGAAGTTTCCACATATGTCTTTGCATGATTGCGTTTGAACATAACTGGTCGCCTAGTTGAGAGAATAAAGTATCAATTCGTTTTTCGATTTTAAAAAATAATGAATTAAGTCAAAAATAATTTCACCTGATATGAATTTAATGTTTAGACAACTCCTTAAATTATATAAATAACTGATCTATAGATCTTTTCTGTTTATTTTTTGAGCCATAATTTCCATATCACTACTCAATTTCCGGTCAGTAATCCTTGCATAGATTTGGGTAGTTTTAATGTCTGTATGCCCAAGCATTTTGGATACGGTCTCAATAGGAACTCCGTAGCCTAACGAAAGTGTGGCAAACGTGTGCCGTGCAATATGAAAGGTAACAGTCCTGTTAATTCCACATACGGCAGTAATCTCCTTCAGGTATTCATTCATTTTTTGGTTGCTGATAACCGGAAGCAACTTGCCATCTGGCAACTTCCCTTCATAATTTTTCAGAATTGCTATGGGAATATCAAGCAAGCGTATGTTTGATGCTACATTAGTCTTATGGCGTTTCATTACTATCCATAAATTCCCGTCAAACATAGTGCGGATATTTTCGGGCATCAAACCGCAAATGTCAATATATGACAAGCCCGTGTAGCAACTGAAGACAAACATATCACGCACCTGTTCCAGTCGTTGAGATGCAAATCGCTTGGCATAAATCAGGTCAATTTCTTCCTGGTTCAGGTACCCCCTTTCTACACGATCATACTTTAATTTGTAATTCGAAAATGGGTCAATGCTTATCAACCCGGAATTTTTGGCATAAATGACAATCGTGCGAAAGCGTTGAATAAATTTCATCGCGGTATTATGCGAACAATCAAAATTATCCCGGATATGCAGATAGAAGTTTTCAATGAACACCGCATTCATTTCCCGAATAGGCATATCTGAAACCTTATATTTCTCCTTCATAAATTCGATCAACCTGCTTTTGGTAAGCTCATAACGGGTATAGGTTTTGTGGGTTGATATGCTATTTCCGACCTTTAGGCTAAATTGCTGATTGTGCTCCTCGAAGAAGGCAATAATTGTTTTTTCGCCCTTACCTAAAAACGCATTCTTCACCTTTTCGGCAGTTACATAACCATCGCGTTGTTGCATTTCGTGATAAAGCGTATGGATTCTAGCCCGAATCTCATTAATTGTAGAATTGATGGCATTGGCTTCTGCTGATTTTCCGATTGGTCGGCCTGATTTCCATTTCTTTTCCTCAATATCCAGCTTGGTATAAAACTGGGTAAGTTTACCATCAATGGTAATTCGTGCGTGAATAGGCACTAAACCATTCTTTTTAACCTTATCCAATTTAAGGAAAAACAACACATTCAAAGTACTTTTCTCTTGTTTCATAATCTCACTTTTTTTACGTTTTAAAACTAATTCTTGTAATTGATAGTGAGATGATTGCAGTCACGACAATGTGCGACAAGAAGGTGTCAACTTTGGACAATTCGTACCCCTTTTTTATTTCTCAAAAAGGGGGTACGACCTGGACACTGAACGGTGTCATTTTGGGTCTTTTTTTTGACTTTTTACAGCAGACAGAAATTAAATAAAAAAGTCTCACAATATTGATATTGTGAGACTTTGACTGTTTTGTGTCGCCTTTCGGCTTCTCTTTAAGTGACCCAGCTGGGATTCGAACCCAGGACCCCATCCTTAAAAGGGATGTGCTCTACCTACTGAGCTACTGAGTCATCCTTGTATAGAACTTTTGTTTTTCAAAAGCGGTTGCAAATATAGATTTCACAACGTAAAAAAACAATACCAGGTACAATTTTTATCTGTATTTTATACAAAACACTAAATATCAATATTTTAATACACATATTTTAATTTAATAGAACTAATTACTAAAGATGCAAACTTGAAATTCAAACAATTTTTAAATTCGCAATCGCTAAGAATCAATATTCGAAATGGCTATCAATTCTGTAAAAAGCAAAAATCTTTTCAAAAATTCTTAGTAACTTTATATAAGTAAAACTATTTTTCAAGTTATACTTTAAACTCACTGCTATGAATATTCAAATGGTCGATTTGTACAATCAGTACTTGAAAATAAAGGAAGAAATTGATACCGAAATGCAGGAAGTTATTCAATCGTCTGTTTTTGTAAAAGGCGGAAAAGTCAGCGAATTTGAGGAGAACCTGAAGAACTACCTTGAGGTTAATCATGTAATTTCCTGCGGAAACGGAACTGATGCTTTGCAAATTGCCTTAATGGCTTCAGACCTTAAAAAAGGCCACGAAGTAATAACAACACCTTTCACTTTCGTTTCAACACTCGAAGTATTGGCATTAATGAAACTAAAACCGGTTTTAGTAGACGTTGATCCAAATACATTTACAATTTTGCCTGAAAAAGTTGATCAGCATATTACTCATTTAACAAAGGTCATCGTTCCGGTTCACCTTTACGGTCAATGCGCCGAAATGGAACCTCTTTTAAAAATTGCCGACGACAACAATTTAGTTATTATTGAAGACTCCTGTCAAGCGTTGGGAACCGAATATATTTTTAGTAATGGGATGGCAGCTAAAGCAGGAACTTTAGGCAACATAGCCTGTAACTCTTTTTTCCCGACGAAAAATCTTGGCGCTTTTGGCGATGGCGGAGCTATTTATACCAACAATCACCAACTGGCACAAAACATGAGGTCAATAGCAAATCATGGAATGAGTAAACGCTATTATTATCAACAAATTGGGCTAAATTCGAGGCTCGACGCTTTGCAGGCTGCCATTCTGAATGTAAAACTGAAATATCTCGATTCCTATATTGCAGCACGCCAATCGTTCGCAGACTATTACGACCGTAAACTTGCTGATATTTCAGAAATCGTCATTCCTTCCAGAGCTTCGTTTAGTACTCATACCTTTCATCAATACACCATCAAAGTGTTGAAAAAACGTGACGAACTTCAGAAATATTTGGCCTCAAAAAATATTCCCAGTATGATTTATTATCCGATGCCACTGCACCTTCAGGAAGCCTACCAGTATCTGGGTTATAAAAAAGGCGATTTCCCTGTTTCTGAAAAACTATCGGAACAAGTATTATCTTTGCCTATGCATACTGAACTGACAGAAGAACAACTCAACTATATTACTTCTGGCATCAGGGAATTTTTTAGCTAATGGGAACATCATATTTTGCACACGAAACCGCAATAATCGACGATGGATGCCAAATTGGGGAAGGAACCAAAATATGGCATTTTACACATATAATGCCCAATTGTTATATCGGAGAAAACTGTTCAATAGGTCAAAATGTTGTCATTTCTCCTGAAGTAAAAATTGGCAATGGAGTTAAAATTCAGAACAATGTTTCAGTTTATACCGGAGTTATTTGTGAAGACGATGTATTTCTTGGCCCATCAGCAGTGTTTACCAATGTAATCAACCCAAGAAGCGCCATTGTGCGCAAGAACGAATTTAAAATCACACTTGTACAAAAAGGAGCAACAATTGGTGCCAATGCAACTATTGTTTGTGGTATAACAATTGGTCGATATGCTTTTGTTGGAGCAGGTTCGGTAGTTACAAAAAATATTCCTGACTATGCTCTGGTCATTGGAAATCCGGCTCGCCTATCGGGCTGGATGAGCGAATATGGGCACAAACTTAAATTTAATGCTGATGGTATTGCTATCTGTCCTGAAAGCAAAGAAAAATATAAACTTCTGAATGATAGCGTATCAAAAATCAACGATTAGTATCACTTATGTCAATTGAAAAGAAAATACGATTTGCCGTTGTTGGTCAAGGACACATCGGCAAACGCCATGCTGAAATGATTACCCGTAATCCTCAGTCAGAATTGGTTGCTGTATGCGACCTGCTTTCGCCTGAAGTTTGTAATGTTCCACACAAAGAGATACCATTTTTTCAATCGTACGACGAAATGCTTGAAAAGTCGGAGAATCTTGATATTGTGAATATTTGCACACCCAACGGACTTCATTCAGAAATGGCTTTAAAAGCGCTCGAAAAGGGCCTTCATGTTGTAATAGAGAAGCCTATGGCATTAAACAAATCTGATGCTGAGAAAATTGTTTTTAAGTCGCTGGAAAAGCATAAAAATGTGTTCTGCGTTATGCAGAACCGGTATTCACCACCTTCAGTCTGGTTAAAACAAGTTATTGATCAAAAACTTTTAGGTGAATTGTATCATGTTCAGATTAACTGCTACTGGAATCGTGATGAAAGATATTACACACGAAAAAACTGGCATGGAGATGCTCAACTCGATGGTGGAACATTATTTACCCAATTTTCACACTTTATCGATATCATGTATTGGTTGTTTGGAGACATTAAAAACATAAGTGGTCAGTTCAAAGATTTTAATCACCAGAAGCTAACCGACTTTGAGGACACGGGAATCGTAAACTTCGAATTTGTAAATGAAGGCATTGGTACATTAAACTACTCTACCGCTATTTATGCCGAAAATCTGGAAAGTAGCCTGACAATTATTGGTAAAAAAGGTACAATAAAAGTTGCAGGCCAATACATGAATGAAGTGGTTTATTGCAATATTCAGGATTACCAAATGCCGGAACTTGAAGCCAGCGCCCCTCCAAACGATTATGGATTATACAAAGGATCAGCCCAAAACCATCATTTTGTCATTCAAAATGTTATAGATACGTTAGGTGGAAATATACCTATCAGTACAAACGCACTGGAAGGACTAAAAGTTGTGGACATTATTGAACGTATTTATGAAGTGAGAGATCAGGTATGGAAAAAATAAACACGATAAATCAATATTTCTGGCATGCTTTATATATAAAATCAAGAGCTGAAAAAAAAGCACTCGATGATTTAGAATTCAAAGAAATAGAAGTTTTTTTACCGCTCCAACGAAAATTAAGACAGTGGAGTGACCGTAAGAAATGGGTTGAAATGCCATTAATTCCAGGTTATTTATTTGTAAAAGTTAGTCGTAAAGAGTATGACCTTGCCCTTCAGGCATCAAACCATGTAGTAACCTACGTACGTTTCGAAGGGAAAGCAGCTATTATTCCTGAAAAACAAATTGAATACCTAAAACTGTTATTAAAACAAAACAATCTTGATATCGAAATTACTCAGGAAAAGCTTGAACCTGGTCAAACCATAGAAGTCATTGCCGGTCCATTGATAGGGTTACGGGGTAAACTTATCAAGCGCAATGGTAAAAGTAAGCTTGCCATTGAGCTTGAGAACATTGGGCATTCAGCGTTAATCGAAATTTCGGTCAACGATGTAACCGTTGTAAAAGAATAACTAATTATTGATTTCTGCAACCAACCGACTGGCTTAACTATTATCTCATTTTATGAATATTGAGTTATTAATTAATATCGCCATAACTGCCTCAATCGAAGCAGGAAATGAAATTTTAAAGGTCTACGATACTGATGATTTTGAAATCGTTTCAAAAGAAGATTTTACACCGGTAACAAAAGCTGATAAAAATGCGCACCAACGAATTCTGGAAATTTTACAATCAACAGAACTTCCTGTTTTAAGTGAAGAAGGTATTTATACCAGCTATAAAGAACGGCAAAAATGGGAATATTTCTGGTTAGTCGATCCACTCGACGGTACTAAAGAATTCATTAAACGCAACAACGAGTTTACTGTTAATATCGCCTTAATACATTATAATCAACCTATTGCTGGAATCATTTATGTTCCTGTTTTCAAAATGCTTTATGCCGGAATTGTTGGGCAGGGATCCTACAAACTGATTAATCCTGAAATAAATTGCAATTTTCACAAATTGATCTGTTCAGGCCGAAAATTACCCTTAAAAACTGAATCTCCAGATTTTGTTGTAGCCACCAGCCGTTCGCACATGAATGCCGAAACCGAAAAATATATCGAGAAACTGAAATCAGAACACAAAAACCTAAAACTGACCGCTGTTGGAAGCGCATTAAAACTTGCGTTAATTGCCGAAGGTACAGTTAACATTTATCCTAAAATAGGCACAACAATGGAATGGGATACTGCATCTGGGCACGCTATTCTGAAAGCTGCCGGTAAAAACATCTTTCTCCACGACTTAAAAACAGAGTTGGTATACAACAAGGAAAATTTAACTAATCCCGATTTCGTCGCTTGCTGAAAACCTTTCCGAAATAACATTAATTCGTCGTTATATTTTGCTATTCAGTATTAATACCAATTAATAAAAGAGTTTTAAGTATTATTTTGGCGCGTTCAATTTGTAACATTAAATTATGACAGAATATAGTCTTTCGCACCTGAAAGAGCTTGAAGCCGAAGCCATTCATATTATCCGCGAAGTGGCAGCCGAATTCGAAAACCCGGTGATGCTCTATTCTATTGGTAAAGATTCGTCGGTGATGGTCCGCCTGGCCGAAAAAGCATTTTACCCCAGTAAAGTTCCATTCCCATTGATGCACATCGACTCGAAATGGAAATTTCGTGAGATGGTTGAATTCCGCGACAATTATGCCCGCGAAAACGGCTGGAACCTGATTGTTCATTACAACAAGGCAGCTTACGAAGCTGGTGTTGGCCCATTCACGCACGGTAGCAAATACCACACCGATGTAATGAAAACCCAGGCTTTACTTGAAGGATTAAATAAATACAAGTTCGATGCTGCGTTTGGCGGCGCCCGGCGCGACGAAGAAAAATCGCGAGCCAAAGAACGTATTTTCTCTTTCCGTGATAAATTTCACCAGTGGGACCCCAAAAACCAGCGCCCCGAATTATGGGACATCTACAATGCACGCGTTCATAAAGGCGAATCAATTCGCGTATTCCCCATTTCAAACTGGACAGAATTAGATATATGGCAATACATCCGCCTTGAAAAAATTCCAATTGTTCCCTTATACTTTGCTAAAGAACGACCGGTGGTGAATGTTGATGGCAATCTGATTATGGTTGACGACGACCGTATGCCAAAAGAAATGGCAGCGAAAGCTGAAATGAAAATGGTTCGTTTCCGAACTTTGGGATGTTATCCGTTAACCGGTGCTGTTGAATCGGAAGCTGACACCATTGAGAAAATTGTGGAAGAAATGATGACTGTTACCGTTTCGGAGCGAACCACCCGTGTGATCGACTTCGACCAGGATGGCTCGATGGAACAGAAAAAGAGAGAAGGGTATTTCTAAGCCCCCTCCAAACCTCCCCCGAAGGGTGAGGCTTAAAACGCTACAAATAAAGAATCAGATAATGAATAAAGATAATAATCCAAATACAGCCAAACTTTCCCCCTTCGGGGGGACTGAAGGGGGCTTCCACCTCGACATCAACACTTACCTCGATCAGGACGAGAAAAAAGATTTGCTGAGGTTGCTTACTGCAGGATCGGTTGACGATGGAAAATCGACCTTGATTGGTCGTTTGCTTTTTGATAGTAAAAAGATATATGAAGACCAGCTGTCGGCTCTCGAACGCGACAGTAAACGCATGGGCCATGCCGGTGAAGAAATTGACTATGCCTTGCTTCTCGATGGGTTGAAAGCCGAACGTGAACAGGGAATCACCATTGATGTAGCCTACCGTTATTTCTCGACTAACAAACGAAAATTCATCATTGCAGATACTCCGGGGCACGAGCAATATACCCGTAACATGGTTACAGGCGCATCGACCGCCAATCTGGCCATTATCCTGATTGACGCTACCAAAGGTGTAATCACGCAAACACGGCGCCATACCTTTTTGGTATCGCTTCTCGGTATAAAACACGTAGTTCTGGCGGTGAACAAGATGGATTTGGTGGATTACGATCAAAAAGTATTCAACGATATTTGTGCCAATTACAAAACCTTTGTTACTCAGCTCGATATTCCCGATGTGAATTTCATTCCACTTTCAGCATTGAAAGGCGAAAACGTTGTGGAATCAACGACCAAAATGCCTTGGTATCATGGCAAAAGTATGCTTGAATTCCTCGAATCGGTGCACATCAGCAGCGACCGCAATTTCGACGACATGCGTTTCCCGGTTCAGTATGTGCTTCGTCCTGATCTTGATTTCCGTGGCTTCTCAGCAAAAGTAGCTTCCGGAATTATTCGGAAAGGTGAACAAATAATGGTGTTGCCTTCGCGCAAAACTTCGAAAATAAAAGAAATAATTACTTACGACGGAAACCTTGACGAAGCATTTCCTCCACAATCGGTAACCATTACTCTCGAAGATGAAATCGACATTTCGCGCGGCGATATGATTGTTTATCCCGACAATCTTCCACGTGTAGAACGTCATTTCGAATCGATGCTGGTTTGGATGGACGAAAAGCCAATGGACCCGAGCGTAAATTTCTTCCTGAAACATGCCAACAACACCACCCGCATAAGATTAGATAAAATCCAATATAAGATTGATGTAAACACCTTACAGAAATCCAATGTCGATTTTTTAGAACTGAACGAAATCGGTCGCATTGTAATTACAACCAATAAAGCCATTTTCTTCGATCCGTACAAGAAAAACCGCAGCACAGGTTCGTTTATCCTGATCGACCCAATGACCAACAACACGGTGGCTGTGGGCATGATTATCGACAAGCTGAATTCGGAAGACTTACCATCGAAAATCGTTGACGAAAAAACATTGGAAGCCAACAAACAGCGCATTCACCAGGGAGAATGCCTCATTTCGACTGACCAACGACAAAAAAGATACAACCAGAAAGGATCAACCATCTGGATTACCGGATTGCATGGTTCAGGAAAAAATGAGCTGGCTTTTACGTTGGAAAAAGAGCTTTTCGAAGCGGGCGCAACTGTTGTTTTGCTCGACGGAAGTTCCATTCGCTCTGGCTTATCCAAAGAACTCGACTACTCGCCAGCCGACCGCGCCGAACATCTTCGTCGAGTAGCACACATTAGCAAATTATTGAACGACCAGGGAATGATTGCCATTTGTTCATTCATTTCTCCCGGCGAAAATATCCGGCAGCAAGTTGTTCAAATCATTGGTGAAGATCGTTTTACGCTGGTGTATATGGATGCTTCGCTCGAATTCTGCAAAAACAATAAGCCCGAATTGTACGAAAAATACGAACAGGGAAAAGTTCAGCACATTCCCGGAGCCGATTTGCCTTTCAGCATTCCTGAAAATGCTGATATAGTCCTGAAGCCGGAAGATCGTGCCCACAACGCACAAACTATCATGGAATACCTTGCAGACCGAAAGATTTTCCCGTTAATATAGTAAGAAGATTTTAGATGACAGATATTAGACAAAAGACCCGAAGATGGGTCTTTTGTTATTCTATTTCAACCTGTTGTGATGATTTCGGAGAATGCAATCTACCTGGTTGCAAAGTGCACACATGTAGTCGCGATATTGAACCTGCTCTCCCACCCCAATAATTCCACTAACCGACTTAATAGGGTGCATCAGCGCCGAATCGGTAAGCCTAATTCCACAACATTCAGTAGGAAAAAAGGAAAACAATTTATGTTGGTCGGCTACATTCCATTTGCAATAACCAGGACTATACCGGTTTGTAATATTCATTCCTTGACTTTGTGCCATTTTTTTTATTTCAGCCTGAAGTTCGTCTGTTGCCGACTCAACAATCATAGAGCCCAGCAAATCGAAAACATAGCCTAAAACCGGATTTTCGCTCATCAACAATTCCTGTGAACGGCGGCTGATTTTTTCACCGGCAGTACAAATAAAAAAGACGGCAGCACTAGAATTCCGAAGTTCGTGAGTAACTGTTTTTCCTATTCCAAACTCAATCCCATCAATCGAAATAAGAGTTCGATCACCTGAAAATTCCATGTTTTCCTTTAAAATCCAGGCTCCTTTTATGTTGCAAAGAGAAGGCGCATCGCTAACAGCTTGTTCAAGATAAAAATTAAAAGGTTCGGGAAGCAGACCACCCGGATACCCTAACATTGAAGATAAATGATCCAGATCAAGTGTTAGGTCTTCAAATAAGTAGGATGTTTCGTGTATCATCATTCACATAAGTTTTCAAACAGTTTTTGATTTTGATGTTTTTCCTGAAAGTTTCCGATTAAAACAAATTCAGTTGGTGCAAGAAATTGGTCAACTTTCTGTAAAGTATATTCATCAAAACTACTTTGCAAAAACATCTTTTCCCCTGAAACAAGGTTAATATATCCTTTACCTCGTATACTGTCTGAAATACAGGTTTTCAGAAAGACATCCAAATTTTCAAAGGTTATTAACCTGCTTGTCTTTATCACAACCGACTGCAGATCAGGACGACCATTTTCAGCTTTTTCGTTTGCCGGGAAAAACTTCATCACCTTCTTATTTCTGGTGAAATCGACATTCGAATACGTTGTTGGCAAGGTCTCTGCAAATGGATTGAGATTTTTTACCTGCAAAATAACATCGCTCAATGTGTCTCCAACCAAATCGGTTTTATTGATAATAATCGTATCGGCAATTCGGATTTGATGTGCTATCCGGGTTTGCAGGCCTACTATTTTACCAAAATTTAAAGCATCAACCATACACCAGACACGATCGAGATAAACCTTGTTTTTAAGCATAGACGATTGAAAAATCTGGCCAACACTTAGTGGATCGGACATTCCCGAAGCTTCCATGATCAGCTCGTCGGGTTGATACCGATCGACGAACGCAGCAAGCGACTCCACAAAACTTCCGAGCAAGCACACGCAAAAAACCGAGCCATTATTTATCTCCAGAAGTTTAAAATCCAATTTTTTCTGGCGAAGTTCCTGACCATCAATATTCGATTCGGAAAACTCATTTTGGATTACGCCAATTTTACGTTTACCTGAAAATGTTCCCAGGTAATTTTTCAGGAAAGTAGTTTTACCACTACCTAAAAAACCAGTAACCAACTGTAAAGGAATTGACATAGATTGATAGACTGATTGTTAATGTTTCTATGGGTTCTGTCGTTCCTATTGTTTTCGGGAACTTGAAACCTGAAACTTTGAATTTGAAACTTCTACAAGCTTTTTACTGCATGGTGTACCTGACAAATGTGATCGGGAGTCGTTCCGCAGCAACCACCAATAATGTTGGCACCAGCTAGCACAAGTTCCTTTACACGGCCAGCCATATCTGTAGGCGATTCAGGGAAAGTCGTGACGCCGTCGCAATAGTGCGGCATTCCGGCATTGGCATGGATCAGAACAGGAACTATAGCATTTACCTGCCTGATTTCCTTCACAATTTCAATCATGTTGGCAATACCGTTTCCGCAATTGGCTCCAATAACATCAGCGCCGGCACCAACAAGAATATCAACCATTTCAACAGGCGAAATTCCCATCATAGTACGATATTCTCCAGTCAGTATTTTATCAAAAGTCATGGTACAAAAAACAGCGCAACCCGTATTTTCTTTGGCTGCTTTAACCGCTATCCGTGCTTCGTCCAAATCAGTCATCGTTTCAATAACAATGGCATCAACACCACCGGCCTCAAGTGCGAGTGATTGTTGCTTAAAAGTGTCGTACAACTCATCTTCTGTTACTTCTTCCATCATAAGCAATTTGCCGGTAGGTCCAACCGATCCTAAAACATACCTATCAGCTCCGGCAGCCTTTCGACTCAGTTCAGCTGCAGTTTTATTAATTTCATAAACCTTATTTTCTAATCCATAGTTTTTTAGCTTGAAATAATTTGCTCCGAAACTATTTGTTTCAACCATATCGGCACCTGCATCAATATAACTTTGAGCAATTGACAGCACATCACCAGGACGTGACAGATTCCATTCTTCAGGACATTCACCAGGTAGTAACCCTTTTTGCTGAAGGAAAGTTCCCCATGCCCCGTCCGAAACCAACACCTTTCCCAATTTTATTTCATCAATTATTTTGCTCATGATTTTATTTTTTTTTCGGTTAGTAACTGACAGCTAACTGCCAGTTACTAACCAATAATATTAAATTTCCTTAATCCATTCTTTAATAACATCCAGAGAAGGAACCGAACCTTCTGATTTCAGTCTATAATTGACTGTTATAATTGCCGGGCCCTTCTTGATGCCGTAAGAATTCATAACAGCCTTGTCGGCTATTACCTTAACCGCAATTTCTTTTCCCAGTTCGGCGATAGCACGTTTCACACGTTTTAGCGATTCGGCACATTCTTTTTCCGATTCTCCAAAAATCAGAATTTCGCTGCGTTTTGCCTTAATCCGAAGCTTCATTTTTTCATTAATACGCTTTTGAATAGCATCAATAATTTGGCTTTGCGGTGGAATCTTCGACACAAAAACAATCTTTCCATCAATACAAATAGTCGGAATGTTTTTCACCATCAGCGACGACATGAATGAAACCGATTCCATTTTTTTAATCGGATGTTCGCGCCATTCCACTACACCTTCAAATTGAGGAGCAACCCGCTTTACTGCTTCAACCATGTACTGGCAAGGCGCACACGACTCCGAATCTAGCGTTATAATATCCACAATCACTTTGTCAGATTGCCCATAGTCCTTCATATTCAAAATATCCAGTTTATTTTCCCTGCTTCCAATATTCCGGGCTACATCTCGTAAATACTGGTCGAAAACAAGTTCTGCAACTGCTTTTATATTCTCGATTGGAGTTTTCATCGGAAGGTCGCACCCTGGTGCAAGAATAAAACCAGTATTTCCACCCAAATCGAGGCACGAAAGAGCATCCTGTTTGGCATCTTCTTCATCGCCCATTAGTAAAACTACAGTAAGCTTCAGGTTCCCACCAAAACTGATTTTCTTCGATAAAGCTATTTCTTTCACATAATCGAGAGGTATATTCTCGTCAATCGAAATATTATCAGGACGGCAATCGCACATAGCTTCGATATTCTGTTGTGCATGACCGCATACAAAGAATGAACTTAGCTTTTGTCTATTTCTGATATATTCAAATATTTTTGAAACATACGGAGTTACAAACATTTCAAATGACAAAGGATCGATTTGACTGGTCATCGGGTCAACTACTGCAATCACATCACAACCAGCGTCAATCAACATGCCTGAATAGTTAATGGCTACATCGGTACAAAATTCCATGATTTGCATTACCTGATCAGGGTCTTCAAACATTTTCATAAAAATATCTGTTCCAAGCAAATGTAAGGCAAGCGTAAAAGGGCCGGTAATCAATCCATACAAAGCAATTTCAGGATAATTAACTCTCAATGTGCGGGTTGTTTCCAAAACCAATGGAATGCGTCCCTGATCAGCTTTAGGAATTGCCAATGCAGATAGAGCTGTCCCTTCTGCCAAAGGATGAGAAACAACTGCAGGTGGATTTTCCTTGGCCCAATTCAGCCGGCAACCCAAAATTTCAGCTTCAAGCTGCAAATCAAAACTTACAGGAATTCCATCAGGTTTATACAGTTCAATAGCTTTTGTTAAGCCAGCAATCATATATTCTGACGATTTCAGATATTCATCAGCCGTAATACCAATTAAATTACCACCATGAACGCCGACAAAAGGCACCCATGGCGTACGCTCAACAGATTCGAGAGCAAACGCCTTCTTAATTAATGAAAGACCGTGCATCTTATTCGATTTTAGGCAACTTTAGAATTCAAAAACTCAACGATTCCCTGAGGATCGGGCGAGTAGCAATCGGCGCCAATTTTTTGGCAGAAGTCGTTATTTACAGGCGCACCGCCAATGGTAACAACAGTATCGGGAAGCGCCGCCTTGATATCTTTGGTAATTTTCTCCATGCTAGCCATCGTGGTTGTCAGCAGCGCCGACAGGCCAACAAACGCGCCCGGATGCTCTTTAATTGCTGCAATAAATTTATCAGAGGCCACATCGGTACCAAGGTCAACCACGTTATAGCCGTTGCCTTCAACCATCATACTCACCAGGTTTTTGCCAATGTCGTGCAAATCGCCCTGTACCGTACCAATAATAAATGTTCCTTTTTGTTTTGCAGCACCTGATAAAAAATGGGGTTTGAGATGAATCATGGCTGTACTCATGGCTTTAGCCGACATTAATACCTGAGGAACAAAAACCTTATTTTCACGGAACTTAATTCCTATACGTTCCATCCCCGGCATTAATCCCTTGGATAAAATATCTTGCGGATGTACACCCTGATCCAATGCTTTACGGGTGATTTCGTCAGCGCCTTCCTGTCCTTTCATTTGAGGAGGATACGGTGAAGCAATATTTATTTTACCAAATTCAACACATTCAGCTAATTTCGATAACAATTCTTCCATAATTCAGGTTTTTTAATTTTTAGTACTTCAAAAGTAGATGACAGGGAACATCAAAAAAATAGTAATTTCTTTGATAAAGATGTAAAATATAACTTTTTTTGAAAGAGAAATTATCAATCATGATTTTAAAGAAACGTTTTTTTAAATTTCCACCTTATTTGATCAATGAACAGCAAACCAATCCACTTACGAAGGATCTTTATTTATGTGAGTTATCTGAAGTTTTGATTAAACGCGACACTTTATGGTCAGATCAGCTAAAGCTGGATGACCATTTACTCATTTTTTGCACCAAAGGCGAAGGCATTATCCAAATTGCCAATGACCTTGTTCCTTTCAGGCAAAATCAATATTGCATAATCCCACGAGGATTTACATTTAAGTTACAATCCGGGGAAAGTGATCCTTCAATTTTTTTCACCTGCAAATTCAATGGTGAGAAAACTAAAATCATGGAAAAAGATTTTACAGTAGTAAGAGACCTTATCCCATCAACCAACAATCTGGTTGCCAATAGAATAATGCTTTTCGATGAGTTATTTAACAACTTGACTAAAGGATTTTACAATGCCAATTACCTATACATTAACCTTTGTTTCGGACATTTACTGGCTACGTTTATTTATGCCAGCCGTACCAGCGACGACATCCTGGAAGAACAAAATCCTGGGATCAGCCGCGCCATCCAGTTCATGGAACAAAACATGAACAAAAAACTTACACTTGATGAAATTGCTGATGAAGCAGGCTATTCGCCATCTTATTTAACTACGATTTTCAGAAAAAAAACGGGATATAGTCCGTTGAGTTATTTTTCGCACCTTAAAATAACCAAAGCCTGTGAATATCTCGATTTTAGTAAACTGAAAATCAAAGAAATATCTTTTATGATGGGCTATTCTGACCCTTATTATTTTTCAAAAGACTTTCAAAAAAAAATCGGTTTATCTCCCCGAAAATACAGAACCCGGATTAGTAGTAAAAAGAACTAAGAGCCAGGATAGCATTTTCGGAACAAATTGATTGACAATTCTACTTTTATCTCTAAAAGATTGATATTTGTCATGTTTTGATTACAGTAAAGGATTGGATAAATCTACATTGTGTTTGTTATCAAAGGGGTATGAAAATGATTGACAAAATAGAATATAAAACTATTATTAATTCATTTATATATATACATATCTAATCGAACAATTTTTGATATATTAGAAAAGTTTGAAAGAACAAAACAGCCATAGTTTTGTTAAATGTTGTGTTTTTCAAACAAGAATTTCAAAAAACCAAAAATATGTTTGATCTCGATCTAATTCAAAAAAATTACAAGGAACTAGGTGCCAAAATTGATAAAGTTAAAAAGCACCTAAACAGGCCCTTAAGTCTGTCAGAAAAAATTCTTTATGCTCATCTTTATGCTAACCAGGAGTTGAATGACTTCAAGCGAGGGGTTGACTATGTTGACTTTGCGCCAGATCGTGTAGCGATGCAGGATGCCACTGCCCAAATGGCCTTGCTGCAATTGATGAACTCTGGCAAAAACAGAACTGCTGTTCCATCAACTGTTCATTGCGACCATCTTATACAGGCCAGCAAAAACGGTTTGGCCGATTTACAGGACGCCATTAAAATCAACAAGGAAGTGTACGATTTTCTTGAATCGGTTTCTAACAAATATGGAATTGGCTTCTGGAAACCGGGTGCCGGTATTATTCACCAGGTGGTGTTGGAAAACTACGCGTTTCCGGGCGGAATGATGATTGGAACCGACTCGCACACTGTAAATGCCGGTGGTTTGGGCATGATTGCCATTGGTGTTGGCGGTGCCGACGCCGTTGATGTAATGGCTGGAATGGCCTGGGAACTGAAATTTCCGAAACTTATTGGTGTGAAACTCACCGGAAAATTAAGTGGCTGGGCCGCACCAAAAGACATTATCCTGAAAGTTGCAGGTATACTTACTGTTAAAGGTGGAACAGGTGCGATTATCGAGTACTTTGGAGAAGGCGCAAAATCGCTTTCGTGTACCGGGAAAGGAACAATATGTAACATGGGCGCCGAAGTTGGTGCAACAACTTCAACATTTGGCTACGACGAATCGATGGAACGCTACCTGCGTGCTACGGGAAGGGCCGCCGTCGCCGATTTGGCTAACGGAGTTAAAGAATATTTGACTGCCGATCCTGAAGTTTATGCCAATCCTGAAAAATACTTCGATCAACTGATTGAAATTAACCTCGATGAACTTGAACCTTATGTAAACGGTCCATTTACACCCGACCGCGCTACACCAATTTCGAAGTTGGCAGAAGAAGCCAAAGCCAATGGCTGGCCAACTAAAGTAGAAGTAGGGTTAATTGGATCGTGTACCAATTCGTCGTACGAAGATATTTCGAGAGCAGCTTCACTTGCCCAACAAGCGGTTGCAAAAAATCTGAAGACCAAAGCCGAATTTACCATTACACCCGGTTCAGAACAAGTTCGTTATACTATTGAACGTGACGGATTAATAGAAACTTTCAATAAAATTGGCGCCAGTGTGTTTGCCAATGCGTGTGGCCCATGTATTGGACAGTGGTCGCGTCCGGGAGCCGAAAAAGGTGAAAAGAATACGATTATCCACTCGTTCAACCGCAACTTCTCGAAACGGGCAGATGGTAATCCCAACACATACGCATTCGTAGCTTCACCTGAAATTGTTACAGCTTTAGCTATAGCAGGTGATCTGAAATTTAACCCGTTAACCGATTATTTAGTTAACGAAGCGGGAGAAAGAGTAAAACTTGATATTCCTTCAGGAGAAGAATTACCAAAAAAAGGTTTTGCCGTAGAAGATGCAGGTTATCAGGCGCCTGCTGAGAATGGTTCTACAGTTGTCGTGAAGGTTGATCCAAATTCGAATCGTTTGCAGTTGCTTGAGCCGTTCACCGCCTGGGACGAAGAAAATATTTCAGGTGCAAAATTATTAATCAAAGCGAAGGGCAAGTGCACTACCGACCATATTTCGATGGCTGGCCCATGGTTGCGTTTTCGTGGTCATCTCGACAATATTTCGAACAATATGCTTATTGGGGCAGTAAATGCCTTTAACGAACAAACCAATAAAGTAAAAAACCAGTTGACTGGCGAATACGGCGAAGTTCCCGGAGTTCAAAGAGCATATAAAGCAGCTGGAATTCCATCAGTAGTTGTTGGCGACCAAAACTACGGCGAAGGTTCGTCACGCGAACATGCGGCTATGGAACCACGTCATTTGGGCGTAAAAGCAGTGATCGTAAAATCGTTTGCACGTATTCATGAAACTAATCTGAAAAAACAGGGGATGTTAGCCTTGACTTTCGCTAATGAAGCAGATTACGATAAAATTCAGGAAGACGACACATTCAATTTTATTGACCTGAAAGAATTTGCACCAGGAAAGCCATTAACTGTCGAACTGGTTCATGCTAACCAATCGAAAGATGTTATCATCCTGAACCACACCTATAATCAACAACAAATCGAATGGTTTAAAGCCGGTTCAGCGCTGGATTTGATCCGTAAACAAAACCTTTAATTGAATAACCACATAGGCACATAGGACACAATAGATTAAATTTTAAATAACCAAATGAGCCTTATGGTTAACTAATCATCTAAAAATCAATAAAAAACTAGACATAGAAAAGTAGATTAATATTTCCCAATGTGATCTATGTGACTATGTGGTTAAAAAAATGAATATGAGCAAAAAAATAAAAGTACTGAACCCGGTCGTAGAACTGGATGGTGATGAAATGACCCGCGTAATTTGGTCGTTCATTAAAGAAAAACTCATTTTGCCTTATCTCGACATCGACATCAAATATTACGATCTGGGTATAGAAAATCGCGATTTGACCAACGACCAGGTTACAATCGACTCGGCTAATGCCATCAAAAAGTATGGCGTAGGAATTAAATGCGCTACAATTACTCCCGACGAAGCTCGTGTTGAGGAATTTGGTTTGAAAAAAATGTGGAAATCGCCGAATGGAACTATCCGTAACATATTGGACGGAACTGTTTTCCGCGAGCCAATTATTATCAGTAATGTTCCACGTTTAGTTCAAGGATGGAAACAACCAATTTGCATTGGCCGTCATGCTTTTGGTGATCAGTATCGTGCCACTGATTTTGTGACGAAAGGCAAAGGTAAATTAACAATTACGTTTACTCCTGACGATGGCAGCGAACCAATTTCGCATGAAGTATACGATTTCAATGGCGACGGCGTGGCCTTAGCTATGTACAACACCGACGAATCGATTTCAGGCTTTGCCCGCGCCTGCATGAACCAGGCTTTGGTTAAAAGATGGCCACTTTATTTATCAACAAAAAACACCATCCTGAAAAAGTACGATGGACGTTTTAAAGACATTTTCCAGAATATTTATGACACCGAATTCAAAGAAAAATTTGAAGCTGCCGGAATCACTTACGAGCACCGTTTGATCGACGACATGGTAGCCGCATGCCTGAAATGGGAAGGTGGTTTTGTATGGGCCTGTAAAAACTATGATGGCGACGTACAATCGGATACAGTGGCTCAAGGCTTTGGCTCGCTTGGTTTAATGACCTCAACATTGGTTACTCCTGACGGAAAAACAATGGAGGCCGAAGCCGCACACGGAACTGTGACCCGCCATTACCGGATGCACCAGCAAGGCAAGCCAACCTCAACCAACCCAATTGCGTCGATTTATGCGTGGACGAGAGGTCTCGCTTTCCGTGGAAAACTGGATGGCAATCAAGAGTTGATCGACTTTGCCGAAGCGTTGGAAAAAGTATGTATAGAAACAGTTGAGGAAGGCAAAATGACCAAAGATTTGGCGTTAATTGTTTATGGCAATGATGTCACTTCAGACCAATATTTGACAACAGAAAAGTTTTTGGACGCCCTGGACGAAAACCTTCAGAAAAAACTTGGGAAATAGTCATTGATGGTCATTCACTTCACGTCATTTGTCGTCATTAATTGATTTTTAAAATGACGAATACGATAAATGACAATTTAATGACACAATGACTAAATAATGACAAACAATTTCAAAGAAATGAGCGATAAAATACTATTCATAAACAACAAGTTGTGTGTTCCCGACGAACCAGTTATTCCTTTTATTGAAGGCGATGGAATAGGGAAAGACATAACCGAACCCAGCCAACGGGTAATTAATGCTGCTGTAAAATCTGCTTATGGAAGCCGCAAAAAAATAGTTTGGAAAGAAGTGTTAGCAGGCAAAAAGGCTTTTGAACAGTTGGGAACTTATTTACCTGAAGAAACTTTACAAGCTTTTCAGGACTACCTGGTTGGTATAAAAGGCCCTCTGGAAACACCTGTTGGCGAAGGAATCCGCTCGCTAAACGTAGCTTTACGTCAAACACTCGATTTGTACGTTTGCCTGCGCCCTATCCGCTGGTTCAAAGGTGTACCCTCGCCCATTCGTTACCCCGAATTGGTTGACATGCACATCTTCAGGGAAAATACCGAAGATATTTATGCTGGAATTGAGTTTTTGACCGGAACCGAAAAAGCCATTAAATTCCGCGATCTTCTGATTAACGAATTTGGTATTGATAAAATTCGTTTCCCCGAAACCAGTTCGTTTGGAGTAAAACCTGTTTCCAAAGAAGGTTCAGAACGGTTAATCCGCTCGGCAATTAAATATGCTATCGAACGAGGTTTGCCTTCAGTTACCCTGGTACACAAAGGTAATATTATGAAGTTTACAGAAGGAGCCTTTAAAAACTGGGGATACGACCTGGCTGAAACAGAGTTTCCTCATCAAACTTTTACATGGCGAAAATACATGCAGATTCAAAATGAATCGGGCGCAGAACAAGCTAAAGCAGAGTTTGAAAGGATGCGAAAATTAGGAAAGGTAATTATTAAAGATTGCATTACCGACGCTTTCCTCCAGGAGAGTTTATTGCATCCATTCGATCATTCGGTTATTGCAACTATGAACCTTAACGGCGACTATATTTCAGACCAGCTGGCCGCAATGGTTGGAGGAATAGGAATTTCGCCGGGCGCAAATATAAACTACAACAGTGGATATGCTATTTTCGAAGCAACCCATGGAACTGCACCCAATATTGCAGGCACAGGAAAAGCAAATCCAGGTTCACTGATCCTTTCAGGAGCAATGTTGCTCGAATACATGGGCTGGTACGAAGCAGCTGAACATGTTTATGATGCTATGGAACATACTTTCTCGAAAAGAAAAGTAACCTCTGATTTGTTTAGTATGATGGAAGGTGCAACACTTCTGTCGACATCGCAATTTGCCGATGAGATCATTCGGAATATGCACTAGCAGCCTCCCCTAACCCCTCCCAAAGAGGGGAATAAAAATGAAGAGCGCTGCAGAAGTAAATTTAAGTGTTTGGTAATGAGGAAAAATTAACGAAAACAAAAAGTAAAAATCCAGATAGCCCTGTTCCCTCCCTTTTGGAGAGGGCAAGGGAGGAGCTTTAACTTCGAACTTATTATTGAAATAAAAAGAACTAAAAAACAATAACTATGGAATACATTAAAAATAGATTTTACGAAAAAGCCATGAAAAATATGGCTGACCTCCAAAGACTCAGGAAAGAATATGGAGATGTTGTCCTTGGTCAGGTTACCATAGACCAGGTACTTTCAGGCATGAAAAGCATTCCGGCATTGCTGACAGAAACGTCAAAACTTGATGCCAACGAAGGGATTCGGTTCAGAGGTTATTCTATTCAGGAATTACAACAAAAACTACCCAAACTGCATGACGACGGCGAACCATTGCCTGAAGGATTGTTTTACCTGATGATGATTGGCGAAATACCTGATAAAGAAGATGTGATTAACATTTCGAAAGACTGGGCGACCCGTGCTCATGTTCCACAATACGTATTCGATGTTATTGAAGCTTTGCCTAAAAACAGTCGTCCGATGACTCAGTTCAGCACGGCAATACTTTCAATGGCCTACGATTCGGTATTCCAGAAAGCATATCGTGCCGGCGTAAACAAGAAATTCTACTGGGATTTTATGTACGAAGATGTAATGACGCTGATTGCCCGGTTGCCACGAATCGCTGCCTACATTTATCGTCGAATTTATCACAATGGCGATCACATTGATCCAAATCCAACACTCGACTGGGCAGGAAACCTTGCTCACATGATGGGGTTCGATAGCCTGGAAGTAAAACGTTTATTACGTTTGTATATGGTTATTCATGCCGACCATGAAGGCGGAAATGTTTCGGCACACGCAACACACCTTGTTGGTTCGGCATTAAGCAATGCCTATTATGCTTACTCTGCAGGTATGGTTGGTTTGGCTGGTCCATTACACGGATTTGCAAACCAGGAAGTAATGGCCTGGATTTTTGAAATGCTCGAACAACTAGGCACCGATGAGCCTACCGATGCCCAGATTGCAAAATACATTGAACAAACGCTGGTACAAGGCCGTGTGGTTCCCGGTTACGGACATGCTGTGCTTCGTATAACCGATCCACGTTTCACTGTTCAACAGCAATTTGCTGAAAAGTATATTATACACGATAAACTCATAAATACTGTAAATGCCATATACAGGGTTGCTCCTCCAATTCTGGAAGCTACCGGTAAAATCAAAAATCCGTGGCCAAATGTCGATGCCATTAGCGGGGCTTTGCTAAACCACTATGGTATCGCCGAGCCAAACTTCTACACTGTTCTGTTTGGGGTTTCGCGTGCTTTGGGCGTAATGGCCTCGTTGGTATTCGACCGCTTGTACGGACTACCAATAGAAAGGCCATCGTCGCAAACAATGGAATGGTTTATGAATAAAGCCGGTATTAAAAGCGAAGAATAAAACTGGTAGTGAACAATTATAACGATAAAGCAAAGAGGCTGTACCAAAGGTGCGGCCTTCCTTGTTTTAAACAGATGCACAAAATTAGGATTTGCTGAAAAACTCCAGGAAGGTTAACACGACCTCAGAGAGGTCATATATTTATAGAAAATGATGGCTATTGTGTTGTTCAACCCCGGTCTGGGGTTGAATACATAAACAGGAACGGATCAGATTGATGAACATAAACACAAGACAAGTGAGCATAAATATTTAAAAAACGTGCATAGCCCTCTGACAACCGAACACAGACATCCGATGAGCAAACATAGCCATCCGACAAGTAAACATAGCCATCCGACAGGTAAACATCGACCACTGACAGGTTCGCACAACATGACGACAAGCGAACATTGACCTCTGACAACCGAGCACAGCCATCCGACAGGTAAACATAGCCATCCGACAAGCGAACATCGGCATCTGACAGGTTCGCACAGCATGACGACAAGCGAACATAGACATCTGACATGTTCGCACAGCCTGCTGACAGACAAGCATGGGAATACGAGAAGATATATAAAGGTTTTTAAAAGTTAAAATGATGGGTAAAACCAAGCGAATACTATTGAAAATAATGGGATGGCGTTTGGTTTTTATGTTTTATTGTTGTAAATTTCTTCCATAATTTGTATTATCATATCTTTTAAAAACCAAAAATTCACCCAAACATGAACAAAAAACAAGAAAATCGCTTCAGCATGTACCTTGCTACTGCTAATTTTTGTGATGCAAACGTGGCCATTACCACACCACTGCCCAACTTTAGTACCAACCTCACCAACCTGCGATCGGTCTGTGACCGCATTCACCTGATTGCTGAAACCCAGGCCGCCGGCTCTACCGGAACAACTGCCGACAAAAATACGTTGGGTGAAACCCTGATTGTTTCATCGGCTGATACTGCCCGCAAGCTGGTGGCCTTTGCGCAAATCAGTAAAAACCAGAAGTTGCTGAACGAAATCAATTATACCGAATCTGATTTGAGACGTTTATCCGACACTGTTTTGCCCGGAACAGCACAACTGATATACGACCGTGCCAAAACAAACCTTACATCGCTGGCCGCTTACCAGATTACTGCTGAAACACAAGCCGCCCTGTTGCAGTCAATTACCAAATTCAAACAAGTGCAGGCATCGCCACGTGTTGAGAAGGCCAGCCAGGTGCAAACCACCAAACAACTGGCCGAGCAGTTCGCTAAAGGCGACGAAGCGCTCGTGAATATGGACGCTGTGGTTGAGATTGTACGCCTGACACAACCTGATTTTTATACCAAATACAAAGCAGTACGAAAAATTGTTAAATCGGGCAACACCAAGCTGGCGATAAAAGGGTTGGTTACCGACGAACTTACCGGAGAACCCTTGCCAGGTGTGGTAATCTCGTTTTGGCCCAATGGTGGCACAACGAAAATTGCCGCAAAAAGCGATGCATCGCTGGTGAAGAAAACGGCTGCAAAAGGTGGATTCAACGTGAGCTCGCTACCGGCAGGAACATACAAAGTTACAGCGCAGAAAGCCGGTTACGCCGAGCAAACCCTAACGATTTTCGTGAACGACGGAGAACTTACAACGGTGGATGTAAAACTGGCCAAAGCTTAACCGACAGCTTTCGCCCCTCCGACAGGGTTTTAAACCATGTCGGGGGTTAAATTGATAAAAATCCGTTTGATGACCTTGATATATAAGATACAAAAGGTGAACATATCGCTCTTGAAACACGAATATGTGATACCTTTGGTAGACATACAACAGAGTTATGGTTAATTGGGGAAACAGGGGGTTAGAAACAGTCACGACAACCGTGTTTTAATGAAAAGTAAAATGTTCTTTGAAAAAATCCTGGGAATAAAAAATGCTTAAGGCATTTTAGGGGTCAGGTCTTTGAACGGTGAGACCGTTGAAGCTGGTCAGCTTCTGACGTCGAAACGACGAAAAGACCTGTCGAAGTTCGCCTTTTTTTATGACAAAGTCAATAGGCAAAAAAGGCAGAACTTTTAGAACCAGGATTTAACATTTTACGCCATTCGAGGGGAAGGGATAAACAAAGGCTGGCAAATCTCGAATGGACAGGCATGGAATTGAAAATTTTATATAAAAGAAAAAGAAAAGCCGATGGCTTTATTGATGAAAAAAATAAAATTTTAAATGGAATTTAGTTGGCATTAAAACACGGACAATCCATTCGACTCACCTTATACCGGTATAAAATGAATAGATGGATTTTTAAGTGACTGTTAGAAAAAGCGGGGCGGACTGTTTTCCCAACTACTGTTGCATAAGGAATTGAAATTAAAAAATGGAACAACATAACCATAATAGAGTAGACTGCCCCGCCAGCGCTTGCTGACGGGGAGAGCCTCTCACACCA
>CALGIG010000037.1 GCA_937915865.1 uncultured Prolixibacteraceae bacterium | reverse complement strand
TATTTCGGCACCGGTCGGGGTCGAACATCAGGTCGCTCATGGTTCCTTCCCAGCAACGGTCGAAATTAACGCCAATCAAATCGCCATTGGCATTTATTACAGGGCTACCCGAATTTCCGCCGGTAGTATGGTTCGAAGCTATGAAACAAACATGAAGTTGCCCATTTTCGCTGTACCGTCCGTAATCTTTTTTCGCATACAAGTCGCGCAGAGCCTGAGGAATATTGTAGTCGTAAATTTCAGGGTTATCTTTCTGCATAATTCCGTCGATGGTGGTATAATAATCGTAGCTGGCGCCATCCATGGGTTCGTATCCTTCAACTTTACCATAAGCAACACGTAAGGTTTTATTGGCATCGGGCCAAAGTGGATGGCCTTGTTTCATTTCCATAATTCCTGAAATATAGGTTTTCATTTCCGAATCAATTTGTTTTTGAATCGAAGTAAATGAAGGCTCAACTGTTGATTCGTATTGTTTCTTCAAGCTTTTATACATTTTGAAAATCGGGTCTTTGCTAAGGCTTTTCAGTGTTCTGGGGTTGATGTCGGCGCTAAGTTTTTCTAATTTCAGCTGATCAGCAAATATTGATTTACGGTAATATTTCTCTAAAAGAATTTCTTTGCTGGTTTTTTTCATCAGCATTTTGAAATCTTCAGGAAGGAAAGCCTGATCTGCATATTTTGCGTAATGGGTTAATAATGTAGCAAATACTTTTTCGTCGGTAACTTGATTGTATTCATTAAAATAGTCTTCAATACGTTGATTAATAGATTTTTGTAATTTTTGCTGATCAATTTTGGTCAGATTATTCCATTTGTTATCAACAGCTTCAAAAAGTGAGACAATTGAGAATATATCGGTTCCACGCTGCACAATCTCAGTGTAAAAATCGTTGGCTTTGGAGTATGGCGCCAGTTGTGTGTATAATTTTTCGAGTTTTGGGAGAACTTCTCCGTATTTATTTTTTCGTTCAGGGGTGGCTAAAGCCCATTTTGTAAATTCTTTTTCGAATTGTTGTTTCGTTTCAATGGCATTCAGGCGGCGCAACCCTTTTATTTCGCCCTGCCACTTTTTCCATGCGTTGCTGGTAGCAGCATATTTAGCCGAATATTTGATTCTGACACCCCGGTCTCTATTCATATCAGCCGCCAAAACAGTTAACTTAAGATTGCGAATGGCAATTTTATCCGGGTCGCCCTGCTCCATAATTTGTTTGATCGCTATTGCAGGGATATATTCCTGGGTTTTCCCCGGGTAACCAAATACAAGTGTAAAGTCGTTGGCATGGACACCATTCATTGAAATTTTGAAAAATTTCCTGGGTTTATATGGAACATTGTCGGGCGAATATTTGGCTGGCTTATTGTCTTTACCTGAATAAATACGGAAGTACGAAAAATCTCCGGTATGACGAGGCCACATCCAGTTATCGGTATCGCCGCCAAATTTACCTACCGAAGAAGGAGGCGCCCCAACTAACCGAACATCAGAAAATACTTCGTACACATACAGAAAATATTGATTTCCATTAAATAATGGTTGGATTGAAGCTTCAAACTTATCATTTTCAGTTGCTTGGTTGGTTATTTTCTTTGTGTTACGATCAATAATTACCTGAAGCGAATCGGCTGGTTTTTCTTTCGATCCGGCCAAAACCTGCGAAGTAACGTCTTCCATGCGATACAGGATTCGCGCAGTCAAACCGGGATTGGGCAGTTCTTCCTGTCGGTTTTTTGCCCAAAAACCGTTGGTTAAATAGTCGTGTGCAAGGGTACTATGGTTTTGTATCGCGTCGTATCCGCAATGATGATTGGTAATCATTAAACCTTCACCTGAAATTAATTCTGCTGTGCAACCGGTACCAAACAAAACAACAGCATCTTTCATGCTTGCATTATTTACGCTGTATATATCTTCGGCAGAAAGTTTGAATCCCAACTGTTTCATCTCGGCAATATTGTATTTGTCGAGTAATGTAGGGACCCACATACCTTCTTTGGCTAATGAAGGCAGAAATAACAAAAGTGCCGGAACGGCAATAAGTATTATTTTTTTTAGCATTCTGTTTTGTTTTTGATTTGAATGCCAAAAGTAGTAATCTGCGAAAAATGAATAAACTGAATTAAAGTTTAAAACACGTTGAATTATTAAAAAATTGCAAATAAGATCATTTTAGGGCAAACTAATTCCTAAGTTGAGAGGGAGAATGAAGTCCGCTGGCAACAATAGTTTTTTCGATATTGTCTTTGGTAACAACTGTGGCTTCCAGCAAAACTGATTTTACCAGAAATTTTCCGTTACTTTCGTTGGTAAATCTTATTTCAGGAGTTTCACCTTTTGCAAGTGCGACAGCCAATTCAGAAGTTGTTGCTGCCATTTGTTTTAATGGTTTCAATATATCGCAGGTTTGAGCTCCGTTAATTACAGCTTTAATATTTTCTAGTTCAGAGTCTTGGCCTGCAAGCAAAACCTTGCCTTCAAGCCCCTTTTCTCTCAAAACCTGCAGTACTCCTTTGGCAATAGCATCGCTTCCGGCAATTATTGCGGTAATCGAATCGTGGTTTTGTTCTAAAATTTTTGCTGTGTGAAGAGCGCCTTCCGCGGGTGTCCACGCTTCAGTGAAGTCGCTGTAAACGAGTTGAATATCTCCTCGTTCCATAAAAGGTTGTAAAACATTCATTTGCCCAAGGAATAATTTTTTCGAATTGTCATCGTATTTCGATCCGCAAATCAAGGCATATTGTCCACTGGGTTGTATCGATGTGAGGTATTTGGCCTGAAGTTCGCCAACATGCGTACTGTTTGTTGTAATGTAATAGTCTAATTTACATCCATTAATTAATCTGTCATAAGCAATAACCTTCACATTAGCGTCGTGGGCCAGTTCAACAATTTTTGCAGCTTCTTCCTGGTTAGCCGATACAACAATTAATACCTGAACCCCTTCATTGATCATAATTTGGGCTTGAGCTATTTGCTTTTTCTGATCGTTATCGGCCACCTTGACTACTACTTCAGCTCCCAGTTTTTTAAGGTCCTCAACCATGTAATCCCGGTCTTTCAACCAACGTTCGTTTTCGTAGCTATGCATCAGGATTCCAATCTTCGGAGTTTGCGGTTTGCATCCATGTAATAGAAAAAGTGTACTACAAAGAAAAATTGTTAAATAATGCTTGAATTTCATCACACGATTAATTAGTAGTTAGTTTGTTGTTTAGGTGAACTTTACAGGAATAAAAATTAAAAGTTTTTCAGATGTTCATACAAACTCTGTACAGGTAGGCCCATCACATTAAAAAAAGAACCTTCGATACGGTTTATTGCAATATATCCAATCCATTCCTGGATTCCATAGGCCCCTGCTTTGTCGTAAGGCTGGTAATTTTCAAGATAATAGTGAATTTCATTCTCATCTAAAGATTTGAACCACACATCAGTAATGGAGTAAAACGATACTTTTTTATATGAAGAAAGCAGGCAAACCCCGGTGACAACCTGGTGTTTTTTCCCCGATAAACCATTCAACATTCTGAAGCCGTCAACGTAATCAACTGGTTTTCCCAGTACATTACCATCAAGCCAGACAATGGTGTCGGCAGTTATAACCAACTGGTTATTCTGAAGCTGCGGGCGAAATGCTTCAGCTTTCAGTTCGGCCAGAAAAACCGGGATTTCAGTCATACCCAATTCTACCGGGTATTCTTCAGGAACATCCATCGACTGAACGGTAAATTTCAGTCCTAAATCGTTTAGCAATTGTTGTCGTCGAGGTGATTTTGATGCCAGAATGATTTCGAAGCCCCTCCCAACCTCCTCAGGGGGGAGGTGAGAAGAATCTGAATTGCCATTTGATTGATTTTTCATCTTCAATCTGAATTTTTGAGATTTTATTTGAATTGGGGAAGCTCTTTGAACTCAGGTAGCGGCCTAGCCTCTCCCTCTCGGGGAGAGGTTGGAGAGGGGTCTCTAGTCTGCTTTCAGCCCTGCAATGTCCTGGCTGGCCCATTTCCCCTGCGAACGCAAAACCTGCTCAATCACATCGCGCACACAGCCTTCTCCGCCCTTTCGGTCGGAAATATAAAGCGAAACTGCTTTAACTTCAGGAACAGCATCAGCCGGGCAAGTCGGAATGCCAATTCCCTGCATTACAGGTACATCAACCAAATCGTCGCCCATGTATAAAAATTCGTCTTTTTGCAGCCCTGTTTTTGCAAGTATGTCGTTGAGGCAGCTTCTTTTTTCGAATGAGTTGAGGTAAATAAGTTCAACGCCAAGTTTATTATACCGAAGTTTTACTCGTTGGGTGTTGGCCCCGGTAATTATCGCTACCTGAAATCCATTCTTTATAGCATATCGTATTGCAAATCCATCTTTTACGTTGGCCGTGCGAACCGGGTCGCCGTTTTCGTCAAGCGGCGAAGTGTCGATTGATAATACACCATCGACATCAAAAATGAATCCTTTTACTTTTTTTAGTTTCTCTTTAAAAAATGTCATTGTTGTGTTTTTTGATGAAGCCGGAAAATACTTTCGGTCACAAAACTATAGATTTTCCTATACTCCGGATGGCTTTCGAGCATATTTAATTGGGCATCGATTATCGTTTTATCGTATCGTTTTGCGGGCCCGGTTTGAGTCTCCAACGGATGAAGATTCTGGATTTTTGCTGCCGTTTCGGTAATGAGTGGTTTTAACAGATTGAAATCGAGCTTTTGTTCGTGCAGAATGTCAGCGCCAATGGCATAAAGATGGTTAACGAAGTTGCAAGTGAAAACTGCAGCTAAATGGAGTATTTTTCGTTCTGCTGAATTGATTTGGTTTACCGAATTGGACAGCTTTCGGCCAAGAAATTCAAGTTTCAAAAGATTGGAGGGATGGTTAGCTTCGATACAAATGGGAATATTCGAAAAATCAACTTTCCGGTTTTTTGAGAATGTTTGTAAAGGATAAAAAACACCATAATTTGTACTGAATCCTTCCAGAATACTCATTGGTACGCTTCCGGCAGTGTGAACAATCAGTTTATTTTCATTCAGGTTCAGGTTTTCCAGAACATCAGTAATAGCCGAATCTTTTACTGCAACGATGTACAAATCAGCGTCTTTTCTCAATAGCGACAAATCAGTAGTAAATTCGGAATTGAGTTTTTGGGCAAGTTCTTTTGCCGATTCGGTTTTACGACTATATACCTGAACTACTTTTATTCCTTTTTCGGTTAGCGCCAAGCTAAGTTGTGTTGCCAGGTTGCCTGCCCCGATAATAACCACATTTTTAATCATGGAAAGTATCTTTTAAGTTCGAAAGGTATAAAAACTCGATTAGAAATAGGTAAAAACTTAATGAGCGGGTGACTCGAAGTCACCCGCTCATTAAGGTCGCTGAATGGTAATTACTTGTTTTCGAACCGCTTGCTCACCGTATCCCAGTTTACAATTTTCCAAAAATTGTCGACATAATCGGCCCGTTTGTTTTGATATTGTAAATAATAGGCATGTTCCCAAACGTCGAGACAGAGCAATGGAGTACCTCTCTTTTCGACAACATCCATCAACGGATTGTCCTGGTTTGGAGTGCTGCTCACAAACAGTTTCCCGTTTTTGTCCACCGAAAGCCAGGCCCAACCACTTCCGAATTGCTTTTTGGCAGCATCCGAAAACTCGGTTTTAAATTTATCAAACGAGCCAAAATCTTTCTCTATCGCTGCTTTTAATTTAGCCGAAGGTTCAGTTTTCGAGGGGCTCATATTTTCCCAAAATAATTTATGGTTGTAGTAACCACCGCCATTGTTCCTTATAGCCGGGCTTTGTTTACTGATATTGGCAAATAAGTCTAATAAATCCATTTCTCCTGCAGGAGAGTCTTTCAAGGCAGCCAGAAAATTGGTGTAATATGCTTTGTGATGCCTGGAATAATGGATTTCCATTGTTTTTGCGTCGATTGCCGGCTCAAGAGCATTGTAGGCATAAGGTAAATCAGGAAAAGTTACGTCTTTCGCTTTTTGTGCCAACAATTGGTTGCCATTGATATTTGCCAGAACAGGTATTACAAAAAGTAGTGTTCCGGCTAGTGAACTGAAAAATTTACGTTTCATGGTCGATGTATAAAAGTTATTAAAATTGTTTACTGAATAGTTGTAGGATAAACGTTTAGAAACAACTTTTGTTTACATCTGTTGATCCGCAAATGCAAGGTTAAGAAACAATGTCGTTTAGTTAGTGAGTATTTATAATCGTTTGTAATTCATTGAGTATGGT
>CALGIG010000036.1 GCA_937915865.1 uncultured Prolixibacteraceae bacterium | reverse complement strand
CTTTTTCAATAGCTTTCAGCAGGTGCGCTACTGCTCATGCAGGGCGCACACACGCGGTCATAAAACATTTGGGGTGAAGTGGTTATTCGAGCATCCTGCCACGCATCGACTTTTTGCAACGGTGGATACGAACGCAGCCCGCTCTCCCAAACGTTTCATACCGCAAATCCGTTGTGGCGCATTTAAAAAAGTGCAATTAACCAACAGTCTAAGCCATTTCAGATTAGAAAAAAATACGTAGATTTGTATCCAAATGAATACAGCAATTGATATACTTTATTGAAAAAACAGTTGAGTTTGATAAATGGCTTCGAAAATTAAAGGATTTAAGAGCCAAAGCAAAAATCTTATTCCGGATTCAAAAGCTTGAAAGTGACGGACACTTTGGAGATTGCAAACCTGTTGGAGAGTGAGTTCGTGAATTAAAAATTGACTATGCTAAAGGCTACAGAATTTATTTTAACGAGAAAGACGGGAAAATAATTATTCTGCTTATTGGCGGAGACAAATCGACCCAACAAAACGACATTGAAAAGGCAAAAGTGATTTAAAAAAAATTAAAGAAGTAGAGATATGGATGTTTCAAAATTTGATATAGCAGATTATTTAGATAGTAACGAAATGATAGCAGAATATCTCAACACCGTTTTGGCAGAAGGAGATAATTCGGATGTTATTGCAGCAATTGGACATATTGCAAAAGCAATTGGAATGACAAAAATTGCGGAGGAAACCGGACTTAGCAGACCAAGTTTATATAAAGCTTTATCTGATGGGGCAAAGCCTCAATTTGACACAATTATGAAAGTTCTAAAAGCTATTGGAGGTCAGATAAAAATAAATCCTATAGGTAGTACTGTTTAAATTCTATCTCCTTTGAGATAAAACCAAGAATGCGATGCTAAAAACTATTTTGATCGTAGGAGTGGGTGGATTCATTGGTACCATTGCCCGGTTCCTGGTAGCGCGGTACTTTCAGGAAAATGTGACTTCGGTTTTTCCGTGGGGTACTTTTGTGGTCAATATCATTGGATGTTTTGTTATTGGGTTTATATATGGCCTTAGCGAAAAAGGGGATTTCCTTACTCCCAATCTTCGGTTATTTCTGACAGTAGGTTTTTGTGGCGGTTTCACTACGTTCTCATCACTGGCCAACGACGCTTTTATCCTGATGCGCCAGGAAGAATGGTTTCGTTTCGCTCTTTATACTTCTTTTAGCTTTTTTCTGGGACTTCTGGCTGTTTATGCAGGCCGGTTATTATTTAAATTTCTATAAATGGAAAATTACAGTACAGCAGGCCGGTTACGAATTTATATAAGTTCGACTGACCAGTTCAGGCAAACCCCGCTTTATGAATTCATTACCCTTCAGGCTAAAAAAGAAGGTTTAGCAGGAACAACAGTATCAAAAGGTATTTTAGGATTTGGCGCCAGTTCGATTATTCATTCCTACAAGTTTTGGGAGATTAGTGACAAAGTGCCAACTGTCATTGAAATTATCGATAACGAAGATAAAGTTCTGTCGTTTTTCGAAAGGATACGTCCACAGCTTGAGGCTATGAAATACGGTTGTATGGCTACTTTTGATAAAACTACTGTTTTGATTTATAAATCAGGAAACAAACCAACAGACAGTTAAAAAAGAATAAAAAGATTCGATATAAAAAAACCAAAATTGTTCACAAATTAATGTTATGAAATAATTAAAACTGCAATACATTGTAGTTTGCATAAATACTAAATAGGGATATTTGCGTTGAAAATTTAGCTCTCATCATATTTCAAATTAAAAATTTAGACTATATGAGTTTTACACACGAAGTTGAAGGCATGATCTGCGTTGCCCAAGGTGCAAATCATGGCCCGGCTCCAATACCTGAAGAAGGTCGTTGGGTAAAAGCCAAAGAGATCAAAGATATTTCGGGTTTGACCCACGGTGTGGGCTGGTGTGCTCCGCAGCAAGGTGCATGCAAATTAACCTTGAACGTAAAAGAAGGTATCATTCAGGAAGCTTTGGTAGAAACAATCGGGTGTACCGGTATGACCCACTCAGCTGCAATGGCTGCTGAAATCCTTCCGGGAAAAACCATTCTTGAAGCAATGAATACCGACTTGGTTTGCGACGCTATCAACACTGCCATGCGCGAACTCTTCCTGCAAATTGTATACGGACGTACACAAACTGCTTTCTCTGAAGGCGGTCTGCCAATTGGCGCTGGCTTGGAAGACTTAGGTAAAGGCCTTCGCGGCGTAACCGGTACATTGTACGGAACTGTGGCTAAAGGCCCTCGCTACCTCGAAATGGCCGAAGGTTACATCACCAAAATCGGTTTAAGCGAAAGCAACGAAATCATCGGTTACGAATTTGTTAGCCTTGGCCGTATGATGGACATGATCAAAACCGGTATGGATGCTGGCGAAGCGTTGAAAAAAGCTTCAGGCAAATATGGCCGTATGGAAGATGCAGTGAAAGTTATTGACCCACGTAAAGAATAGGAGGAATATACCATGCCATTATTTGAAAGTTACGACAGAAGGATCAAACAGATCAATAAGTTTTTGAATGACAACGGTATTTCTTCTATTGAAGAAGCCAAAAAAATCTGCGACGATAAAGGTGTTGACGTATATAACATCGTGAAGGGCATTCAGCCAATCGCTTTCGAAAACGCTATGTGGAGCTACATTGTTGGCGCTGCTATTGCCATTAAACGCGGACAAACCAACGCTGCTGAAATCGCTGCAACTTTGGGCGAAGGCTTGCAGTCGTTCTGTATCCCCGGATCGGTTGCCGACGACCGTAAAGTAGGCTTAGGCCACGGTAACCTGGCAGCTATGTTGCTTCGCGAAGAAACCAAATGTTTCGCCTTCTTAGCTGGTCACGAATCGTTTGCTGCTGCTGAAGGCGCTATTGGTATTGCTAAATCGGCAAACCGTGTTCGCAAAGAACCTCTTCGCGTTATCCTGAACGGTTTGGGTAAAGATGCTGCAAAAATCATCGCCCGTATCAACGGATTCACTTATGTGCAAACTGACTTCGATTACTTCACAGGAGAACTGAAAGAAGTTGAACGTATTGCCTACTCAACCGGCGACCGTGCTAAAGTAAACTGCTACGGAGCCAACGACGTTCGCGAAGGTGTTGCTATCTTCCACAGCGAAGGTGTTGACGTATCGATTACCGGTAACTCAACCAACCCAACACGTTTCCAGCACCCTGTTGCAGGTACATACAAAAAAGAATGTATCGAACAAGGCAAGAAATACTTCTCGGTAGCATCTGGTGGTGGTACCGGTCGTACTTTGCATCCAGACAATATGGCTGCAGGTCCTGCTTCTTATGGTATGACTGACACCATGGGCCGTATGCACTCTGACGCCCAGTTTGCAGGTTCATCTTCAGTTCCAGCTCACGTTGAAATGATGGGATTAATTGGCATGGGTAACAATCCAATGGTTGGTGCTTCGGTTGCTGTTGCAGTAGCTGTTTCTCAGGCTTAATTCTTTTTGCAGAATATATGTAATCCTGTTAGGTTTTAAAAACCTAACAGGATTTTTTACACCCGAAAGGCACAAAGACACGAAGAAATTCGCGGGCTTTGTGCCTTTTGCTATTAAAAAACTATCGCCGCGATGCGGCTTTTAATTTTGCTTCGCGTTGTCATTTCTACCATACTTACACCGTTAGCACGGCTTAAAAGCAGCGTAGCTGCAAAAGTATGGTAGAAAAAGTGGCTTCCTTTCCAATGTGAGCCGCGTAGCGGTGCTAGTCTGGTAGCCATAGAGCAAACCATGATAGGTTAGCCGCATAGCGGCGACACCTTCCAAAGCCTTCTAAATCATTCGTAGAACTCAAAAATATACCGTTCGTCATATTCGATTTCGAATTTCTGCAACAAATCCAAATATTCTTCTTTGAATGATTTCCGCCGATGATGTTGCTCTTGATTTGCAATATAATTAATCACCCTATCTCTTTGGCTTCTGGAATATGTAAATCCACCGTATCCTCTTTGCCATTCAAATTTCCCCGGAACTAATCGTTTTTCATTGATCCATTTCAATGAATTGGCCTTCACTTTTTCCATCACATCGGAAATAGAAGTCGAAGGATTCAACTCAAAGAAAATGTGAACATGATCTCTGCCTCCATTTACAGCCAGAAGAAACTGACCAACTCCTATCAGTATTCCGGAAATATATTCAAAGAGTTTTTCCCTAAAACTTGAACCAAGAAAATTCTCTCGCCCCTTTACTGAAAAGACAGCCTGTACATTCATCTGTGTGTAGGTATTTGCCATAAAACACTCTTTTTAAACCAAATATACGAAATTCAAGAGCAAATTTGAATGCTGATTTAAAGATTGAATGAAGTCTATGATAACACCAAAGCCTGTTTTTCAATTTTTCAGGCATAATTAACAGAAAAAAAGATAAAGACCTGGATTTTAAGAAACCTGGCCTTCGTTTTTAGAGCACATTCCACTTCTCCAGAAATTTGAAATACCAGAGCGCAATCAAAGTTCCGGCGATAACTAAAATGATGATGATTGGAATCCAGAGGTTTGAGTCTTTACGATAAGGATCAATCAAATTTTGTTTTGAGTTTTTTGGAAGCTTAGCCAACTGGGTTAAAGTTGCACCAAAAGCAATGTTGATGGTTGCCCGTGCATTAATAGCCCAACCATTGGCATCGAGAACCGGTGCAAGGTTTCGTTTACGTAGTTTGAGCCAAGCCAATACCATTGCCGGACCCGAGATGCAAAGCAAAACGCCAACAACCGCAATGGGCATTTTCCACCAGGTAAGCGAGAAAAAACCTTTGGCAACTGTTGCCAATACGCCGCCAATGGCGCCAAAAGCCATACCAATGGCTGCAAAAATACCAGCGAATTTGGCAATATCGAAAGGTGCTGGCTGTGCAGCTGTTGGCGAAGTCGATGCTGTTTGTACGTGCGTTGTAGTTTTCTCAACGCCCGAAGTCGCCGTTTTATGAATATCCTGTTCTTTTGATGAAGCAATCTTTTCTACTTGTTTCGAAATCAATTGCGAAACTTTACGGTAAGGCGACCAAAAGGCTTGCCTTATACTAATCGGATTGTCGATGATTTTGATAATCGTTGCGTCCCAATCGTTGCCGGCATTATCGTAGAAAATGGCATTTCGCCCAACCACCAGGTTATCAACATCACCATCGGTAAAAGCGGCAACAATGGTAATCTTTTCCTCTTTGATCTTTGAATAGCAGTCGAAATAAACCAGGCATATTCCGCTTGAAGCAGCCATTGCACTATGCTTGGCCATATCGGTTACTTTAATGCACAAGTCGCACCGGCGTTGATCAAAATAAAGGCTCCCGGCCTGAAAAATAGCATCAGAATCAGGTCGGTAGAAGTCAGAAAAGGTGACAAAATTATTCAGCAAAGTGTATAAGTCGCGGTGATAGCGAACCATTTGCTGAACCAGAATGAGGTTGTTCGCTTCTTCTTCTACTTTTTTATCTTCCTCTATTAATGCAAGTAATTCGCTTTTTCGGTCTTCTTCAAGAATTAATTGGATGCGATCAAAGCCAATAGATTCGACTTCTATTCCTGTTTTTTCAGCTTTCCATATTTCGAAAGCAATAAATTTGTCCGACAGTTCTTTCCATTCTTTCTCATTCAAAACCTGTTTTTCATTTTTATGGCCAATAAACATCCTGAATGTGTCAACTTTAGCTTTCCATGCCGGATTTATGCCTGAAACCAACGATAACGGTTTGCCCGACTCAATTTTAGCTAACGGGAATCCTGAAATATCTTCGATACAATTGGTTAAATCTTTGGTTGTAATGATTTCAATACGGGCAATGATTGAATTTAAAGTTTCGGTTGATGCAGCATCAAATTCGGCCAACTGGCAACGCAAGAAATAGTCGTCTATCTTTGATTTCAGTTCCTGAAAAGCAGCATAAGCCTCTTCTGTTTTATCTCCATACGGAAGGATTGTTGAACTTTCATTTTCAGATTTTCTCTTCCAGTTAAAAAAAGCATCACATTGATTGTAGAAAGTATTGATTTTATCGGTGTCAACACCATTGTTTCCACTTCGATCCGTTACAGGCCCTTCGCAATCGATAACCTGGCCAATCAGCAATTTCAACCCTTCGTCGTCGGTTGAACCTGCATGAATTACACCGTCGCCGTTAAACCTGGTATGCTCGAAAATGGCAAACGTATCAGACACATCCTCAACGGTAATGACTTCAGCTTCGGGTTTACTAATATTGGACAAAAGTTGTTTTGCCGATGCGAACAACACTCGTCCCAATTCAGTGTCGGTATTAATTTCGGATAAAGGCATTGCCGTGTTTTTCCCGATCAAGGTGTTGGCGTCATTTACAACTGAAGTAATCCACTTTACAGCTGCCAGGATTTCAGGAACACGAATCTTCCCGTCCTTGTCGGTATCGATCATTTCCAGGGTTTTGGAGTCAATTTCCAACCCGTTAACCGGGCAGCTTAATGCCGTCCAAAGCTTTTGATCGAGCGTATCCAAATGCACTAAATCGTCACCTCGTTCCAGGCAAACCCTGTTCATTCCGCCTACTCTTGCAAATTGCCAGATGTGTTTATTCGACTCCATAGCGTTTTGTGTTGTAAAATGTTTCCTAAATATCGTAATTCTTTTTCGCTAAATATAATCATTGTCAAATCTAATCTTGCATATTTGTAACAGATATATCATTACCAATGACCAAACAAGAAGCCATAGATAAAGCCCTTTTATATTTCGATGAGGGTTATGCTTGTTCACAGTCAATGTTACTTGCTTTTTCCAAAGAATTTAAAGTGGATGAAAATACCGCAAAACTTATTTCTTCTACCTTTGGCGGAGGAATGGGTCGCCTACGCGAAAAATGTGGTGCTTTGACTGGTGGGTTTATGGTTATAGGCCTGAAATATGGCAACCTCGACCCCAAAGATATGGACACTAAACTTGCAGCTTATCGGAAAGTTCGCGAGCTAAACAAAAAGGTAGAAGCTATTTATGGAACAACCAGTTGTGCCGAAATCTTAAAGAAACATGCAACAGAAGCCGAAGTAGCCGACCGCAAGCACCACAAAATAATTTGTCGCCGTGTAGTTGGCAATGTGGCTGAAATAGTTTACGATATGATTCACCCGGAAAATGTTGCAGAATGATGGAATACCTGAAAACTCTTGATACTGAAATATTCCTGGCATTAAACGGCTGGCATAGCAGTTTTTTCGATCCGATTATGTATTGGTTGAGTGACAAACTGATTTGGGTTCCGATGTATTTACTCATCATTTTCCTGATTTTCAGGAAATATAAATTGCAAGGGTTTATCATGCTGTTATTCATCGGTCTGGTTATTACCCTGTGTGATCAAACAGCTTCGGGTTTATTGAAAAACACCGTTCAACGGCTGCGCCCATCACACGATCCGGCATTGATGAACCTGGTCCATTTGAGCAAAGCCGGGGCTGGCGGATTGTATGGTTTCGCATCATCACATGCTGCCAATGTTTTTGGTCTGGCAACGTTCCTGTACTTTACTTTAGATTCGGATTTTAAAATCCTGAAATACTGGCTGTTTATTTGGGCTGCATTGGTTGCTTACAGCCGCATTTACAATGGCGTTCATTATCCGGGCGACGTGCTGGTTGGTATTTTTATTGGTTTGTGCTGGGGATTTTTACTCTCGAAAGCCTATTTTTCGGTAAGCAATTATTTAAAGAAGAAAAAAAACGCAGATAACTGATAATTATGTATAAAGACATAAAAGTAATTGGTTTTGATGCCGACGATACACTCTGGGTAAACGAACCCTACTACCAGGAAGTTGAACGAAAATTTTGCAAGATTTTAAGCGTTTATCTCGACGAAACAGAAACCTCGAAAGAACTGTTTAAAACCGAAATGCAAAACCTTTCGATTTATGGCTATGGAGCCAAAGGATTTATTTTGTCGATGGTTGAAACAGCTATCAGGATAAGCAACGGTAAAATAACTCCTGAACAGATCGCATTGATTATTGATACCGGAAAAACATTGCTAACCATGCCAATTGAATTACTCGATGGTGTTGAGAAGGTGCTTCAAATGCTTCAGGGAAAATACCGGCTGATTTTGGCTACCAAAGGCGATTTGTTGGATCAGGAGCGAAAACTAAAAGAATCGGGCTTATTCGGTTACTTTCACCACATCGAAATTATGAGCGACAAACATGAAGCCAACTATCAGAAATTACTCGATCACCTCGACATTCAGCCCAACGAATTCCTGATGGTTGGGAACTCTGTGAAGTCGGATATTTTGCCAGTTACCAACATTGGAGGAAAAGCTATTCATATTCCTTATGAAGTTACCTGGCAACACGAAAACCATCATGCTCCGGTAAAAAACAGCGTATTTCTAACACTGGCTTCCATTTCCGAAATTCTTGACTATCTAAAACCATAAAACAATGAGCGAACTAATCCAACTTGCAAAAATGATCGACCACTCCATTTTGCACCCAACATTAACCGACATCGATTTGAAACGCGAATGCGAAGTGGCTCTTAAATACCACGTGGCATCGGTATGTGTAAAGCCTTACGCAGTAAAACAGGCTGCCGAAATACTCGCGGGAAGCGATGTACTGGTGGGCTGTGTGATTGGCTTTCCGGCAGGCAATTCGTCAATCCCGGTAAAAGTTTTTGAAGCCGAACAGGCTTGCAACGACGGCGCTGTTGAAATTGACATGGTCATCAATATTGGCAAAGCTTTGCAAGGCGAATGGCAATACATCACTGAAGAAATTAAAGCCGTAACCGAAGTTTGCCATCAAAACGACGCCATTGTGAAAGTTATTTTTGAAACCGATTATGTAACCCGCGAAAGCGACATTGTGAAGCTTTGCCAGATTTGTACCGAAGTTGGCGCCGACTATGTGAAAACCTCTACCGGCTTTGGTTTTGTAAAGCAAGCCAATGGCGATTACAACTATCAGGGAGCAACCATTCCGGTTTTGCAGCTGATGAAAAAGAACATTGGGCCAAATGTGAAACTAAAAGCGGCAGGCGGCGTTCGTACACTCGATCAGCTTCTGGCAGTGCGCGAAGCAGGGTGTTCGCGAAGCGGCGCAACAGCAACAATTGCCATATTGGAGGATGCAAAAAAACGGTTTGAAGCATAGACGAGAATTGCAGCTTTGATATATAAGTAATGAGAATGAAATAATGTCGTACTTATGTTTGTATTTTATACTGACTC
>CALGIG010000035.1 GCA_937915865.1 uncultured Prolixibacteraceae bacterium | reverse complement strand
CGCGCGTTACCTTTACAGGGCATGGCTATGGCCGCCCCGAGGTGAACCTGCTGACCAGCTACGACCCTTACGGGCTGGTGACCTCGCAAACAAGCTTCTACCCAACCGGGGCTTCCAAAAACAAGCTGCTCTACAACGGCAAAGAATTCCAGGACGACGTGTTGGCTGGTACCAAGATCGACTGGTTCGACTACGGCGCCAGGATGTATGACCCGGAATTAGGGCGGTGGCACGTCCAAGACAGGTTTGCTGAGAAGTATATAAACCTAACTCCTTATCATTATGCTGCTAATAATCCGATAGTTTTTATTGACGTAAACGGAGATTCGATTCACCACACTCAAGCATTTATGAAAAATGAAAGAATGTGGAGTGCCTACAATGAATGGAGTAAAACGGAAGCAGGGCAACAATTTGTTAAACTTTTTGGAGAAGGTGGTAAATTTGAAAGTGTTTCTGTGGTATTTGATATGATGGATACAAAAGAAGAATATTACAGTAAAGGAACAACTTTAACAGAATTGGTCAATAAAGATTCGAATGATTCTAAGCGAATTGAAGATGGTGATGGACAAAGCTTTAAAAATATTAGTGATATAATCTCTGGAAAGGACTCCCAATTTCTAAGGTTTACTCTTGCTTTCAATCATAAGCAAAAAACAAATGATATAAATTTCGCTGTTGCATTAAATCGTTTAACCCACGAAAGACAACATATAGGTATAAGGCTTGACTATTTGTTGAAATATAAAACTATGCCTCCAAATTTTCAATATGAACACGATTTGATGAATAATCGATTGGAGTACTTTAATGAAAGGTATAAAACCTTCAGCGGGTTCTCTATGTACTGGGCAAAAGAGAGAAAATCAGGAGAGTCCTTTGATTCATTTATAAAAAATTACATCCATGCAGAATAAGATGAGAAAACTGATACTGTTAATATTTTGTGCATTATTTATTTGCGGATGCAAAGATTTCGATAGTAAAATCAACATAGTTGTTAATTTCGATAACGAAAAAAAAGTTGTTAGCATTGAAAATAAAAAAACTAATCATAAGTATGGTTTTTATAATGAATTATACTTAAATCTTAGTTGGGACAACTTGGAACCCGTATATTGTGTCGATTCTTTGAACAATTTGCTTTATATATACGATTTGGGACATTCTGTAAGATTGTACAATTTAAAAAACGATAGTTTAATAAATCAAATAGACATTCGTTATCGAGAACCTGAAAGCCACAATATTAAATTATTGGAATTCAAATATTATGTAGTTTTAAAATCAAACTGGAGATGTGATATATTGGACAAAGAATTTAAGCATAAAATTTCTCTTTTTGATACAATATACCATAGTGATCCTATCTGTTACAGATATACAACAGACTTTATACCAAAAATTAAAAACGACACTCTTTTTCTTACTGTTAATTATCACGGAGGAATAATTGATACTTTGATTCACAATTCAGATTACATTTATGATTTGAAGAAAAGAAAGTTTATCACTGAGATTAAGCCATGCAATAAAAGTCTATCTAATGGAATGCCTTAGATTTACAGGGTTTATGGTTAAAGCGTTTGTAACGCAGGTAAAAATGTCTGAAAAAGTAGCCTCCCCCAACCCCTCCGAGGGAGGGGAGACAGGCCACCACAGCGCGAAGGATGGTCCTACTGAAATGATACCAGTATAGGTTTCACCTGCCGGGTGAAACCTATACTATGCCGGGCCAAAAACCGACAATACTTACAAAAGCCTCAACCCATATTGGTTTTAAGCCCTTCTCGCCTTGGGCGGGAGAGGGCTTGAATGGGGCTTTCAACACACAAAACAATTAAAGCTTACAAAAAATGAAACGATATTTATTAATTATTGGATTAATGATGATAGCTGTTTGGGGAAAGGGGCAGGTTTCCAATACTATTCCCCCTTCTCCCAATGCAGCAT
>CALGIG010000034.1 GCA_937915865.1 uncultured Prolixibacteraceae bacterium | reverse complement strand
GTTTTCTTTGTAGCCGGAAAGTTAAAAGTGCCGAATTTCATTCCATTGTCATTCAGTAACTCTATTTCCTGCATCAGATAAGCGGAAAGCATATCGTTGGCCATGATTTTGGCCACTTTGAAATCGCAGTTGGTCGAGAAATTCGGATCAAGCTCATAGTAAAAGGTTTCCAGGTATTGTTCGGTATCCATCCTGCCGCGCAGAAAATAAAGTGAATCCAGATGCGTGGAGCCGGAACGGTAGTAGCGGACAAAATCCAATCGTTTGTTCGTATATTTGTTGATCGTTTCCAGTTCTTCATGCAGGTATTCCTTTTGCGTACATATTGCCGCAACAGGACGGTTGATTTCGATGTTATACAGTTTTCGGTAATAGATCAGCCGGTAACAGAATTTGGGCTTGACCTCTTTGAAGAAAGTGATTTCTTCGGTTTCATCCCGAAATTCATAGGAAAAGATAAACTTTTTCAATTTGTCGAAAGCATTCGCCAGGATATGCGAGGCATACAGCGATTTTTTCAGGATGTTGTTGTCCGATGATTCGATACGGTCTATCGCATCATCCGTTTCCTTACGTAATTTGGCAACATATTCAAGCATATCGGTTCTTTATTGTATTTTTTTTTGTGCAAATCTCACCTTTCCGAGTTCTTTATATATCCGGCGTTGAACATTCAGTTTACCCCGGACAAAATATTTGTCGTCGAGATAAGTCATATTATTGCGGTAATACTGGTAGAATTCAAGGTTTTCGGAAAAGAATAATTCAAGCTTATTAAGTTCACTCAACAAATACTTTTTCTGAGACTTATCACTACCATTAGGTCTTTTGGATTCGATATTGAAAATCTTGACAAAGTAAATCAGCTTACTGTAAATGGATGGTTTTATTTCCTTAAAGAACAATATTTCATCATTCTGATTCACAAATTTATTGCCCCGGATGTATTCTTTTAACCTTTTAAGACTATCACTTATACAATAAATAGAACGTTCTGCTTTCTTTAGTATTTTATCTTCTTCTTCATCAATTTGTTTCAATTCCGCTTCAAATGATTGTTTTTCGGCGTAAATTTTCGTTAACATATATATAAAATTATCCATGATTAATTTGGCTGTGATTGTCTGGTTATAGATTTGATTATCCAATTTTCCATGGCATAACTACATTACGGTTGCCCACCATTCGTATAATGGCCCTTTTGTAAGCATCCTGTTCATTCTGATTTTGCAACGAACGACGAAGCGCTTCACCCTTCAGGGCAAAGCTTCGCATATCCTCTGCATCTTCCATAAAACCGAGAATGGCATGTGAGATAAGAAATTCGCGGATTTCTTCCGATGAGGTTGCGTACAAAAGCATATCCAGATGTCGAAGACAAACTCCCTGTGAATGGTGATACAGGCTCAGGCTATCGGTTTCATTTAACTGGCCGGAAAGCTGACGGATATATTTATTCTCAACTTCACGGAGCATTTTACATACCCTGCAACTACCTGAATCATGCACTAACTGCTTCACTGTATTCCCACTGCCGGGCTGCTCTTTGTATTCTTTCAAACGACTGGCAATATGCTCGGTAAGCCGGGCAAACCCAACGGATGCACCATGCGGTGACGACATGGCGAATAACTGCCAGGTGTGAACGGGGCAAAACCCCAGTTCTGCAGCAAACTCATTCCGGGCTTCTTCATCTGAACTTATCTTGTATTGCCAATGGGCAAAGAAATCGGAAGCCTGCCTGGTTATATACCGGCATACCGGACATTCTTTTGCCTGTAAATCCGACATAGTGTCCACGGAAGTGAGAGTGAACTCATCTTTTGGGAGTTTTATGCCTGGTATAGTGTCGGATGTCCCGGACAATGAATTGTTGTTTAACCCTACTTCCGGTAGCTCACCCCTAAGGATGCTTTTGTATAATGATTGGATATTCTTTCTTGTTTTGCTTATTTCTGCAGCGGCAACGTGAGGGTCGCGATGCAAGGTAACTGTATCTTTCTCTATAGCTTTAGCCCTTTCCTGTAAGGCAGGTTCAGTGCAGGCGTCCTTCACCATTTCATCGTCCAGGATGCGGAATGTTTTGCGAAATAAAGAAGCAAGGAATACTATTGTTTTTTCCCCGGAAAGAAATGAAGCCAATGATTCTTCCAAAGTTTTAAGACCACTTTGTTCGTAAAGAGAAACATCACCAGCTGTTCTTGCAGTGAGGCCCAAACGGGCTGAGACTGGAAAGATGTTTACCGTTCTAGCCCTGGTATGTGCCTGAATGGTTTCGGTTACAAACCTCAGCACTTCAGCTTTTTCATTATCGGCAACAAGGTCTATTTTATTGACTATAAAGAATAATTTGTTTATATATTCTCTTATTTCATGCAGGAATTCGAGTTCCACACTTGTAACCGGCGTATCGGCACCCGTAACGAAAAGCACGGCATCGCATTCGGGCAAAAAACCGTATGTTGTTTTTGTATTGGCCGTAATGGCAGAACCTACACCAGGCGTATCCACAAACTCCAATCCACGTCTCAGGAAGGGTATCGGTAACTCCACACAAGCGGTTTTTACCTTTTTCTGATTTCCCGGATTACCTTTTTCGGTTACATAACCGGGAAGGGAAGTAACAGGTAGTTCCTCCGGGAAGTTTGAATCCTCCCGATTGATTACCAGTTTTTCGGCTGGTCCGTATTTAAGTATTGTAATGGCTGAGGTTAATGGCAGTATGCCTGTTGGCAATAGTTCCTGCCCAATGATAGCATTCATGAGCGAGCTTTTACCCCGTTTAAACTGACCCAGTACTGCAAGGACAAAGCGGTCTTCGGCCAATTTAACTATCAGTTCGGCACACTGGTGCTCTGCGTTTTCCAGTCCAAGTACGCCAAACGCCTCGCGGATTGTGTGCAAGCTGCCTGCCAGTTCCAGTTTGGCTTGTGTGTATGCCCGCAGTTTTTCTGTGTCCGGTATAATTTCATGTATTTGCATCAGGCATTGATAAATATTTTATTGTACAAATCCTTGCCGAAGCTGGTTTGTAAAGGTTCACCCTCTATGAGTTTAAATGTTCGTGTGCCGTCGGTTTTCCTTTCTGCACGCAGAAAAACGGAATCGTTCTGTTTCTTTTCATAAAAATTGTGTGCAAACTCGAACAGGTGTGTGACAAAGAATACCTTAATGCCTTTATCCAGCAAGGCTGAGACTATTTGTGCAGCAATCCCCGAACCTTCGCGCTCGTTTGTTGCGGCAAATGATTCATTAAAAAGCACTATGGCGTTTACTGTGATGTGGTCAATGATATTGCTCATCCTGCTGAGTTCCTCATCGAGCTTGCCGCTGCTCATGGTATTGTCTTCCTCTCTTTTGAAGTGTGTAAACAGCGAATCGCAAATGTTTGCAGAGAATGAACCTGCAGGAACAAACATGCCGGATTGCATCATCAGCTGAGCCAAACCAATGCTTCGTAAAAAAGTTGATTTTCCACCCTGGTTAGCCCCGGTTATCATCACAAGGGTTGTATTATCGGCAGTTAAATGGTTACCCACAATTTTTTGTTTCATGGTTAGCGCCAGGCATATGTCGTACAACCCCTCAAAAGTGTGTAAACGTTTATCATGTTGCAACGGAACCGGAAAAGAAGCGGGTTCATCCATTTGTACCAGCTGCTCATGCAAATTCAAACAGCCGGTGTAAAATGCTGTTTCGGTACGCAGCATCGCAAAGAAGCTGAGAATATGTTCCATGGATTGAGCGAGTGCATTAGCCACATGGTTGATTCCTTCGTCTTTTAGTTCTCTTAAAGCCCTTGCACCGCTTTCGTCGCGCGGGTGAATCGAAAAAGTATAAATCGGAGGCTTTTTAGCAAAGAACTTCTGAAACCAGCCTTCCTTTTTATTAAACGGTTTACGAAGTATATAACCGGTTCCTTTATTTCCTTTTCCCAATCCGGTACTAAGAAGCATTCCGCTAGGAAACCCCAATTCCTGTAAATGATTTTGAAACCTGGCAAGATATTCATCATCCAGTTCCCGTTCAAGCATTGTAAAAAAGGTTGTAAAGCCTTTGGATGTGAATTTAGCGGCATGCTCATCGGTAATACTGCGGAGTTGTTTGAGAAAATCCAGTAAAGTTTTTAATGTTGCTACCGAACTAAAGAGCACTGAGGATGGCGATGTTGAAAGGAACCACCAATGTTTATTTTTGCTTTCAATGGCTTCTACTGCAATCCGGTATATATCCCTGACCACAGAAGCGTTGTTCAGACAATCTTTAACAATATCCTGGCGATAAAGGATTGTTTCCACATCATTATAGAGACCCGATAAAATAGCGTCCATTACCATTTTAAACACAAAATCGTCGTCCGATGCCATGGCTTTGCAAAGGGTGTTCAGTTCCAGGTCCTGTTTCAATTCCGAAGCATTCCAGGAAAATTTCTGCCGTGAGGAGAAATCGTCATTTGGAAACATGAGAAATGCTTTCATATTCTGCAATTTATTCGTTCTTTTAAAGAATCGTATGTGAGCCTATACTTTTCTGCCACAGACATTGCATAGGCTAGTCCATCAGCAGGACTTCTTATTATTTTAAATGTTCGTAAAGCCGGATTGTCAGGCATTACCGTACCCACCATGCTTACAGTTTTTTCGCTATAGGAAGCAATTTCGTCGATGAATGTGACCCAGACACAAAGCAAGTCGAGCCGGACAATCTTTTCCATGATGTTTTTACTCAGAAAAATTCCATCCTGCAGGGTGGTTGAGGTCAGTATTTCGTTCATAATGACAATACTATCAGGCGTGGCACCGGAAAGAATATCGTAAATCCTTACCAGGTCGTCCTCCAGTTTGCTGCGGAGGTTGTTGATGTCTTCCTCCTTTTCGAAATGGGTAAAAAGCTTGTTGTACAAAAAGAGCTGTGCTTCCCTGCCCGGAACCGGGCAACCGATGCCAGCCAGGTAATGCAACTGCCCGAAGGTGCGGGCAAAAGTGGTTTTTCCGCCCTGATTGGGACCCGAAACAACAAATACACGTTCTTTCCCTTCGAGAAAGAAATCATTTACAACTACAGGCGTTTTTTCGCCGGCAAGCTTCCTGGCCAGCGCCAAATCAAACCCTTCGTAATCAAAGATTGCCTTGCTTGTTTTGGAAACCTGAGGGTAACAAAATTTTAAACCGGTTTGCCTGATTGGTGCAATATATTCCAGGTATGAGATATAGAATTGTATTTCGCGGTCAAACACCGTAATGGTTTCGGCCCGGAAATTGGAATTTCTTTCACAAAATGTATCGAGGTCGAGAAAGATACCGGGATGCAAACTGGCAACGCCATCCAGTATTTTTGCCTCCACATGGTTCATATCCTGCAGGTGCAGATGAGGAAATCCGGAACTGTAATCTTTTACTTTTCCCTGCCTGAATTTTGCAAATGCTTCCTCGACCTCAACCGTGTAATCCGTTTCCGAAACATATTCGAGAACCTGTACACGGAGGTCTTTCATGTGTATGCCATATTTTATAGAGGACAAACCGGCAATTATTCTTCTCGATTCCGATTGGAGTGCAAGGAAATGGGAGGATTGGACATAATCTGCCAGGTATTCCCGAAAGGCCAGAAAGCCCAGGGAATTCAAGCTAATCCGGGATAACTGGTTTGACAATGAAATTAAGGCCTCGCAGTATGTCAGCACTATGTCGAGTAACAACCTTTCCTTGTGATATTTATAATACAGTTTTTCTATTTGAACCAATTGTTGACGCACGTTGTGCATGTTTTCAGCAAATGACCTGATGTATTTGAAAAGGGCTGGATTTTCGAGGTCGCGCATTATTTCGTGACGGTAGTAAATTGCATCCGGGTAGTTCAGGGAAGTATAAAAAAACGGCTTTAAGTTGTATTCTTCCTTTCTGGAGGTAACGGCATTTATTACCTGGTCGAGGTTTAAATCGGGAAAAAAGGCGGGGACGACAGTCTCTAAAACTTCCTTCTCATTTATATTTTTAAACAATATGCTTTCGAAATTCATGATTTAAGCTCTCCCTGATTATTCAATTTTCAGTGTGATGGCGTATGATATAATAAATTACCAAGGCTGCGACTAATTGCGTTGCCACTGAAAATATTATCAGCCCTTTAATGGAGAAATCATATAAGTATCCCATGAGTGCACTCCCTGCAAACCAAAACAGGCCATAAGCAGCGTTGAAAGAACCGAAGGCTGTTCCACGGCGTTCTGGTGAAATCATTTCTGCGATTTCGGCTTTAAGGATAGATTCCTGGGCTCCCATACCGATACCCCATAATACCATTCCTGCCAACGCCCAGTTGAAACCACCCATGAAAACCATAGGAGCAAAGAATGAAGAAAGCAGTATGGCCAGGAGAAGTGTTTTGATTCCCGTTTTGTCGAACATCTTTCCGAAAATAAGTGCGGCTATGGCATCCGTAGCCATTGCAACAGCATAGAAAACCGGAATAGCAGAGTCGCTCATCAATGCTTTGGCCTTGAAATGATAGGCTATCAGCGGAAAATCGACATAACCGGCTGCAATAAAAATGACAGCCAAAACGTAAATCCAGTACCTCATTGGAAATCCTTTCGAGACCATGGACGTGGTTTTAAATTCCAGATTCTCAGGCTTTGGATACAGGTATCTACAAATTAACAGTATGCTGAAGGCAATAATAGCAGGAATAACCAAAATGCCGAATGCCATACGGTAATCCTGCTGCCGGTAAAGCAGAACGGCACTGACCAGTAACGGACCAATAGTTGCACCAATTTGGTCCATTGCTTCGTGTAAACCATAACCCCAGCCACGACCCATTTTTTGCGTACCAAAAGACAACAAAGCATCGCGTGCCGGTGTGCGTAATGCCTTACCGATACGCTCAGTAATCATTAATACAACTGCAAGCTGCCAGTATCCCGCCAAAGCTAACAATGGAACAGAAAAGAGATTAAGCAAATAACCAGCAATCAATATCAGCCAGTACTTCTTTGTTTTATCGGCCAGGTAGCCAGAAATAAATCTCAGGCCATATCCTAATAATTCACCAAGTCCGGCAACCCATCCCACAGTGGCGCCGTTCGTACCCAACAGTTGGAGAAATGAACCATTGATGCTGCGTGCAGCTTCGTAGGTCATATCGGAAAACAAACTGATGAGACCTATCAATACCACGAATTTTGTGGCTGTATCGAGTCTAATTGATTTTAGCATATTTTATCGAGCGTTTATATTCAACATATTGATACAGTTTTGCCATTCCCCAGCCAATGAATGAGCTTAACAAAGCAGCCACAATGACATCGGCAGGGTAGTGTACCCCGTTGTAAATGCGGCTGTACGACACAAGTACTGCCCAAATGAAAAGCCAATATTTTAAAAGCCGGAACCGATTGTTGAGCGTGAAATACATGAAAGTTGCCAGACCGAAAGCATTGGCGGCGTGTGACGAAACAAAGCCATACAATCCACCCGGCCCTGCTTTGCTTAAATGTATCAACCCTATTAAAGACGGTTCATGCGAAGGTCGTAACCGGTGTGTAAGATTTTTTATGAGATGCGATGCTGTCTGGTCGCATAACGCAATTACAAGAATTGCAAACAGGAGTATGATAACTCCCTGCATCCGGTATCGCCATACAATGAAAAAGGCGATGAGAATATACATCGGAACCCAAATGAGTTTATCGCTAAACCAATACATGATAGTGTCGAAGAAAGTATTGTGCAACCCGTTGAGGAAAAGAAACAATTTGGTATCAAGTGAATTCAGGTATTGTATCATTTTTTTCTTTTTTTAGCAAGCCATTGCTGGCCTTTGTAATACGATAAATCCCCTGAACATATTGTCGAGGTGTTTATCCCGGTTTAAATTAACATCCTTCAATATGTCGATATCCAGGTTTTGAGACCAAAGGTTAAAAACCGGAAATAAAAGGATAACCAAAAACAGTTTTTTCATCATCGGCTTAATTTCTTAAAGTTGCTATTATCCGCAACGGATTTTTTAATAATTCAAGGGCATCGATGATATTGCTGCACACAATATCAGCATTTTCGAGGCTTTTTACTGATGCTCCTTCCTTTTGAATAACCACAATACCCAGAGCTGCATTTTTTATCATCAGTGCATCATTCAGGCCGTTTCCTATGGCAATTACATTGTTTTCTCCAAGGTCGCTGATGTACTTTACCTTTTGCAACTGCTGAAAATCGTTATTGATAATAACCAGGTTGCAATTGATATCAACCAGGTTCTCGGTTGTTTTACCAAAAGTGTTTGCCGTAACGATATGAATTTTCAGGTCTTCGGCCAGCGAGTTCAGGATTTCCCTTACTCCCGGAATTAATGTTCCATCGATGGCCAGCGTTCCGTTATAATCGAGCACTAAGTGTTCTACCTCGATTTTCTTGTTTCCCGGAATATCTATTGTAATCATTTTTAACTGTAATTTTTAAGATTACCAAGTTTTAAAAGGCTTTCTGACCAAACAGGCATTGAAGTACCTGGCATCACCGGATACCTCCAGGTCAATCCATTCCGGTAATTCAATGTTTTCATTTTCATCTGTCAGTTCAACCTCAGCAATAAGAAGCCCCTCATTCTCACCCATAAATTCATCAACTTCCCAGGTCTTGCCTTTATAAGGAACTTTATACCGGATTTTTTCAATGATACCTTCGGAGAATTTCTGTATTACAGAGGTTGCGATATCTACAGGAATATGAAACTCGTATTCCTCCCTGGATAAGTTGACAGTTCTTCCTTTAATTGTCATGTATCCATCGGGGCCTGCTACCCGAACTCTAATTGTTTTATTTATGTCTGTAGACAAGTACCCCTGAATAATGTGTTCACGTGCAGGTTTACCGGCATTTAACCATAATTCTTTATTTGCCAGGAATTTTCTTTCGATTTCCATTTATTTTACTTTCTTGCTATCAATACATTGCATTTGGCATTCTCGCTTACTTTATCGGCAACATGGCCCAGGTCGTTTCCCCACAGGCCGGAATGACCGCCACAACCCATTACGATTAAATCGACCTTGTTCTTTTCGGCAAATTCAATAATCAGTTTTGCAGGGTTGCCCTGTAAATGGGCGTATTCTATTTCATAGCCTTCCTCCTGCGATTTGCATTTGATTTCCCGTTTCAGTTTAGCAGAAAAGGTATCGATGGCTTTGTTTTCTTCGTCAATTTCGGCCACCGTTTCGTGATAGTATGCCCTGAACCCGCCAACCCATAAGGCGGTTAATTTTGCCTTCAATGCTTTTGCAAAGACCAGCGAATTGTTTAATGCTTTTTTGGCTCCCTCGGAACCATCGTAAGCCACAAGAATGTTTTCGTACATAATTATGCCCTCCTTTTTGTTTTGGTTTTATTCTTTTTACTGCCGTTTTCAGTCATCCTCCTGAGCCTGCCCCAGGCAATCATTGTATGTATTTCGGGCTGGAAGAACTTTTGTGCTATGAGTGTTGGTACAATGGCGCTGAGGATAACCACGGTTACCAGTATAGTATATTGTTTCTGGTCGATAATATGGTTATTCAATCCGAACAATGCCGAAATGGTACCAAATGTAAGACCGGTTGCCATCAGCAATGTGGTGTAGGAAGATTCTTTCTTCCGCATCTGGAATACCCTTGCAAACGGATAAACCCCAACGATTTTGGTTATTATTTTTATAATCAGGAATAGAATGATGATACCCAGGGAATACCATATTACAGGTAACGAGACGTACAGGCCTGCTTTCATAAAATAAAACGGCGTGAAAATGGTAAAAGCTATGGTGCGCATACGGTCGACCAATGTTTTATCGCGAATGAATACGCCTGCCACCACAAGACCGATGAGGTAAGCAGGCAGTACCGCTTCGCTTTTAGCAGTAGTAGCTAGTCCACCCAGGAAAAACAAAACCAATAAAATAAACTTCACTTCAGGCTGGCTCACTTTATCTGCCCCTAAATGACCTATCAGGTATTTTGTCCATTTGGGCATGAACCAGAGCAAAACACACATTATCACCACAAAAGCCACCATCCAGAGGTTGAAGTTGGCAAACAGAACTCCTAAGGCAAGCACGGTTCCAAAATCCGTAATAAAACAGGCAGCCAATATCATTTTACCCATGGATGTGTCGCTGAGCTTCTTTTCAATCATTACCGCATACACTACAGCAACCGAAGTGGTTGAGAGGGCTATTCCAGCAATTTGCGACTGATGCAATCCCCACCCAAACACAAACTGGGCGATAATCCAGACAATTGCAAAAGGAATGGCAAAAGAAAGCACACCTATGACCAGGCTTGCCTTGAGGTTTGCCCGTAACGATGCCGGGTCAATTTCGGCACCTGCCAGAAAAGTTAAAACGCCACTTCCGAGCATTGCCAGGAAGTCAATCCATTGGGTAGTCTGATGTACTCCAAGAAAGTTGCCAGCTACCACACCCACCAGAATTTCAATTAAGGCAACCGAAATGCCTATGCGAATGGAAATAAGGCTTGCAATGAGCGCCATTCCCATCCAGAGAGCTGCTATGAGCCATATATTATCTATCATATGCATAAACTTGTGTTTTAATTTTCTTCAACCTTTCTGTGTATTCCTTCAGCACCGAATAATTGGTGTTGGCCTGCTGCAATACGTTTTCAACCGTTGTAATTTCGTTACTTATGTATTGCAGGGCCTGCCTGTGAATGGTGTCGATGGTTTTGTTGATTTTTCCGTTTAGTTCGGAAATGTAACGATGCAGGTTTTTGTCCGTCTCGTAAGGAATTTGTTTTGAAAAATGACGGAAAAACGGGTAGTGGAACCATTTCATGGGCAGAAAGAATAACAATGTGTCAATATGTGAATCGAAAGCCCTGTAAATGGTAATGTCCGGTTTGTCGATACCTGTAAAATCAATCTGCCAATATGCATCGGGAAGATGAACCCCAAAAACCTGGCTAAGCTTTTCGTCCAGGCGTTGCCTGAACTGAAGTGCCGAATACTGATAATAACCGGCCGTTTCCCTTACAATCTGGTTAACCTGGTCGAAACAAGCGTTGTCAATTTGTTTGATTTCGTCGCCAATATGCTCGTTCAGCCACTTTTCGTATTTCCGAGAAACATTAAATAATGAACCTTTCCAGTTTTTAAAATCGGTAGCGAATTGCCGGGTAAGCTTTTCGTTAAGCGACGGACGAAAAGGCAGGATGATTTTTTCGAGCTTATCGCGCACATCACCTTTAAACGAAGAGCCGGAAAGAAGCATTTCCCGCTCGTGGTGATGGCGGTTACTCCTGATTTCCTGCAACAGCCTGTTTACGTAATCTTTTTCCGCTTCGCGCTTCATCGCTGATTGCAAGGCCAGTTCGGTATAAACAAGGCTTTGCTCGATGATAGTATTGGTTTTGTGATGAGCTATTTCGTTGAGTTTTTGGTCAGCATTTTTATGTAAGGGTAATATGAGTTTTTCAATTAGTGTTTTCCGGCATTCACCTGAATTTTGATAAACCGAATAGTCGAAAACAGGAATATCACGGTTTATAGCATCCTTCAACGAACTTGTGATATATGAACGTATCTCCGTAAGTTCTTCTTTTCGGAACAAATCCGTTTTTGTAATTATCAATGCCATGTCGGGGCAATACTGTGCAATGCCTTTGAGTAGATTTATGTCTTCTTCCGACAATGGGCGTTCAGCGCTAATGCTGATTATGGCAACACCTGTGAATGGCAGCCATTGCTGGGTTGTCTCGCTGTTATGCCGGTAAAGGCTTCCTAAGCCTGGTGTATCCACAAGACTTACGTTTTTGAATGGCTCAAGAGCAGGATGCTCGACAATTGCCTGGGCAACCTGCTTTATATTCTCGGGATTCAGCTTTTCAGTTACATATTGTGAAAGTTCATCTATCGCAGTGCTTGTTTCTTTTCCATTTAAAAACTGAATAATCAACCTGGGCTGAAGACCAAAACGAAGACGTGTTACAATGGCGGTTACCGGGACAACCCCGACAGGTAGCAGATTTATACCTATAAGGCTGTTGACCAAGGAACTTTTCCCAGATTTGAACTGGCCCAACACAGCCACGTAAATGGTTTTATCGTTACTGTTCAAAAGCCCGGCTACAGGTTTTGTCAGGTCGGGAGCACCGATTGCCTGATTTATGCCCGATATTTCAGTGATAATATCTTTAATCTCATTCATAATCGATAAAGCATTACAAAAAAGCCGATTATTAGTGCAACTGAGAAGAAAAAACACCATGCAGCCAATGCCGCTTTCGTAGCCATTTTCAGGGACTCTTTCTTTGTTGTAGATTGACGGCTGTACTCGGTATAAGTGATAAGAAAGGTCAATAATCCGGAGATTAAACCCAAAAGAATACCAACTGCCAGGGAGAGTTTGGAAAATTGCCCTCGCATGAAGCCCGGATACAGTAATAGAACCGAATTGTTATTGGGAATATTCATAAATGACTGTTTATTAATATGTTAATTAACAGGAGTCATCAGTCATTTATGACGGTTAAAGGCGAACTCCATCGCCATAGATAACAACAAGTTATGTAATACTTTGTTGTTATTTTTTCATTTTTCGAAAGCACAAACCTGACAGGATAAATGTTCCATCAGGCCTGAAGCTTACTTATTCTTAAAGGCTTTAATTCCGGCAAATTTTGAGTTTTTACCAAGCTGGTGTTCAATACGCATCAATTGGTTAAACTTCTCGATACGTTCACCACGGCAACCGCTTCCAGTCTTCAAATGGCCTGCATTAACTGCAACCGTGAGGTCAGCAATAAAACTATCGGGTGTTTCACCGCTACGGTGTGATACAAAACAGTTGTAACTGTTTTTGTATGCAAGCTCAATGGTTTCGAGCGTTTCTGTAACCGTGCCAATCTGGTTCAACTTTATAAGAATCGAATTGGCAACCCCTTTTTCGATACCTTCGGCTAATATTGCTTTATTGGTGCAAAAGATATCGTCGCCGACAAGCTCTATTTTGTTGCCCAGGGTCTTTGTGAGATTTTGCCATCCTGCCCAGTCGTTTTCTGCAAGACCGTCTTCGAGTAACACAATAGGATATTGGTTTACCCAGCTTTCCCATAGCTTGACCAGTTCTTCGCTCGACATGAATTTCCCGGTACTTTTAAACATTTTGTATTTTCCATCTTCCCACAATTCGCTTGCAGCCGGGTCGAGACAAATACTTACATCATCACCCGGTTTATATCCTGCTTTGGTAATGGCTTCCAGGATAACTTCCACAGCTTCATCATTCGATTTTAAATCAGGGGCAAAGCCTCCTTCATCACCAACTCCGGTGCTATATCCTTTGGCTTTTAATACTGATTTTAATGTATGGAAAACTTCAATACCCATGCGGATAGCTTCAGTGAATGAACTTGCATTATGGGGTGCAATCATGAATTCCTGGAAGTCCACATTGTTATCGGCATGTTTGCCACCGTTTATAATGTTCATGCAGGGAACCGGCAGAAGGTGTGCGTTGCTGCCACCCAAATACTGATACAATGGAATTCCTGCACTCTCAGCTTCAGCGCGTGCATACGCCATTGACACCGCCAGAATTGCATTGGCTCCTAATTTTGATTTGTTGGCCGAACCATCCATCTCAATCATTAAATAATCAAGCTCACGCTGACTGACAAAACTTTTACCCACTATTTCAGGGGCTATCTTTTTGTTTACGTTTTCAACGGCTTTCAGAACGCCCTTGCCATTGTAACGTTTTTTGTCACCGTCGCGTAATTCGCATGCTTCACGTTCACCTGTGGATGCACCACTGGGAACCATGGCACGAGCTGTTGTGCCGTCTTGCAGCGTCAGGTTAGCTTCAACGGTTGGGTTACCCCTCGAATCGAGAATTTCGATTGCTTCTACGGATTGTATTTTCATAATTATTTAATATATGTTTAGTTAAAAACCTTTTTTCATACCTTGTTTGTGTAATACAATAATGGCCTTTTCAAGGGTAATCATACCGCCGTAACGAATTTTGTCAAAATAAGGCAGAATAGTTTCGGTGAATTTTTCAATCTTTTCAGCATCATCTACAATTTCTACTACCATTGGCATCTTTTCTGTAAATTCCCAGAATTTCATAGAACTGATAACATGACTTGCCCCATATCCCATCACACCTCTCAGTACTGTAGCCCCTGAAAGCCCGTACCGTTTTGCAGCAAAAACAATTACTTCGTAAAGAGGTGAATGTTTAAATTTGTCAGTAGAACTGATAAAAATTCGCAATAATTTAGCTTCACTATTCGTTTCCATGAGTTTATAGTATTTTAGTGATGAAATTGCCAAGATATGTTGCCAAGAATCCAATAAATACACTTAGGCCTGTATATAGGGCAAAATAGAAGAACTCGCTTTCCTTTAGCAAAGCAACATTTTCATTGGCAAACGTTGAGAATGTTGTGTATCCGCCAATTATTCCGACAGTAAGGAACATGCGCAGCTCATTATTCAATAAATGGCCTCTTTCAGAAAGTCCATAAAAAAGGCCAATCAGAAAACAGCCAGAAACATTTACAATAAAAGTACCGAAGGGAAAAGCTGAAAGAGCAAAATTCTGGATGAAACGGGAGACAAGAAACCTGGAAACACCGCCTATAAAGCTACCCGTACCTATTATAAGGATTAATCGAAACATAACAGCTGACATTTACTTTAAATTATACAAATAAAGTTTAAAGTAGGAATTATCAGCTTTTTACGGCGGTTAAAGGCTAATTCCATAGCCTGATTGCAAAAGTAGTCAAAAAATACTGTTTGAAACTAAAACGTATCAAAAAAATGTAAATAACTCCGGGGATGATGATTTTTATAGAGCTAACCATCAACAAACTCTGGCACCAGATTCCGTTTTGCTTTGCTTATTTAATAAGGTATCTCTCAGGTTTCTAATATCATCGCTAACTTTCTGCTCAATAACTTTGGCGTAAATCTGAGTTGTTTTGATACTTGTATGCCTCAATAATTTGGAAACTGTTTAGATGGGAACACCATTGGAAAGGGTAACTATTGTGGCGAATGTTAGTTGGACAATATAAAAATTCCCAAGAGAAGCTTATGAACCTCTATTGGATATGTAACTTGGATCGAAGGCAACAATACATTCATATTTACCCAAACCGTTCCTGTGAAATTCTGTTCGGGCACTCCGTTTCTTTTATCGGTGAATGTTGCCATATTACCATTTTTGTATGTTTACACTATTGTATTCTTCATCGGTAACAGGTTGCAGCCAAACAATAGACCCTTTTTGTGTATTAGGGCTTATGGCTATGTATGTAAGTGAGCTATCGGGCGAAGCACCGTGCCAATGCACTGTAGCTTTTTGTTCGAATGAACTACATCTATCAGCTAATTATTTTGGCGATTTGATTAAGAAAGAAACAGGCAAAATAGCACAGGAATACATCCAGTCAAAAGTAATTGATATTGCCAAAGGGAAAATCTTCGACAACAATAAGTCTATTCGCGAAGTAGCTTATGAGCTCGGATTTAAATACCCTCAGCACTTTACCAAGCTATTTAAACAACGGGTTGGATATACACCAAATGAATACAGGGCATAGAATTAATTCAGTATTGAGGTTTCAATTCATTGGAAAGCGGATGTCTGAAATTTAGGTATTCTCAATGGAACAGACATGGATAAAATATCTTTATGTAAAAATTTAGTGCAAGGTGCAAGTATTGTGTAATATACAATAAAAAAGCAAATCTAAGCGATAGTGCTATGTGTTATTTTCCTGTAAATAATGCTGAATACCTCGTTTTTATATAATTTACTCTTACTCAGCATCCATTTTGATTTTTGGGGTTGTTCTGGAAACAGTGGGACTCCCTTACCAAGAATAACGGGGAAATAAGTTATCCGTATTTCATCCACCAAATCGGCAGCCAGCAGCATAGAAACTAACTCGCCGCCGCCAATCAACCAAATATCCTTTCCTTTTTGATTGCGTAATTCAGAAATCGTTTTAATGATGTTATCCGTAATAAAACTGACATTTTCTTTTGCGCTCCATTCATGGTGCGACACGACGTAAGTGTGCTGATTTGGGTAAGGCCAAATAACATCCATATTTAGCAACTCGCGGTAAGTTTTACCACCCATAATAACCATATCGACCGAAACCAGCAGGTCTTTGTAGCCGTAGTCAGTCTTTTCAGGATTCGGAAATCCAGCAAGCCAGTCCAGTCCGCTGTCCGGTTCTGCAATGCGCTGGTCGAGCGATGCTGCGATGTAAAGGATAATCTTTTTCATGTTTTCTATTTTTACGTGTTTTTAATTCCCGTTTTCAGTCGTCGGCTACACGCAAAAAAAGAAGCGTGGGACATACGACCGTCCCACTGCGAGGCACTGGTATGCCCAAGAAGGTAGCGGAAGCACGCCCACGCCATACCATAAGGGTATAGCATGAACATTGCTGCCAGCCTTCTTTGTAAATTACCAGTTTTCGCAGTGGCGTCAGCGAATATCATGTATATATCAAAGCGGTTATATTCCGCTTTTAACTTTCATTTTAAAGTCTATGCAAAGATAGCTATGTTTTCCGAAATAGCCGGAAAGGTGTAAATTTAAAGACTAAAAATATTGCGATTCAGATATCTTTCGTACTTTTGTTGTATAAGATCGTTCTTTGTGTGCATTGTGAAAAATGACGAAAAAAACAGAGACCCGCTCGTTTCTAAATCGTTACCTGTCAAGAATTTTATTCTTGTAACTTGCTTGTTTTCAATCGAAAAGATTAATTTCTATGCCTTGCAATGTGAAAAGTCAGGTTTTTAGAGATATTGCAGAAATCTGCTACTTCTTTCAGATAACTATTTAGCTTTTGGTTTGATAGTAACGGGAAAACTGTTCCATTAAACTGCGACCTGGGATGATGAATGTATCTTTCGACAATTGACCACGCCTTTGGCAAAATAGGAATTCGTAAATGATTTCCCGTCTTTTGCCTGCTGGAGATTATCCAGTAGTTACCGTCAGTTCCAATATGTATCTCCTGGGGAGTAAGTTGCATGACATCAATGTATGCCATTCCTGTATAGCAACTAAAAACGAATATATCCCTGGTAAAATTCAGTCGCTCCAGCTTAAAAACTGCATTTTCTATTCTCTTCAGTTCGTCAGGCTCAAGATACCCGACTTCGACCTTCTTAAATTTGATCTGATAACTTCTGAACGGGTCTATTTTGACCCAGTCCAGCTTTTGGGCCAGATTGATTACTTTCCTGAACCGCTCGATATGTTTCATTACCCCATTATTTTGCATGGGTTTTTGGTGATCAATCGGCTTTCTGTTTCTCAGGAAATATTCAAAATCAGTAATAAACTTGTAATTAACAGCCCGGAGATACACATCCGTTGTTTTGAATTGAGCAACAAGAAATTCCTTCACATATTTTTCGGTTGTTTTGTAATGCTTCAGGGTGTTGCTGGAAAGGTCACCCACGGCAACCTTTTTATGGTAATCGAAAGCGTCAAGGATTGACTTTCCTTGTTCTTCGATCCCTAAAAAATGATTTTTTACCATTACAGGGGTAGGAAGGTCCCCGTCAACCAGGAGTTCACGGTAAATATTGTTAAGCCGGGTACGCACCTGCTCCAGAAAACGGTTTAGCTCTTTTACTTTTGTTTTTCTGCCTTTTCCTGTTCCGGCAACAGGATTCCAGTCTTTCGTTGCAATATTTTGCTTCAAAGAGATTTCTGAAACGGCGCTGTTAATCGTAATCCGAGCGAAAAGGGTAAGGTTCTTTTCCCTGTTTTTTCGGCCCACGAACTGAATTCCAAATGTTTGTTTTTCTTTCATATCAAAAAATCCAAATTCAAAAAACAATCTCGACCTGCTTAATTTGATATGATTTGAAGTTCAGAACAGGAATAAAACCATACCAAAACAAGCCATTTTCAGCCAATAAAAATTAATAGTTTCAAATTCACAACAACATGAACTACAAACTATTACAGAGGTCTCCGTGAGCAAACGTAACACAAAAAATCTACTCACGGAATAGCTCACAAATTACTTGATATGAAATGGTTTATTTTGATATGAGAAGAAAAGAAAAAATCCAGATAATCAACGATTTACTGGATTTTGATTCGATTTGGATTGCCCCCAAGTGGGTTGTACTGGATTCGAACCAGTGACCCCTACCCTGTCAAGGTAATGCTCTAAACCAACTGAGCTAACAACCCGTTTTGTTTAGCAAAAATATAAAAATTTCTTCTAGTTTCTTTTTTGGACAATAATTCATCTAAATTTGAACCATAAGAATCGGAAAACTATTTTGGGGTCGAGTCAATCATTGTTTCAGATTCTGGGTTAGCTGGTTGGTTTAGAGTTTTTAACATATTCCGGATGAGAAAAGATTTTCATTTCATTTCAATTCTGTTGTGCTGGCTATGTTTATTCGTAGGACCACAAATGAAAGCTTTTGGCGGCTCTGAGGATAAATTATATGACGAAACAATATTTGTAATCTCCAATTTCTCGGGAGTTGATGCAAACCTGAACGAAACAAGAACTGTTCAGGAGTTGTTAAACCTACATATTGGTGGTTTTCGGTTTTACCTGGAATGGGAAAAACAGCAGAACCAGCTGATGATCAAAAAAGCCGACGGAACCTCGATTTCGTTCAGGCAAACCATGCACGAAATTAAAAACTACCTGGAAAATCGTCCAGAGAAAATACTAACCCTTTTTCTCGACTTTAGCACAAATATTAACGAAGTCTCTGATTTATTTCAGGAATTAGGTATAAACCGAATTGTATATACTTATGACCCCAAAGATGGCTGGGCATCAATAAAATCGATGATTGAAAGTAATAAACGATTAGTTGTGTTTTCGATGCAGGAGCACCGTAATAGGCCCGACTGGCTTCATTATGTGTGGAATCATGCAGTAGAACCTTACTTTTCCATCTGGGAAGCCCCGGTTTTTAAAGGCGAATTCCTGAAAGGAGATCCCAAAAACAGTTTACTTATTTACAACGATTATAATTTCCCTAGAAAAGGAGAAAATATAAATAATGCCAAGTACGAAACAAACCAGAACCCTTACCTTATCGAACATATAAAAAACACCTGGACCAATACGGGTAAAACACCTAATTTTATAATGCTCGACCGTTACGAGAACTGGGTTTTAGGGATTGTATCGTACTTGAAAAGCTTCAGAACCATAAAGGGGACAATAACTTATAACACACAAATACTCGACTATGTTAACTGGGATAAAATGAGCAGCTTTACCAGTGGAAAGTATTGTTTCCCGGTAGGTCCTGGCGATAACCTAACTTTAACGCCTAAAAGCCCAGGATTTAGGTTTACTCCAGAAACAGTAACTTTTAATGAACCCAACCAGAATATCATTCAACATTTTGTCGCTACTCCTCTCGAAATTACCGATAATCTTGAGGCTTATTACACCTTTGCCAAAGAATGTCATGATTTTAGCATCAACGGATTTGATGGTAAATCTCACAATGTCAGATTTGCTAACGATTCATTAAGATCTTCAGTTGCGTATCTCGACGAAAAAAGCTACATCCTTTTACCTGGAGCTGAAGCATTTAAATTACGTGAGCACGATTTTACAGTTGCTGCCTGGATAAAAATAAAAGAATTTCTACCTAACAAGGCCGACTATTGCGTTATTGGAACAAAGAATAACTCCTATCAACAAGGGATTCACCTTCTTTTGCGGGACCGAAAACCCTATTTCGGATTTTATAACAACGACCTTCGTGGAAAAACAGCCCTCGAAGCTGGGAAATGGTACCATTTAGTCTGGAGATACAACAAATTCAGCGGCGAACAAGCCATCTTTTTGAACGGAAAACTCGACAGCCGATCCGTTGGTCATCCGGCCTACAAAGGACGTGATAATTTATATATAGGATTAGCCGGATTTAGTCAGCAAGCTTATATGTTAGGCGAAATTGATAATCTGAGTATTTGGTCACGGGCATTGGGCGAAGAAGAAATCTGGGGTTTGAGCAAGGAAGTAATCGAAATTGTTCCTGTTAAAAATATATTTATTCGCTATCCTGTTCTTTCGAGGGGTATCATTGCCCTCCTGGTTTTGTCCGTAATCGTATTGGCCTATTTCAAGGTTCCATTTTTAAGAAAGAGGAAACAAACGTCAACAATAGAAAAGATAAGAAGTATAAAAACGTTGAATGTACAGAAACCTGAGACAAACTATATTCAACTTTTCGGCGATTTTAAGGTTCTCGACAAAAATGGCAACAACATCAGCACCCAGTTTACTCCTAAACTTAAACAACTGTTCCTTATCATTTTAATTTACTCGCAACGCAATAAAAACGGTATTTCCACAAAAGAGCTTACAGATATCCTTTGGATGGGACATTCCTCGCAAAGCGCCAAAAACAGCCGCGGAGTAACCATTCGTAAACTTCGGCTTATCCTCGAAGCCTTGGACGCCGTTCAAATTAATTTTCATATCGATCGATGGTCGATGTCGTTTAGCGACAATGTTTATTGTGATTACGTTGAATGTATGAAGATCCTAAAACAGGAAAAAATCCACGATACCGATTTTAACCTGAAATTTTATAACATCATCCAGGAAGGTGAATTGTTCAAAAGTGAATCTTACGACTGGCTCGACGATTTCAAAGGATTTGTTGGAAATAACATTGTTGATATACTAATGAAGTTTATTAATGAACTAAATTTAGAAAACGACAGTGAACTCATCATGAAACTGGCCGAACGTATGCTCGAAACTGACCCTATCAACGAACAGGCCCTTGCGTTTAAGCTAAAGGTACTGATCCGACAGAACAATTATAATCTTGCACGCTTTACTTTTGATCGTTTTTGCATCCTTTATGAAGAATTATATGGCGAAAAATTTGATCAAAAATTTGAAGAACTGACCTCCTGAAAAAACATGTTTTTTAGCAGGATTAATTTTTAAAAAAATAACTTATAATACTCAAAATCATTGGTTTTTTGTCATTTTTGCAATCATCAACAAGCATAAATTAATCCAGAATTAACCACTACATAACCCGGCCATAAACGCCAGCTAAAGCCCCACTAATTGGCTAAAATTAGATTTGTATATCGATTTTACTTAGCATTTTAGTAAAATCCAGAAAAGTAGAGCTTTTATGAAGTTTTTGAAATTAATGAAGACCTTGTTTTCAGCAAGAAAAAGTGTAGCAATCTTTATTTTTTCGGGCTTAGTCTTTGGGTTGCTCTTTGTTATTGGCGGAAACAGCGTAGTGAAATATACTTCAACCGACGAATATTGCATGTCATGCCATGTTCACCCTCATGCTGAGCAAAGCTGGAAGCTTTCGCCTCATTACGACAATAAAGCAGGGGTAATTGTACACTGTACAGAATGTCACATTCCACCTGCGGGGCATGGAATGTTGTTCGCAAAAGCCAAACATGGAATGAAAGACATTTATGGGTACTGGTTCAAAGATACATCAGAATACAAGTGGGCAGAAAAGAGAAAACTGGAAGCAGCCAAAAAATTTGTTTACACCGAATCGTGTACCAATTGCCATAAAAACTTATTTCCAAAAACACTTACTGTTGAAGGAGAAAATGCTCATCTAAATTACCTTACCAGCAAAAACGACGTAAGCTGCCTGAATTGTCACCTCAATGTAGGCCATTTCGACCCAAAGGCTAAACACGAGCACGACACTAATTTTGGAATGAATGAATCGAAAAAAGCGGAAATATTCGCTGAACCAACAAAAGTAACGGCGTTTTCAAACTTCACTGAGAAAATACCCGGAACAAGTGTTTCATTCGATATGCTTGCTATACCCGCCGGAGAATTTGTAATGGGTAGTCCGAAAGACGAGCCATTTCATAAGCCAGATGAAAGCCCAATGCATTCTGTAAAAATATCGCGATTTTTCATGGGCAAAATTGAAGTGAGCTGGGACGAGTACCTCGAATTCTTCAAGGCAACCTCATCACAAGGACGCAAAGAAGCTGAAGTTAACGAAAATGTTGATGCCATTTCAGGACCAACTCCTCCCTGGGGAGCTCCTGACCAGGGTTGGGGAAAGGGCTCCAGGCCTGCTATTACAATGTCGTATAAATCAGCCGCCACTTATTGCAAGTGGTTGTCAAAAGTAACCGGGAAAAAATACCGGCTCCCCACAGAAGCTGAATGGGAATATGCAGCACGAGGAGGAACTAAAACTCCGTATTTTTTTGAAGGTAATCCTAAAAAGTTTACCTCTGAAGGATTTTTCAGAAAAATATTTGGCCCTGACACTGTCAAAATTAATAGCTACATAGCTTATAAAGTTAATAGTCAGAACAGGACCTTTGATCCGGAAACGGTAAAAGCTAATCCGTTTGGCCTAAAAAATATGTTGGGCAACGTTTACGAATTTTGCTCCGATTATTATTCCCCAACAGCATATAATGCTTACAAAAAAGGTGTAGTCGACCCGAAAGGACCGAAGAGAGGTAAAGAACACGTTATCAGAGGTGGATCGTTTAAAAGTGATGCCCGCGACGTGCGCTGTGCTGCACGGGATTTCTCAAAAACCGATAAATGGTTGGTTACCGACCCACAAATGCCCAAAAGTGTTTGGTGGTATTCCGATTGTATCGATATCGGTTTCAGGGTAGTTTGTGAAGTGGAAAACGATGTTAAATAGATTAAGATAATTTCATCCAGATGGAAGATAACAATAAAGGCTTTAACAGGCGACGTTTCCTTGAATCTACGGCATTGGCCGGGATTGGTTTATTGGGCGCCGGAATAGCTATTTCGGGATGTAAAAAAACAAAAGACGCCAAAGAACTTGGGTTACCACCAATTTTAAAGGCAGCGCCAAAAGGGAAAAAACTTCGCGCAGGACTGGTTGGTGTTGGTAACCGGGGAACTGGTGCTGCTTTGAACTTTGTTGGATGTGGCCCTGATTTGCACCTGGTTGCTTTGGCCGACGTTTTTCAGGATAAAGTTGATGCTGGTCGTGAACGTTTTGCTAAATTCAAAATAAATGTTCCTGCTGAAAATTGCTTTTCTGGCTTCGATGCTTATAAAAAACTTATGGCTTTGCCCGATGTGGATGTAGTTATCCTGGCTACTCCGCCAAAATTCAGGCCTGAACATTTTAAAGAAGCCATACTACGAAACAAGCACGTTTTCCTCGAAAAACCTATGGCTACTGATGCCGTTGGTGCTCGTTCGATTATTGCAACTGCAAAAAAAGCCCAGGCACTCGGATTGAATGTAGTTACCGGGACACAGCGCCGGCATCAGGAAGATTATATTGCAACATATCAACAGGTTGCCAATGGAGCAATCGGAAAACCCGTTTCGGCAAGAGCTTTCTGGAACCAGGAACATGTATGGTTCAGAACACGTGAAGAAGGCTGGGACGACATGACATATATGATTCGCAACTGGAATAACTTCTGTTGGCTTAGTGGCGACCATATTCTCGACCAACATGTTCACAACATTGATGTTATCAACTGGTTTCTTGGGAAAAAGCCTGAAAGCGCCATCGGTTTTGGTGGCCGGGCCCGTAGGTTGACCGGAGACCAATTCGATTTTTTCAGTATCGATTTTGATTTTGGAGGAGGGTTATTTTCGCATAGCATGTGCCGCCAGATTGACAGTTGTGCAAACAATACCGGCGAATTCATTATGGGAACAGAAGGTTATACCAACTGTGTAAATACAATCTGGAACATGGATGGTTCGGTCAAATGGAAATTCGAGTATCCGAAAGACGAAAACGGAAACGAAATGAACCAGGTAAAGATTCCGCCTTATGTGCAGGAACACATGCACCTGGTACATGCCATCCGCACCGGTGGATATGTCAATCAGGCTGAAGAAACTGCAAATTCGACCTTAACAGCAATAATGGGGCGTACGGCAGCTTATACCGGCAAAAAAGTGACTTGGGACGAGATTTTTAAATCGGACATGGATATGGGGCCAAAGCAATTTGTTTTCGGGCCTGTTGATATGCAGTTTGAAGTGCCTGTTCCTGGGACGGCACACAAAGCTTAATTTGGAATTTTATTCGACACATACACTCAAGCTTTTCATCCTTATAACCGGGATGCTTTTCTAAACCAACCAAAAACTGCCAGCAACGGAGAAATTTTTCTCCCAAACTGGCAGTCTTTTATTTATTACCAAAATACGTATCTTTAACCCGCAATTAACCCTTCATTGAAGTTATAGCCATAAAGAGAAATGGCCTAAATAAACAAAACTATGTTTTCACTGCTGATACCTGTATATAACGAAGAAGGTTTGATCGACGAATTAATTAGCCGATCAGTAAAAGCGCTTGAAACATTTTCTTCAAACTACGAAATACTTTTCATCAACGATGGTAGCACCGATGCTACGCTCAATAAACTTTTGGATGCCCGGAAAAAATATCACCGTATAAAAATCATCGATCTTTCGCGCAATTTCGGTCATCAGGCCGCTTATACTGCCGGACTTGAAATGGCTCTTGGTAATTATGTGGCCATGATGGATGGCGATCTCCAGGACCCTCCGGAATACTTGATTGAAATGTATTGGAAAATGAAAGACGAAAACCTGGACATTATAAGCGGATTAAGGCAGGGACGAAAAGGTAAACGCTTACGTTTAGTAACTAACTTGTTCCATGCTTTATTTAAAAAAGTATCAGAAATCGATGGTATTGAAAACTCAGGAAATTTCTCAATCATGAACCGGGCTGCCGTAAATGCCCTACTAAAGATGAAAGAAACAATACGATATTTGCCCGGGTTACGTAGTTTTATCGGTTTTAAACATGGCTTTTTTGAATACGTCAGGGAAGACCGGAAAAAAGGAGAACCGAAAATGACTTTAAGTAAATTGATGGTATTGGGAGCAGATGCCATATTCTCATTTTCAAAACTTCCGATTAAGATTTGCCTTTTCCTTGGAACTTTTGGCACAATAATATTTATGCTGGCCGGCATTTATGCATTAGTTGGAAAGATTATTGGTTTTACGTTATTTGGCTGGTCGTCAACCGTGCTGAGTATCTACTTCTTAGGCTCTATACAACTCATTTTTCTTGGTATTTTGGGCGAATATATTTACCGGATTTATAAAGAATCGCAAAACCGTCCGATTTATCTGATCCGTAAATTTTACGATGCCGATACCGAATAATGGCAGAAAAAAAACTCAAACAGATATTCTTCGTCCTGGCAGGTATTTTACTTGCAGGTATGATTCTGATTAGCCGTAATGCCGGAATTTCGGGAGACGAAGAAGTTCATTACAAACACTCTGAAATGGTGTACAACTATTTCAAAACAATGGGCGCCGATAAGTCTGCCCTTTATACTCCAAATACTCATCTTCATTATTACGGGCAAGCTTTCGACAACATTGTTACCATTCTCATTCACTGGTTCAACATCGAGGATATATATGGATTCAGGCACCTGATGAGTAGCATAGCAGGATGGCTGGCAATACTGGTTACAAGCCTGTTTGCAGCATATTTATCGGGATATGGCGCCGCTATTGTTGTTCTTTTACTTTTTGTTGTTTCACCAACGTTTTTAGGCCACGCCCAAAATAACCTGAAAGATATTCCTTTTGCACTGGCTTATATCGCTAGTATTTTTTATTCAACCCGTATAATTTTTTCCAACAAAAAAGCAACTGCAATAGATACTATACTTCTGATCATCAGTTTTGCATTGGCAGTAGGCATTAGGGCCGGAGGTTTTTTGGTCATCTTCTATTTTGGTTTTCTATTTGCCCTGAAGACGATTTTTAGCTTTATGCAAAACCAACAATTTAATTGGCACCTTTGGAGAAAGAAAGCTGTTAATCTGGCCTTGATTGCTTTTGCTGGCTACTTCCTGGGATTTGTTTTATGGCCCTATGCTTTGCAAAACCCTATTGTTAATCCGTTGAAAGCATATACCGTAATGACTCATTTCCCGACAACAGTCAGGCAAATTTTTGAGGGTCATTTTGAATGGTCAGATTTTCTTCCATGGTATTACCTGCCTAAATATATGGCAATTACAATTCCGGTTATTGTTTTCGTCGGAATACTGTTGTCATTTCTGAATTTCGGGAAAAAAGATAGTCGTGACCAGAAATTCCAGTTAGCCTTTATCTGGTTCACCATACTTTTCCCGATATTTTTTGTTTTGCTTAAACATTCCAACCTTTATGGCTCGTGGCGCCATTTTCTTTTTATATATCCCGGTATTGTTTTACTTGCAGCTCTTGGAATTCATACACTAATTCTCCGATACACAAAAACTGTTACTCGCTTTCTGGTAGTTGCTGTTTTGATATTACTTTGCATTAACCCTTTACGGTTCATGGCAGCAAATCATCCTTATTACTATCTGTATTACAACCAGTTTGTTGGCGGATTGAAGGGAGCCTACGGAAAGTATGAAACCGATTACTATTACCATTCTATGCGTAAAGGCGCAGAGTGGCTTCAGGAATATCTGAAACATAAACCTAATAACGACACCATCATTGTCGGAGGAAATTTTCCAATTCAATGGTATTTCAGGAATGATAAAACAACCCGGTTTGTTTATTTTCCATGGCAACGACGAAGCGAATACAACTGGGATTACGCAATTATTGCCAATAGTTACATTCCACCTTATCAGTTAACGAACAAAATATGGCCTCCTAAAAATACAATTCATACAATTTATGCCGATGGTATTCCTGTTTGTGCTGTTGTTGAAAGAGTTACAAAAGATGATCTAAAGGCTATACAAGAACAATTGGCAGGCAATAACATTAAATCTGCGTTGTTATTTGGTAATGCAATACAAATTGATCAGCAAAATGAGTTGATCTATTATAAATTTGCTGAAACTTTGCTGGCTAATGGTAATGAAGATCAGGCAGCTACAATGCTAAACAAGTGCCTGGAAATTAATCCAGGATTCGAAAAAGCATTAATTTTGCTAGGCGATTTGGCAAAGAAGAAAAACAATACAAAAGAAGCTGCCAGTTTTTACGCCAAAACAATTAAGGCAAACCGAAAATATTATGCAGCATACACAAAACTTGCTGAAATATATTCAGAATCAGATATTTTAGCAGCTCGAAGAATTTTGAAAAGTTGCCTTAAAATAAACTCAGGATATAAGCCAGCACTGGAAGCTTTAGCTAATACCTACCGGAAAAGTGATCCGGTAAAAGCTCAGAATTTAGATGAAATGATATTGAAAATTAAATAACATTTAAAATCAGAAAAATGAAAAAAATGATCATGTCGACTCTGTTGAGTCTTTTATTAGCCGGCGGAATGTCAGCCTATGCACAACAGGATTCAGCGAAAGCTGCTGAAGAGCCCAAAGATACCATCTCGATTGACGGTGAAGGACCAAAATATTATGAAGAAGAAGCTCCTGCCAAATCATCGAACACAACAACTTATGCTATTATTGGAGGCGTTGTTGTTGTTGGCGCAATTGCATTTGCTGTTCTTCGCAAAAAGAAAAAATAACCTGTACCACAAAGTACGAGTAAAGCTCCTCAATCCGAGGGGCTTTTTTTATAAAATCACGACAGTTGTTTAATCGAACTGAAGTTCTTTCTTCAGTTTTTTACGTAGCGGAAATACTGAATTCACACAATAGCTTTTCTTGTCACAACGAATCGGTCTATCTTCCCATTTTGTTCTAAACCTGACAAGATGATTACTAAAATTATAGCAAAAAAGACCCTATCTGATGGGCTTATCAAACTGGAAATCAAAACATCCGACAAATTTCCACTCACCAATCCAGGTGAATACATTATTCTGCATTCAGTAACTGGTAAAAAGTCAATTACTTTACCAATTTTTAAAAATGAAACCGGGAGGGAAACACTTACAGTTCTTGTACCCATCGTTACTGATGAGGTTGAAATTTTCATACATCAAATCGAGGTAGGAACCCTAATCGAATTGGAAGGACCATTAGGGCAGGCTTTCAGAATTGGAAATTTCGGAAATGTTTTATGCGTTGCCGATTACGATTGTTTAACTCCGCTCTTACCTGTTATATCGGCACTTAGGGCCAGCGGGAATAAAATTACCTGTATGCTTATGCAAAATCAGGGTACACATCCGCTACTCGAAACCGAAATCAGGAAATATACTGACAATTGGATTATAACAAACGAAAACCAAAACCGCACAACTCATTTGCTCGAACAAAACCTAAGATATCAAAAGTATGACCAATTAATCGGGATAGGCCATACAAGAACAATTCGCGAAACAAGTACACTATGCACAGCCACACGAACTCCGGCCCAGCAAATGCTGTTCCTGAACGAAAAAAATCTACAAGGGCAACATGGAATTTTCAAGGTAAGTACATGCGAAAAAACACACTCAATTTGTATTGACGGACACGACTACAATGCACATTTCATTAATTTTGAAGAAGTTGCCAAAAAATTTGAAAACAAAAGATCAGAAATAAAGAGTATTGAAAAAATAGAAACAAACAGATAAACAACATCTGGATAATTAGTGATAAAAGCGGGAAAAAGCATTGTCGGAAAAATTGAAAACTAGACAGGTTTATTTCGTGTTTTTTCGTTAAAATCTGGTTTATTTTTGTACAATACTGATTTTGTGAAAAAAGAAGGTTCTCAAGCTCTAAATTATGTCAAAAAACACAGATCGACTATCAAAAAAGAATGAGAAAGAACAAAAACAACATTTGTTTTTCCTGGAGAATCTGATTTTTAAAATTATTGAACTTACTGCTTCTGCTAAAAACCTGGAAGATTCGATTCAGCAACTTTGTCAAACTATAACTGATGCCAGCTTACCCCAACGTAATGTATCAATACAAATAACTTTCGATAACAAAATATATCAAAATCAGAACTTTATTGAAACAGACATCGAAGTAAAACATCATTTTGAATTACCCGACAAACATAAAGGAACAATCGAATTGTTCTTACCAGGCTTGAATAATCTGCCATTCTCAGGAAAACTAATTGACGAAGCAGAGAAAACCCTACAATCCCTAATTCCACTTTTAATTGGACTAATCTCGAAAATACAACTTGGAAAACTAACTTTTGACATTGCTGAACGCCGAAAAGAGTTGGAAGGCATAAACCGGACTACCGAAATATTGAAAAAAAGCAGTTCGCTTGATGAACTTTTTCAGCAAATCTGTACGTTCCTTCCCGAAGCCATGCAATTTCCGGCACACGCAGCTACACGCATTTGTTATGGCGACCAACAGTTTACAAGTAAAAATTATAAAGAAACAACATGGAAGCTCGCTCAATCTTTTGATATGCCAAATGCTGTCAAAGGATCCATAGAGATATATTACCTGGAAGAATTTCCTGAAGCAGGAGAAGGGCCTTTTCTTGCTGAGGAGCGCCACTTAATCGATAACCTGGCAGAACTAATTGCCGGAACAGTTTCTAAAAAAGCTTTGGGGGAACTGTTAATTAAAAACACAGAGCGACTGAAAGAACTGCGTGGAATTAACAGAACAACAGAAATACTTCAGACAGGAGAGCCACTTGAAAAGTCATTGCCAAAAATTTGCGTTATTTTACCTGAATCATGGCAATATCCCGAATTCACTGTAGTTCGCATTACTTACGGCAAAAACATCTTTAAAAGCGCCAACTTCATCGAGACCGAATGGAAAATAGAGCAGGAATTTGAGGCCCCGGGCCTGAAAAAAGGTATGATCGAAGTGTTTTACCTCAAGCAATTCCCCACCGAAGACGAAGGCCCATTCCTGAAAGAAGAGCGCAATTTGCTGGTCAACCTGTCGAACCTGATTGCCGGCTCAGCCACCCGCGACGTGTTCAACAAACTGTACCACGAAAATACCGAGCGACTAAAAGAACTGCGTGCCATCAACCAAACATCGAGGATTATTGAAGAAGGAAAAACGGTAGATGAAACACTTTCTGAAATATGTACTACCCTGCCCCGTTCCTGGCAATATCCAAAATTCACTGTATGTCGAATCAAATTTGAAGGAAAGGTTTATACCAGCCAGCATTTTGAAGAAACTGAATGGGTTCAATCTGAGCATTTTGTAACCATAGACAATAAAAAAGGGACAATCGAAATATTTTACCTGAAACGATTTCCGAACGAGAACGAAGGCCCATTTCTTGAAGAAGAACGTAACCTGCTGGTAAACATTGCCAGACTTATAAGCGGTTACCTCAACAACTATAAAGGACGCGAAATCATTCATCGGAAAGGGGTGCCAGAGCAAGCCATCCGGCCGTCTGATAGTTTTCGTAATTCGATGGTTAGCAGCAAAAAACCACTTCAGCTTTACTTTAACCAGCAATCAATCGACAAGTATGTGTACCTCGATATGATGAAGTACAAAATAAAACACATACTTTTTGTCGCAACTTTGTATGACGCATTTACTCTCGAAAACGAGGATTCATTCTTCGAACGGTTTATGGGCTCGACCTACCAGTACAGCCTCTTTTCGGTACCGAGGATAACCGGTGTTTCATCGGCCGAAGAGGCGCTCGAACTACTCGAAACAACCAATTTCGATTTGGTCATTCTCATGGCCGGAATGGACCGTGAAGCACCGGTGCATCTAAGCGAACAAATCAGAGCTAAAAACGAGTCGCTGCCCATCTATCTGCTCCTGAACAAAAAAAGCGACATAAAATATTTCGAAGAACTGGTGCCTACCATTCGGTCGGTCGACAAATTATTCGTGTGGAATGGCGACTCATTGATTTTGTTTGCCATCGTGAAATCAATAGAAGATAAAGTAAACGTTGAAAACGACACTAAAATAGGATTGGTCAGGGTAATTCTGCTAATTGAAGATTCACCACTTTATTATTCGAAATACCTTCAGTTTTTATACGATATTGTATTTAGCCAGGTGCAGCAGTTGTTACCCGAAGTAGAGAAAAATGAGCTTGACAAAATTTCGAAAATGCGCTCGCGCCCCAAAATTCTGCTGGCCCGCAATTACGAAGAGGCCATTGCCATATTCAATAAATACAAGGATTTTATGCTGTGCGTTATTTCGGATATGGAATTCGACCGGGGAGGTAAACCCGATAAACATGCCGGGGTAAATTTCATAAAATACGTCAAATCACATATTTCAAAAATTCCAATCATTCTTCAGTCTTCCGAGAACCACAACCAACAAATAGCTCAGGAACTTGAGGTCGGATTCATCAATAAAAACTCTGAAACCCTTTTGAACGATCTTCGGCACTTCATTATCAGTTATCTTGGATTCGGGCATTTTATATTTCGTGATCGCGAAGGCAATAAAATAGGCGTAGCCAAATCGCTGCGCGAATTCGAGAACCTGTTGCGGGAGGTTCCTGATGAGTCGCTCCACCTGCACGCTTCCGAAAACCAACTTTCACTATGGCTGATGTCTCGCGGCGAAATTCAACTTGCTAAAATGTTGAACCCATTATCGGTCAATACATTCAAAAGCATTGCAGAGGCCAGGCAATTCTTTCTCGACAGCATAAAACACTATCGTGAAGAAAAGAAAAAAGGTAAAATCCTGAGCTTTGACGAGACCTCAATTCTTGACGAGAAAAACATCGTGTCGTTTTCAGGAGGTTCACTGGGCGGCAAAGGCCGTGGTCTCGCATTTATCAACACCCTGATTTATAACATCGAATTTCCATCACTGACCAACAGGATCAATATACTGGCGCCTATCACCGTTATCATCGGATCGAACGAGTTTCAGCATTTCATTGCAAAAAATAAATTGCTTGAAAAAATTGTCGATCCCAACACTTCGTATGCCGAATTACGAAGGCATTTTGTTGAAGCTCACCTTTCAATTTCGCTTCTGAAAAAGCTGAAAGTATTTGTTTCACAAATCGATAAGCCAGTAGCCGTCAGATCTTCGAGCTCATCGGAAGATTCAATCACACAGCCATTTGCGGGAGTATTCGATACTTACATTATTCCTAACCATCCGACCAACAAGAAACTGATACTCGAACGTATTTCTACGGCTATTAAACTGGTTTACGCATCAACTTTCTCAGAAAAAGCCCGAAACTATTTCTCCATTATTCATCATAAGGTTGACGAAGAAAAGATGGCTGTGGTTATTCAGGAATTAGTTGGGAATAAATATGATGACTATTACTATCCGCATATCAGCGGCGTTGCACAATCATACAACTATTATCCCGTTGCCAACATGAAACCCGAAGAAGGCTTTGCAGTGGCTGCAGTGGGCTTGGGAACTTATGTAGTCGATGGCTGGAAATCGTACCGTTTTTCACCCAAATATCCCAAAGTCTCCATTCATAGTATCAAGGATTTACTCAGCAATTCGCAAGTTCAGTTTTATGCCTTGGATTGTAGCGAAAAAGATATCGATTTCCTGGAAAATGGAGAACTTGCAGCTCTTAAACTTCTCAATATCAGCGAGGCCGAAAAACACGGAACGCTTACGCACTGCGCATCAGTTTATAATCCCAACAACGACCGTATTGAAGCAGGACTTTCATCGTATGGCCCACGCATCATCAACTTTGCCAACATACTGCAATACAACCACATTCCACTGGCTGAAACAATAAGTATTTTGCTAAATACAATAAAGGAAGCTTTTGGGTCGCCTGTCGAAATTGAATATGCAGTCGATCTTGAACCGAAAGAAAATGGTTTGCCAACCTTCTACCTGTTACAAATAAAACCTCTGATTGGCAACCAAATTGTACAAAATACGAACATCGACCATTTAAATAAATCGCAAATGGTTTTATATACCAGGTCGAGCCTTGGAAACGGAGAAATTAAAGATATTCACGATATTATTTATGTCGATCCCATACGTTTCAGTAAGCTGAAAACTATTGAAATGGCAAACGAAATTGAGAAACTAAATAACCTGATGAAAAAATGCAACCGTCAATACATCCTGATTGGCCCAGGACGTTGGGGAAGCCGCGACCGCTTTGTAGGCATTCCGGTAAACTGGTCACAAATTTCGAACGCCAAAATCATTGTAGAGGTGAGCCTTGAGAATTTTCCACTTGATTCGTCGCTTGGCTCTCACTTCTTTCACAACGTAACATCAATGAACATTGGCTATTTCTCGGTATTGCACACTTCTCCTACCGATTTTGTACGCTGGGATGTGTTAAATCAGCAAAAAGCGATTAACGAAACTGAATTTTATCGCCACATCAGGTTCGAAAAACCATTGACGGTTTTGATGGACGGACGGCACAAAACATCTGCTATAACATATTGATAAAATGATTGATATTGCCATTTTCGACGAGCACAAACTAGGTCTGGAGGGTCTTTCAGGATTACTATCGGGTATCTCCGATTTCAGGATAGTATTTAGCTGCGACGACCGGACCACACTTATTGAAAAGCTAAAAGCTATGCAAGTTCATGTACTTTTGCTGAATATGCACGATATTTCGGTACGTAATATCAATTTAATCGTTCAGTTGACCATCTCCAACCCAAAAATAAAGATACTGATCATATCGGTAATCGATAGCGAAGAAATTGTACTAAAAACCATCAAGGCCGGAGCAAAAGGATTTCTGGGAAAAGACTCGGACCGGAACAGCCTGATGGAAGCCATTTACACGCTGCGAAACGGACACGATTATTATAGCCAATCAATAACTCACCTCTTGCTGAACCGCTACATTTCGAGCCTGAAAAGCGACGATCTGAGCCAAAATACCAATCTGGAAAGCCTGAGTTCACGCCAGATTGAAATACTGAAACTGTGGGGAGAAAACTATACCAACCAGGAAATTGCCGACAAATTTTTCATCAGTGTTCGAACCGTTGAGTCGCATAAAAACCATATCATGCAGAAACTCAACCTGAAAAGTACGGTTGACATGGTGAAATTTGCCATCAAAAACAATATTATTGAGATATAGACGGAATGATTAATTCGTTCCAGGCAAAAACCTGCCCGCCCGATGTGTTCAACGATCTTTCGCCTGTGTACACCACAAAGCAATTTCCAGGGTCGGCATTAGAATACTTCCGCCAGTAATTAATTCCTTTAAAATAATCGGCAGAAAATGTCTGTCCTGATTTAATCTCGAATGCAAATTCCCGGGTTCCAGCCCTGTAAATCAAGTCAATTTCATTCCCTATTTTATCGCGCCAGAAACTGATTTGCGGATCTTCGCCCCTGTGAAGCAATGATTTAACAAACTCATTGATTACCAGGTTTTCGAAAAGATTTCCCCGTAAATAGTGGGCATTTAATTGGTCTGAACTTTTTATCTCAAGCAATGAACAGGCCAATCCGGTATCATAAAAATAAAGCTTTGGCGACTTGACGAGACGCTTCGAATAATTGGCATGATCGGGTTTTAATAAATATACAATATAACTGGCTTCCAGCAGCGAAATCCACTCTGATACGGTAGGCACCGATATTCCACAATCGTTGGCCAGCGAGCTTAAATTGAGGAGTTGCCCAATCCTTCCGGCGCATAGCTTTATGAAACGGATGAAATTACTCAGATCGCCAATATTTTTAAGCATCCTTACATCCCGTTCAACATACGTTTGCAAGTAGTAAGGATAAAAATCTTCCGGCGGAATATTTTTATCGTAAATGCGGGGATAAGCGCCGGTAAAAATTTCCTCGTTTATGCTGCCCGGTAAAACCATCCCAGTCGCCATTTCTGAATGAGAAAATGGAAGTAGTTTCAAGACAGCTGTTCGTCCGGCCAACGATTGAGTTACCGATTGCATCAGTAAAAAGTTATGGGATCCGGCGAGTAAATACATTCCCTCTTTCCCCTGGCTATCGGTGTGTGTTTGTATGTATGAAAATAAATCCGGAACCCGTTGTGCCTCATCTATGATTGTTTTATCGGGATAAGTATTTATAAAACCGCGGGGATCGTTCTGTGCAAATGAACGGGTGTCTGGGTCTTCGAGCGAAACGTATTGATAATCTGCAAATAAGGATTTAAGCAAAGTTGATTTTCCCGATTGCCTGGAGCCTGTCAGTGTTACTATCGGATATTTTTGAATCAATTCCAGCAACTTGATTTTCAATGCTCTTTCTATCATGATGCTTAATTTTGGACAAATTTAAAATTTAATCTTAAATTTGTCCAAAATTAACGTATTTATTTGAAAATAAAGCCATAATAGGACATAAATTCCACACAAGGCAACCTTCGCGACTCACTTGCCCCAACCTGTTATCTTCCGCCCTCAGGGCTTACCCTCGCGCTATAAGCGACAACTGAAACTGAATACTGCCAACTGAGACTGCGACTGAACACTGTCCTCCCTTACGTGAAACACGTAATTACAAGTCGCTTATATTGTACTGACCTGATCCTCCTTTATTTTCGCTCCCGAAATTGAAAAAATTCATTCAACCTATAAAACATTAAAATCATGGCTGACATTTTAAACGTAAAAGTAAACGAGTTCATGGCAAAAGTGATTGCCAAAAACCCGGGAGAATCCGAATTTCACCAGGCAGTGAAAGAAGTAGTTGAATCGCTGATGCCTTTCATCGATGCCAACCCCAAATATAAAGAAGCAAAAATTTTGGAACGCATGGCCGAACCAGAACGTGTAATCATGTTCCGCGTAGCTTGGGTTGACGATAATGGCGAAATCCAGATCAACCGGGGTTACCGTATCCAGATGAGTAGTGCTATTGGTCCGTACAAGGGCGGCATTCGTTTACACCCAACAGTAAATCTTGGAATCCTAAAATTTCTTGCCTTCGAACAAGTACTCAAAAACAGTTTGACCACCTTGCCAATGGGCGGCGCCAAAGGTGGTTCCGATTTCGATCCGAAAGGAAAATCGGACAACGAAGTGATGCGTTTTTGCCAGGCTTTCATGACCGAACTGAGCAAACACATTGGCGCCGACACCGACGTTCCTGCCGGTGACATCGGTACTGGTGGCCGCGAAATAGGTTACATGTTCGGACAATACAAGAAACTCAGGAACGAATTTGTTGGTGTATTAACTGGTAAAGCGCTCGAATGGGGTGGTAGTTTGATCCGTCCTGAAGCAACTGGTTACGGTTCGGTATATTTTGCACAAGAGATGCTTGCAACCCGCGGTGACAGTTTGAAAGGCAAAGTTTGTACAGTTTCAGGTTCAGGTAATGTGGCCCAATATACCGTTGAAAAACTGATTCAGTTGGGTGCAAAAGCCGTTACATTGTCCGATTCATCAGGTTACATCTACGATCCGGCTGGTATCGACACCGAAAAACTGGCCTGGGTAATGGAATTGAAGAACATCCGTCGAGGCCGTATCTCAGAATATGCCGACAAATTTGGATGTGAATACATCGCCGGGAAAACACCGTGGGGTGTGAAGTGTGACTGTGCTTTCCCATCGGCAACCCAAAACGAAGTGAACGAAGACGATGCCCGCGAACTGATTAAAAACGGGTGCTTCGTAGTTTCAGAAGGCGCCAATATGCCATCAACTCCTGATGCCATTGAAGTTTACCTGAAAGCCAAAATCCTCTATGGCCCTGGGAAAGCCGCCAATGCTGGTGGTGTAGCCACTTCGGGCCTGGAAATGACACAAAACTCGATGCGCCTGCCATGGACACGTGAAGAAGTTGATGCCAAATTGCACCAGATCATGATCAATATCCACCAAACCTGCGTAAAATACGGAACCGAAAAAGATGGTTTCATCAACTACGTGAAAGGCGCCAACATCGGCGGATTTATAAAAGTTGCCGACGCCATGATCGCACAAGGCGTCGTTTAATCAATCATAAATTCTCTCATCTCACAAAGCTCCTCTTGGCAGAGGGGCTTTTTTTGTGACTAAAGGTAAGGTGATTACTGTTTTGTACATATATTTGTACAAAATTGCTAAAATTTTAAGGCCATGATGACAACAACAGTATCAGATTTTAGAAAACACATCAAAAAATATCTTGACAAGGTTACATCTAATTTTGAGACACTTATAATTAATCGAGGGAAAGACTCTGGAGTTGTAGTTATATCACTTGACGAATACAATTCATTAAGAGCGACTCAGCACGAACCTTCATCAAAAACAAATGAAATATGACTAGATTCAGCAATTGAGAAATTAAAGTCAGGAAATTCATTTGAAAAAGAATTGACGGAACAATGAAATATATATTCGTTGATGAATCCTGGGAAGATTATCTTTATTGGCAAAAAGCTGACAAGAAAATGCAAAAAAGGATCAATGACTTGTTAAAAGACATTTCAAAGAATCCTTTTTCCGGTATCGGAAAACCTGAACCATTAAAATTTAAATACAAAGGATTTAGGTCTCGTAAGATACGATGACGAACACAAATTAATTTATCAAGTGAGCGGGAATGAAATTCTAATCGCAAAATGCAGTTTCCATCACGATTAAGATAAAACCAGGGTGGTATCACCTTAAAACTGTATTGCGGTGTCTGATACAGGTTGTCTTCTCGGATTCATGCATGATTATCTTTCGTTGTGCGGGTGGACAATCACCAGCAATCTGCACTACAACCCTAAAAACATCACTACGATGAGATTTATTTTGATTCTGACATTATTATTTCTAACGTCTTGTTTCAGTTCAGATGAAAAACTCTGTATTTATTGAATTTTATAAACTATACATAAAAATACAAAAGTGCAAATACCAGATAAAAACCAAATATTTCCATTACAGCATTACAACAGGCTTTGTTTCCTGAAAAACATTATAAAAAATCCAAATATAACTGTTGGGGACTATACATATTATGATGATTTTGAAGATGTTTACAACTTTGAGAAAAACGTGAAGTACCACTTCGATTTTATTGGTGACAAATTGATAATCGGGAAGTTCTGTATGATTGCTTCTGGAGTAACATTCATAATGAATGGTGCAAACCATAAAATGGATGGAATCACAGCATATCCATTCAATATATTTGGAAAAGATTGGGAAATCGTAACCCCAACTTTAGGAGAACTCCCCTATAAAGGAGACACGATTATAGGGAATGACGTTTGGATTGGAGCCGATGTGACCATAATGCCAGGGATTAAAATTGGAGATGGTTCGATTATCGCGACAAAAAGCGTTATAACAAAGGATATTGAACCATATTCTATTGTTGGAGGAAATCCTGCAAGGCTTATACGAAAAAGATTCACTGACGGAAAAATTAAAGAACTTTTAGAACTAAAATGGTGGGATTGGGACATAGAAAAAATAACAGAAAACCTACATTATTTAACAGAAAAGAAAAAAACGGAAACACCACTCTGAATAAATAATGAGGAGTTAGGTGTGTATTCTCAGGTCGAATTCTCGCCTGATTTTCTTTGTCGCACCAACATCATTTATCGGTCACTTAATTGGACAAATTAATGAATTTAGTAAGTGATAAAATAAAGAGAAAGACAGGTAGAAATCACGGTGTCGTTCTCACAACATTAGATGTTGTAAACTTCATTTTAATAAGACATGTATACGAATAAAATAAAATTCCTTGTTCTAATTGGTTTCTAAATGTAACTGACCTACGACCCCGCAAATGGTCTAAAAAAACAATCATACTTTTCTTTTATAACTAAATATAATTTTTCCGATTACCGATCGTTTTTTTAGAGTAAAATGCTATTTTTGATAAATAGCAATATTACTAATCGATTTAATCAAACCACTATGAATAAGCTTCGAATTTTCACCTCCGTTCTTTGTCTTAGCTTTGGCTTAAGCCCGTTGTTTGCTCAAAATAAATCCGATTCTATACCTCCTTCAGGAAGCGAATTAATTCATCGTGGAGTTGAATTGTACGACAACGGGAAAACCGAAGAAGCCTTGGATTTCTACAAAAAAGTAAGTTTATCCGATCCTAATTATTCAACAGCCCTGTACGAATCGGCTCTTGTTTATGACAATCAGGGAAAAGGCGAACTCGCTTTACAAAAATGTGAGGAAGCCATAGAATTGCAACCCGATAATGTTCAGTTTTCTATTTTAAAAGGAAGTATTCTCGATGAACTTGGACGGACCAATGAGGCAATCAAATGGCTGGAAACACTAAAAGTAAAATATCCCTACAACCAGAATTTAATCTATAACCTTGCTATTTGCTATATCAACAAACGCGAATACCTTAAGGCCGAAGCCCTGCTGATAAAAGGTTTACATTACAATCCGTACCATACCAATTCGCATATTGCGCTGGGTAAAATAAACTACATATTAGGTAGGCGGGCACAATCGTATTTGGCCTACAACATGGGCATTTTAATGAATCCGCGAATTGAGTCGTTGAGAAACCTGGAAGAAGCAATTAGCGGAAAAAATGATTCGATTTCCAGGCCCTATCGTTATCCATATCCATCCGAAATTAACCATTCGCAATGGGATAATTTAACTGGGTTGTTGAATGCTGAAGTCGCCTTCAGAGAAGATTTTCCTTATGAATATAAACTGAACTTTTTAAGCTGTCGTCAGACCTACCTGTTAGTCAAAAAAATGCAGTTCGACGAAAAGGATACCACTTTATACAACCAATTCTACGTCCGTTTCTTTAAAGGATTGATCGAAAAAAATATGTTCGAGACCTTCCTTTATTATTCGATGAAAAATACAGATAATAAACAAGTTGCCGAATGGCAGGAAAAGAACGGAGAATTAACAAAAAAGTTTATTGGTTATGCACGCGAGGCAATCAATTCGTGGCGCGAATATGGTTTTTCAACTGCAAATGAAGCAAATCATCAGAAAATATTTCATTTCGATGATGATGGCGATTTGGAAGCTGTCGGAATATTAAAAGAAAATGCCGAACCATCAAAAGAAGGTGTATGGTTTTTCACCAACAACAACGGAATTGTATATCAGAAAGGACAGTACAAAAATAACCAACGGCAGGGAGAATTTTTAATTTACTGGCCCAATTGCCAGGTGAAACAGCAATTGAATTACAAGAATGATAACCTTGATGGGAACAATTACACATTTCATCCCAACGGTGTCAGAGCCGGAATTTTTCCACGTAAGAACGGAGTTACTGATGGTGTTGAGGAAGAATTTAATTCGGCTGATCAACTTTTTTCGACTACACCCTACCGAAACGATAAAATGGAAGGAACTTTTGTTTTTGTTGACTATAACAATGGTTACCGGCGAGAAATTCCCTACATCAATAATAAACGTTCGGGAATCGCCACCGAGCAGTGGCTAAATAAAAATAAGAAACTTGAAACTGTATATACCGATAGTTTACTGAACGGACCATTTAAAAAATGGTACGCCAACGGACACCCCGAATGGGAAGGAAATTATGCCAAAGATACTCAGGTTGGTAAATGGATTTCGTACTATGCCGATGGGAAAAAAAGCGCCGAAGGTGAGAATAATGAAGAGGGTAAACCTACAGGAACTTATAGCGAATACGATCACTATGGCAAAACTATTCAGTTTATATCGGGATATAAGGATGGGAAGGCCAATGGCACTCAAACCTTTTATTATCCCGATGGGAAAGAATGGGCCCGGCTGACAATTCAGGAGGATGTAATTAAGCACGTAGAATGGCTTAATTCGTCAGGAGGAGTAATTTATTCGGCTGATGAAAAAGACGGAGAATTAAGTTACAAAGGATTTTTTCGCGAAGGTATGCTTAAGATCGAGGGAAAATTCAAAAGCGGGAAGAAAGATGGGATATGGAAGAATTACAATATTTTAGGGCAACTCACCAGTGAAGAAAGTTGGTTGAATGGAATGCAGTCGGGTTCTCAGAAAGTTTATTACGAGAATGGCAACCCACAGTTGGTTTATTCGTGCGATAGCGGAAAAGTTGTTGGAAAAGTAAATCGGTTTTATAGTAACGGACATGTTTCGATGACTGGTTATTATAATAAAAAAGGTTTGACTGGCGAATGGATTGAATATTACCCGAACGATACAGTTGAATATCGGTATTATTACGATGAAGGCACCTTGGTTGGCCGCAGGTTTAACTATTCGCCTGTTGGTAAATTAGTTGGCGAGGAAACATTTAATTCCGACGGTGAGTCTATAGGTTTAAGGTATTTCGGCAGCAATGGAAAAGTAATTGACGACTTAAAATATCCATTTGGAAGTGAAATGTTTACACTTCATTTCCCCAACGGGAAAGAACGCGCAAAGATAAATATCAAAAACCGGAAACGCGATGGCGTGCAGGAGTATTATTTCCCTAATGGAAAACTAGAAAGCCAGAAAACATTTATCAGCGGAAATAAACAGGGGAAATCGACTGAATGGGATTACCGCGGCAGACTGGTTGAGGTTAAAAATTTCAGTATGAATATGCTCGATGGTAATTTTATGAGTTACGAAAATGGCAAACCTTCGATGGTAACCTCCTACCAGATGGATACTAACCAAGGCCTCTATGCCGAGTTGCATCCCAATGGAAAAGTGTACCGTAAAATTGCTGTTGAGTCGGGCGAACGCCAGGGCCCTGGCGACTGTTTTGCACCGGATAGCACCTGGATGTATGGCGCACAATACCGGGATGATAAAATGTTTGCGGTTTCGTACATCGACGCTCAAGGGCAATTACATGCAAACGAATTGATTGACAAAACGAAGAAAGAAATCGTGTGTTATTATAAAAGTGGTAAAATTTCGGCCCGCTTACCTTTTTCCAATTGTATTTTTAACGGGAAACACATCATCTACTATTCAAATGGTCAGCCATTGCGCGAAACAAGTTACGTCAATGATTATCGCGACGGGCAATCGAAATACTTTTACGAAAACGGGAAGGTAATGGAAGTTGCCGATTGGTCGAACGGATGCCATAATGGTCGCTATACATCGTATTACGTCAATGGACAAAAGGAAAAAGAAGGAAATTATATTGCAGGAAAAAAACAGGGAAAGTGGATTGTTTATGATGAGACAGGTAAACCTGTGGAAACGCTTTATTATGACAACGATGAGCTTTATGAGATTAACTAAACAATTAATCGGCATATTGGTGCTTGTTATTTTTTTCGTTCCACAGGCAGAATCGAAAGAGAAAACGGCTACACCCGAATCGGAATTGGTTGCTTTTAAAGAAAAATACCCCGATGAACCAATAATTACCGCCCTTCAGAAAAAGGAAATTGAAATTGTTCCCGACATCACCGGTATACCTGTATTTCATATCAAAGAAACCCGGATCGATATTATTTTGTCAGATAATGGTTCCAATATTTCCGAAGGAAAGGAATATTTCAACAGCAAGGATATTGTAACGAAATTTGAGGCTTACAGCCTTATTCCTGAAAACAATAAATACAAAAAGTTGTTAGTCAATAATATAAAAAAGAGTTCGGAATTTGATGATAATCTTTATTACGACGATAGTTTCTGTTTTTCATTTAATTTTCCGGCAACGGGCAAGGGAGTGAAGCGGTGTACGTATAGCGAGAGTACTATTCGGGATCCATATTATCCCATCATTTTCTATTTTGCAGGTTACCTGCCAATCGATGAAGCCGAACTGACCATAACAATACCACAAACGATGAAAATCAATTTCCAGTTATTTGGGGGCAATGTTTCGGAAGTCAACGAGACACAAACCGAAAAAGGAAACCAGGTAATTTACCGATGGGTAAGTCATCAGCCCAAAGTTAAAGACAGGGATTTTATGGCGCCATCAGTCAGGTACTTTCGTCCTCACTTAATTGCCCAGCTTGCATCGTACAATACCAATGGGCAAACTACCAATTATATGGCGAACCTGGATGATTTGTCGCAATGGCTTCATTCTAAAATCGATGGATTGAATGATACAATTACTCCTGAATTAAAGCTTATTACAGATTCGATTACACATGGAATTACAGACCAGACCGAAAAAGTAAGGGCAATTTATAAATGGGTTCAGAATAATATTAAATACATTGCCATTGAGGATGGTGAAAATGGTTTTATCCCCCGGAAAGCCTCGCTCGTTTTAAAACGCCGTTATGGCGATTGCAAGGATAAAACAAGTTTGTTAACAACTATGATTCGGGCTATTGGCGAAAAAGCAGATTTTGTTTCGGTTGGAACCAGGGACTTGCCATACAGGTACAGCGAATTCCCAACTATTGCAGTAGCCAACCACATGGTTGCCGTTTGGTGGAAAAACGGGATTCCGGTGGTTTTAGACGGAACCACAAGGCATTTCAGGCTGGAAGATATTCCGGCTCAAATACAAGGGAAAGAAGGACTCATTGAGTGTAAAGATGGAGGTTTTAAAATATATGAAATTCCTATTGCCGATTGTGCGCTCAATTCGCAAACCGATACACTTAATCTTGTAGTAAATGGCGATTTGCTTATTGGAAAAGGAAAAACCAGCGCTACGGGTGAAACAAGGGTTAATCTTATTTACCGGCTCGAACGAAAAGACACGAAACAGCAACAGGATTACTGGCCTGCCGCTATTTTTAGTTCGAGCGATAAATTATCGGTTTCGGATATTGAAACAACCAGTTTGCCGGGTGAGAATTATCCACTTCATGTTGGTTTTGCGTTTCAGTTGCCCGACTACATTACACGACAAGACAAAAACATTTATGTAAATATGAATATTGAACGAATGCTTTCGGGCCTCGATGTGAAAACTGACCGGGTAATTCCAATTGAAGTAGAGTCGCGATGGAAGCATCAGGTTGTTTACCGGCTGCAGATACCTGAAAACATGCAGGTTAGTTATTTGCCTGAACCTACGAACTTTTCAAATCCGAAATTTGGATTTTCGCAAACATACGAACAATCAAAACACGAAATAATACTGAATACTCATATCTATGCCAACACATTTTTAATTGAAGGGCAAGATATTACAGTTTTCAGGCAAATGCTCGAAATACTAAAAAAAGCATACCGGCAAACTGTTTGTTTGTCGGCAAAATGAAAGTTATACAGCAACTAACAATTCCTGAATATGAAACACATACTTTTCTTCCTTTTAATCGCCTTACCCATATTGTCAGTAGGCCAAAAAACCGAATTCGAATCTTACGACTGGAATACAATTGCAACAGAACGAAATACAGATACTATTAAGTGTGTAAATGGAGTGGCAGTAACCCTCGACCGCCGGATTTTTGAGGTTTACCTGAATGCCGAAAATTATTTTGAAGAGGTATTCGTATTTCACCGGAAAATCAAGGTTGAATCGCACGATGCTTTGTCAGCTTTCAATAAGATTTACATTTCGCTTGAGAATGTGATTGATATTCTAAATATTAAGGCCCGATTCATTTCGCCGGCTGGCAAAATAACAGATTTGCCCAAAGAAAGCATCAAGCAAATTGCCAATATGGATAACGATGGTGACTATAAGACATTTGCCATTGAAGGTGGCGAAGTTGGAGGTCAGATTGAATATTTTTATGTGCTTCGTAAAAAATACAATGCTGAGTCGGGATATTATCTTCAGGACAGGATACCCAAAAGTAATGTCGATATAATTTTTGCCTATCCTTCAAAAATCGAATATCTGATAAAAAGTTACAACGGTTTTCCAGTATTTAAACTTGACACTCAAAATCAGGAAAAAACTTATCAGAGAGCTCATATCGACTATATACCTGCCATTGAAGAAGAAAAATATGCCAATTACAAAGCAAGTTTAATGCGATTCGAATATACCTTGTCGTACAATCATTATAACTCTGCACTTCGGAAATATTCGTGGAAAACTGCATGTGACAACACCTACAACAATGTTTATGACCTTTCGAAAAGCGACAGAAGCGCCGCACAAACCTTGTATAAACAAATAGCAACTGAAAATACTGATACTGAGCAAAAAATCAGGGTTATAGAAAACTGGGTAAAGACTAACATAAGTATTAAAAAGGAAATACCTTATCAGAAAGAGTTGTCAGAAATTCTACGCTTAAAACAAGCCAACAATACATCGGTGGTAAAATTATTCATCGCTTTGCTTACAGCCGGGAATGTCGATTTCGAATTTATTGAAACAGGGACCAATGAAGCTCGTCCGTTTGATCCGGATTTTAACTGTACCAATTTTTTGAATTCGTACCTGATTTATTTCCCAGGGATCGACAAGTATCTGTCGCCCGACAATATTGAATACAGGCTTGGCCTAACTCCTGAAAATTACCAGGGTCAGTATGGTCTTTTTATGCATCCGGTGGCGTACAACGAAAACATTACTACTTTAGCGTATCAGGTTAAACAAATACCCATTCAGGACAACAACACAAATACCGACTCTTTGTTTGTTGATTTAAGTCTGAATTCGAATGAAACTGACATTGATGCTAAAATTAGTCGCAGGATAAATGGAGCATTTGGCCGAATTTTCCAAAACCTGTTTCAAAATTTAACCGAAGAAAAAAGGAAAGAAGTTTGCAGCGATTTCTTCAGTATGGGTAAACAGGAAGCAAAAATAAGTTCGTTGGTTATTAAAAACGACCATCCAAATAATATAGGGCTTAACCCGCTTATTTTCGATTTATCGCTAAAAGCAACCGACCTGATTGAGAATGCCGGAAACAACTTATTGTTCCACATGGGCGAAACCATTGGCCGCCAGGCCGAACTTTACCAGGAACAATCCAGAAAACTTCCGATACATGTAGGGGTTTTGCACAATTATTACCGAAAAATAATATTTCATATACCCGAAGGTTATACTGTAGCAAATCCCGAAAACCTTGAGATGAAAGTTGAAATGAAAAATGGTAATGAAACAGGATGTATATTCATGTCACATGCCGATATTAAAGACAGGCAGTTAATTATCATTTCCCGTGAATACTATAACAACGAAACCTACCCGGCCAGCCGTTATGCCGAATTTCGCGATGTAATTAATGCGTCAGCAGATTTTAATAAAAAGGTTATTTTACTGAAAAAAATGTGATTGGACTACACTATAGTTTTGCCAGCGTCTTTTTAAAGGCCGAAATCATGGCTTTTTCGAGAATGTTGTATTCGAGAATATCTTTGCCAATAAAAATGAATATGATTGAGATATGGAGGTTTTTACTGGCTAATTGGTCGTAAAATGGATTTTTGTTTAACCTGAAGGCTTCGCGCATACGCCGTTTCAGTATATTTCGCTTAACCGCCCGTTTAAAAGTCCGTTTTGAAACGGCAAATGCAGTTTGGGCTGGAAAGGATTGAGGCAACTCATTTTTCATGAAAACAACCTTGAACGGAAAAACTAAAAAAGACTCGCCTGAGGTGAATAGTTCACCTATCGTTTTTTGGCTGCACAGCCTTTCGTCTTTTTTGAGTGTAAAATCCATTAAATTGTTTTTTTATGTGTTTAATTTGTCTTCCGATAAATTTAAACAAAAAAGGGGAAAACCAACTTTCCCCTTTTTTGTTGTATTGCGTTTGTTCCGATTGTTATGGTTTATTGTGTTTTTTGATGTACTGTTCCAGGGCCATTGTCATTGAAGGAGCCTCTGCTGTTGGCGCTTCAATATCGAGTCTTAAGCCGGCATCGAGAACTGCTTTAGCAGTGGCTGGTCCAAAACAGGCGATTTTAGTTTCGTCCTGCGCAAAACCAGGAAAGTTATGCATTAATGATTGAATTCCAGATGGACTGAAGAATACCAGAATGTCGTAATTAACATCTTTCAAATCGGAAAGATCGCTGCTAACCGTCTGGTAAATAATAGCTTTAGTGTAATTATATCCAGCTTTGTCGAGCAGTGAAGTAATTTCGGGCTGACCTACCTGAGAGAGAGGCAACAGAAATTTCTCTTCCTTATGTTTTTTCATAACATCAATTAATTCCGAAAACTTTCCGGCGCCGTAAAATATTTTACGTTTGCGGTATACAATGTATTTTTGCAGGTAAAAAGCTGTCGCTTCCGAGATGCAAAAATACTTCATAGTATCCGGGATCGTTAACCGAAGGTCGGTACTTAGTCTGAAAAAATGATCGATAGCTGTTCTGCTGGTGAATATTACTGCTGAGTGGTCCAAAATCTGAACCCTGGTTTGCCGAAATTCTTTGGCAGATACACCTTCAACTTGAATAAATGGGCGGAAGTCAACCTGAACATTATGCTTTTCAGCCAGATCAAAATATGGAGATTTGACTGTCTCAGGTTTGGGCTGCGAAACTAAAATTCTCTTGATCTTCAAGGTAAATGCTTTTAATTTGTTTCATCACTACTTCAGCTCAACAAAATACTATATATCAGAAGTAATGGTAAAATTTCAAGGGTACAAAGGTATAAAATCAAATACGAAATAGAAAACTGTTTTTTAAGGAAAATTTTCATACCCCGGGCCAAAGCCATAAGATAGAAAACAATCACGATTAACAGTCCTAAATACAAAAGAGATTCAGCTATTGTTAGGGGTACAAAAGCAATGATTGCTGTTAGGGGTAAAAGGAATACACCTAAAACCCGATTGTATACGGTTATACAAAACAGATACTCAAGCACTTCAGGCTTTGTTTCGGTTAATATGCCCAACAGGTAATAAATAATTCTTTTACCAAGAAAATAAGCAACAACTAAACCAAAACAAAAAATATATAGTGAATATGTTTTAGAAAATCCTAAATTGATTTTGTGAATGGATAAAAACTGGTACATCAACAAGGTAAACTCCAGGTTAAAGACAACATCGAGCCTGAAAGAAGCATGTAACAGGTTGAAGTACCGTTCCCTGAATAAACGTGTAAATGTGGAAAAGTTTACAGATGAATGAAGTAATTGCGCCAGATATTTATTGAAAATTAACCGAACAGTTGCGAACAGAAGAAAGGCTGCCAACATTACACCAACCAACCAATCGGGATTCGAACGGAAAATTTTTTTGCCGGGAAAAACAACTTCAACACCTTTCAGAACTGTATGAAGCGAGTCGTAAGGTAACTGATGTACAACTTCATTGGCATAATTGTGCTTTGGGATATATGCTTTTCGGAACTGTGACCATTCGGGACGGCCTCCGAAAATTATAACACTATCGGGAGCTATATAATTAACACTTAACGAATCGCTAAATGAGGGATCGTTAAGGCTTAGAGCAGGTTTTATAATATCAGTTTGGGTAGTTTGCGTCTGTGTATTTGCCAAATTCAAAGTCAGGTTAGTGTTTGTTGTGTCTGATTTGAATTGTGAAGATTGCATACCGCTGCCAATTGTATAAGTTTGTGGCGCAAAAGTAGTGATTAATCATTTTTGTTAGACCTCAGTCGAAACTTTAAACCCGAAATTTAACAGGTATGTATCAAAATAACCTTAAAATTTACCAGGCCCCCTTGCAAGGGTTAACCGATTTTAACTTCAGGAACATTTTAGCTGAGACTTTTGGTGGTATCGATAAATATTTTGTGCCTTATCTTTCGTTTGGTAAGAGGCGAGAAATTAAGCGATCACACTTACGTGAGATACTTCCTGAGAATAATTCTGAATTGGCTACTGTTCCTCAAATTTTGTTTTCCGATTATGGTGAACTCAATGATTTGGTTGAGGTTATATTCCAGTATGGATATTCAGAGATTAACCTGAATTTGGGTTGCCCTTATCCAATGGTTACAAACAAGGGACGGGGATCAGCCTTACTTCTGAATGCCGAAAAACTGGATGAAATATTAAACCAGTTATTTTCCAGGTTCACCAGTATCCGTTTTTCAGTAAAAATGCGGGCTGGAATGAACGATGATCACGACTTTGTAAAGATTTTTGAAGTACTTGCTGATTATCCGCTTGAAGAATTGATATTTCATCCGCGAACAGCTGCACAAATGTACAATGGAAAAACTAAGCCCGAATTATTTGCTGAAGCGATGTTTTTATCGAAACATTCGTTAGTGTATAATGGCGATATTGTTTCTGCTTCAGGATTTCAGGAGCTTGGAACTAAATTTCCAGAACAGATGAACTGGATGATTGGCAGGGGACTGCTTGCAAATCCGGCATTGGCTATGCAGCTTAGGGGAGAGGTTTTTCCTGAAAACACTTTGCGCGAAAAACTGCGCAATTTTCATGACCGTTTATTCGAAGCTTATTCGTTACGCTTAGAGGGCTCTGGTCATATTCTGCAGAGAATGAATCAATTCTGGGCTTATTTCAGTGAATCGTTCAGCGATCCGCACAAGGTGATGAAACTGATAAAAAAATCAGGCAATTTGCAAAAGTATAATGCTGCTGTTTCTGAGATTTTCAACAGGTTTTAAAACTACTCACTTTCAAGAGCAGTTTTCCTGTTCATAAATTTCCATAAGTGTCATCAAATGTTCAAGCTCTTCGGCCTCAGGTGAGCCTTCTTCTGCATCACATATTTCAAGAAAACGTTTTAAAGCTTCCCGGTAGTCGTCTTCAGTAACCAATACTTCTTTCATTTCAGGTTTTTGTTTCATTTCAGTTTTATGATTTGGGGAGGATAAACTTTGTGGCACCTAAAAGTTAATAATCAGGCAAAAAAATGTCATTGCGATTTTCTGTTAATTACTAACTATTTCCCATTGTTAATGGGCATCGAGCCAGTTGTCTCCTGCGTTCATTTCAACAGTCAAAGGCACTCCAATGTTTACAGCATTTTCCATTTCATGTTTTACAATAGCTTTTATTTGCTCAAGTTCGGGTTTCCACACATCGAAATTCAACTCGTCGTGAACTTGAAGAATCATTTTTGAGCGTAATTTTTGCCGGTTTATTTCTTTCCAGATGTTGATCATCGCAATTTTAATGATGTCGGCAGCCGAACCCTGAATTGGGGCATTGATAGCATTTCGCTCGGCAACACCGCGAACAATTGCATTGGCCGAGTTAATATCATTGAGGTATCGTTTCCTTCCTTTAATGGTTTCAACATATCCTTTTCCGCGGGCAACTTCTATACTGGTGTCCATGTATTTTTTTACATTCGGAAAATTTTCAAAGTATCCGTCAATCAATTGCTTTGCTTCAGTTCGCGGAATATTTAGCCGCTGTGAGAGGCCAAATGATGAAATACCGTAGATGATTCCGAAATTGGCTGTTTTTGCTTTCCGGCGCATATCCGAAGTGACCTGATCAACCGGTATTTTATAGATTTTTGATGCTGTAATTGCGTGAATATCCTGATTGTGGAGGAATGCGTCGATCATTTGTTGGTCTTTGCTCAACGCGGCCATGATTCGTAATTCGATTTGCGAGTAGTCAGCCGAAAGAAAGGTATGTTTGTCGTCGGAAGGAATAAATGCTTTACGCAGTTCGCGGCCATTTTCGTCACGAATAGGGATGTTTTGCAGATTTGGATTTGTTGAACTCAGGCGACCGGTTGCTGCAATAGTCTGGTTAAAATTGGTATGAATGCGATTTGTTTTCGGATTGATTTGCTGAGGCAAGGCTTCCACATAAGTAGTAAGTAGCTTTTTCAAGCCGCGGTATTCCAGAATTTTGGCTACAATCGGATTTTTATCCTGAAGTTTTTCGAGCGTTTCTTCCGAAGTGGAATATTGCTTGGTTTTGGTCATCTTCGCATTCGGGTCTATCTTCATTTTTTCGAATAAAATGACCCCAAGCTGTTTCGGCGACGAAATATTAAATTCTTCACCCGCCATTGAAATGATTTCGCGTTCAATCTCAATGATTTGTTTTCTCAAAATTTCGGCATAAACTGTTAATTCCGAAGTATTTAATTTTACACCTGTCATCTCCATGTCGGCCAAAACCGGGATTAGCGGCATTTCCACTTCGTCGAACAACTGGCGTGTTCCGGTTGCACTTAATTCTGGCTCAAGTACTTGTTTAAGTTGAAGTGTAAAATCGGCATCTTCACAGGCATAGTCGCGTAATTGGATGGAGCTGGCATCGCGCATGGTTTTCTGGAATAAACCTTTACCTCCAATTAACGTGTCGGTAGTAATTTTCCTGAAATTAAGATATTGCTCGCACAAGTCATCGAGGTTATGGCGCATTTCAGGCTGAATAAGGTAATGCGCTATCATAGTATCGAACAACGGCCCGCGAATTTCTAATCCATAGTTTTTCAGGATTGATAAATCGTATTTAATGTTTTGACCAATTTTCAGGATTTTTTCGTCGCCAAAAACAAAACAGAATTCCTGAACAATTGCCGTCGCCTGCTCCCTATTTTCGGGCAAAGTAACGCAATATGCCTCGTGCGGGCGGAATGAAAATGACATACAAACCAGTTCTGCAGTAATTGTATCTAGCCCGGTAGTTTCAGTATCGAAACAAAATTCTTTTTGCACCGAAAGTTCAGCCCGGAGGCTAGCCCGTTGCTCGGCGGTTTCAATCAGGTAATACTGGTGTGGAATGGTTTCAATTGTGTCGATCGTTTTGGCTTCTAATACCTGTTTCTGCTCTATTGGCTGAATAAAATTGTTAAAGAGTGAACCTTGTTCAAAAAGATTATCGTTGGCTGCTAAAGGTTTTGTTTCCTGCTTTTTTATAAACTGCCTGAATTCGAGCTCGGTATAAATTTCATTTAGCTTTTGGAAATTTGGATTTTCCATAATAAGCTTACTTTCGTCGAAATCAACCGGTACATCCAGAATAATCTCGGCTAATTTTCGCGACATACGTACCTGCTGCTCGTGCTCAACCAGGTTCTCTTTCAGCTTTCCTTTCTGGTCGCTGATGTTCTGGTAAATCCCATCTATTGATTTGTAGGTCGAAATTAATTTCATTGCGGTTTTGGGACCAACACCAGGGCAACCTGGAATATTATCGGCAGTATCGCCCATTAGTCCCAGAATATCAATAACCTGAAGCGGATCGTCTATTTCAAAATTTTCTTTTACCTGCGGAATACCCCAAATTTCGGGAGCTTCGCCACCACGCGACGGCTTATACATGAAAATATTTTCAGAGACCAATTGGGCGTAGTCCTTATCGGGTGTCATCATGTATGTGGTATAACCCATCGTTTCGGCTTTTTTTGCCAAAGTTCCAATAACATCATCAGCCTCAAATCCAGCTTTTTCAAGGATCGGAATATTGTAAGCTTCAATAATCCTCCTGATGTATGGAATGGATTTCTGAAGGTCTTCGGGCATTGCCTCGCGATTGGCTTTATAGGCATCGAACATTTCGTGACGAAAAGTCGGCACATTCAAGTCAAAAACAACCGCGATATGCGAAGGTTTTTGCTCGTTCAGCAACTGTTCGAGCGTATTCACAAAACCATACATGGCCGAGGTATTCAGTCCTTTGGAATTGAATCGTGGATTTTTGATGAATGCAAAATATGATCTGTAGATCAACGCATACGCATCGAGCAGAAAAAGGCGTTTATCGGTATTGTCGTGGAGGACCATTTTCAAAAGATTTACGATTTATTTATTTACAATTTGTGCGTCACTCTTAAAGTCCCCTCTTGGGGAGGGGATTTAGGGGCGGCTATTCTTACTGATCTTCGGCATACCATTCGGCAAACGAACTGCCTGTTTCGAACAAACGAACACAAAAAAGCTCAATATGTTCAGGGAGAAGTTGTTTCACTTTTTCGGCAATATAAACAACCAGATTTTCGGAGGTTGGTTGAAACGGCACAACCTGGTGTCGTTCGTACATTTCGCCCAAGGCATTTAGTTTATCGGTTGGCGCATTTTCATTGATCATCAGCGAATGATCGAGTTGGTTAATGATTTGCTCTTGAACCATTTTCTTCAGTATACTAAAGTCGATTACCATTCCATCCTTGGGACTACCTGGTTCGTTTGCCGGTTCACCTTTAACCGTAATCTGAAGCTTGTACGAATGGCCGTGAATGTTACGGCAAAGTCCATCGTAATTGAGCAATGCGTGCGACATTTCGAAGCCAAATTGTTTGGTCACCCTAATTTTTGCCATGATGTAAATTTCTGGAGTTCGAAATTAGGAAAAAAGTTTCTGAAAGGACTATTTTTGATATTTCGATACTGATATAAACCGAAAAGAATTCAGTAAAGAAACGTATCTTTGAACATCGTGAGGTTAAGTTGACGTAAATGAACACAGATATTTATGATTACAAAAACACAGATAATCAATGTAATAGAACAGATGCCTGAGAACCTGACAATTGATCAGGTAATTGACCATCCGGTATTTCTCGAAAAAATAGAAAAAGGTATGAATGATTCGAGACAGGGAAAGATTTATTCTAAAGAAACCGCTAAAGCGAAGTTAGGTAAATGGTTAAAATAGTCTGGATAGAACAAGCGATTCAGGATTTAAATTATTTGGCCGAATACATAGCCAAAGACTCGCAAAGATATGCCGAGCTTACCCTGGAAAAGTTGTTATATTCTGTCGATGTTTTGGAACTCTACCTCAAAGCAGGAAAAAAGTACCTGAGTTCAACGACAATTCTTTGAGGCAGCTTGTTGTTGGAAGTTATCGAATTATTTATTTGCTTGTTGACGACCAGCGAATTGACATTTTGACGGTACACAATTGTGCTAGGTTGTTGTCGAACATTAGTCTGTTAAAAGAATAGTTGCATTTACTCTTCGCAAGTACATCTTTGCAGGCAATCAACAATTTGGCTCAAAATATCATGTTTCAGGTAGTAATATGTATTTTTACCTTCACGGCGTGAACATAGTACTCCTTTATCTTTCAAAATCCCCAAATGATGTGATGTTGTCGATTGTTCGATACCAAGTAACTCGTGTATTTCTGTTACCGTTAATTTTTTACCCCCTTCCAAATGTTTCAAGATTGCTATCCGAACGGGGTGTGCAATTGCTTTTAGCATATTTGCCGCCGTCTCTAAACGGTCGGCATCAATTTCCTGAATATTAAACATGGGTTAAAGTTTATAGATGCAAATATATGAATATTTGATTTTTATTCTTATTTTATAATTATTAAGTTCTTAAATTTAAGATTGTTTTCAAATAAGTGTACAATAAACCCTTATTTAAGTGTATTACAATACTTTATCAAAAAGAAAGGCTAAAGGAATCAAATCAATATATTTATTACTTTTGAAACATTCAAAAAATGCCTGAATGACCTCTTTGGATACTATAAAATTGCCGATTAGAGAAGAATTAAAAAGTTTCGAAAATTACTTCAAAGAAGCCATTAAAAGTGATATTCCGTTTCTTCAGCTGGTCATTCGCTATATTCTGAAAACCAAGGGCAAACAGATGCGGCCAATGTTTGTTTTTCTGTCGGCCAAAATGTGTGGCGAATTTAACGAAACTACATATCTGGCAGCATCTTCAATCGAATTGTTACATACAGCCAGTTTGGTGCACGACGATGTTGTTGACGAATCATACGAACGTCGTGGAAATTTTTCGATTAATGCCCTTTGGAAAAATAAAATTGCAGTTTTGGTTGGTGATTTTATTTTGGCACGTGGGATGCTCAACACACTTGATTACAAAGAATACCGTTTCCTGCACCTGATTTCCAGGGCTGTAAAAGACATGAGCGAAGGCGAGATTTTGCAGATGCGCAAAAGCCGCAAACTGGACATCGACAACGAAACGTATTACGAAATCATCCGCAAAAAAACCGCCTCGCTGATTGCTACCAGCATGGCCATGGGAGCAGCTTCGGTGACTAAAGACGATGAGGTCGTTGAGCGTATGTTCCAGATTGGGCTCGATGCCGGTATTGCTTTCCAGATAAAAGACGATATTTTTGATTACCAGAGCAAGGGTCTTTTAGGCAAACCTACCGGAAACGACATCAAGGAAAAGAAAATCACTCTGCCACTTCTTTATATATTAAATAATTGCGAATCAGGTGAAAGGAGCCGCATTTTGAACCTGATTAAAAAGAAAAACAAGAATCAGGCGAAAGTAAAGGAACTCGTCGATCTGGTAGTTAGCCGTGGTGGATTGGAATATGCGTCGCAGGTGATGAACGAATTCCGCGAAAAGGCAATTGCCGGAATTATGGGATTTCCTGAAAGTGAATCGCGCACTGCATTGATCGAACTGGTGAATTATACTACTACCCGGCAAAAATAATAGTCATCCGAAAAAACTACGAATGACCATTGAAAATATACTTTCCACGCTTTAATTTACTTTTCTAAAAACCTTCTGCGAAAAATAGTTGGGCAGCGATTCGTCGGTATTGATGACGATTCCTCCTAAAATGTAAACCGGATAGTTTGACTGAAGCCGCTTATTGCTGATGATCAGTTTCAGAATTTCATTCTCAATTTCATCGTACACCAAATGGGTTGTTTTCAGGATTGGAACCTCGGCATTTCGAATTTCGCTTACCATTGGCAACAGTCGGAGCGCCAGAAATTCGGGCTGAAATGCTGAATAATTGGCCGAATCTATTTCATGAATTGATTCCGATAAAACGTGGTTCTGAACCATCATCAAAGCTCCGCAGGTATTGGTATGGCGGTGTTGTCCAACGCGTTTGATCTTGCCAATTTCGCCGCTGCGCGAAATGCCAATGTGCGATCCAAAAATGAACAAAGCTGCGCCACCATCAGGAATATGATCGACAAAAGCAGTTAAACCAATATCGCCCACAAAGGGATATCCTGCTAGTCCACCCATGATAAAAGTTCCCTGTGGCGATGGCAAATTCATTTTTGCCGGTTGGTGGTTAAGTTCGTCGAAACAAAACGAAGTGGCTACAATGATTTTATTCATCTCAATGCCTTCGCGATTGGCAATTTCGAACACTGCATTGTGCGATGCCTCGTTCATGGTTGAGAACTCGTTAAAGTATTGACTAATTATTTTTTGCATGATTTCAATTTTTCGTAATTCATATAATTAACCTGTTGATCCGAGGGCATTTGCTACTGCATTTATTGTTTTGAGCAGAATGATATTTTGTTGCTTCACATTGGCCGAATTTTCCAGCTCTTTTTCTTCACGCCAGCTTCTTAGTGTATTTACCTGTATTTGGTGCATCAAATCTAAGGCAACAGCGCGTAATTTGGTCGAATAGAAATGGTTTTTTCTTCGTTCCTGAAATGGTTTTTCGAGTATTTCGGCCAGAAGCTTTTGCGTAAGTTCGAATTCATTCAGGATAAGTTCCAGAATATCATTTTTTACATTTTCTTCTTCAACAAGCGAAGCATAAAACCGGATAATCTCAGGATCGGTGGCTGCCAAACCCGAATCGACATTGGTTAAGATGTATCGCAAGAGCGGGTGCGAAACCAGCAATTCCTTGAGGAGGCTGTACTTTTCAGGATAATCGTTTTTGAGCAATTGCAAAGTACTGCCAACGCCATACCAACTGGTTATATTGGTCCGGCTTTGCGTCCAGCTAAAAACCCAGGGAATGGCGCGCAAATCGGTTAAAGTTCGCTGGTTAGTACGGCGCGATGGGCGCGACCCGATTTTACTGGTTTCGATGGCATCAATGGGCGTAGCCTGCTCGAAAAAACGGATAAAACTGGAGTGACGCGTGAGCGCATTGTAACTTGTAAAACTTTCGTGCGCCATAAAGCTCACCAGCTCGAACAACTGCTCGTCGTATGGATGGGTGTTTAGCAGCGTGTTTCGCAAAGTTCCCGAGCTCAAAAGTTCAATATTGAAAGCTGCATTTACCTTGTTGGCGTATTTGCGCTCGATGGTTTCGCCTTGCTCTGTCAACCGGAGTTTTCCGCAGAGCGAATCGGGCGGAAGGCTTTTCAGGAACCAGTGCATTGGTCCGGCTCCCCGGCTGATGCTTCCGCCTTTTCCGTGGAAAAAACGGATATCTACGCCGTGTTTTTGCCCTATTTTGGCCAGCTCGTGCTGGGCTTCGTACAAGTGCCACTGGCTCGAAAGTATTCCGCCGTCTTTGTTGCTGTCGCTGTAACCAATCATGACTTCGGCAACTGGCTTTTTATAGCCTTTGCGCTGTGCTTGCAAGGTGAGTGTATTTCGGGTTACCGGATGCGCTAAAAATTCGTCTAAAATGGCCGGAGCACGGTGCAAATCGTCGATGGTTTCGAAAAGCGGAACCACTGGTAACTGGCAAGCCGCGCCCGATTTGGTTTTCAGGTACAATCCGGCTTCGCGGGCCAGCAGGTAAAAAGTGAATAAATCATCCACTTTTTTAGTCATGCTTACAATCATCGAACCCAACGCGTTAGGGCCGTAGTTGCTGATGTGGCATTCCAAAACCGATAAGTAGCCTAACACGTTAATCGTTTCGGAAGTACTTCCCGAATAATTGTGGGCAAAGGGCCGGTACTGGTTGATCTCCTGAAGAATGAAAGTCCTGTCAACCAAACCTTCCGGCGATATTTTATTCTCGAAGCCTGATTCGCAAAGCAGTCCATTCAAAGCTTTTTGATAGTGCTCACTATTTTGCCTGACATCGAGATGAGCCAGGTGAAAGCCAAAGCTTTGAACAAAGCGCAACGAGCGGGCCACTTCATTTTGTGCCAGCATTGGCGCTCCCCATTCCGAAAGTGACTGCAGCAATAATTCCAGATCAGTAATAAGTTGTCCCGAATTCGAATAACTCCATTTGTTGGGCACCAATTGTAAGTTTCCGGAATGATTCTCCTGAACCGGAAGTTTTTCGATCAACAGTAACACGAATTGACGAAAGGGCTCGCGCAATGCCAGTTTGAAAGGGATATTTTCTGAAATATCTGGTATTTGTTGTTCCAATTCAGCTTTTCTAGCTTGAAAAGCCGTCGATATTTTTTCGGCAGAAGTATAAATACTCAGACTATCGGCGAGCTGACTCAATTTCCGGCGGTTAAGGATCAAGGCTTCGGCGCGCATTCGTTCGAGCGTGTACCGTGTTATTTCAGGAGTTACCAGCGGATGCCCGTCACGGTCGCCACCAACCCACGAGCCTAAACTAATTTTTGGCAGTGAACAATAGTTCTTTAAAAATTCCGGGTCAAATCCGACCTCAGTCCATGCCTGAATCAGCGTTCGGTCGTGCAGTTCAAAAACTTCAGGAAAAACCTTGGTAAGGTAATGCAAAACGTTATCGAGTTCGGTTTCAACCTGTGGTTTTTCAAGGTAAATATCGTCGATAAACCACAGCCGGGTCAGTATTTCCTTAATGCCTGAACGGATTTGCTCGCGTTCGTGTTTGGTGTAAACCGGGTTTTCGAGCATTACCAACTGAAGGTAAAGTTCGCGGTAATATTTCAGGACGACAGTTCGTTTGGCTTCGGTAGGGTGGGCCGTCATCACCGGTTCAATTTCAAGGTGCGAAAGAGTGTCCACAATTTTTTCAGGAGCAATTTCCAATTCCTTTAGTTCGGTGAATGTTTGCGCCCAACTCCCGTTTACGTTTGCCGGGGCCTGGTTTTGCTGTTTGTTGCGGCGGCCTTGCACCGCCCAGTTTACTTCACTCAGATTGAGCAACTGAAAACAAATGGAATACAGGTGTGTGACTTTCTGCACCAACGCTTCATCGGGGGAAGCAATTTCAGTATTCAGCCAGGGAATATACTTAACCAGCTCGTTTTCGTTGTTGGCCTGAAGAACTTCTTTCAGGCAGGAAAGCAGGAAATGCAAATCGACATAAGGTTTCCCGATTTCCCGGATATTTTCTTCTAAAACAGGGTGCATAATTACAGTTTTGAGCAATTAAAACACCTTGGAACAAGATATTGTTGAGATTGTGATCAAATGGTAACTCAAACCGTTACAAATTGTAACAGTTTGGGTTCTGCTTTAGATGAAGAAACAGGCTGGATTAATCTGAAAAGCTGTTCAATATCAGCAACATCCGTTTTGTAAAATTTCCCGTCAGCCGATTGCATTTTCAGTTGACTACAATTTGTAGCCAACTGACTTCCTTCTTTTTTAAGTCGTGCTTTTAAAACACTTCAGTATTTTCGGGGATTTGGACTATTCGTTAGTATTTCTATGACATTAATAATGGATAAAAACCACTTCTCCTGCCCGCTGTCCCAAATGGTGCGGACTTTTTTATCTTCAAACAGCTTTAGTGCATCTTTTTTGGTCATTTTGATTTCGATTTAATCAGACTGTTTATTTCAAATATAACAATCTTTCAGGAATTTCCGGACATAAAAAAAGCTGTCAACACGAGGCCAACAGCTTTTCAATATTAGTTTAAAATTTCTATTACTTCAACACAGCCAAAGCAGCGTCGTAATTGGGTTCGTCAACAATTTCGGGAACCTGCTGGGTGTAAATTACGGTGTGGTTTTCGTCCAATACAACCACTGAGCGCGAGTGCAAAGCAGCCAACGGGCCAGTAGTGATTTCCAACTGATAATCTTTACCAAATTTACCGGTTGCAAAATCCGACAAAGTGATTGCATTGTCGATTCCTTCAGTTCCGCAGAAACGGCCTTGAGCAAATGGTAAATCGCGCGAAATGCAAAGAACTTTGGTGTTTGCCAATCCGGCAGCTTCTTTATTGAAATGACGCACGGATGCGGCGCATGTGCCGGTGTCCAAACTTGGGAAGATATTCAGAACCAGACGCTGTCCGGCGAAATCTTTCAATGAAACTTTAGATAAATCGTTTTTAATTAATTCGAAATCAGGAGCTTTTGTTCCTTTTACAGGAAGTTCGCCTATGGTTTGAATTGCATTGCCTTTTAAAGTAATTTGTGCCATAATTTTTAAATCTTTTTTAATTGAATTTTGAGTTTTGCTGAATTAAACAGCGGTTCTCTAAAAATGTTTGGCAGGGCTGCCAGTAATTTTTTCGAGCAGGTTGTTTGCCAAACGGCTCGCTCCTATGCGGAAAAGCTCGGGTGTCAACCATTCGTTGCCCAAAATTTCCTGAACGATAGTGAGATACAAGATGGCATCTTCAGGAGTTACAATTCCTCCAGCTGGTTTAAATCCGATTTTCTTTCCGGTTTCTTCGAAATGTTGTTTTATAGCCAGGCACATCACAAAAGCGGCTTCGGGTGTGGCAGCTTGCGGCAACTTGCCGGTTGAGGTTTTGATAAAATCGGCTCCAGCTTCGATTGCCAACTGTGACGATTGCCAGATTTGATCTACAGTAAGCACACCCGATTCCAAAATGACTTTCAGGTGAGCGTCGCCAATGGCTTTTTTAGTTGCAGAAATTTCAGCGGAAACGGTTTCGAAATCACCTGCCAGAAAGGCCCAAAGCGGAACTACGATGTCAATTTCGTTGGCTCCGGCGGCCACTGCCAAACGGGCTTCTTCAATTTTCAGTTCGGCGAAAGTCATTGATGAAGGGAAACCTCCGGAAACAGCAGCGATTTTTACGCCGTCGATTTTCAGGGTTTCTTTCACGGCTTTGGCCATATTCGGATACACGCAAATGGCAGCAACATTACTCACTTCAGGATAAGCCTGCGGAAACAGGTTCACTTTTTCGGTAAACCGGGTAACCAAATCGAGTGTATCGGTTGAGTTCAACGTGGTTAAATCGATGCATGAAAGCGCTTTTTCAAACATTTTTTTGTTGAGGTTTTTCTCAGCGGCTTCGCGGATGTATTCCAATTCGGCCTGAACATCTTCGAGCGACAGTGGACAACTTTCAATAGACATATCTTTTTGTATTTAATTGTTGATTATCAATAAATAATAGTTCCAAGTTTCAGGTTCCAAATTCCAAGCCGGTCACCTGTAAATTGAAATTTGAAACTTGGAACTATTTGAGTTTTTCGTTATTTTGATGCCGGTCTTTATCGCGGCTGGTTTTCTTTTCCATGTTTTTCAGAAAGGCTTCATTCAGATCGACTCCGGTCTGGTTGGCCAGACAAATTAACACCCACAGCACATCAGCCATTTCGTCGCCCAGGTTTTTGCCTTCGTCAGATTTTTTGAACGACTGATCGCCATAAGTTCGCGCCATGATACGCGCCAGTTCGCCCACTTCTTCGGTGAGGATGGCCATGTTGGTCAGCTCGCTGAAGTAGCGCACCCCAATGGTTTTGATCCAATGGTCAACCATTTGCTGGGCTTCGGGAAGGGAGACTTCGTTGGTTGTCATATCTTGAAATTTTGATGGTAAAAGTAAATTTAGTCACTGTTGTCATTTATTGTCATTCGTCGTTTATGGCGCCAATCACAATGAATGACGCGAAGCAAATGTCCGTTAATGACTAAAAATCTCTATTCTTCGAATCCAGAATAATCGTTACCGGGCCATCGTTCACCAAATAAACCTGCATGTCGGCGCCAAAAATCCCGGTTTCAACCTTCTTGTTTCCCAGTACTTTTCGGAATTCGTCGATCAAATCTTCGTAAAGCGGAATGGCTGTTTCCGGCGCTGCGGCGCGAATGTACGATGGGCGGTTTCCTTTTTTCGTAGAGGCATGCAGCGTGAACTGGCTTACCAATATAATTTTTCCGCCAACTTCCTGCACCGACAGATTCATCACGCCCTCAGCATCGTTAAATATGCGCAACTGCGTGGCTTTTTTCACCAGCCAGTCGATGTCTTCCTGGGTATCTGTTTCTTCTATACCGGCCAAAATCAATAACCCTGTCTCAATTTCGGCGACCAAATAATCTTCTACCTCTACCGATGCCGAACTTACCCGTTGAATAACCAGTCTCATAAACGTAATTTTTAAGCAATATTATAAAAAACAAACCGGACAGTTAAACTTTGGCGGGTATATCTTGTTTAGCTTTTCATTGATTAAATTAGACAAACTGCCAATTTTATGCGAAAAACGATACTTCTGGTTTTAGTTCTCATGGGTGTTCAGGTTAATCTTTGGGCACAGCAGGCCTCGGTAAAAGGTCGTATTATTGATGCCCAAAGTAATGAGTCCATGCCATTCGTGAATGTAGTGGTTGTTGGAACGAATATCGGAGCAGTGACCGACGATAACGGCAATTTCCAGATCAATGGATTGAAAACCGGCTTTGTGCGTGTACAGGCTTCGTTCGTTGGTTATCACACTGCGCTTTCTTCTGAAATTGAAGTTAAAAATGCAAAGGTGGCTTCCGTGGAAATTCGGATGGACAAAAGCGATACACAACTTGAAGAAATTAAAGTAACAGCCTCGCCTTACCGTAAAACAGAGGAAAGTCCGGTTTCGCTGAAGACCATTGGCATTGGCGAGATTGAGAAAAGTCCGGGCGCCAATCGCGATATTTCGAAAGTGATTCAGTCATTTGCCGGGGTGCTTTCGTCGCCCTCATTCCGCAACGACATCATTATTCGTGGTGGAGGGCCGTCGGAAAGCCGTTTTTACCTCGATGGCGTTGAGGTGCCCAACATCAACCACTTTGCCACACAGGGCGCGTCGGGAGGGGCAGTGGGTATCCTGAATGCCGACCTGATCCGCGAAGTGAATTACTATTCCGGGGCTTTCCCTTCCAATAGGGGAAATGCATTGAGCGGGGTTTTCGAATTTGGTCAGGTGGATGGCAATGCCGATAAATTGAAGTTCAAAGGAAGTTTGGGTGCTTCGGAAGTTTCGGCCACCCTCGACGGTCCGCTTGGCGACAAAACTACCTTCATCGTTTCGGCCCGGCGTTCGTACCTGAAGTTGCTTTTTACCGCCCTGAAACTGCCTTTTTTGCCAACCTTCAACGACATGCAATTTAAAATTCGCACCCGTTTCGATGCAAAAAACGAACTCACGGTTTTGGGTCTGGCCTCGAAAGACATCAACGATTTGAATCTCGACATTAAAAATCCGGATGATCAGCAAAAGTATATTTTAGGCCAATTGCCGGTTTACGACCAGTGGAGTTACACCATTGGCGCGGTTTACAAGCATTTCAGGGAAAACAGTTATCAGACTTTTGTGGTGAGCCGGAGCCAGTTGAGCAACAACCGAACCAAGTACCTTGAGAACGATTACAGTTCGGAAAGCAATAAAATTCTGGATTACAGCTCGCAGGAACAGGAAAATAAAATCCGGTTCGAAAACAACATGCGGATGGATGGTTTCAAAGCCAATGTTGGCATCAATGCCGATTTTGTGCGCTACACCAATAACACCATGCAAAAGCGGTTTTACTCCGAAACGGTTCAAAATGTGAATTACAACACGAGTTTGGATTTTGTGAAATACGGCGTTTTTGGTCAGGTTAGCCATACGTTTTTGGCTGAAAGGCTCACGCTTTCCGGAGGTTTCAGACTCGATGGCAACAGCTATTCTTTGGAAATGAATAACCTGTTGAAACAGTTTTCGCCGCGCGTTTCGGCTTCGTATCAACTTAATCCGAAATGGAGCCTGAACCTGAATTCAGGAAGATATTACCAGCTTCCACCCTACACAGCAATGGGTTATCAGCAGAACTCGGTGTTGGTGAACAAGGATAATCTGAAGTACATTTCGGTCGATCATTTCATTGGCGGATTGGAATTCAAACCGGCTACTGCCATGCAGTTTTCGCTGGAAGGCTTCCTGAAAAACTACCGCGATTACCCATTCTCGGTGAACGACCAGATTTCGCTGGCCAACAAAGGCGTCGACTATGGCGTGATTGGTGATGAGGCGGTGACTTCAACTTCTAAAGGTCGTGCTTACGGTGCCGAATTTCAGGCCCGGATCAGCTCCGCAAAATACAACCTTAACTTGTCGTACACGCTGGTGCGCAGCGAATTTCAGGATGGCAGCGGGAAATACATCGTTTCGGCATGGGACAGCAAGCACATTTTGAGCATGACCGGCACCGCTTCGCTAAAACGTAACTGGCAGGTTGGCGGACGCTTCCGTTTTGTTGGCGGCCTTCCTTATACACCATGGGATTTAAACCGCTCGTCGCTGATTGCTGCGTGGAATCTGCAGGGCGGGCCGTACCTGGATAATTCGAAACTGAATGCTAACCGGTTTGGCGTTTTTCACCAGTTGGATGTTCGCGTTGACAAATCGTACTACCTGAAAAAGATGACGCTGAAGTTTTACTTCGATATTCAGAATTTATACAATTACCAGTCGGAGTCGCAGGATTTGGTGGTTCGCGAGCAGGATGCCAACGGCAATTTTCTGACTACCGACAACGGAACCCGCTATGTGTTGCGCACGGTGAAAAACACTTCGGGAACGGTATTGCCAACAATTGGGGTACAGGTAGAATTCTAAATTTGTATATACAGTATATATTGTATATATTTGAACAAAAAAAGGAAAATGAGTACAGTTTCGGTAAAAAGAAAATTAATAGATATTCCAGACGACACTTTTCGGAAGCTTTCGATTATGGCTGCTGCTGAAGGCAATAGCTTAAAATCATTTATTGAGAATTTACTGATCGCTGAAGCCAGCTTTGTAAACGACGAGGATATTTATCGCGAATTAGTGGTTTCGGAACCAGACGGAAAAGTTACTGCTTCAGTTGAAGAGCAAGTTGCATTTGAAAAATGGCTTAAGGAATGAACGTTCAATATTCCAAAGCATTTATCAAATCGGCTCAGAAGCTAAGCGGAAAATATAAAACTGCGCTTGCTCGGAAAATTGACGAGGTTAAGAACGCCGCAACTATCGACAAGTTAACCGAATGCAAAAAACTGGAAGGTTTTGAATCAACTTACCGGATAAGAATTGGTTCGTACAGGGCTTTTTTCATTTTTGTGATTTTGGACAACACCATTTTCTTTGAATACCTTGTTAGTCGCGGAGATGCGTATAACAAAGAGTATCTGAAATCGCTTACGAAGAAAGAAAAAGGCGAGATAAAATAGGTTCAGATTCACCACTCATACAGAATGATCACACTTTGCATCAATCAAACCAATACTGATCCGTATTTTAACCTGGCCACGGAAGAATATTTCCTGAAGAATTTCCAGGAAGACTTTTTTATGCTTTGGCGCAGCAAACCTTCGGTGGTGGTGGGGAAACACCAGAATGCGCTTGCCGAAATTAACCACGTGTTTGTGCGCGAGAACCAAATTCCGGTGGCACGGCGCCTTTCGGGCGGCGGCACTGTTTTTCACGATCCTGGCAATGTGAATTTCACTTTTATCCGGAACGTGAAGGACATTTCAGAAGTAAATTTCAAGGTATTCACGGTTCCGGTTGTTGCAGCGTTGAAAAAGCTGGGTGTTGACGCTTACACCACCGGGCGGAACGATTTGCTGATAGACGGCAAAAAAATATCGGGAAATGCTGAGCATGTGTACAAAAACCGGGTTCTGCATCACGGCACTTTGCTTTTCGACAGTCATCTGGAAGTTTTGAAAGGTGCACTAAAGGTGGATTTATCGAAGTTCGAAGACAAATCCGTTCAATCGAACCGTAGCGAAGTAACTAATATTGCTGATTACCTGCCGAATCCAGTTTCTGTTGAAGAATTCACTCAGTTCATTTTTGCTGAAATTTGCGGAACTTACCCCGATTTCAGGGTTTATGAACCAACTTCAGAAGATATAGCAACCATTAAAAAACTTGCCATCGAAAAATACCAAACCTGGGACTGGATTTTTGGTTATTCGCCCCGTTACCGATTCACAAATACCGTAGAAACTGCAAATGGCGTGATTTCCGTCAGTTTATTGGTTGAAAAGGGCAGAATTACAGAAGCATTGTTTTCGGGCACGATTTCCGAAGAAAATGCCCAAAAACTTGCCAATACGCTAGTGGGATGCCGGCACGATTTGGAAGAAGTTTCTTCAATTCTTTCCCTTTTCGGTTCAGAATATTTCCCGGCAGAATTGAAAAAAAGTCTTTTCTAAAATTTGCTATTCCTCTGGCAGTGGTGGTGTATAATTCCTGAAAATCAATCGTAAAGCAGAAGGGTAAACAATCAGCAGCAAAGGCAGAGCGACTACAAATCCACCAATTACGGCAATGGCAAGCGGTTGATGCAACTGTGCACCGGTGCCGATTCCTAATGCGATGGGCGACAACGCTATGATTGCCCCGATGGCAGTCATTAGTTTTGGGCGTAACCGCGTTGATATGGCATAAACCACAGCTTCGTCGGGACTGGCGGTTTCGAGTGTTTGGTGGAACTGCAAAAAGGTGAAAATGGCGTTTTCGCCGATGATGCCGATGATCATGATAATGCCCGTGTAGCTGCCAACATTCAGCGGTGTTCCCGTCAGGAACAGGGCTATCATGCTGCCCGAAATTCCCAAAACCGAAATGAAAAGGATCAGCATAGCCACTTTGATGTCTTTGAACATGAAGATCATCACGGTGAATACAAGCAAAGCAGCCAGCAGCAAGATGATCAGCAATTCGCCGAACGACTTTTGCTGCTCCTGGTATTCGCCGCCATAGTTGATATGGTAGCCTTGTGGCAAATTCACTTTCGTTTTTATTTCCTGCTGAATATCTTTCATTACGCTTCCCAGGTCGCGGTTGTTCAGGCGGGCAGTAACCGGGATCATACTTTGCAGGTTTTCGCGCTCAATTTCTGCCGAACCGGCTTCAGGTGTGATTTTTGCCAGTTGATCGATAGGTTGCAATTTCCCGTTTGGAAGGAAAACTGTGCTGTTTTTCAGCCGTTCGGTTGTGGTATTTATGGCATCGGGATAAATCATCCGGATGGCTGTTTGCTGTTCTTTTTCGAAAATATTGCCAACCACATTTCCTTCGAGCTGGGTCTGGAGTTGGTTTTGAAAATCGGCCGGAGTGATCCCGAACTGGGCCAGTTTCTGGTTGTCGGGCTCAATGTTGAACGATGGCCCGGCAATGGTTATTCCATCGAAAACATCGGCCGTTCCTTTCACGCCTTCGGTAATTTCGGCGATCTGGCGCGCCAATTTTTGGAGAATGACGGCGTTGTCGCCATACACTTTAATCTCGATTGGCTGCGTCGAACTCATCAAATCGCCCAGCATGTCGCCAATTACCTGTCCAAAGTCGATTTGGAGGGCCGGTTGGGTAGCTTCAATTTTTTTCCGGATGTCGTCAATCACTTCCTCGGTAGATCGTTGCCTGTCTTTTTTTAGCTGAATCAGGTAATCGCCGTCGTTCGGTTCGGTAATGAAAAAGCCCATTTGTGTCCCTGTGCGGCGGGAGTATGTTTCAACTTCAGGAACAGAGGGTAGCATTTTTTCAACTTCGCGCAACATTCGGTCGGTTTCCTGAAGTGAAGTTCCGGGAGGCGATTTATAATCGAGAACGATGCTTCCTTCGTCCATTTCCGGAAGAAAGCCTGTTTCGAGCCGACCTGAAATATAGTAAACAGATACTATCAACGCTAAAACAAATAACAAACTAATGGCTGGCCTGACAATGAAAAATGAAATCCAGCGGCCACTTTTTCGTTGGTGCAGGGCTGACTCTTTTTTCGTGTGTTTTCGTTTTCCCGATAGTAACAGATAGATGACTGGCAGGCCAATCCAGGTTACCAGAAACGAGCAAACTAAAGTGATCATCATGGTGTTGGCCAGAATTTTGAAATAGGCGCCAGCCACACCACTCAGCAAAACAAACGGGAAAAAAATAACAATAGTGCTGGTCGATGAACCAATCATGGCGGGCAAAAGGTATCGCACCGACTTGGTCAGCAGTAACTTGGTGTGAACTTCGGGATGTTCTTCGTGTGTTCGGTGAATCTGCTCAACAACAACAATCGCATCGTCGATAATCAACCCGATGGAGGCAGCGATTGCTCCCAATGTCATGATGTTGAAATTGTATCCAACAATATGCAACGCCAAAAGCGTGAGTGAAATGGTGAGCGGAATGGTGATCAGGATTACCGAACTGGATTTGAGCGACCTCAGAAAAATGACGCAAACGATGATGGCCAGAACCAGTCCAATCCAAACGCTGTCGGTTACGCTGCGAATGCTGTCATGCACAAAATCAGCCTGTACGTAATACGGCGAAAGCGAAACACCGTGCGGCAAAATAGATTTGTTCAGATCGGCAACCCGCTTTTCCACGTCGTTGGTAATGTCAATCAGGTTGGCGTTGGGCTGTTTGACGACGGCCACGAGAACCGCATTTTTGCCATTGGCGTTGATGCGAACATACTCTGTTTGTTCGGCAATCCGCACGTTTGCAATATCCTGAAGCCGGAGAATTCGTTTGCTGTTATTGCTGATCACCAGGTTTTTCAGTTCTTCCAGATTTTCGACATTCTCGTTGGTAACCGTGAGGTACATCCGGTTGTAATCGTTGAGGTAGCCGTTGCTGCTTACAAAATTCGATTCGGAGATTGCCGCCGAAATCATTGCCGGCGTTATTCCGAGGGCGCTCATCCGTTGCGGCTCAAGCTCCACGTAAAATTCCTTCGTTTTTCCGCCAATCACGCGAATTTCGGAAACACCCGTTACCTGCGACAAATACGGTTTCACGATGTAATTGGCAATCTGGTTGATTTCGATATTGCTCCGGCCTTTGGCATCCAGAACGTATCCTGAAACAGGCAAAATCGAGGGGTTCATTTTTTCAACAGAAATGGTCGTTCCGGCAGGCAATTCGTCTTTTATTTGCTGAATGGACGATTCGATTTGCTGTTTGCATAAGTCGATGTCTTCTTTCCAGCCCATGAAAGCCGAAATTTCGCAGCTTCCGCGGCTGGTAATGCTTCTAATGTTTTCGAGTCCTGGAACCCTTTTGATGGCATTTTCGAGCGGTTTGGTAACAGTAATCATCATCTTGCTTACAGGCTGCAACCCATTTTCGGCAATGACTTTAATTTTCGGGAAAGTCACTTCCGGGAACAACGACGATTGCATTTTGCTGTACGAATAAATTCCTGCTGCCAAAATGATGAACAGGACAACCGCCACCGGATTTTTATGGGAGACGAAAAAGTTTTTCATTTCTTACGGTTGAGTGATGGAAATCCGTGCAGTATCGGGCAATCCGTAGTGTCCAGAATTGATGAGACGGTCGGTTTTCAGAAATTGCGGCGAGAGAATTTCAATTTCGCGGTCAGTCACAATTCCGGTTTTTACGGGTATTTTCACAGCAACCGAGTCACTGATCAGCTTCATTACCCAATAGTTTTCCATCGTTTCGTCGGTCAAAACGCAGCTTTTCTCCACAATTTGCGTGTTGCTTTTTGTGCTTTCAATGATTTTGGCCGAAGCGGTCAGGTTTTCGGGCAATTGCACCGTAGTTTGCAGTTTTACTACGAAACTTTGGGTTTGCGAAACTGCATCGAGCGCCGAAAGTTTCGAAACAATGGTTCCCTGCAACCGCGTGGAGTCGGGCAGTGCAATCTCGCATCGGGCGCCAATTGCAGCGTGTTTGTTTTGTTCAAACGGAACGTTCAGCAAAAAAACAAGGCTGCTTTGTTCAGCAATTACGCACAGCTGATCGCCATCGGCCACATAATCGTTGGCCTGTTTGTTTACTTCAGAAATCACTCCTGAAGTTGGCGCTTTTATCGTGATTTCACCATTGACTTCAAATTCAGGATTCGACTTTCCGAAGCTGGCAAGCGCATCGGCCTCCTTGGTTTTTACCAAATACAACGGGCTTCCGGCTTTCACAAAATCGCCAATGTTGCACGAAATTTTGGTAACATATCCCGAAGTTGTTGATTTTACGGTGTTCTTTTTCAGGTATGCCGTCGTTGCCGGGAGGCTGATTTCTTTGCTGATAACCCCCGTCGTTGCTGAAGTTACAGTCACCGGCGTGGTTACTTTCGAAGATTCTTCTTCGGTCGATTGGTTTCCGGCGGAACAACCCAACAGGACAACCAGACAGAGCAAGCCCGATAAGCGAAGTATGTGTTTCATTTGAGGTAATTCATTTGGTTAATGATTTGCAAACGACTCATTTCGGCAGTAGTCAGATTATTTTTGGTTTGGGCGTAGTTGTTCACGATAGCGAGGTAGTCGAGAAAACGAACCAGTCCTTTTTCAATTTCAATTTTGTAGAGTTCAATGAGTTTTTCCTGCTCGGCCAACTGGCTGCGGATGTTCGATATCAACTCGTCGGTTTCTTTTAACTGGGTTGACAACTGATTGATTTGTTGCTTATACTGGCTTGTGTAAAAATATTTATAGTCAAGCCTTGTATTTTCGTCGAGTTGCAATTTTTCGTACTGAAGTTTCCGCTGTTTGCCGTCGTAAACCGGAAGGCTGAAATTCAGGCCGAAACTGGTTCCGAAATTGTGCGGAATGTTTTCGGGCAAAACGGCCATGAAACCCGCGTCGGCAAATGCACTCAGCTTTGGTCGGTAATTCAGGTCGATGGTTTGTCGTGCATTTTCAGTTTTCAGGCTGTCAATTTTGAATTTCATCATCGCCGGTGTGCTGCTGATGTCGAATTTGTTGATCACCTTCAGGTTCGGTTTCCGGAGAACGGCGGTGGTGGTATCGGCAATTCCGCAGATGAAATTCAATACCGCCAGGTTATTGCGGAACTGGAGCGCCGTTTGCCTGATAGCTATTTTCTGAGCGGTGATTGAAATAGACAAATTCATGGCGTCGGTTTGCGCGTAGATTCCTTTTTCGACCAGCGTTTTCAGCAATTCCTGTTGCTTTTTTAGCTGTTCCAAAATGCCCTGATTGAACCGGATTTGTTCCCAATCGGCATACGCTGTGAGATATTGAGCTGTGATTCCTTGCTTCAGATCGGTTTCTGTCAGCCGGACATCGGTTGCGATGGACTGTTTGGCCAAAGCATTTTCCTGAAACTGATTAGCCTTGAATTTTTTATTGAACAGTGGCTGAACCACATTGAGCACCGCCGCGTAATTGGCGCCATTGGTAATGGCTTCATCGTACCCGAAATTGCTGGAATACGGAGCATACATGGCCTGCGAAACCTGGTTGACCTGCGGTTTGTAGCTGGCCTTGATAAGCAAACTGTCTAACTTTCCGGAGAGAAGCTTATTGCTGAAATCTTTTAACAACGGACTATTTTCCAATCCTTTCTGAAGATAGAAATCGAGTGGTTGGGCCTGAATAGAAATTCCGGCCGCCAAAAAGATCAAAAGCAAGACGAATTTCTTTACCTGCATCTTGTTTCAGTGAAAGTCAGGTTGAATATATAAATTGTTTGTAAAGGTTTCACCAAATGATGAAACCTTTAATTAACGAAAACTATTTTACCGGAGCGACATCCAAAATTCTGAAAGTTCCGGGTTTAATTGGAGGGCGGCGTTCGCCTGGTTTGGCTTCTCCAAATTCGGCTGTCGATAAATACAAGTGATGTGTTGTTTTATCAATGGTTATTGTTCGGGCGCCTCTTTGCGTGGCAACTGTTTCAATTACTTTATAAGTGTCCTTGTTTTCCTCCTGAACGGCAGTGATTGTTCCATCAGCACCATTTGAGCTAAAAGCACGTTTGGTGGCAGGGTCGAAAGCCACACCGTCGCATCCATCGCCAATCGGCAATGTGGTAATTACTTTTCCGGCGTCGGGATCCGAAATAACCATCAGCTTGTTGCCGCAAACACTGAAAAGACGATGAGTTTCGTTATCCAATGCCAGTCCGCTCGGTTCTTCACCCGGGGTAATCGACCAGCTTTTCTCAACCTTTAGACTATTAACATCAATTACACTTATTTCACTTTTATCTTCAATATTTACAAAGATTTTTCCGTTTCCGTTAGTTTGCGGAAATTCGGGTTTGCCATCGAGTTGAATGGTTTCAATTTCTTTTCCTTGTTTGGGATCGATCACTGAGGCATTCGAACTTCCGCCATTGAAAGTGAAAAGCTTTCCCGAAAAGGAATCATACAAAATGGCATCAGGATTTTTCCCGGAAACCTGAATTTTTCCAGTTACTTCCAAGGTTTTGAGGTCGAAAACAGTTACTGAATTGTCGCGGCCATTGCTGGTAAATCCTTTGTTCAGCTCCTTGACAAAAGTGATTCCGTGTATTCCGATGGTTCCATCAATTTTCCCGATTTGTTTGCCGGTTTTCAGATCAACAACCAATGCCATTGTCGAATGTGAAACATACAAGCGACCGGCATCTTCGTCAACCGAGAGGTAATCCCAGCCGCCATCGCCTTCGAGATGTATCTGGTTAACCACTTTGTATCCCGGTTGAGCACTGACAAGGCTACCACTACTGAGTAGAAAGGTAATACATAGGATTGATAGTAAGTTTTTCATATTCAGAAGTTTTAATTGTAAATTGACTATTTACTTTCGAAATGGTTTACCGATGTTTTTTGCGATTTCGATGATTCAGCCATTTTTGTACTTTATAACACAGAAAAGCCGATCCCGCGCCAACCACAGCTCCAGCTAACACGTCGCTTGGGTAATGAACGCCGAGGTGCATCCTGGAATATCCAACCAGTGCGGCATAGGTATAAGAAGGCGCAATCACATACCAATGGGGAAATTCCAGACTCAATGATGTGGCCATTGAAAAAGCATCGGAAGTGTGCCCTGATGGAAATGAAGAGTTTCCACCAGCACTAAGTTTTTGAATATCAGGGTAGGTTTCATACGGCCTGGTACGGTTAACAGCATGTTTTAGCCCGGTTGCAACCAAAGTGGTAACCAGGAATGACTCAGCAACCACCAACCCTTTTTGTTTTAATTCCTGATTCTTCTCAATCAGTCCGGTTCCAAAAATCAGGATAGGCACTCCTACGCTGATTGGCGAAACGCTGTTCGAAATTGTTTTAAAAGTGCCGTCAAGATGTGTATTGCGGTGTTCGTTGATTTGCCTTAAAAGCTTAATATCAAGGTTTTGCGAAAACAGGTTTACCGGTAGAAACAGCAATAAAAATATGAATCGATTCATAACAAAATCAGTTTATCTCCTAAAAATAGAATTCAATTTTGTAGAGATTTGGTATTCCGGTTTTTCTTGCTCCAAATTCCTCCAATATTTGCTGATATATTTGTGTAAATTTTTGACAGAATGAAGATTTTAGTTATTGAAGATGAAGTTGTTCTTTGCGAAACAATCGTCGCTTACCTTGAAGAAGAAGGTTACCTGTGCGAAAAAGCTAACACTGTTGAATTGGGGTTGGAAAAGGTAAATCTTTATGAATACGATTGCATATTGGTTGATGTCGGACTGCCTGACGGGAGCGGTTTATCTCTGGTTAAAGAGGTAAAAAAATGTTATCCTGAAACTGGAATAATCATTATTTCGGCCAAAAATTCACTCGACGATAAAGTTTCAGGATTAGATTTGGGAGCCGATGATTATCTCACCAAGCCATTTCATCTACCGGAGCTCAATTCGCGCATCAAATCTGTGTTACGCCGTCGAAAATTTGAAGGTCGGCAAAAACTGATTATCGACAAAATTATCATTTATCCCGAAAACCGGCTGGTTTTTGTAGAGGACGACCAACTTCCATTGACTCGTAAAGAATTCGATTTGCTGATGTTTTTTGTGTCAAACCGCAGTCGGGTTCTAACCAAGGAATCGATTGCTGAGCACCTGTGGGGCGATTTTGCCGACTCGGCTGATTCATTTGATTTCGTTTATTCGCACATCAAAAACCTGCGCCGAAAGCTGCTTGAACGAACCGGTAACGACTATTTTCAAAATGTTTACGGAACAGGGTATACCTTTACGGCATGAAATAGCCATGTGAGATAATGCAGGTACAAAGCGAAAATGGATAAATGGCTATTCCATGAGTACGTGCCAAAGTTTAATAGTAAGGTTAAAATTTATACGAATGAAACTTCAATCCAAAATTAATATTCGTTTTCTCGCGGTTACATTTCTGGTATTTTCTGTAGCCGGTGTCCTGTTTTACTTTGCTTTAGACAAGGTGGTCAATCAAAATATCCGCGAAATGCTCAAATCGCGCAAGGCGTATATCGTCCTGAACCTTCAGCAAAATCCGTCTATTATTGATTCATTGGAATCTCCGGATCATTCCATCTTCATCAAACGCACTGAAAAGACAGTGCAATACACTGTTTTTTCAGATACCATGGCCTACGATCAGGAGGAAAAGGAGTTGGTTCCATTCCGGAAGATGACTTTCTCGGTACATTCAGGCAACCAGCACTACGAAGTCGTTTTACTACAATCACTGCTCGAATCGGAAGATCTGCAAATGGTCATTTTTTCCTTTATGACCGTTCTTTTTGGCATTGTTTTACTGGCGCTTTTTTTCCTGAACCGCTGGCTGTCGAACAAAGCCTGGACGCCGTTTTTCAAGAGCCTCTCGGTGTTGAATAACTGGAAGATTGGGGAGAGTAAGGTTGTCGGTTTTGAACGGACTGGAATTGCAGAGTTTGATCAGTTAAACCATACCTTTGAAAACATGATGCAAAAAATTCAGGCGGACTTTGTTAATCTGAAAGAATTTACAGAAAATGCCTCGCATGAAATCCAGACACCATTGGCAATTATCAAGTCGAAACTGGAGATGGTGTTACAGGATAAAACACTGGACGACCAGCAACATCATCGAATTCGCACTGCATTCGAATCCACCATTAGGCTTTCAAAACTCAACGACTCCCTACTTTTGCTTTCTAAAATTGAGAATCGGCAATTCGTTGAAACGAACAAAATAGATATTTGCGCGTTGGTTCGATCGCGATTGGAGTACCTGGAAGAACTGTTCGCCCTGAAACAAATCGAGGTCACTATTCATCTTGAAAAGCAGGTTAAATTTATCCTGAATCCGTTGTTGGCAGATATTCTTATCAACAATTTACTAAGCAACGCTTTGCGCCATAATAAAGAAAAAGGGAAAATAGAAGTAAAGTCCGGAAATCAGGAAATAGTTATTTCCAATACAAGCGAACGAGATGAAATAGATTGCTCCCGTATGTTTCGCCGGTTTTCGAAACAAACCACTTTAAGCGAGTCAAATGGTTTGGGACTTGCAATTGCCCATGAAATCTGCAACAGTTATAATCTTGAATTGAATTACCAATACATCAATGAGATGCACTGTATGACGATCAGGCAAAAATCCCAAATTTCGACAAACTCGTAACTTAACTTCGGTGCATAAACCGTTAAAAAACATCGATATGAAAAAGTTACTTGCCCTGGTTATTTGCTCAGTTTTTGTCGTTGGCGTATCGGCCGTAAATCAAAAAGACGAAAAAATTCCGGCAAAAGCAAAATCGGGGTTTGCTGTTAAGTTTCCATCTGCACAAAAAGTGAAATGGAGCGTCGAAAAGCCCGGAGAGTTTGAAGCCGAATTTACGATGAACAAGGTAGAAACTTCGGCTTTATTTGATGAAAAGGGTAATCTGCTTGAAACGGAGACTGAAATCAATGAGAAGGAACTGCCAAAGACCGTTAAAACGATGCTAACCAAAGATTTTGCAGAATACAAGTTCGATGAAATTGAAAAAGTGACCGACTCCAAAGGTGTAGTTACCTTCGAAATGGAGGCCGCCAAAGGAAAGGATAAACTTGAAATTTCGTTTGATTCCAATGGGAAGTTACTTAAAAAAGAACCGATGAAAGAGGCGAACGAAAAAGACTAAATCTGGTAAATTTTTATGCTCAAAAACCCGACTTGTAATTAAGTGCAAGTCGGGTTTTGTCATTTCAATGTGAACTAAAAAGCAATAAAATACTTGTATCGGGGTAAAGCGATACTTTTTAAAATATCTTAGCAAATAAAAAGATGTCAATAATATCTCCTGAAAACAACTTGCTCATCCTGGCAATTGTGGTGGGCGCTGCCGCGCTAGGAATTTGGTCTGAGCATAAAAAATGGACAGGGCAGGTATCAGGAATCCTGATTACGATGATCCTGATGTCGGTATTGTCGATGACTGGTGTAGTTCCGCTGGCTTCAGATCCCAGGCAGAAGGTTGCTGTTTACGAGCTGGTGTACAGTTATTTTATCCCGATTTCAATTCCGATGATGTTGATGGGTTCCAACATTACCCGGATCATTCGGGAAGGAGGAAAGTTGCTGGTTGCTTTTCTTATTGGTGCTTTAGGAGTGATCCTTGGAAGTTTTCTGGCATTTTTTCTGATCGATCTTGGGCCTGATTCTGGCAATGTTGCCGGGGTTATTTCAGCCACTTTAATAGGCGGAAGCATGAATTTTATTGCCACGGGAGAAATTATGAATTTTAGTACTCATCCGTTGTTTTCGGCAACCATTGCTGTCGATAACTTCGCTGCCAATGCCTATATTTTACTGATGTTTGCCTTACCATCAATGAAATTTTTGGCACGATTTTTTGTCAAACCAAAGGTTGAAAATCGGGAACACGATTCAGATACTCAAACCACGGAAACTTTCCCAATAACTATTGAACGGATCGCCCTTTCGGTTTTAATTGCTGTAAGCATTGCCGCCGCTGGCAATTTTCTTTCAGAATTGATTCAGAAAATATATGCTACCAGAATGAGTATGAGTATTTTGATAATCACCATCATCTCTGTTCTGGTTGCAAATTTATTTCCTAAACGTCTGAAGAAACTGGAAGACACATCTTTTTCACTGGGTTTGTGGATGATGTACATTTTTCTTGCGGTAATTGGAGCGTCAACCAATTTAGCTGATATGCTTAAAGTTGGCCCGGCTGTTCTGGGTTTTTACCTAATTATTATGTTCTTTCATTTAATATTTCTGATTTCGTTGGCCAAACTCTTCAAGTTCGATGTTTACGAAGCAATTATTTCATCGGCTGCAAACATTATGGGCCCGTCGGTTGCCGCACCGATGGCTGCGTCGCTCGGACAGAAAAAACTGATTACACCTGCCATTTTGGTCGGAATTCTGGGGTATGTTATCGGAACTTTTATTGGGGTTTCTATTGCAATGGCATTAAGCTAATAATATACTTCAGGAAAAATATAATTAAAGTGCCACGAGATTCTATCGGAAAGCTTCGATTCGGTATCCCGCATGTATAAATAGAATTAACAAAACCCGACTTGCATTTAATTACAGATCGGGTTTTGTCATTTTCAGAATTTGACCACTAAAGCAAAAAGCTGAAATCATCATCAGAACTTAACTCGATTGATACATTCCCTTTTTTGAATATTCGGGCAGTACGGTTACCAATCAGTTTCATCTGGCGGTTTTCCACATGCAACATAGTACCTTCACGCAATCCAACCACATAAACATCAGGGTTGACAGCTATAAATTCTTCGATACGTTGCTCGCGTGTTTCACCACCATGACCTTCAGGATTGGCGTCTAGGTAATGTGGATTAATTTGGAAAGGCACCAATCCTATAGTGTCAAAACTTTTGGGGTCGATAATAGGCATGTCGTTAGTGGTGCGCAGGGTTGGGCATGCTACGTTCGATCCGGCGCTCCATCCAACGTAAGGAGTTCCATTCATTACTTTTTCACGGATGGGATTGATCAGCTTATTATCGTGTAACATACATACCAATTGCCATGTATTGCCACCCCCTACAACAATTGCTTCGGCTTCGCGAACCGCTTTTACCGGATCGGAAGAATGGTGAATACTTTTTACAGAAAATCCCAATTCGGCAAATCGTTCAGATACTTTTTGCTCGTAAATATCGAATGAGAAAGTAACTGCTGCATAAGGAATAAATAGGATTGTAAGAGGTTTTTCTCCCAGAAATTTTCTAATTTCATGTTTTGGGTAATCGAGATATGCCTCTCCGGGCATGGTCGAATTACTAATAAGCAATAGTTTCATATATTTTTGTTTATCATCTTATAATCTGCGTATTAACATTTTATTTTAGTCGAACAATCCAACGCATGGAATAGCCATTTATACATTTTTGGTTTATATGAGTATTTGCTCTTATGACTATTTCATTTTATCAAATATTTAAAAACAAAAATACAACGGTACCAAAAAATGGGAAAGATCAAAAATCATTTTTTAATTTTTTCTTTTTTAATCAAAATAAATTACATATTTAAATGATTTTTTCCACCATTATCACTTATTAATTCTTGTCTATAAATTTTTGAGAACAGGGGAGGAAGTGAAAATGGAACAACCGATAGCGATTGTTTTTGATGAGTTGTTTGATATCAATGAATTACAAAAATTGCAAGATCAGTTTTCGGCTACATTAGGCGTGGCTTCACTAATTACAAGTCCTGATGGCGTTTACATTACGCGGCCAAGTAATTTTAGTCACTTATGCCATAACATAATACACTGTGCCGAAAAAGGTTTAGCCAATTGTATGCTTTCTGAGGCCATGATTGGAAGATACAATCCTCACGGACCAATTGTGCAGCAATGTTCAGGAAGTGGACTTTGGGATGCTGGTGTAAGTATTACAGTTGGTGGTATACATGTAGCAACATGGCTTATTGGTCAAGTTCGTCATTTGCAGCATAATGATGATGAAATAGTTAGGTACGCATGTGAGATTGGTGCTGATTTAAAAGAATTTACCAAAGCTTACTTCAATATTCCTTCCATGTCGGTTGACCAATTCCAACAAATTGCGGAATTACTTTATACTATGGCTGGTCAATTGTCGGAGAAAGCCTATCAGAACGTTCAGAAAGCAAAACTCATTCAGGAAAAAAATTTGGTAAATAAAGCTTTATCTGAAAACGAGAAAAAATTTCGAAATTTATTTGAGCATTCACCAGTACCCAAATTATTTACCGGATTAGATGGTTCTTTGCAGGTAAACCGTGCTTTTTGTGAAATGCTTGGTTATTCGAATGAAGAAATTACACAAAGTACATTCTTGACAATTAACCATCCTGAAGATGAATTTGTGTCGAACAATTACTGCAATAAAATGCTCAAAGGCCTTATCGATGAAGCAAAGTTTGAAAAAAGATATATTCATAAGGACGGAAGCATCGTTTGGGCAGAAGTGTCAACTTTTCTTCAACGTAATTCCGATGGTATCCCTCTGTATTTCATCACTATTATTAATGATGTAACACAGAGTAAATTAGCAAAACAAGCACTGATTGAAAGCGAAGCACGGTATAATGCTTTTGTAAATGCAGATACCGACATGATTTTTGTGAAGGATGAAAATTTCCGATACCTGATGGCAAATGATGCTATGGCTTCCTTTTTCAGAAAATCAAATGATGAGCTGTTTATGAAAACAGATCAGGAGTTGGCACAATTCTCATTAATAAGCCCTTGTATATCATCTGACAAAAAAGTCCTGGAAACATTGTCTCAAATTTCAGTTGAAGAAAAACTGGGAGACAGAATCTTTGAAGTAATTAAATTTCCGATCAAGCTTAAAGACAATAAAACGGGTATTGGCGGAATTTTAAGAGATATAACGGATAAAAAACATGCTGAAGATACGTTAAAAGCAGAACGTACACTTCTTCGTACCTTAATCGATAATTTACCTGTAAGTATCTATGTTAAAGATATAAGCTGCCGGAAAATAGTTTCGAATATAACTGATTTTGAAAAACTGGGATTTTCGTCGGAATCAGAAATTATTGGAAAAACTGATTTGGACCTTTTCCCAAACAATGAAGGACTCCAAAGCTATAAAGACGATTTAATTGTTGTAAAGTATAGCAAATCAATTATCAATAAAGAAGAAAGCTTTTCGAATATTAAAGGAGGACGGAGATGGACCCTAACCACCAAAATTCCATTAACAAATCAATCAGGGAAAGTAATTGGATTGGTTGGGATTGGCCGCGATATTACAGAACAAAAACTTGCCAATGAAACTATTTTAAAACTTTCAAAAGGGATTGAACAAAGTCCGACGACCATTGTGATTACCGATCTGGAAGGAAACATTGAATATGCAAATCCAAAGTTTTTTAAACTTACAGGTTATTCGCAGGAAGAAATTATAGGCAAGAATCCAAGAATATTAAAATCGGGTGATATGAACCCTGAAGCGTATGCTGACCTTTGGACGACAATTTCATCAGGCGAAGTCTGGCGTGGCGAATTTCACAATCGAAAAAAGAATGGTGAATTGTTTTGGGAAAGCGCTACAATTACATCAATAAAAAACGAAAAAAATGAAATCACCAACTATATTGCTATTAAAGAAGATATTAGCGAAAGAAAAAAAATGGAAGCTGAATTAATTGTTGCAAAGGAACGAGCAATTGAAAGCGACCGCCTGAAATCAGCTTTCTTGGCAAACATGAGCCATGAAATAAGAACTCCGTTGAATAGCATTATTGGCTTTTCGGAGTTATTGACTTATGAGGAATTTGAGGAGAAACAAAAAAAAGAATTTATCGGGCAAATAGTAAATAACGGCAATAACCTGCTCAATATCATTAACGATATTGTGGATATATCAAAAATTGAAGCAGGCGAAATCAATATCCGGCTTACATCAATTCCAATATTAAAGATAGTTCGTGAAATTGACGTAATGTTCCGTCACAAAATTGAAAGTAAAGGATTAGAATTCAGAATTAAACTTTCTGAAACAATCCATAGCTGCTTAATAGATGCCGACTATGAACGACTTAAGCAAATATTCACTAACTTACTGGGTAATGCATTGAAATTTACTTATAAAGGGTATATTGAACTTGGAGTTCGCAAACTCGAAAAGAACCTTGAATTTATAGTTTCTGACAGTGGGATTGGAATAGCTTCTAAATATCACACACAAATATTTGATCGGTTCAGGCAGGTGGAAACCTCGTACAATAGAAAGTTTGGCGGAAATGGGCTTGGCCTGGCAATATCGAAAAACCTGGTTGAGCTGATGGGTGGCCGTATTTGGCTTGAATCAGAACTTGGCAAAGGGTCTTCTTTTTTGTTTACTATACCTTACAAAAATTAGTACTTGAAATGAAGCCGGTTGGATTCCGGCAGAAAAAGAATATAAAATAGGCACTTTGTTATTTTTGAATAATGATATTAAACCGTTTTTTATACAATGTCTGCCAGTTTGATGATACAATCAGTAAACCGATGTGGTAAGGCCATTCGTCCGTAAACCCCATACGCAATCTGCGTCGATCAAAATTCTTTTTACCATAGAAATTTTAAAATCGAAAAGGAGTTTATCAGTACTGACAAATTCCTTTTCGACGTTTCTGAACATTGTTTCTGTATTAATCCGTGAAGCTAATTCCGATAGTAAATGGTGTAAGTTCGGGGCCTTTTCCGTCTGCAAAAAATGGTGTTAAACTATATTTGGCAAATAAAGCTATATCCTTATATCCAATCCGTGCGGTTGCAGCATAATTGAACGAATTGATATTGAACCCGCTACGATCTTTTTCCTTATTATTACCATATTTAACTTTGGTATGCGAACCAATTTTCACACCACCAACGACACCTGCACTTAAAAATAAACGTCCTTCATGTTGGTTTACAGGAATTTGACATTCGAGCAGTAAAGGCACATTTAGGTAACTTACTACGAGCTTGGTTTTTTCCAGGTTATTCGGGTCAAGTGCAATCGGTTCGGTTCGGTTACTACCCTTTTCAAGGGTGAAATCATTTTCGAAACGATAATTGTTGAAACTTAGGCCCATCCCGGAAACCAGTCCAATATAATTTTTACTAAGGCCAATGTTTAGTTCGTAAAAGTTGAAATTGAACTCAAGAGATTTTCCTTGATTAAGCGACATAAAATCCTTATTGGCTGAAGTATACATACTGTAATCGGGCTTTGCAAACGAGTTAAACCCAAATTCAATACCTTCCCAGTGCCCATCAAATTTGTCTGATTTGTCTTTCCAGTCTTTGTTTTTTCTTTTACCCCAAATAATTTCGGTACCACCATCGTGGTCAATCACTTTTACATCCTTTTTACCCAACCTGACAACTGTTGTATCAGCTTTTACCTTTTTCGCTGTTGTATCAGCCTGATCAACTAAAAGAATGTTGTCCTTTATCAACTTATCATTTTTGATTTCCTGAGCTTTAAGGTTGAAGCTTAATGTTATAATTACTGCTAACGAGAGAATAATTTGTTTCATGGCTTTTGTTTTAAAATTTGCCGTAAGACGATAAGGCGTTTCGAAATGTTACAGCTCTTTATCTTTTTTCCAAAGGAATTGAAAAAGCCATCAACTTGCTTTCAAATTCAACGCTGGTAATCTTGCCGTCCTTTTCTTTATAACCAATCCTTTCGCCCGAAATTTCTGAAGCAATGGTTAAACCCAGACGTGCAATACGTTGGGCCGAAAATAAACCTTCTTTGCCTACTTTTTTGGCTCGCAGTGCCAAAAACTCTTCAACGCTCATAACTCGTGGCGTTTCATTAATAGGAGTTATATTATTTGTTTGGCTTATTGCTAAATGCAAATCCAGTTCTGTTTCAAGCCGGGTATTAATCGGAGAAATTTCAGCCAAAATAATTGATGTTTCATCTACACGTTCAGGTAGTACCAACTGTTTTATTTCTGTCTTTTCCTGAATGGAATCATCCTTCCTGCTAACTTTTCCTGTTTCATTTTTTTCGGCTAATTCTTTATTTTCACGGAGCGTTGCCTGGGATATTACTTTTGTTTCTGTCGCAAGTTCAGGTCCATTTGCATTGGGTTTTGTTTGTATGACTTCAGTTTTGTTTTGGGCGATCTTTGGTTTATTGGGTGTTTGAAAAAGCGAACCTATTCCCCAGGTTAAAACAACAATGGCAGCTGCACGAGCGACCCAATTTAAAACAAGTGTTTGGATTGGCTTATGATATAGTTTGTTTTTAGGTGCAAATTTTACCGACAAATCAGGAACCAGCTTTGTTTTGGTAAATAACTCGTATTCTTTCCGCAGTTTTGGTTGGGTTTCAAGGTATGATTCGAACAATTTTCGTTCATTTTTCTCTAAATCTCCCTCCATGTAAGCAATAGTTTTATTCTCAAGACGAAGAGCTTCGTCAGCCAAACTTTTGTGTAGCTTTTGCTTTTCGTTATAAACAACATGTTCTTCCGGCAGAAAAACATCTTCAAAACGGTGTAATTCTTCTTTCAAATCAGGGTTCTGATTAAGAAAATCCAAAAACTGATCGATTTCGTTTTCTGGCAGATTACCTTCCAGGTAGTCAATGAACAATGCCTCGTAATTATCTCTGGTTATCATAGTACTGCCTCCATTTTTCCGATATAATTTTTCAGGAAAACCCTTGCCCGGTATATATAAACTTTTACCTGTGTTTCGGTTAACTCAGTAATATCGCCTATTTCTTTATACGAATATCCTTCATAATCGCGCAACATAACAACGGTTTGCTGAATATCGGGCAGTTGTCTTACAGCTTCATTCAGTACTTCAGCCAAGTCAGAATATTGCCGGTCGTGCACATCTTCAGGAATCTGGTAGTCCGCCATATAAGTTTGGCGTTTGTCTTTCCTTAAAATGTCAATCATGGTGTGGTAAGCGGTAGTAAACAGGTACGATTTTACTTTATCAAAACTAACGTTTTCGGCGTTTCGCCATAACTTCTCATAGCTATCCTGAACAATATCGCGGGCACGTTCTTCGTCTTTGATATTCTTCAGGATAAATCTGAAAACATTGTCTGAATAAAGATCAACCGATTGGTTGTATTCTTTTACATTCATGGTTTATTCGCTTACTTTTTGCGTAAGACGAACAACTTTTTATTTAGTTACAAGACTAATTGAATTTTGCTGAACCGGCAGTTTTGATTTGGTTATTGCTTCGAGTAATGTTTTGTCAATATTTTGAATAATCGGATAAAAGCCTTTTTCGCCGATTATATTTCGTGCAATATAGGCTTTAATTTGATTATCAATTACTTTTGAAGAAACCTTCATGTCGTTGTGGTTTACTTTAACACCTTTCTTTTCAGCAAATTCAGTAAATTGGTTCAGAATATTGATTTTATTGAGGTAATGTTCAAAATCAATAGTACCCTGAAATTTGCTTAATTCTTTTCGGTGTGAGTCAGCATAATCCAATGCAAACTGGTAAACCAATCCTTTTTGAGTAATCTTCTGATAATAATCGGAATAACCCGAAGTATCGGCTGGAACAAAAAAATCGGGCATAATACCACCACCGCCATGAACAATTCGTCCTGATGGAGTCCTGTATTTCACTGTATCTTTGTACTTTATACTATCTGCCTTTTGAAATTCGCCATGAATGGCACGTTTCATTATGTCTTTGTAATATTCGTCATTCCCCTTATCGTAAGGTTTTTGGATGCAACGGCCACTCGGAGTGTAATATCGTGCAACAGTTAAACGAACGGCGCTACCATCGTTGAATGGTATTTGTTCCTGAACCAAACCTTTACCAAACGAGCGACGACCAACAATCCAGCCACGGTCGTTATCCTGAATTGCTCCGGCGAAAATTTCGCTTGCCGATGCCGAAAAGTCGTCAATTAATACCGTAATTCCTTTGTCGCGGTAAATTCCACGGCTATCGGCCTGGAATGATTTTCGTGGCTGCGAATTTCCCTGGGTGTATACAATAAGTTTACCTTTTTCGAGAAACTCATTCACCATTCGGATAACTGCATTCAGGTATCCTCCCGGATTTCCACGCAGGTCGACAATTACATTTTTCATTCCCTGCTGGCTCAGTTCTTTCATTCCGTTCATAAATTCTTCATAGGTCTGTTCTCCAAAGCGGCTAACCTTAATGTAGCCGGTTGTCTCATCAATCATATAACTGACGTCAACACTGTAAATCGGAATTTCTCCGCGGGTAATTGTGTAATTCATCAGGTCCTTAATCCCCTTGCGCTTAATCCCAACATTTACTTTAGTTCCTTTCTCTCCGCGAAGTTTTGAGAGGACCTTTTCGTTTTTAACATCTTTACCAACCATCAAAGTATCGTTCACCTTAACAATTCGGTCGCCGGGGATGATTCCCAACTTTGAAGAAGGGCCTCCTGAAACCACATCAACCACCATTACCGTATCGTTTTGTATAGAGAACTGAACACCAATACCTCCGAAATTGCCCCTCATTTCTTCTTCAACACCAACCATTTCTTTGGCCGGGATATAAGTAGTATGCGGGTCGAGGTTTTTAAGTAACTGCGGTATTGTTTTTTCAACCAGTGAGTCGGTCGAAATAGAATCGACGTATGCATTCTGAATTAAATCGACAATAGCGTCGAGTTTGTTCATTTTTGAATTAGTCTGATAACCGGCACCTGCATTTTTGTTTAATTTATTGCCTATCAAAATACCGGCAATTAACGTAATTGCCAATAGCAGGGGTATATAGATTGAATATTTTTTCATGGATAAATTAAAATCTGTTTGTTAATCTAGTTCAACTTTTACTACATCGATATTGGCTTTCTGCAAGAGAAGGATTCCATCGTCGTGATGGTAATTATCGTAAAAAACCACTCGTTTTATTCCTGCCTGAATAATAAGTTTTGCACATTCAAGACATGGAGATGAAGTTACATACAGTGTTGCCCCGTCGCTGCTGTTGTTCGATTTAGCTACTTTGGTAATGGCATTGGCTTCGGCATGTAGAACGTATGGGTAGGTCTTGTTGTTTTCGTCTTCGCATATATTATCAAATCCAGATGGCGTTCCATTGTATCCGTCAGAAATGATCATTTTATTTTTTACCAGTAGTGCACCTACCTGCCTTCGCTTGCAATAAGAGTTCTGGGCCCATATTGCTGCCATTTTTAAATATCTTTGATCTAAAAGGAATTGTTTGTTTTGACCTGAATCATTTTCAATGCCTGGTTTCTGAGCTTTTTCGTTAATCTCTTCACAACACATATCTCTTCTCTGTTAATTGGCTGTAAAAGTAATTATTGATGTGTAAATAAAACGATTTCAACATTACAAAAAACGTCCATCGAAATTTTGATGGACGTTTTTTGCGTGACATAGGTTCTTGTTCTTAACCTTTAATATATTTTTCAACAGCAGACAACAAGTCTTTCGACTTGATTGGTTTTGCCAAATAGTCATCACAACCGGCCTCCAAAGCCTTCTCGCGGTCGTCGGACATTGCAAAAGCTGTTTGTGCGATTATTGGAATATGTGGAAGCCTCTTTTTCAGAATTTCAGTAGCTTCATAACCGTTCATATCGGGCATTTGCAAGTCCATTAACACAACATCAATTGGGTTGTTCTCACAAATTTCTATTGCTTCAATTCCGTTTTTTGCCCAGAAAACAGTTGCCCTTAGTTTACTAAGAACAGCCTTTAAATATAAGAAGTTCGACTCAACGTCTTCTGCAATCAGGATTACGGGCGAAGCATCCGGGTTCATTTTAATTGACTGATTAGATTTTAATTTATCAAATATACCGAAACATTCTTGGATAAGCCACCTCTTTTAAAAATTTCTTTGTTATAATTATTATTTATTGATGGTGATCAATTAAATACATTTATAATCAGCAATTTAAGCTATTTATTTGTAAGCTTTATCCTCAGAATTGTAAACGAATATGCAGGTAACGAGATTGAACTCTCAGAAGAAACATCTATCGTATCAGTTAGCGGCCTTGCTTTATTATCATCAGGCGTTCCGGTTAAGACAGTACGAATGGCCCTGGGATCAATTTTATCAAATGCTGCCAGGTTAATCTGGGTGTTTACTTTTACCGGAAGCATATTAACGAGCTTAATAATTAAGTCGTTGGTGCCGCTATTACGAACGGTTGAAATAGCGAAGCGTTTTGAAACCGATTCGCTATTTTCAGAAAGCTTTACTTCGCTGTGCACATATACATCTCCTGAGTTCTGACCATAAAGTTTCTGTACAAAATAATCAACAGTCGGTTTTACTTCGTTGTTGTTAAAATAAATGAGATCGGGATTCCATTGAGTATGAGCTTCCTTAGCCAGCAATGGGGCATAAGAAGCCATACTTACGATGTCGCCATTTCGTTCCAGCGCTGTTAGATAAAGTGCTTCTGAAAGAGCTGTTTCTATGTTCGTTGGCCGGCCTGGTAAATGCGAGGCATATTCTCCAAGATAAACCTTAGGTTTCGACCTGTCGTACTTATCGTAAAATTGCTGATTGTGGATAAACCAGCCAGGCGATTCGTAATAATGTTCGTCAACCATCGGAACACTTAGCTTAGTGGCAATTTTCCATCCTTCAACATAGTCAGTTCCTTCAAAAAAGGGCCCTACTGTCCCTATAACGGTAATCTCAGGGTGTTTTTCTTTGATGGCATTAAAAATCATTGTAAAGCGTTCTTCGAAAATATCGTTAATCAAATCTTCATTCCCAATTCCAATGTATTTCAGGTGAAATGGTTCCGGATGTCCAGTCCTGGCCCTAATTTTCCCCCATTTGGTTTTTTCATCGTCATTAGCCCACTCAATCAAATCGAGAACATCCTGAACATATTGGCCCATATCGCACATAGGAATACCTCCTTGTTGACCAGCGCCTCCGGTTGCTGAGTTCTGGCAGGGAACCCCTGCCGCAATTACCGGTACTGGTTGAGCCCCGATATCCTCGCAGAATTGGAAGTACTCGAAATATCCCAGACCTACCGATTGGTGATAACCCCATAAGTTTTTTTGCGGTTTGCGCGACTCAAGTGGTCCAATTGTATTTTTCCACCTGTAAATATTTGCAATTCCATCACCGTGCGAAACACAGCCACCCGGGAAACGAATAAACCGAGGTTGAATGTCAGCAATGATCTGTGCCAAATCAGCCCGTAACCCGTTTTTTCGGTTTTTAAATGTCTTCTGTGGAAATAGTGAAATCATATCCAGGTCAATTATACCTGAAGTTTGGGGACAAATGTATAAGCGTGCATTGGGCACGGTTTTATTTGCAGTAATTGCTGTTTCTATCTTTTCCCATTTTATTGAATTTATCGAGATCGTTGACTCGCCATAGCTTTCTCCATTTTCACCGGAAAACCTTATGATCAGTTTTTTATATTCGTTGTCGGGATTACGCAGAAAGGCTGAAAAGTTATATTTTTCTCCTGATTTGATTGAAATTCCATCGTATCCTTCGTTCTGAAAAAAAGCGCCAGGTCTGGTAATTTGAAGTACAGCGTAATGTGGGTTGTTTGCATCGATTGGAGAAATAGAGTCGATTGTTAATGTTGTTCCATTTCCTTTCACACTCCAGGCTTTTAAACTATTCCAATCTTTGTCGCGTCCCTCCTTATCGCTTAATACATATTCAAAATCACGGTTTTGGATCAGTTCAGCGTATAATCCCCCATCAGCAGCATAATTAATATCTTCAAAAAAGGCACCAATCAACATATCACTGATTTTTTTGCATTTAGAGTTATCTATTGTTACTGACGCATTTACCGATTTTAATGAAGCAAATCTTATGGAGTCGGTTTTCGTCGTTTCAGCCCATTGTTGATCGCGATATTCTTTTAGTTTTTGTTGGTCGAGCAATGTTTCAAGCAATTTCCACGATATTTTATGAATTGTTCCTGTTTCGGTTTTGCCATTAACTATTACCTGTTTTCGGTTATTTTCCCTTTCAAATGATTGAATTTCCTGTGTTGGCGAATAAACTTTAAAATCGCTGGTAGTTACACAAAAGGTTTTTGAATATCCATGAGCTTTACTTAACCAGGTGATTTTGTATTGATTATCAGCTTTACTATATGAGATTGCAGGATCAAGGCAATTGTTGTCTTTGATAACAGTAGGATATGTTTGAGGTAGCCAATAAATCAGGTCCTTCGATTCAGAGTGGGCAAAAGCGCCAATGTGGTCATTTAAACTCCATACACAATGCCAAGTTCCATCAGGCGACTGAAACAGGTAAGGGGCGACCATCTTTTTTTCCACACCCCAACGGCCATAATCACTAAATAAAAAACGCATTTCGGGACCAATCGATACCCAATTTTTTTCGTCGGTGCTCCAGGCAAAATGAAGCCCATTGGTGTTGGCATTCTTTTCGGTTGAGTAGGCAAACAGATAAGCTGAATCTGGTTCGTTAGGTATTATTTCTGTTGATGCAAATATTCTGGGGACAATTAGGATGAGAAAAAAAGGGAGAAGCTGAATTCTTTTCATATCAGGTAGGTTTATCAGTTGTTATTTACCTGCAAATATGGAAGAAATAGTATAAAAGTAAAAACGACACTAATTTTTATAACAAAACTAGAAAATAAGAGAATAAGTATAACTATTCGTTTTTTGCTTTACCGACATATACACCGTGAGCAGACAAAAATAAACAGTTTACATTGAGCAACAAGCCATTAAGGTGGCAAAGCAATAATGTTATTGTACTAATTTTCGTATTTGTACAGCTTATCGCTAGGTCAAATTAGCATTTTTTACCCTTATTCATGACTAAACTACATCTCCAGCTTAAACCTTATCCGAAGCCGTCCATCAGCAAAATCGGAACTGATAATGCGAAAAGTTCCGATTTCCGACGTGTTGGAAACATGCTGACCAATGCAGGCACACACGTCGTAGTCGCCAACTGAAACCAACCGCAAAGTTTCGCTGCTGTCTTCCGGAAGTTTGCTCAAATCAACACTGGCGGGCACTTCATCGCGCTGGACAAAAGAAACACCCACCGGCAGATTTTGTCTGATGACTTCGTTCACTTTTGCCTCAATTTCCTGAATTTTTCCAACAGTTGGAGCTTCGGGAAGCAGATAATCGCACTTGCTCTTTTTTCGCTCGATATGGCTCGATTTCGAACGCGGACAGCCAAACATGCGCACCATTGTTTGGTTCAGGATATGCTCAGCCGTGTGCATTGGCGGGTATTCCTGCTTGTTATGATCGTTTAAAACTGGTTCTTCCATCGTCATTCAATTTTATTCAAAAATAACTGATAAAGGGCATTATCAGTTACATCGGACGGATGAAACCACAAAATATGCTTAATGTCAATTATTTGTAAACAGGCACACACTTTAGCTGAAGTTTAAACATCAGGAAAATCCGAACAAGAAAATGTAAAACATGAAGTTAAATTTCAGGGTTGTATTATTTTCACATCAAATTTCAAAATAAACGATTAAGGCATGAATTTACCGGATGCTTACGAATTACTTTCTTACGAAGAAAAAGAACTAGTTAATTTGCTTACAGTCAAGTGGTCGCATACACAAAAAAGAGAAATTCCACGGTTGTTACAGGAATGGCTTCCATTGAAGATCACGCAGGCCAATATTTCCAAAGCAATTGATTCTCTAATCAAACAAGGCTTTCTGGAAAGTGTAAACAACCAGGTAAGCGTTCAATTTGAGTTTTCATTCCTGTTACTGCCAAAATTACTCGTTCAGCAAAAATATATCAAATTCGCAACCCAATTTCGAGATTCCTGGTACTCCTGGAATACCAACACCGATGATAAGTTCCGTGAATTTATAGTTGCCGCTTTCACCGACAATACATCGCCGTCTGTCTCCTATAAAATAGACTACGTTTTATCTCACCCGTACGAATTTTACCATTTGTTCATACCTATGCTCAATATACCTGACTACCAAAAGGTTTTCAGGTACAATCTGTCTTTTTCGTATAATATCCTTAGAATAATACAACGGTATGCTATCCAACATTTTAGTTTTGCAGAACATCTAGCTTTTTTCTTTGAGGGAGAAAGACCATTCAACGGGATTAACCATCAGCGGGAAATACAATATGCCGAAATTGAATTTTTCAGGGGAAACCTTGCCGAAGCCCAAAATCGTGTAGCCCCAATCGAAAATCATGATGCTTTGCTATTGAAGGCAATGATTGCCGTTTTTTATGGCAACTATGACGAAATGGTGAAATTATTCGACCAGGCGCGCACAACAGGCTACGACGGCACCCGAAAATCGAAACCAGTCGTTTATCCTGAACGCGAGTTCTTTTATTGGCTGTCGTTTGTATTCGATTCATCAAAATTCAAACCTGAAAAGGCCGAAACGTTTATCAATAAGTTATTGAAAAATGAACCAGATGGAATTGAACCCCTGCTTTCGTTGCTCTATTTTCTCAAAAAAGATTTGGATAAGGCCAATTACTACATCGGTCGGTTTTCGTTATATGAACCTTCTTTGGTTTTATGGTTCAAGTTGATTGTAACCTTTATTGTTCGGGGGAAAATCGACAAAAATGAAGTCGTTTCAGCACAAAATTTATTAACCGAATGCCAAAAGAAGAAATTCGGGTTACTCATTCCCGATTTGATCTTTATGCTCGAAGCTTCAGGAGTGAAAATTTCTGAAAGTGTTAAAGAAAATAGCCAACCGGCTGACTCTTTTCAACCTTTAACAAGCCGTATTGTAAAGCAAGAAATTTGGGAAATGCAGCTCGAAGGTTTGGCCCAATTGTTTTCGAACCCAACCAAAGCCATCGAAAAAACCGAAAGATCGACTCGTATTTGTTTTCTGGTCAACTTAGAAAAAGAGATCATCCAGCCCATACTGCAAACGTATAGCGCAAAATCGGGCTGGACTGCGGGCCGAAATATCGCTATGAAAAAGCTACGGCAAGGCGATGTTGATGGAATGACCGATCAGGACAAACGGGTTGCCGCAACCATAAGCCAATACAACAACTACTACGGATCAGACACGTTCGATTTTAATTTTCAGAAAGCAATTGTTGAACTCTGCGGGCATCCGCTTCTATTTTTGCTATCGAACCCATCTGTTTCGGTTGAACTGGTAAAGGCCGAACCCGAAATTTATACCGAAGAAAGCGGTAACAAAATAGTACTAAAAACCAACATTAACGTTATTTCTGACGGCAACGTTCTGCTTATAAAAGAAACCCAAACCCGCTACAAACTTATTACCCTAAGCAACAAGCAAAAGGAGATTATACAGCTTATAAAGAAAGGCATTCCGGTACCGAAGAGTGGAAAAGAAAAGTTGATGGCAGTTGTCTCGAAATTAAGCGGGGCTGTAACTGTTCATTCGCATTTGGCTGAGGCCAATGCCGATGCAAAAACAATTGAGGCCGATTCCAAAATCAGGGTGCAGATAGTACCTATGGGCGATGGCCTGAAAGCCGAAATATTCGTGAAACCACTTGGAACAGAGCCTCCTTATCTCAAACCAGGCAAAGGTGGGAAAATGGTTTACGGTACTTTGGCAGGAGAAAAGTGTGTGGCTGTTCGAAAAATGAGCATTGAGACAGCAAGCGCCGATACGATCAATAATGCGGTTGGCAGTCGCCTCGATGTTGATTTAATCGAAGAGGCAGCTTATTTCAACGATCCTTACGATTGCCTCGAATTGCTCGAAACTATTGCTTCTCATAACGACATCGCGGTTGTTGAATGGCCCGAAGGCGAACGGTTCCGTATCCGTAAATCGGTCTCGTTCGGGCAAATACACATGAGCGTAAAAGGTGCAAAACAATGGTTCGAACTCGATGGCGAGCTGGATATTGACGAAGAAACAGTCCTCAGCATTGCCGAACTATTAAAAAAGAACCGCGAATCGCACGGACGATTTATCGAGCTGGATAATGGTGAATTCGTTGCACTTACCGAAGAACTGAAAAAACAACTGAACGAGCTGGAATCGGTAGTGCAAATCGAAAAAAACAAAGCAACCATCAACCCTTATGCAGCACACGCACTCAACGACTTATCGGGTAAAGTGGCTTCGTTTAAGTCCGACTCGCGATGGAAAGAACTTCAGAAAAAGATAAAAAATGCCGACTCACTAACTATTGAAATACCGGCCACGCTCGAAGCAGAACTTCGTACCTACCAGGAAGAAGGCTTCCGCTGGATGGCGCGACTAAACGAATGGGGTGCCGGGGCCTGCCTGGCCGACGACATGGGGCTTGGGAAAACAGTACAGGCCATTGCCATGCTGTTGCGCCTGACCGAAAACGGGCCTGCGTTGGTGGTGTGCCCGGCATCGGTAGCTTCGAACTGGCGCAACGAACTATTGAAATTCGCACCAACTTTAAACCCGGTGATGCTAAAAACAGGTAACCGCGACCAGGTTTTTGAGTCGCTGTCGCCTTTTGATGTACTTATTGTGTCTTACGGACTATTGCAAACCGAAGAAGAAAACATCAGCAAGATCAATTGGGCAATGGCTATTCTCGACGAGGCTCATGCTATAAAAAACTTCCAGACCAAATCGTCGAAAGCGGCCATGAATATTTCAGCCGGATTTAAGCTTGTACTAACCGGAACCCCTGTGCAAAATCATTTGGGCGAGCTCTGGAACCTTTTCCAGTTCTGCAATCCGGGACTTTTGGGCACCATTCAGCAATTCACCAACCGGTATGTTAAAACCGAAATTGCCGAACAGCGTAACCACCTGAAAAAGTTGATCGCCCCATTCATTCTGCGACGGACGAAAAACAAAGTTTTGGACGAACTGCCAGCTAAAACCGAGATCACCCGCACAGTGGAACTTAGCAGAGAAGAAATGGCATTTTACGAAGCACTGCGTCGAAATGCCATCGAAACGATTGAAAGTAACAACGGGCCTGCCGGACAACAACACATACAGGCATTGGCCGAAATTACCAAGCTGCGCCTGGCTTGTTGCAATACTGCACTGGCCGATAAAAAAGTAAAATTGCCTTCGTCGAAACTGGTAGCTTTTATCGAAATTATTGATGAACTGCGCGCCAACAACCACCGCGCGCTGGTTTTCAGCCAGTTTGTTGGTCATTTAGATATTATCAGGGCCGAACTCGACGAGCAGAAAATAAGTTATCAATATCTTGATGGGTCAACACCACTTCCTGAAAGGGAAAAAGCTGTAAAGGCATTTCAATCTGGCAAAAGCGATTTATTCCTGATAAGCCTGAAAGCCGGAGGCCTGGGCCTAAACCTGACAGCCGCCGACTATGTGATCCATCTCGATCCATGGTGGAACCCTGCCATCGAAGATCAGGCCAGCGACCGCGCCCACCGCATGGGACAAACCCGCCCGGTAACCATTTACCGGCTCGTAGCCCACAATACAATTGAAGAAAAAATTGTGCAGTTGCACCACACGAAACGAAACATGGCCGATTCGTTGCTCGAAGGGTCAGACCAAGGCGCAAAACTCTCAACCTTAGAATTACTGGAGATATTAAAGGAAGTAAACTAAACCACATGAAAAACATTAGGGAGCGAATTTATATCAATGAATGGCTGGAGCTTAAGCCTTATAGCAAGCAAGTGCCGACCGACATTTATTACCTAAAATTAAGCAACGAGGTTAAACAAGCTATTTATTCTGGCAGTAAGTCGTATTTATTACTAACGTATCTTGAGAGACAGGAAATAAACGTATTATCCTGCTTTCTTACCTCTTATTTCGAGGATATCATCTCGGAGACCGGGATATGGACTGCCTTTGTAAGACGGCATACCAAGCTCTACCGCAAGCCATTGCCTTTTTACGTTACCGATGAGTATTACGAAGGTGAGATTAACCCGCAAGATATTTGTCTCTTAATCTGGTATTTTTTGAACACCATCCAGCAGGAAAGATTTATAACACCGTTTAATGGCTTTATCAATGAAATTGCAGCACAAGTTTACGATGTTTTTGATGCAGAATGGGACAACGCCCCTGAAAACCCGGTATTGAAATCGTATTACCGGATTGAAGAAAATGAAACGGACTTTTACAAAGTCAGAAGCCTGATCGACACGATCTTATTTAAAACTTACTTGTTTTATCCCGACACTTTTTTGAGGCTTCAAATAGCCGAACTTGAACTAATTGAAGAATGTGAAGACAACCATAATTTAACAGCTTTATTAAATGAAAACAGGGATAGCAAACTTCACCAGCTACATACCAGGTTGTTGGCTTTAACCGGTAAAGAATGGGCTTCGGAAATACTAGGCGGAAACCACCCGCAGGGTAGCCATATCCGAAATATGTCGCAAAAAATAACCGGCTATTTTTTATACAAAGGTCAAGATGATGAAGATATTTTTATCGAGCATATTGCTTCCGGCAGAAGATTTAATTTGACCAAAAAATCGTTTGACCATCATCAGGAATTGAAAAAAATTGACACAATAGTGTGTATGGGTATTGCAAAATGGCAAAGCGAGTGGTGGTTTTCCGGAGTATTTTTTATGAATGACTTTAACGCCGATTTGGTTTTGGATCAAAAAAATTCCTTCGAAAGCCGCGCCGCTGTAAATTTTTTAGACCATCAGGAACAGAATATGGATGAAATGCTTGAACGCCAATTGAAAGCATTCAAAGGTTTTAACCGTGGGCATCAAATTGCTTTTGTCGAAAGCAAAAAAATAAATGAATTTATCGGGGAATACTCCAACTACTTAAACAACTCATTAAAACTGACGAAAAAACAATTGGATGAGGCTGACAGGCGTGCGAAAGCAGAAGGATTTTTTGGTGATGAAAAAAAACCGATTGATTTTTCGGAGGTTTCTGAAAGCGGATTAATCTTTTTTAACCCTAAAAGCGGCGTGGAAGTAGCTTTGGGTGTCAACAGCGCTTTCCCGTTATCCAACAACCGGTTCTTTGATCCGGAACAAAGTAAAGATCAGGTAATGAGATTGTTGTTCTCAGAAGAAATGTCAACAGAATTGGCAATGTTTTGTATCGATCATTGTAAATCGAACCTCCCATTTTTTCAAGAAAACGAAGGAAAACTGTTCTTAAATGATATTGATTTTTTACTCCGGTTCTGGAAAAATAACATCTATTTTTCAAAGCCATCTATAACAATAACAGGCACATCAGGTGTTGCGAAAAATGAATAGCCTAGGAAAATAATCCACGCCTGACCTTTTCATTTACTGTATTTTACTGAAACCCTCGTTGCCTGCAAGCCTCAAAAACCACCACGGCTGCGGCTGTCGAAACATTCATTGAATCGGCGCTGCCCTGCATTGGGATGATGATATTTTGGTCAGCCGAATCGACCCACAAATCGGTGATTCCATCGGCCTCGGTGCCCATCACAATGGCCGAAGCGCGGGTGAAATCCACTTCAGTATAGGGAACTGCTGCCTTCAGGTACGTGCAATAAATGCTGATTCCTTTTTGCTTCATCCACGAAATAGCTTCCTGAGAATTGCAAACAGCCAGTGGAACACTGAACAAACAGCCAATGCTCGACCGCACCACATTCGGGTTGTAAATGTCGGTCTGCGGATCGCAAACCACCACCGCATCGATTCCGGCAGCATCGGCCGTGCGCAATAAAGCGCCCAGATTACCGGGTTTTTCAACGGCTTCGAGCACCAGTAACAGGGGTTTTTCGGGCAATTTCAGGTCGCTCAACGAATGGCTTTTAGGCCGGGTAAGAGCAATTATACCTCCACTTCCTTCGCGGTAAGCAATTTTCTCGAATACCTCTTTTGACACTGGGAAAACCTCAGCATCAGCACTTACATTGGCCGAAATAGTTCGAAAATAAGGTTCAGGAATCACATCGAAACATACAAAAATGGCCGTAAACTGGTAGTCGTATTCAATCGCGCGGCAATATTCCTTTTCGCCCTCAACGATAAACACATTTTGTACTTTTCGCTCCCTGGCTTTTTGAAGGTGTGCAAAGTTCTTGATTCGCTGATTCTGAGCGCTGGTTATCGGATCGCGGAAAAACATATTGGTGTTCATTTTAATCAACCTCAAAATTAGAAGCTTATTTCGAAAAGTCGCAGTTACCAGTCACAGTTTGCAGTTATTTGTTCAGTTTGTTTGCTCGTCATACCAGTCAGGGCTTCACTTAAAGTGAAACCCTGACTAAAACTCAGCAATCGAAACCCGAAACTCGTAACATTAAACCTCTTCCAATTTTTCAACTAACTTTGCAGCAACATTTTCAAACTAAAAAAATGAATTTACTTCAGGCAAAAGGGTGGAAAGACTATGAACTGATTGATTGTGGCGGTTTTGAAAAACTGGAACGTTTCGGAAAATATACATTGATTCGTCCGGAACCTCAGGCCATCTGGAACAAACGGATGCCAGAAAGCGAATGGGAAAAAATTACTCACGCCCGCTATACCCGCGACAAGCAGAAAAAGGCTTACCGCTTTGCCACCGAAGAAAACGGAGGCTGGACTTTCTTCAAAAAAATGCCTGAAAGCTGGACCATCGGCTACGATCTGGACCAGACCAAACTTCAGTTTAAGCTCAGCCTAACTACTTTTGGCCACATCGGTGTTTTTCCGGAGCAGGCCGAAAATTGGAAATACATCAGCCAGAAAGTGAAAAAGGCCGGAAACGGCTGCAAGGTGCTCAACCTGTTTGCCTACACCGGGGGCGCATCGCTGGCGGCCAAAGCTGCCGGGGCCGACATCACGCATGTTGACGCCGTGAAAAACGTGATTACCTGGGCGCGCGAAAACATGGAACTGACCGGATTGCGCGACATCCGCTGGCTGGTGGAAGATGCCCTCAAATTCGTGAAACGCGAGGTGACCCGCGGCAAAAAATACCACGGAATTATCCTCGACCCGCCTGCTTACGGGCGCGGACCAACTGGCGAAAAGTGGGTTTTGGAAGAAAACTTCAACGAGTTGATGAGCCTCTGCGCCAAACTACTCGACGGCAAAGGTAGCTTTTTGGTGCTGAACCTGTATTCGCTGGGTTTTTCGTCGCTTATTGGCAACAATGTAGTGGCCGATTACCTCGAACCTGCCGAAAAAGAATTCGGCGAGTTTTTCCTGCTTTCGCAAACCGGCATCCAGTTGCCGCTTGGAACTTTTTTACGACTAACAATTTAATTGAAATATAACCACATAGGCACATAGAACACATAGGAGAATTTTAATTTAAAACTATGTGACCTATGTGTCTATGTGGTGAACAAACAATAAACCATGAAATTTACCGCGAAAACCGACTGCTCGCTCCTCGAACTCATTCTGACCTACCATCCCGGAATGTCGAATTCGAAAGCCAAAAAGATGATCGAAAACCACAAAGTAAAGTGTGGTGATGCAATATTAAAGCGACCTGTCGACGCAGTTTTAAAAGGCCAGGTTATCGAATTTTTGCAGAAGGAAACGATCAAAACGGTTAAAGTTGACGATTTTAGACTACGTATAGTTTATGAAGATAAATGGCTGATTGTGGCCCACAAACCTACAGGAATTGTATCGAGCGGCGATACGTTGAAAGAAGGTCAGACACTGTTTACTCAAATCAGGAGCTACCTGCGAAGCAAATATGGCATGCGCGAACAACTTTTTGTAGTACACCGGCTCGACAAGGCCGTGGAAGGATTGATCATGTTTGCACGATCAGAGGCTGTAAAGGAAAAACTCCAGGAAAACTGGAAACAGATAAACAAATTTTACGTAGCACAAACAACTGCTATTCCAGCCGAAAAAAGCGGCACAATCCATTCATGGTTGCGCGAAGAAGACCACATGAAAATGGTTTCATACGAACAAGAGGTTCCCGACTCGAAAGAAGCTATTACGCATTACCGCGTGCTCAAAACTATGTCTCCTTTTGCTTTAATTGAAATAAAGCTTGAAACCGGACGGAAAAACCAAATCCGCATCCACCTCTCATCCATCGGCTGTCCCATTGTGGGCGACCGGCGCTATAACGACGACGACCGGACTGTGAAAGCCATCAAACTTCTTTCATATAGGCTGGAATTTGAGCACCCCGTAACCAGACAATTTATGAAGTTTAGCCTGCCAATTCCAAGGACTTTTGAATCGAAAGGAAGATAAAGCTCCTCTCCCACTATTTTATCGGCAAAAAGATGAAGAGAAATTCTAAATTCTAAAGTTCTTGCCAATAACAACAAAAACACCACTAAACCGTAAGTACCATCTTTACCGTTAGTTGTCTGCTAGTTTTCTCCTTTTTCAAATTTTCAGTCAATAAGTTTTAAAATTGGATTTTGTAATTCATTAAAATTCTTTTCATTATAAGTTTTGATTTTACTTATTAGTAAGTATATTTGCGCCAATATTAATACTTAATGAATGTCGGTAACACGCGAAAAAATACTTGAGCTTGGCGAAGAACTGATCCTGACCAAAGGATACAATGGCTTTAGTTATCAGGATATTTCAACAGCGATGGGCATTAAAAATGCTGCGGTACATTATTATTTTCCCAGTAAAGAAACATTAGGCACAAGCATATTGAAAACCAATCGTCAGCGGTTTGAAGAAATGGTTGAGAATATGCAAAACCGAAGTTTTGACGAATGGCACCAGTTGGAATCATTCATGAAACTTTACTTAAAATGTAACCGCGAAAACAAGATATGCATCATCGGATCACTCGGAACTGATATTAACACCCTTAGTGAGCCCATGCAGCAGGAACTCCAAAAAATGGTTGAACGAATTTTGGGCTGGATTGCTGAAACTCTTGAGAAAGGCAGGCAAAAAGGGTTATTTCGGTTTAATATTCCATCCAATGATCAGGCCCTTCAAATCCTTTCTTCATTGGTAGCCGGGCTTCAACTTGCCCGCGTTTTAGGAAAACACACATTTAAAAGCGTGCACCAATCGATTTGGGAAGAAATTTCGCCTATTGAAAATAAAAATCAACAATAATTACCATTACGAATGAAACGAGTTGTTATTACAGGACTTGGGGCCATTACCCCACTTGGTAACTCTGTTGCCGAATACTGGGAAGCCCTTAAACAGGGGAAAAGTGGCGCCGCTGCTATCACAAAATTCGACGCGTCAGGACTTAAAACACAATTTGCCTGCGAAGTGAAAGGATTTGATCCTTTCCTGTATATGGAAAAAACAGAAGCCCGGAAAAATGATTTATATTCACAATATGCACTTGCCGCTACACATGAATGTATATCTGATTCGCAAATAGATTTTGAAAAAACAGATCGTTCGCGTTGTGGGGTAATATGGGCAACAGGCATTGGCGGAATCGGTACTCTTGAAAAACAAATTCAGGAGTATTTTGCTCCTGAATCAAGAGGCCGAATGAACCCTTTTTTCATTACAAAAATGATTCCCAACATGGGATCGGGGTTAATATCAATTAAATATGGATTACGAGGCGCCAGTTATGCTACTGTTTCAGCCTGTTCTTCATCGAACCATGCGCTATGTGATTCATATAACCTGATTAAATTGGGAAAAGCTGATGTTATGTTGGCTGGTGGTTCTGAAGCGCCTATCGCGATTGCTGCTGTAAGTGGTTTCAGTGTAATTAAAGCACTTTCTGAACGAAACGACACACCCGAATCGGCTTCACGACCATTCGACCAAAGCCGTGACGGATTTGTACTTGGAGAAGGGGCTGGTGTGCTTATGCTCGAAGAACTGGAACATGCCAAACAACGTGGTGCAAAAATTTATGCTGAAATGACTGCTTATGGTTTAGCTTCTGACGCGTATCATATTACAGGCTCGCATCCCGAAGGACTTGGAGCCCAATTGGCCATGCGTGAAGCCATGCGCGAAGCCAGACTAAAACCTGAGGAAATTAGCTATATAAATGCACATGCTACGTCCACACCAGTTGGCGACATCAGTGAATCAAAAGCGATCGCTACGGTTTTTGTTGATTGTATGGAGAAAGTAGCTGTGGGAGGAACCAAATCAATGACCGGGCATCTTCTGGGAGCCGCCGGGGCGATTGAAGCAATGTGCTGTGTTTTGGCTGTAAAAAACGACCTTATTCCACCTACAATTAACATCCAAAACCGCGATACTGCTATTGATCCGCGAATCAGGGTTGAGCAAACATTATGTCACCAACCAGTAAGAACCGCATTGAATAACTCGTTTGGTTTTGGCGGACACATAGTAAGTACACTTTTTCAGAAATATGAAAATTAATTCTGGTATACAAAGCGGAGGGGAAATCATCCCCTCCACTTTACTGAAGCGCGAGGGCTAAAACAAACTTCCTAAGATTTTATCCCTGAACTGCGAACTGTATTATTTCCTGATTTTAAAGTCCTTTCCGTTTAATTCCCATTACAAACTTATTGTCGTTTGGTATTGAAAAAAACTTGAAGCCAAACATCTTCAAATCAGCTCTTAACCCTCTATTTTTGGAACTTACCGACCTGATATCGAACGTTGTACTAATTATTTTCACATATTCCGAACGTTTATCTTTTTCTAAACCTGACAATTCATTTGTAAGAAATTCGAAAATATCTTCTTCATCCAAATCTTTTATGTTTTCGGTTGTCAAATTAATCAACGATACTTTACTATTCATACTGATTTCTCCTATTTTATCGAAGGTCAGAAATACCAAACTCTTTCCATTTATCTTTGTCGTAACTCATTTTAACGATCTTCTTTGCGTGAAGCGTCATTCGTTTTACTTCGTCGAATTGCATGTTTGTTCTTCGAACCTTGTTTTTGAGCTCAAATTTTAGTTTGTCACATTCAGTATTACATTCCTCAGCCTGAATGCTTTCAACTTCTAGCTTCTGAATAAACTGTTTATCAATTCCCTTATCTTTCACTAGTTCGATATTGGATTTAAGTCCCGCAATTAAAGCCTGAACTTTGGTTAATTGTTGTAGATGAATTTTTGACATAGATGATATAAGAATTTATATTTATTGTTAATATATTTTAAGTTTCTAAAAAAAATCCCGGACCAAACACAAAACTCCCTTGCTATATATATTGATTTACAGGAATATATAGGTGAAATGACAAAACAAAACTAAACGAAAAACAAGTAAGTTGTAACCTTACCTATTTGTAAAATTAACGTTTTTTAACATTTCATAAGAATCGAAGAATGCCAGGACCAATGCAGAAAAATAAACAAACAACCACCAATTAATCACCACATAATACTGGTAAAAGAGGCCAAACCTGCCCTTAGTCAATGGAGAGAATTTCTATGGAAAGTGAATTTGCGATGAAGACTATTGGAACAAATAAAAAAGCTCCCCAAATTGAGGAGCTTTAAAATATATTTCTTTAATGTATCAGGCGGCTTCGGTAAGAAATATATATCGGACAACAACCAGGAAAAAGAGTAAATACATCATCCAATGTACACTTTTTGCTTTCCCGGTTAACACTTTCAACAAAGTGTAGAAAATAATACCGGCAGCAACACCATTAGCTATGCTGTAAGTAAAAGGCATCATTACAATACACATAAAGGCAGGTAAGCCTTCAGTAAAATCGTCGAAGTTGATTTCTTTAATAGCAGAAACCATCAGCAATCCAACAATAATCAAAGCAGGAGCTGTGGCTGCATTTGGGATCAATGTTGCCAAAGGCGCCAAAATCAACGCAATCAAAAACAAAATACCTGTCGTTACTGCAGTTAATCCTGTACGACCACCTTCGCCAATACCAGCGGCACTTTCAACATAAGCAGTTATGGTGCTGGTTCCCATTAAAGCTCCAAACGAAACGCCAAACGCGTCGACCAACATGGCTTTCCCAATTTTTGGAGAGTTTCCGTTTTTATCAATCAATCCGGCCTTGTTGGCTGTACCAACCAATGTTCCAAATGTATCGAACAATTCAACAAATGTAAAAGTGAACACAACAGTCCAGATACCCATGCTTAAAGCGCCTTTAATATCAAGAGCAAAAACGGCGAGGTTCGAGAAATCAGGAAGGGCGATTGGCGAAAAACCATCGGCGATTTTGGTAACTCCCATCGGGATACCAATAATTGTTGTAACAATGATACCTATTAACAAGGAACCTTTAACGCGCAAGGCCATTAAGGCTGCAGAAATAGCCAAACCTATAAGGCAAAGCAACATACTTGGATCTTTAAAACTGCCAATTCCAATATTCCATTCAAAGAACATTAATCCAGCCTGACCTTTTGTTGCATTTAATTTTTCGAGTGTCGGCGGAATTACGTTTGCGGAAACCGACATAATATCAGAAAGTTTCAATCCGATAATGGTGATAAACAAACCTATACCAACGGTGATTGCTATTTTGAGCGATTGAGGAACAGCTACAACCAAAATTTGACGAACTTTGGTAATGGTGAGCAAAATAAAAATACATCCTGAAATGAACACAGCTCCAAGCGCCACTTTCCAGGGCATTCCAACGCCTGCAAGAGCAACGGTTGCAAAGAAAGCATTCAAACCCATTCCGGGAGCAAGAGCAATGGGGAAGTTGGCAACCAAACCCATAGCAATAGTTACAAATCCGGCAGCAATAGCAGTAGCAAAGAATACAGCATTTTTATCCATTCCGGTAGCCGATAAAATATTCGGATTAAGGAAAAGAATGTAAGCCATAGTCATGAAAGTAGTTATACCGGCGACGATCTCGGTGCGTACAGACGTTTTATTTTCCTGTAGCTTGAAGAATTTGGTGATAAATTCCATGTGTTGTTAGTTTTAGAAGGTATATTTCATTGCAATTGTCGGATTAAAGCGGAATCCTTTCGCTGGATTTCCCGTAAAGTTACAGCCTAACTCTTCTTCAGTTCCAATTGAGAAATTTTTGTTGAAGTTATACCAGAACTGTGGTTCAGAAAGGAATACAAATTTAGTTGTCTTTGTTCCGCTGGCAGTAGCCCAAACATTATCTTCTTTCCAAAAATCGGCAAAACCAGAAATAGATATCTTGTTATTGGCCAAATTCCAATACCAAACACCGGTTAACTGGAACGATGATTTATTTTTTCCACGAATTGATTTATACATTGCCTGAAAAGTAAGACCTTTTGAAAAATCTTTGGCATTTAATGAATATTCAAAACCACCAAGATAAGCGTCGTTAATCGTATAGGCACCACCTGCACTTCCAAATTTCCACTGTCCCATACCGCCATTATACTCGACATGTAAAGCCACCGGACATTTCCCAAATTTAATTGCTCTCGCAATTTCCCAATAAGCCAAACTAACCCCTTGAACATCTCCTTCATCACCATCGCCATAATTCATATCGATGAAAAAGAAGGTACTTCCATGTTTGTCAGGTTTGAACATTTCGACGGTTGAAGTCAAAAAATGGCGATATTTTCCCATGTCATAATGAAGCTGCACATTCTGGCTAAAACCAGCAATTGCAAAAAGAAACAATAACGAAACAAGGACTAATTTCTTCATAATCTAATCTTTAAGTTAAAAGTGTAAATGACTGATAAAAATAGTTAAAAAAATTATGCCACTTCTTTATTGCCATTGTCCCGGCTAATTTGTTACTAACAATTTGCTAACAATCAGTTTTATTTGTATTTCAGAGCGTTATATTTTTATTTTAAAATTAATATCTTCAAAACCCAATAAACCAAATGCCATTTTAATTGTACTTTAACAGAGTCGTTTTGCAGGAAGTACGATTTCCTAAATATGTTGAAGGAAAGTTAATTTGAACAAAATATGTGATCCTATTTGTTTTTTATTTCGTAGAGAATAAAGGATTTTGCTTAAAATTACAATCATGAAGAAAGATAATTTAATCGGGTTATACACACAGGCCTTTAAAGAAAATTGGAACCTGGCAGCATTTACCGACCACCAGGGCAAGACCTATTCGTATGAACAAGCTGCTCAAGTCATCAGGCAAATCCATTATTATTTCAGCGAATCGGGTATTAAAAAAGGCGATAAAATTGCATTATGGGGGCGTAATTCTTCCAATTGGGCCATGGCTTTTTTAGCAACATTGGGCTATGGAACAGTTGCTGTTCCTCTTTTGCCCGATTTCAATCCTGAAGATATACATCACATTTTGAACCATTCCGAATCAGTCTTTCTTTTTACAGCCGACAGCCTCTACGAAAAACTTGATACCAAACAAATAACAGGAATTAAAGGAATTGTAAGTCTTAATAATTTTTCACCGTTTGTATTTTCCGACGAAAACGAGAAAGAGCTTTGGTATAAATGTTTTTCAGAAAATCTCGCTGGAAAAGCAACTATCGAAAATTTTATTCTGGACGATTTCAAAGCCAACGACTTAAGTATACTTTCCTATACCAGCGGGACATCAGGGTTCAGTAAAGGAGTTATGATTCCTGCACGAAGTCTTCTCTCAAACATTATCTATGCACGCGAACACATGCCCCTAAAACCAGGCGATTGCATCGTATCTTTTCTTCCAATGGCCCATGTATTTGGTTTACTTTTTGAGTTTTTATTTCCGGTTTCAGTTGGTTGCCACATTACTTTTTTAACTAAAGCACCAACTCCTCAAATCATTATCAAAGCATTCCAGGAAATTAAACCTCGCCTTATTCTTTCCGTACCTCTAGTTATCGAAAAAATATACAAAAAGAAAATAGTTCCTGCCATACAAAAACCTGTAGTAAAATTTCTTTTGAAAGTCCCTGTAATTCAACAATTACTCTATAGAAAGGTACGTAAAAGCCTTGTAAACACTTTTGGTGGCCAATTCCACGAAATTGTTATAGGCGGGGCTCCTCTCGATAAAGAAGTTGAAACCTTCTTTCGCCAAATAAAATTTCCATTTACAGTAGGTTATGGGATGACCGAATGCGGACCATTAATCTCGTACGACAGCTGGGAAAGATTCCGAACAGCTTCAGCCGGAAAACTAGTCGACCGTATGGAAGTTCGTATAGATTCGGAAGACCCGTACAATGTTGTAGGAGAAATACAGGTAAAAGGTGATAATGTGATGCTTGGCTATTACAAGAACGATGTTGCAACAAGAGAAACCATTGATGCCGACGGTTGGTTACATACTGGCGATCTGGGAGTTATCGATCGCAATAATTTCATATACATTAAAGGTCGAAGCAAAAATATGATACTTGGGCCATCAGGACAAAATATTTATCCTGAAGAACTGGAAGCTAAACTTTGTAACTTTCCATATATTCTCGAATGTGTAATTACCGAACGCGAGGGAAAACTAATTGCGTTTGTTTATCCCGATCAGGAATTAATTGAACAGGAAAAGCCTGACAAACAAAAACTTGATCAAATTATGCAAGACAATTGTAATAATGTGAATAAGGTACTTCCAAAATTTGCTCAGCTTGGTTCAATTATTTTGGTCGATAAAGAATTTGAGAAGACCCCTAAACGGAATATCAAGCGTTATCTTTATGTTTAATGATTATTTGAGGATTGAAAAAAAGCCAAACGAATGCTCGGATGGCCTTTTTCACATGTTATAGAATTTTGGTGGATGGTGAAAAATATTCAACCACTAATTTATACGAAATAATGCCTATTAGTAACCCGAATTTTTAAACTAATTTAGTTCTGGGTCGATTTTCTTAATGAAATGCATGTTTTAGCCAATGAAACTATCGTTTTTCTGCACGAAAAATTATAACCATTTGTCAATTGCTATGTTAAGGAAATGATTTACCGGGGCTAATTCTTTAAAAGCAGTTATAATTCTGTTTCCAAAATTGCCTTTTAGCAATTCAAAATCCGAAATTTTAGAGGTAAACGCATACGATTTATATTTAAGTAACCCAATATCCGGAAAATCTTTGGGAAATCCTTTAGGTGGAGTTTTCAACTGATCGTCGTACATTTCAGTATAAATATCCGTAAATGATTTGCTATTAATCAACTTTTTGAATTCTTCAGGGTGGTCGAATATTTCGGTCCTGATAGCTTTTAAAATATCCGGTTGAGGGCAATAAGCTCCTCCACCAACAAATGAACCTCCTGGCTCGATATGGAAATAATAACCCGCCCCGATACTTTTTCGCCCACCTTTGGCAATAAAACTTCCCATATTAATTTTATATGGCGTTTTATCATTCGAAAAACGCACATCTCTGAAAATACGAAACACGCAGTCTTTAGCTGTTACATTACCAATTCCAGGATCAAAACTTTTAATTTCATTAATTACCATATCAGTTAGATAAAGCACTTTCTTCCGACTCTCCTCGTAACGATGACGATTTTCATCAAACCATTCTTTATTGTTATTTAACCGTAAATCGGTCAAAAAATCAAAAACATCATTCATATTGATTAAATTTTAGACATTGAACACCGTTCAAGATACAAATTCTGCAAATCAAATTTCCATTTTCAAATGAAATCATATTGAAATTGTACCTTTGTCAGGAACATTTGAACAATGAAAAAGTTTGCCATAATAGTTGCCGGAGGTTCTGGTTCCAGAATGGGGGCCGCAGTGCCAAAACAATTTTTAGAGCTTTCCGGCATACCTGTTTTAATGCACACAATAAAGGTTTTTAGCCACTTCGATCCATACATTGAAATCATTGTAGTTCTCCCTGAACAGCAAATTGATTACTGGAAAAAACTATGTACAAAACATGCTTTTGAGGTAAAGCACCGGTTGGTTCCAGGTGGCGAAACACGGTTTCATTCAGTAAGCAAAGGTTTGTCAACAATTAATGAGGAGGGGATTGTTTTCATACACGATGGGGTTCGCCCTCTGGTAAGCCACGAAACTCTTAAAAGATGCCAGGAAATGGCCCAAAAGTGCGGAAATGCAATTCCGGTTTTGGCAGTAACCGAATCGTTGAGAAAGGTGGTGGATGGTACAAATTTATCGGTTGACAGAAACCTTTTTTTTAGTATTCAAACTCCGCAAACATTCAGAAGTGAACAGATATTAAAGGCTTTTCAACAAAAGTATGATCCCCTCTTTACAGATGATGCCTCGGTTGCAGAAAAGGCTGGATTTGAAATACATCTTGTAGAGGGGAATCAGGAAAACATCAAAATAACTACTCCGGTTGATCTGATTATTGCAGAAGCAATTTTACCGAAATTAACCTAACAAAAGCTATTTGTAAAGACGAATAACAGGCATCCCGATCATAAAAAAAGAGACTGCCCCACAATGGAACAGTCTCTAAGCTAATTAATTAAAAACCTATTATTTTTTCAATTCTTTAATCCGTTTCAGGTTTTTGCGCCTGGCAAGTTTCAGCCTTATCACATAATCGAGTTCATACAAAGCAGGAACAAACATTAAAGTTAAAAACGTTGCAAAACTCAATCCAAAAATGATTGCCCAAGACAATGGGCCCCAGAATGCGACGTTATCTCCACCAAAATAAATATGTGGGTTTAACTCGGTAAAAATGGTTTCGAAATTGATGTTCAGACCAACTGCCAGCGGAACCAATCCCAGCATAGTTGCAGTTGCAGTAAGAATTACCGGAGTGATACGGGTTTTGCCTCCTTCGATAATTGCACGACGAGTTGGAACCCCTTCTTTCTTCCTGGCATCAATAAACTCAACAATCAAGATACCGTTTCGAACTACAATACCACCCAAGGCAACAATTCCCAAACCTGTCATCATGATTGAAATATCCATGTGGAATACAACATACCCTAACAAAACGCCGATTATACTGAATATCACTTCGCTAAGTATAATCAACGATTTGGCAACTGAACCAAACTGGGTGATCAGGATAAAGAAGATTGCACCAATAGCAATAACCATGGCTTTAAGCAGGAATGCCACTGTTTCGGCCTGATCATCTTGTTCCCCGGTAAGCTTAATGTTTGTACCCTCGTGTAGCGGGAATGTTTTAGCTTCACGTTTAATTACCGGAACAATATCGTTTGCAGAATAACCCGAAAGAACATTCGAATAAATTGTGATTACACGTTTTTGATCCAAACGTTTAATTCCGGCATACGATGAGGTATAATTGATACGAGCCACTGTTGATAATGGAATACTACGTAACATACCGGTATTCATATCGCGATAAGTAATTTGCAGGTTTACAAGCGAATTAATATTATCGCGGGTTGATTTATCGTACCGTAGCATGATCGGGAATTCATCTTCATCTTGTTTAAACTTCGATATTTCTTTCCCATACAAGGCTGTACGAACTTCCATACCAATCTGGCCGGTTGATATACCCAAACGTCTGGCCCGGTCTCTGTCAACCTGAATAATAATTTCGGGAGAATTGGTTTCAAAGTCCGATTTTAACTCTTCAACTCCAGGAATATCCAGTGAATCGATATAATTACGGAACGCATAAGCATCTTTAATCAAAGTATTCAGGTTCTCGTTTGTAATCTCAATATTAATTGGCTTACCTGTTGGAGGACCATTTTGTTCTTTGTCGACTGTAATTTCAGCCCCTGCAATATCGGCAACTTCTTTTCTTACTTTTTCCATATACTGGGTCGTTGAAACACCAGTGCTGCGAAATTTATGTTCCACAAAATTGATGGTAACTTTTCCACGGTTAAAAGGAGTTCCAGATGTAGTAAACCCTTCTTCTTCAGCGCCAATAGTTACATTCGAAATAATCGATTCTACATCAGGATTAGCCTGACCCAACGCTTTGTAAACACGATGCTCAACTACCCGGGTAACACTATCGGTTACATTTTGATGAGTTCCTCCAGGCATTTTAATGTATACATAAACTGTATTTGGATCTCCATCAGGAAAAAACAAAACTGTTGGTTTTGCCAACCCTGTAATAAAAATTGTTACAAAGAACAATCCTATCATACCAAATAAAATTAGTATCGGACGAGAACCTTTTAACACCAATCGCAATTGTCTTTCATAAAAAGCCATTACTGCCGGCCATGTTTTTTCCTGGAAATTACTGATCGCCTTCTTAATGAAGAAATGGAAAAGTAAAATCAGGATAACTGCAAAAATCAAAATATTGGCCATTGTAAATGCCACATGAACCTTTCCGGTGAAATAGACCAGGTAAAGCACAACGGCCAAAGCGCACATTACAATTGTTGAAATCTTCAGTTTTCCCCAAGTACTCCCTTCCTGAAATTCTTTGTCGTACTCGTGTTTCATGAACGATACGGCAAATACCGGATTGAATACGTATGCTACAAACAACGATGCAAACAAAGTAATAATGAGTGTTACAGGTAAATAGTGCATAAATTGACCAACAATACCGGGCCAGAACGCCAACGGAAAGAATGGCGCCAAGGTTGTTAATGTTCCCGACAAAATGGGCAGAAACACTTCGCCTGCCGCTTTTTTGGCGGCTATATGTATATCTGGATTGAAACGATGCAACCGGTGTGTATTTTCTATCACCACAATAGCATCGTCAACCACAATTCCAAGCGCAAAAATAAAAGCGAACATTACAATCATGTTCATGGTAAAACCAAGTCCCGGAATGATCATGTAAGCCACAAACATCGATAACGGAACTGATAATCCGACAAAGAAAGCGTTGGTAAAGCCCATGAAAAACATCAAAACAATGGTTACCAAAATAAACCCGATGATAATGGTATTATTTAGTTCTTCAAGCGTATTACGGGTAAAACGGCTTTGGTCACCAGTTAAAGTAACCTGCATATCTTTTGGATAGTCGCGTTCTTTCAGTTCTTCAATGATCGTTTTAATCTGGTCTGACGCATCCAGAAGGTTAGCCCCATTTTTCTTTATTACATTCAAGGTAATAACGTTTTTTCCATCCAGGCGGGCGAAACTTGCCTGTTCTTCAAAACCATCGTTAACTTCTGCAATATCGCTAAGTTTTACTAATGCGCCACTCGACGATTGAATTACAATATTCCGAATAGTTTCGACATCGGTAAACTGACCTTTAATACGCACTGTATTGCGCGTTCCGTGGTTGGTAAGGTTCCCGCCTGAAATAGTCATGTTTTCGTATGCAATAGCTTGTTCAATGTTACTAAAAGTAACTTTTGCAGCCTGCATTTTAAAAATATCGGCATCAATTTGTATTTCGCGATCGAGCGCCCCAACAATATCAACACGGGTAATTTCCTTCAATCCTTCAATCTTGTCCTGCGCCAACTCAGCATAGTGTTTCAGTTTTACCAGGTCGTAATTTCCCGAAATATTGATATACATAACAGGCATTGCCGAAATATCAATATCCATAATCTGCGGTTGCGATGGTAAATCGGTTGGCAAATCACTTTTAGCTTTATCAACAGCATCCCTGACACGCTGTTTGGCTGTTTCAATTGACAAATCAGGTTCAAACTCCACAAGAATAGATGAGAAATCGGGAACCGAATTACTGGTAATTTTCTTTACGTTCGAAATCGACTTCAACTGTTTTTCGATGGGTCGTGTCACCAGGTTCTCCATATCTTCGGGCGAAGTTCCTGGATAGGGTGTACTTACAACAATATACGGGATAACAACCTGGGGGAAAGTCTCTTTGGGAATGAAATAATAATTCATTAACCCAAGAATCGATATAAGGATGGACAGTACATATATACTAGTCCGGTTATCGATCGCCCAGCTTGTCGCAAAAAATTCTTTGAATTTATTTTCTTTCGACATGTTTGGTCATTTAATGTTTAGAAAACAACTTTTTCTCCTTGGTTCAAGCCCTGAAAGCCTGATACAATAACTTTATCGCCAGCATCAAGTCCTTCGATAACTTCGGTAATACCATTGTAATCCAGTCCTGTCTTGATAATTCTGCGTTCGGCAATCCAATCGACACCATTCTGTTTAGCTACGTATACAAATTTTCCATTCTGACTATTCTGCACATAATTCACTGGCATACAAAAAGCTTTATCGTTGGTATAATCTTTAATCTTGATGTAGGCAATCATATTTGCCCGCAATTCAACATCTTTCGATGAAATACGACTTTCAACCGTGAATGTACGGTTGGTAGGATCGATAAAACGGCTGGTAAAATTCAGTTTACAGTCAATTTCTTTACCTAAGTCAGGGAAAGTAACAATCGCATCATTACCATTTTTAATACGGGCGGCATACGTTTCGGCAACTTCAGCCGAGATTTTGGCCACACTCATATTGATTACGCGAACGGTTGATGTTGGCATACCCGGTGAAGCCATTTGACCAACACGTAATGGAACGCTTTCAACAGTACCACTGATTGGAGTAATAACTTTTGCCATCTGAATTTGTTCGTTAATGGTATTGGCACGTTGTTCCAAAGCTTCTTTATTTGCTTTAGCCTGAAGATATTGAACCTCACTGCCAATTTTCTTTTCCCACAAAGCGCTTTGCTTCTGAAAAATACTGTTAGCCAGCGCCAACTGAGTATTTACTTCGAGAAGCGATTGCTTAAGAACCTGGGCATCAAGCTCGGCTAAAACCTGTCCTTTTTTTACAGGGCTACCTTCTTTTACATACACAGCTGTTACAATACCAGCAGTTTGAGGACTTACAGCAATATTCTGATCTCCATCAACAGTGCCCTGAACTTCGATGTAGTGGTTAAATTCGCATACTTTTGCCTCACTAATTTTTACAGTAAGCGCCTTCTGTTCTGTTTTTCCATCTGGATTAACTTCGGCTTCAAGTTTGGAAATCTGGCTATTTAATTGTTCGCGTTGAGCCTTTAATTTTTCCAGCTCTGCTTTCTTGTCGGTTTTGGCACCATTGCACGATGCCAAAAGGACAATAAGTGTTGAATAAATGATAATGTTTTTCATTTGCATATTGTTTTTAAATTATCTTCTTCCAAATGATTAACCCCAAAAACTATTTCGTATCCTGATTAATGTTGTATAATTTTTCGAGTTTCGATTTAGCGCTTTGCAAATCATAAATACTTTGATAGTACGAAGTCAGGTTCGTCAGATATTGGTTCTGACTGTTCATCAAATCCATGCTTGAAGCAACTCCTTGTTTGTACTTTTCAAGTGTCCTTTGATAAATATCGTCGGACAATTGTTTGCTTTTCAGCTGATTCTGATATTTTTCAAGTTTCAGTTTTAAATCGCTTTGATACTGTGTTGCCTGCATCATTAAACTGCTCGACACAAATTTCTTTGTATTCTGAGCTTTTTCGAGAGCCATTTTTCGTTGCGAAACGATTGACGAACGCTCGCCGCTACTGAAAATCGGGATGCTAAGGTTTACTCCTACAATGTCTTTGGGCGCAAAGTCGAACGCAGGCTGTTTAAGCTTTTCGGTATGGTTGTAATAGCCTGAAATAGTTGGCAGATAGGCAGCTTTAGCCAAGTTTAGCTGAAGTTTTGCCGATGTTTCTGAAGTATTGATCAATTGATAATCGACATTCTGACCGATATTAAACGACTCGTTAATTAAGGTGAGGCTCGATTTTGTGAGCAAATCATCAGATTCAACCGTATCTGTTAGTTCAACTTTTGTGGCATCATCCAAGCCTATTTGAATTTTTAGTAACCGGTAGCCCAGTTCAAGGTTACTTTCAATTTGGTTAATAGCATTTCGGACAGTGTTACCGGTAAGTTCAAGTTGATCGACATCAGTTTTTTCGAGGAACCCTTGTTTATTCATTTCAGAAATTTCGTACAAGGTTTTATTGATGTTTTCGAGATTCAGTGAAAGGATTTTTTTACTTTCTTCGGCAATTTGCAACATGTTATAGGTGTTGATAACTGTTTCTATTACATCGAGTTTCGTTTTCTCGGCATTCTGTTTGGTGTAACCGAAATAAACCTTCGAGGCTTGTAATCCAACAATATACGAACCACTGAAAATTAACTGCGAAACCGTGAAATCAAAATTGGTACTGTTTGGTACACCTAATTCGATTTTTTCACCTTGCAGTGCATTCAGGTAAATTATTTCGCCACTTTGCAATTTTAATTTGCTCATGGTTCCAGTCATGCTTACCGGATCAAACGGAACTTCCTTGTCCGACAATTCGGTACCACCGCCAAAACTCATGGTTGGCACTTTAAAAGTGTGAGTATAGGTGCCTTTGCCATCAACGTGAGGCAATCCCGAAGCTGTAGTCTCCCAGATTTTCTTTTGGGCCATTTTAAGATCAAGTTCCGAATTTAAAATGTCAGTGTTGTATTGCAAAGCCATCTTTAGTGCATCGTGCTTCGAAAGCTTTAGAACATCCTGACCACTGACAGCAAAATTCGCCAACAGGAAAATTCCTGCCATTAAAAATAGTGCGCTTGGTTTTTTGAACATAGTTTCAATTGTTTATTTATTTAAATTTTGTTTGCTCCTTTAACCTCGGCTTTACGCCGTTCAAAGTATGCTATTCCTTCGGGTGTAGCTATAGCCCGAATATGAGCTTCGAACATCACTTCAAAAATCTGCTCGAATGTGATGTTTTCTACAAAGCAAAAATCCTGATTTTGTGAATCAACTAAATATTTAACATATAATCCAGATATAAGCTCAATGTTTACATCGCTTCTGTACAGCCCCTCTTCAATACCCTTTCTTATATTTTTACTAATTTGGTTGTAAATATGGTTCTGCTTCCGAATAAAGAATTTAGTAAAAATTGGCTCATAATACTTTTTAAGCTCAAACTTAAGCTTTGGGTTTAATTGGCTCATTTCTTTGAACACCATCAAACTGGCAATCAACAGAATCTCAATAGCATTATGATCGTTGACATTAACCTTCGCAAATTCATTATCCCATTTTTTTTCATCATACTCAAAAAGCTTTTCTACTAAATCTTCTTTGCTTTTAAAATATTGATATAGTGTTTTTTTCGAAATCTTCAGATTGCGGCTAATATCATCCATATTTAAGTTCCGGATCCCAAGCTCAAAAACCATTGCAACAATTCGGTCCATTAGCTCCAGAAATTTTGGATCGTCAAACTTTGATAACTCTTCCATCTTCATTTTAATATTAATTTCGCCACAAATATCGGAAACGTTTCTTATTAAAAACGTTTCCTAAGTGTAAAGTATGCGTTAACATTTTGATCCAAAATTCTACCTTTTGTATTAAAAGTTGGTTGACCAGGTAGACAACTACTCTATATCAATAGGTGAATGACAGATTTTGGACGGTAAATCCCAAGATTAAATGGCTCCTTAAATATTTTTGAAGGGGCAATCAATCAGTTCTTTAGTTGACGAACATTAAGAATAAATATTTTATAGGAAAGCAAATTATTAGGCAAAAAGAATGTTAACATCAGAAAATCAACCCTGTTAACCAGGCCCAAACGATATAGCGAAGTAATTTACCCACATACATTGTAATTGCAATTATCCAGATATTAGCGCGAAGAACACCCAAGCCAATTGCAAAAATGTCGCCAACACCAGGAACCCATGTCAGAAAAGCAAAAAAAGCACCACGTTTATACAGCCGGTTGTGCCATTTCTCTATCTTCTCTCGTTTTACACGCAGGTATTTTTCTATCCATTCCCACTTACCCAGATAGCCCAATGCAAAACTGGTCATCCCTCCGGCCCAATTGCCCAGTGAAGCTACTAAAACAGCCCACACAACATTTGTTCCACCAGCCAAAACCGCTGTTAATACAACTTCTGAACTAAATGGAACCACCGTTGCGGCCAGAAAACTGGCAAAAAACAGACCCCATAAATTATAATCGAAGATAGGATTCATAAAAAAACGTATGCCAGCAAAAATAGAATAAGTGTGTGGAATATTTGAATGCTGATTGCTGAATATTTGAATTTTGAACTTACTTTCCATCATTCAAGATTCCAGATTCATCATTCAAGATTCTTAATTACCTTTGCAATAAATAAAAATAAAACAATGGAAACAACAAGACAAAACAAAATATCGAGACTTTTACAAAAAGACCTTGCTGAAATTTTTCAAAAAGAAACCAGAGATTTGTTTCATGGCGTTATGATAAGTGTTACTAATGTCCGCATTTCACCCGACTTATCGATAGCCAGGGTTTATCTTAGCATCTACCCTTCAGATAAAGGAAAAATAACCTTATCCGAAATTAAACAACATCAATCGCGCATCAGGGGACTTCTGGGGCAACGTGTTGGCAAACAACTTCGTATTGTTCCTCAACTTGATTTCTTTATTGACGATAGTCTCGATTATATAGACAATATCGACCGGCTACTTAAAGAATAGGCCAAGGTAACGTGGAAAGACAAAATGATGCACCAGGCTTTTACCTTGATTGCTATCGAAAATATGATAATTCATTTAAGTTCTGATTTATTTTCCTCACTTTTAATTTTGCCTTGAATTTATGCAGTACGATCCAATAAAACGATCATTGGGAATGGTATTCAATAAGAATCTGTTTTTGCGTAAATTGTTTTACCAATTGCTCGATTTGTTACTTTTACGTGCATGGCACATCCGTAAAGAACTTCGAAAACGTTCTCATGCTGATCCCGAAGTTAACGCTATACTCGACGCAGGTTCGGGTTTCGGACAATATACCTATCGTATGGCACGATGGTTTAAAAAGGCTGAAATTAAAGCAGTTGACATTAAGCCAGAGCAGATCGAAGATTGTAACCAATTTATGCAGAAAGCAAAACTTGGAAACCGTGTAAACTTTGAGATGGCCGATCTGACTCAATTTTTGGAGCCTTCGAAATATGACCTTATTCTTTCGGTCGATGTAATGGAGCATATAGAAGAAGATGTGCAGGTTTTCAGAAATTTTTATGCCTCGATGAAAAGTGGCGGACTGCTTTTAATTTCCACTCCTTCTGATCAGGGTGGCTCGGATTCGCACGATCACGAGGAAGGTATTCATGGATTTATTGATGAGCATGTTCGCGATGGTTATAACATTCAGGATATTGAAACCAAATTAAAATCAGCAGGGTTTACTAAAATTGAAGCCCGCTATTCTTATGGAATTCCAGGAAAAATCTCGTGGAAGCTCTCGATGAAATATCCTATTTTGTTACTGGGAGCAAGCAAAGTTTTCTTTCTGGTTTTACCATTTTACTATCTGGTAACCTTCCCGTTTGCTCTCGTTCTGAATTTAATTGATCTGGGAATGACACACAAAAGCGGAACCGGATTGATTGTAAAAGCCTGGAAATAAAAGCTAAAGGAATTTAGGATTGAAATAACAGAATATTGAAAACAGCCCTTTATATCGCCCGTCGTTACCTGGTTTCAAAAAAATCGGTAAACGTAATTAACCTGATTTCAGGAATATCGGTGGCAGGAGTCACTGTGGGCACATTTGCTTTGGTAGTTATACTATCGGTTTTCAATGGCTTGGAATCAACAATTAAATCACTCTTTTCCGAATTCGATCCCGATATAAAAATCTCGAACACAACGACCGGCAAACCCTTTGAAATCAATAGTCTTAACATCGGCCAAATCGGGCAAACCGATGGAGTACAATCCGTTACACCGGTTATCGAGAAAGATGTTTTCCTAATGTACGATAAACGAATGTATTTTGCTACCATAAAAGGTGTTCCAACGGATTACGATAAAATTTCAGGATTCGATACGACCTTTATCAGTGGTGGAAAATTCATCCTTGAATCAAACAATGCTCCTTATGCTGTTGTTGGGCAAGGAGTTGCATATTTCCTTTCGGTTGGTTTGAATTTTTCGGATGCCATTCATATTTACACACTTAAAGAAGAAGTTTCGGGCCGGCCCTCGTTGGATAATACATTCAAGCATGGCACCATTTATGCTTCCGGTATTTTTTCGAGCCAGCAGGAAATCGATTCAAAATATGTTTTAGTTCCATTTAATTACGCTCAAGAACTTTTTGAGATGAATGGCCGCGTAAGTGCAGTTGAAGTCAGATTAAAAAAAGGATTTCAGGCTGAAAAAGTAAAATCGGCTATTGTTAAAAAAACAGGCGGTAATTTTGATGTAAAAACACAATTTGAACAACACGAAGTTTTCTATAAGGTCATGCAATCAGAAAAATGGGCTATTTTCTTTATTCTCGCCTTTATTCTGGTTATTGCTTCATTCAACATTCTTGGATCGCTTTCAATGCTGATAATCGATAAAAAAACCGATATTTCAATTCTTCAAAGTATGGGTGCCAATCAAAAACTCATACGCACCATTTTTTTGTTCGAAGGTTGGATGATTTCGCTGGCAGGTGCATTCATCGGCATTATTTTAGGCATATTTATTTGCTGGATACAAATCCGTTTCGGCATTTTAAAAGTTCCCGGAGATGGTTCATTTATTTTTTCGGCTTACCCGGTAAAAATAAAAGTAAGCGACTTATTTGCCATTTTTGCACTTGTTTCAGGGATTGGTTTTTTTGCCGCCTGGTATCCAATACGGTTTATTTCAGGGAAATACCTTACCACCCAGCCCAAATAGAAGGTTAAGTTACAAGTTGGCATATAATTATTAAATACTATGATCGATAAATTGATCCTAAGCTGGTTTATCTGAACTACCTTTTCAATATCAACTTTTTACTGTGATTATATCCGTACATCTGAACATTCAGCAAATACATTCCTGAGGGTAGATTTGATAAATCGATAGAGAACTTATTGGATGTCATACTTACGGCCAATTGTTCTTCATGTACTTTTTGTCCCAGGATAGTATAAACACAAACATTTGCTAATCCGGCAACAGGATTTGAAATAACCATATTAAATACGCCATCTGAAGGATTGGGATATATTTCCAGTGAATTGCTAATTAAATCAATAGACAAATCGCCATAAGCTGCATTTTTACCATCAACCTGTAGCCAGTATCTTTTCCCTGGAGTAAGCTGTAGACTTTCAAGTTGTGCTGTATAATCTGATGAAGAACGATCGTCATTAGCTGCTATACATGTATAATTTCCGGTTGTTTTTATATCGCTTTCCGATTCGGCTGAATAAACCGCAATCTGATCGTCAAAACCTTTGGAATCAATGGTTAGCAATCCGGTTGAAGGTGCAATAAATGAAAACCAGATAGAATTATCCAAAACACTCGTTTTACCAGAAAGTTTCGGGCACCAGCTGTTGCTAACCAAACAACCGGTTGCCGACGGTGCCGGTTCACTGGTTTCGGTAGTAGCGCATCTGTTCGAATATCCGCTGTTACTTCCCAACGATAAAGCTTTTGCATTCTTAATATTGTCGTTTGGCTGAACAATTACATGAAATAAAATACTATCAGAAGCGGAACACGAACCATGTGTGCCGGAAACCTTTACCCAGGTATCAAACGAACTACCTCCGGTCGCAGAACTATTAAGTGTTAGAAACAATGTATCAGCCTTAATAGCTGTGTCGATTTTTACTTTCTCAGAAACCGAAAAATTATAGGTAAACGCTCCCTGCGCAATCAATGGAAAAGCATTGAGGTCGCAACCACAAATTGTAGTATCTGTTTTGCTGACTTGATAGAATCGCACATTCAGACTACTCTTTGCATTAATATAATTATTTTGAACGAGTTGATCCGAACCATAAGTATTACTTGCCTTCAAGGTTACCGAATAAATTCCATCCTTCAAAAAACTAATTTGTGGGTTTTGCGATGTGCTGTCAGTTCCATTGGTAAATTGAAATGACGAAGGCGAAACTCTCCACAACCATTGAGTTGGTTGATTCGTGCTCTTATCAGTAAATAAAACCGGGGTACTGGCACAAACCTCCTGAACCTCAGCATAAAACGCAGCTTTAGGAGCTACCTTGCCCAAACCATCCAACGTTTTTTTACCCGTATTATCAGGATCGAGCCAATGCGCAAGTTGTTTGGTATAAGTTGACGAATAATTCCACGATAATGATAATTTACCGTATAACGATTCGCTATCACCACCGCCGTGCAATTGACCAACTACACGTTTATCCTGGTCAAATAAAGGGCTACCTGACGAACCAGCTTCGGTATCGCCTGCCGAGAAAACCACCAACCAATGCGTGTTTGCCGAGGTTGTTGAAATAACTTTTCCACTTTCGTCGACCCAGGAAGTAGAATATGGATAGCTTTTCACCGTATTGTTATCAATAGCGATACATTTAGGTGTTCCTTCAGGGTGATGAATTGCGACACCAGATGCTGGCAAATCACCTCCTACATTCCAACCAGCATAAAAAGCATTGTAATCTGACGAAGGATACTCTTTCAGAAGAAGTAATGAAAAATCGGAATACGAATTGGCTGATTTTAGTGTAGCGCCCGCCAATGTTTTCTTTTTTGAGGCATCACTCGACGAACAGGTCGAATTTTCGTACCCGAAATAAGTCACCAGAGTTCCTGCTTCGGCATCGGTGCTTATACAGTGATTAGCTGTTAGAAAATAAGGAGTTCCATCTTCCTTCACATTGTTTATTAAAGCGCCCGTGCAATAGTACGAATTTTTTGAATCGCTAAATGTCATCAGGCAAACACTGTTTTTAACATCCTGCCAATCAGCTCCCTGAGGACAGTTTATTCCAATGCGCGTTGTTGCAACCGCATCCAAGTTAACGTAAGCCTGAGATACAGAACCAATAATAAGTTCTCCTGGGAACTTGGCCGAAAGTGGTTCGAAATATTCTAAGATCAGGTTTTTTCGGGGAAAATCGGCAATAGGCAATTGGTTTTCTGAATTATTATTCAAATCGGAAAATGCACCTTGAATATATGATTTAGTTGGATCGTAAAAAAAAAGCCTGGCTCCTTCTGGCAATCTATACTGCTTAAAAAAAACACCAAGCGAAAGAGCTTCTTTCGAATTGATTTCGTATTGCCAAAGTGTGCCTTTCTCCGGAATGTCAGTCTTTACTCCTGCGTCTTTGATATTTACCGAAAGCTGCTGAACTACACCATACCGGTTATCAATTTTGAAATCAGAATCCTCTTTGCTAAGCTTTTCAGCATGAATAGAATCCAGTTCGAGAGAAGGAATAATTGTTGCATTTTTAAGAGAAAGGTTAAAACTTTCGGGAATGCCTTCAATACTTAGTTGAGCATAAACCTTATTTGTTGCAAACAGCAGAAAAAGACTCACAATCTTTACAAACAAAAAATTTAAATTCCTCATCACCAAGGTTCCTCTAATTCAACATTTAACAACCACCGACATTATTCAATTGTTCTTACAAAAGAATATAATATCAACAATGTCATGATTTAAGTGCAACCTTCATTGTTGACTCTTTAATAAATATTCAGAGCCAAAGATAAGTCAGTACGAAAAGCTAAACCCGACAACATTGAGCATATATTCTTTAATCAGAATATATCCGCTTAAAATAAAGAGAACCCTAAGTTTTTATTACTAAAAATAGTTCGTCTTTCAAAATAATTGGTTACTAGCACTGTTAGCACCTGAATTACTATTTCACCACCGAAACTTTGCCCACTGTAGAACCCATAATCCCATCAGAAGTAATCCCTTGAACACTTATAACAAAATCGGACAAAACTTTACCGGCAGAAATCGTAAATTCAAATTGACCAGATGCGTCAACCTTTTGTTCTGGAATCCATACTAATGTTGTGCGACTGTCTCTTTTCAAATTACCAATTTCACTGATAAATGCATTTGGTATCCGGAATTCCCCATTATACTTTTCCGAGGAAGCTTTCTTTTGATCTGTTTCAACAATCTTTGCTTTCTTTTGCCAAATTTCAATCACACCCACCGAATTTAGTCCAGTATATCTTTGAATGTCCATGGGATTTGTGGATACATTTATATGATCGATGTCTGCTGGTGAAAGGTTTGTGATTGTTGATACATCAGTTCCAAGCTGTTGGCCATCGAGCACAATCAAAGCTCCTCCCTGGTAATTCAGTGAGTTTTCGGAGCCAATAAAAACAATTTGGTTGTTTGTGATTTTGTACTGTTTAATAGTTTTTATAACATCTAAAATACTGGATGCCGAAGCAAACATTCTGCGCTGATTATCATAGTTCTGTGTGTTTGCTTTTACAATTTTGGGAGACTTTGGAAATAGTGTTTCGTTAGTTCTGAAATAATTCTCATCAATCACTTTTTCCACCCCAAGCAAATTGTATTTCTGAATGTTTTCAGCAATATAAACAGCTATTTGTCCTTCCAGATTCTTTATCAGGTTTATAGATAAAGTAGTCTTCCCGTCAATATCCAATGCCTTGGCTGTATAATTGTTAAGTTCGCCCATCCTCAGTTCTGGGAACAGGAAAATACCTTCGGTGTTGGTCGTGGCCGTATATTTTTTACCTGTTTTTTCCTCTGTTAGTATAACTTTGGCCCTATTGAATTTGGCACCACTTTTATCGGTTACAAATCCTGATATTTTAAAATTCTCGACATTGGCAACTGACGCATTCTCAGATTTAAACTTTCGGATATCTTCCCAGTTAAAGCACTTTAGTTTATTGGCTATAAGAAAAACATCGGTGAACGCCGAATTTCCGACTTTGTCTCTGAACGACTCAGGAATAAGTGAAAACGGTGTCTCAAGTTCCGATTCAATCATAAGATAATCAGAAATTTGGGTTGCATCATCATTTCTAAACTTATCGGAGACCGAAACAGATATATTTCCTGAAACAGGCTGATTTTTTTCATTGGACAATATTGCTTTAACTTTAATCTTTTCACCAGGATGCAGAGTTACTTTTTCTGGTTGAATATCTATCTTAAGTTTCTGATTATTATCTTTATATACGATACGGTTTGCCAGCAAATTACCCTCTTTTGTGAAAACCGATAATAAATTTATTCCATGCGATATGTTTTCAACCGGTATTTTGAGGCGACCTGTACCGTTGATTTCCATATCGGCAGCCCAATAAACATTATTCCCATGAGTAACTGTCAGCGAAACGGCATGTTTCTGTCCATCAGAAAAAATCAGGTTGGAATAAATAAATTCGGCATCGGTTTTTGTTACCGACAAAGCCAACCCATTTGATAAAGGTATAGGCAAATCGAATGTTTGATTTTGGCCATCGGTACCTGTCACCAACAGTTTATATTGTTGTTGTGCAGGAATACTAATAGAGAACATTCCTAATCCTTTCGAAAGAGTTTTCACCGGGGCAATCTTTTCTCCCTGAGCATTTACAACCGATCCATTGATTTCAACGGGTATCCCCCATTTGTTGAATGCTGTAAAGCCAATTCTGGAAGGAATACCTGCAACCAGATTTCCTCCCTCTGGGAAAAACTGTATGACAACAGGATCGAGGTTTGATGGCAAAAATATGTCATGTGACCAATCGCCTTTTGTATCAGAAACTGTACAAACGAAAGGTTCTCCATTGGTTTTACCTGGTAAGGTATACGGTATTGTAACTTTCCCATTTTCATTAGTCTTAACCTTGTCTTTTCCTATCACCTCCGAACCATTTCGAATCTCGTACCTTAGAGGTTCATTCTTTTGAACTACGCCCGAAAGGTTACGCAAAACAATAAAGAGTTCGTTGGGCTTTCCGGCAATAGAAACACTGTCCTTGGCAACAGCCTCAACGACCCACTGATTACTGTATTGGTTATCTATTTTTAATGGAACCACTGCAATCTGGTCTTGTGAGCTTTGTACTGAACTGTAAGCAACCAAAAAGAAATTGCCATCGTCAATCTTTTCGGGAATAACCATATCGCCAAATGCCACTCCTTCATTTAGCTTATACACATCTTTTTGTACAGCTGAACCCATTTTATTGTAAAGGCCAACATTAAGTTTACTTCCCTCTTCAGACGATAACAAGTTATCACCATTTAATACAAAAGCGCGGAACCATATTGTTTCGCCAGGCTTATATAATAGCTTATCGGTTACCAGAAATACTTTTTCGCGTGGATAATAGCTAAAAAAAGTACTGATTTGCTGACTGATTTTTGGTATGGAACTCTGCTCCTGCGCTGAAAGAATAGATATTGCTACAACCATTGCAAACAAAAAGGCGAGTGTTTTCATAGTAATAGGTGATTAAGGTTTATTGATAGTGTTTGTGGTGTCGTTTCGAAAAAGTGAATCGCTTTTCATGGTATAGTTTTCAAGCGATTTTCTTAATTCGTCCGATGGTTTAATGGTGTTGTAGTCGCCCCAGTAACCATCATCGTATGACGTAACTACCTCAGTAAAAATATCATTTGAGTCAAAAAGCTCATCTCTTTTAAATTTATTTTTATCATCCGACCTAAAATCGGTAATAAGCAATTCCGATTCGCTGTGAAAAACCGAATTTACCCTGTCGAGCTTGCTTTTTACCCTAAATTTAATGGATGCCCTTGCTGTACTTAAGTGCCATTTGTTGTCCGACCTTCTGTAACTAACTTTATACTCAACATCAAACGGACGAACGTAAAAATCTTTGGGCTTTTTCTTAATTAATGCCTCACGGGCAAATTTTAAACCAACCTTACTAAGACTAAATTCGGCTCTTACCAAGGCAAGCGACGACATATCAACATATAGTTTTCCTTCATAATTAGCATCTTCCGACTTTTCTTTAGGTTTAAACGAAAGAAGGTATGTAGCCCGATTATCAACGTCAATAACTCCATCCATCGAAAACCGGTACATATCACGGAACTCAGGATCGAGAAAAGAGTCAAGCGTTTTCATAACATCCAGTTTGGTAATATAATAAGGCCCTCCCTGAATTTTAAAATCAACAAATTGAAAAGGTTTTACATTTTCACTTTTCCGGCCACGTATAACTCTTATCTTATCTTGCATAAACGGGTTGTCATACGAAGCCTTTCTGATTTCCATAAGAGCCTCGGCAACATCAATATATTTGTCGTCCTGCTTAAGTACTTCACGGTAAAAAGAAGTCATCACCTCAGTTTCGCGACTATAATTGATCGGGATTTTAGCCAAAATCTTACTTACAATTTCTTCGGGATTGACCACCGTTACCTTTATCTCCTTGAGTTGTACCGAATTCGGAACCAATGAAACAGGATAATCCTTGTCGATTAATTCACTAACAGGAAATAATTGCTGACGATAGCCCAAACATGATACAACAATTGTATCACGACCCATCGAATCAGGAATTTTCAAAACAAATTCGCCATCGTTATTCGAAACTGTTCCAATATTTTTCCTGAAAACATAAATACTTGAATAAGGCAAAGGATCTTTTTCCTCTCTGTCAGTCACTTTACCCTTAAATACAATGATTTTAGGACGAACATTTATTTCTTCAGCTTTTTTTTTTAATTGGCTGGCAGCCGGTTTTGTAATAATGATCTGGTCACCCATGACTTTGTATTCAAAACGCGAATCAAAAAGTAGATCAAAGGTTTCACGAATACTTTTCTCGGTAACCGAAATGTCTGTTTTCTTATCAGCTTCAATAAGTACAGCATCATACGAGAAGAAAACCTTTGCCTGAACAGAGATCTTCTCAAGTACCGAGGCAATTGTTTCTGATTTAACCTGAAGTGTGATTTTTCTTTCCAGAACAGAGTTGTTTTCCTGTTGTCCGAAAGAGTAACCAAACGACAACAGGAAAACAACTAATAAAAGTCTGTAAGCTGGTTTCATCAAATTCAGGTTTTTAAAACCGGTCAGTTAAAACATTTTACGCAGGAAAAACTCAGTTTTGATTTGCTCTCCGTTTCTAAGAACAGTCATTTTAATCTTTCGGTCTTCCTGGCTCTGGAACAACAAATTTATATCATTTAAACTTAACGACTTGTTGTTGGTGTTATTTATTGAAATTATCTGGTCATTTTCCAAAATTCCGGCATAATAGGCGGGCGAATTCCTTCGGATATTACTGATCAGGAAAATTGGTAACCCGGGCATAGGATTGGTAACTTCAAGGCCACTCATATTGTAATTGAAATCGTCCTTCAAACTGGCGTTAGGTCTTAAAATCAAACGTTTATTAGGATAATCCATTGTAACATAAAATCTTCTGAGAATTTCAGCTCCCAAGGTCCCGTTTCGGTCATTCTTACCGATAAGTTCATCAACAAGTTCGTTGTCGGGGAAAGCTACAATGGGTTCGTAAAGCACCAACGGACCAACCCAGATAGCTCCAATACGACCTTTTTTTCCATACAAGTCGCCACTCAAACCTCGACCAAGAAAAGTTTCGATATGATTCTCTGGTAAAGAAATGCGGTTATCCGAATTGGTCGATAACCATATAGCATCACTTGCACCAGTGTCAACCAAAAGTTTTACCGGAACATCATTGTTTTTATCGGTTACAATATTGGTTTTTACAAATGGTTTATTCTGCTCCAGAGTCAATGGTAAAACTATATCACGATCTTTTTCCTTGTACGAGAAATATTCAGGTTTCGTTAGGGTTATTTTATGTTCAGGATAATCAATTTTCACGACATAATCTTTAAACAAATTAAAACCTATCAGCCCGTGAACCGGAATTCCTAAAATGTGTGAGATCTGGAAATTTTCGTTAATAACCATGTGGATTTCCTGGTCATAAGCTGCCAGTCCTTCCAATGTAATCGTATTGTTTCCTGAACGGTAGGCTGTAAGTTGTTCACCTTCACCTAAACCGCGCACATTAATTGGCTGTAAAAAATTAAGGTTCAACTTGTTAACGAACGGCAACTCAGTAATAATCGGGTAACGGACACCGGTATCGAGAATAAAATTCAGCGTATCGGAGTTGTTGATGGTTACCGGAATAATAATCAGGTTATTCGATGACTTAAAATTAATTGTAACTGACTTTTTCTTTGGTGAATCGAAAACGAAACCGGTTTGATTGGTATAAGCCCGCACTCTCTTCTGGTAATCGGCACTTTTCTCAGCTGATTCGTAATCTCTAACAACCAATAGGTTGTCCTGAAGTTCAAACAGTAATTTTGAATCTTTCATCAACTGTTCAAGCACATATTTAATTGGCTTATTCGAAACATTAAGACTAATATTTTTGCCGGTAATTAAGTCGGAATTATAAGAATAATCTAAATGAAGGTAGGTACAAATTTTTTCTATTACATCCGAAAGTGATTCATTTTCAGCATATATACTGATGCTTTGGTCCAAAAAATTCGACTTCGGATCTTGTATTTTATTTTGAGCGTTGTTTTGCTTGTTCTTCACTTTTTGCTTTTGACCAAAAGATTCAGCAGGCGAAAAAGACAACATGACACAAATTATGCAAAATATAAGAAGGGGTATTATACGAATTGTTTTCATGGCTATTATAAACAAAATACGTTAGGATCGAGCTTTTAAAACATACTGCCCATTGTTCCTCTGAACTTCAAGATAAAAAGTATTTTCTATGACCTTCAAGATAAAATCGAGAGGATAATTATTGAATTGAGCAGTCAGTAGCAGATCATTCAATTTGGGATCAGCCAAACTGATTTTCACTTGATATACTTTTTCCAAATTCCGAATTACTTCGCTTAAGGAAGTTGCCTTAAAAATCAGGCTGTGAGTTTTCCATGCAATAAAATTAACGTCTTGGTTTGTAGTTTTTTGCAAGGTATTACTTGCATAAACCAAGGTTCCTTTATCACCTGGAGTAAGGATCAGTTCATTGGTTTGTGCAGGTTCGGCAGCTTTGTTCGTAACCTGTACTTTCCCGGTTTGAACAATAACTTCAACCTGTTTGGTTCCAGGATAAGCGTTCACACAAAAGCTGGTACCTAATACTTTTATCTGCGCTTTTCCTGCATGAATAATGAAAGGTTTATTTTTGTTGGGTTTAACTTCAAAAAAGGCTTCTCCTTCAATACTAACTTCCCGCAAATTTCCTTCAAACTGTTTTGGATAGCTAATTCGGGAATTGGTATTCAAACTAACTAAGGTTCCATCAGGTAAGTCAATCAGGTTCATAACCTTATTGGTTGCTTTAACTTCAACAATCGGATTGGTAATACTTGATTGATGAACAGCAAAATATCCTGAAACAATAATAACAAATCCAATAAACACTGCCGCAACGGCACGATAACCCGAAGTTGGAAATAGTCTTTTAAACAACGAGATTTCAGGTTTTATCTCCTTCTGAATCTGATCCTCAACTTTATCCCAGGCTTCATCAACCGGATATTTGTTTAGTTCAAAAAATAAATCAACCTGTTTGGTCAACCGGTAAAGTTGCTCGCCTTCGCTTTCCGACGAAAACACGTCATTCTTCACTGAATTTAATTCTTCAGCTGAAATGTCAGAGTCCTGATCGTAAATCGAACGAGCGAGTAACTCCCAATTCTTATCTTCGATATGTTGATTTGTTTTCATACAACTTTATGACATTGAATGGCAGGTTTAACCCCTATTTGAATCATGGGAATTTTTTAAAATACAAAATAAGGAAATCAAATAGTTGCTGAAATCTTTTAATTCTTCCCGCAAGTACTTTAATGCCAAACCCATTTGTGCCTCAACTGTTTTAACAGAAATATCAAGTACTTCAGCTATTTCCTTGTATTTCATACCTTGTTCCCGGCTTAGGCGGAATATTTCACGTCGTTTAGGCGGAAGCGAATCAATACTTTGCTCAATTTTTTTGATCAGGCCAACCTCCAGAAAATAATCGTCAGGATTTATTTCCTGACTTGCCGACTCCAGAACTTTACTGGCATATTGTTTTTTAATTTTTTCGTGTTGAATTTGATTCAAACAATGATTACGTACTGAACGAAATAAATAGTGTTTTACTGAAGTTTCAATATTTAGTACTGACCGTTTTTCCCATAACTTAACAAACATTTCCTGTACAATTTCTTCAGCTGTTTCATGATTGGTAACAAACTGATTGGCAAAATGGCACATGGCCTGATAATATTTACGAAAAAGGACCTGAAAAGCTCTTTCATCTCCCTCTCTAAGTTTAAGATACAGTTCCCTATCTTCAGTTAAGTTCATAGCTTTAAAAACTCAAGCATAATTTTGAGAATTCGGCTAAAGGTATAAAAAAAACGAAATTCGTAACTTATTGATCATTTCTTCTCATACATAAAAATCAAATTCGGGTAATCGGCTCATAAAATAGCTGAAAATCTACAAATTAATTGAAATGAACTGATTTAATTAATGGATAAGGGCATAGAATCAAGAGAAAAGCCAATAAATTTGGCAGAATTACTTTGAACAATGATTTTTTCCACTATTTTTGCAGCCGGTTTACAGGAACGCCCGAATGGCGGAATTGGTAGACGCGCTGGACTCAAAATCCAGTGATAGCAATATCGTGCCGGTTCGATTCCGGCTTCGGGTACCAAAAAAAGCCACTTGACTTTCAATATGTTGAGTGGCTTTTCAATTTTGATAATGCTTGAATCATTTATTTGATAAATTACAGGGTGCAGTAAAATCAGAGATTCCAAAACATTAAGTTTCTCGAGGCACGATAAAAATACAGTTACCGGCAGCTAACGGTATAAAAATTGGTACTGGCCAATTCAATTGGGCTGCTGGCTCCAGAATAAATTCAGATTCCGGCCCATCAAAAATTACGATACTTCAGGAAGCAAAAAGCCCGGTTTGTTCACCGGGCTTTTGTACTTCTATTGTTTTTAGCGTTGGGCCACTTTTTAGTAATGATACCTACATTGAGCAATGAACAAAACATCATTCTCAACCTTATAAACCAACCGGTGTTCGCCGGTAATCCTCCTGGACCAAAACCCCGAAAGATTTTGTCGCAATGGCTCAGGTTTTCCGGTTCCTTCAAACGGTGTTCGCTGGCACTCTTTAATCAAAGCGTTGATTTTCCTAAGGACCTTTTTGTCATTATCAATCCAGTATTGATAATCTTCCCAGGCCGATTGATCCCAGAATAAATTCATATCTATTTTTCTACCAGTGGTTGATTAACCAAATTGCGCCGGGCATTGATGTTGTCAACAGCCTTTTCAAGCCGTTCGCGATTGTTGCGGCTCTGTAAAAGGTGCTGTGTTTCCTGCAAAGCATTGTATTCGTCAAGTGTCATCATTACAATGCTTTTGCCCTTTGGCCGGTGTACAACGAGTAATTCTTCGTTATCGGTCACAGCGTCAAGGTTTGCTTTTAAGTTCTCTCTCAGCTCTGAATAATTTACTGTCTTCATAATTACGTTCTTTATTCCGTACAAAATTAAGTACTTATTATATATTTATAGCCAAATAGCAAACTATTTTTTTCTGGCCAGTAACAACATTTATCCAGATACAATCAGGTAGCAACCGAAAAAAAACAGTTACCAGCTGCCGGTAATTTTCAGATCCAGAACCAAGAAAAAATTTGGATACTCGAGGAACGAAAAAGCAGAAAAGAGGAATTTCAATCACTCTTCAAATTAGCTGCACATCAAAATAGCTATGAGGAATTAACTTGCAATAATTCAATATTTTGCATTTGAATTTACACATGCTAACTTTATAGAAAAATAAAGTTATGCCGTTAAATTTTTTAAAAAAGATTCGTGAAGTTGATCTGCGAAGGGTTGAATTTATTTTAATAATTGCAAAAGTATTTTGCGATTTGTTGGTATTTACTTTAACGAGATTAAGTTCGTAAAAGTATAAAGCCCTGTTAGTTAGCCGGGCTTTTGTACTTCTATTGTTTTTAGCGTGGGAACGCTGATTATATCTTCGTGCCGAGCCACCTTCTAATTTTCCGTGAGACAGAGGCTGATTCTTTGATGCAGTTGATTAAGGCTTTATATTCCCCGTCTAACATTGTTCCCTTAATATCATAATCAACACCATCAACTATATACATACTATCAAAATTATTCTTATCAAACTGGTCAACCTGGTACCCATAGACAAATGTCTCAACTGGAAAGGCAAAGCCATTTTTTGTAACAACTTGTCCTGGTTGAAAACAATAACAATTTACCTGATATTCTGGTCTATCGATACATCCGTGTATTTTTTGAACCATTTGAGGAATATGATCCTGACTCGTTGGCAGAGAAGCGATCAAAATACTATCTCCAATAGTCTTAAGAACTATAAAATATTTGTTCTTGGGCGAATGTCCATTAGGAAAAATAAAGGGCTTGAAATAAAGAATATTCCCCGGAGTGAACATTGGCTAACAGTTAATAGCTCTAACCAATTCTTTGAACCTAATTTGCTCCATATATGTCTCTAACCCTTTTTCATCAAGCACACGGGTAAAGTCTATCTTTTCATCGGAAGATTTCGAAATTCCCAATTCAAAAGCCTCCAGCAATCCTTTTTCTTTGGCTATTTTATACCACAACGAATTCCTTTTGTGAGTGTATTTAACCAGTTCCTTTGCAGTCATACCGCCAAATTTATCACAAACCAGCTCAAGAACTCCAATTTCATTGTCGCTAAACTCATCATCAGAAAAAGACAATAAAGGCTGGATGTAAGTTGCTTTTTCGTTACTAACTGTTTTTATATAATCTGAGAGAAGTGTAGGTTGCTCATCAGAAAGATCAATATAAATGTCTCGTGAAACCGGACCAGCTTGCCATATATCAAATTCCAAGCCCAACATAGGAATATTATAATTCCGGACAAAAATTTCTTCAGTAATGTAAATTAGTTTTAGAAGCTTTGTTTTCGATAAATCACTAATCCTTTCAGCAAAGAAAACAATTGCATTACCAATTTTTTCAATTTCGGTTTTGGAGTATGTCTTCATTTTTTAGTGATAATGTGGTTTCAAAAAAACAAACAGAATAACAAAAGGTTCTGTTTATATGGGTTTTAGGTTGTGCAAAAGTATAAAATAACATTAGGTGACCAACAATTAATCAAATATCTCTTTAGAAATATACGATAAAATAAGTAAAAGTAACTTAAAGTTTTCATGCTCATTTATTTTTCTTCGCCCGAATCCGTTCAGTATAACCCTGAAAAGCTTTCTTCATATCCTCTTTTTCCTTTTCGGGTTCATATTTCCGGTATTTGATAAATGTTTCATAATCAGAGTGACCAACAATGTCCATGATCAAACTTTGTGGCATATCGTACTTATGCGCAAGGTTGATGAACGTTTTTCGGGCTGTATGAACTACAATGAATTCCCATTTGGACTTTGTAACTTCAATCGGCTTGTTCCCCGGTTTCTTTGTAACAGTAAAAGGTGTATTAATCTTCGCTTCCTCGAAGCATTTTTTTATAAAACGGTTGAACGGCTGGTCTGTATAGGTCGGCAAAGCAGAAAACGAATAGTTATACTTATCGAGTATTTCCTGAGCCATCGGTAAAATTGGCACTTCAATCGTTTTGGCCGAATTCTTAACCATAGTTTTGCGGATCATGCCGTTTTGAATGTGATCACTTGTCAAAGTCGAAAGGTCGCTGTAAAGCAGCCCTGTATAACACCCAAAGCAAAAAATATCACGAATACGGTCTAATGTCCTATCCTCAAATGTCTGCAGGTACAACAAATCTAATTCTTCTTCAGTCAGGTAAATAATAACCGGCCTTTTCCTGAAATTCAATAATGTAATTTTTTGCCGTTGTATAGTTTCTAATGGTGTTAAACTTCCAGCTTGGTTTCTGGCTTTCGATGTATTCATCAAAAGCCTCGTTGAAAGTTATCTTTGAAATCCGTTTACTTGCCATTTTTCCAGCAAAAAAGCCCTCTATTGCTTCAAGGGTGTAGATAATTCGGAAAATATGTAAGTACCCCTGCTTCGGGTACGACAAAACCGCTTAACAAATGTTAGGCGGTTTTTGATTTGTGGGAAATGGGCATCGAGCAATACATCCACAAAGCTTACCAAATCATAAAAAACTACTTTTTTTTCAAGTATATGTTACCTTCCATATTTTTCATCATCATTTCTGCCCCACCGCCATTAATTTTCCCGTAAACCCAATCATCTTTTTTAATTTTATACATTCCAGGGCTATTGGTTTTTTCGGTTTTTTGAGGACTTTTATCAATTACAACATCAAAATCGCTAAATATTTCGCCGTTATCTGATTTCATTTTCAGGTTTGCCTTTGTTCCGGTTGGAAGAGTAACATTAACATCACCATTTAAGGTTGAAAATGCCATAGGTGCATTCGGATCAACTTTGTTGAAAATTACAGTAATATCGCCATTAATTGTATTGGCTACTACCGAACCCGAAATATTGGTAAGTGTAATTTTATCGTTTGTATTACCAATTTCAAGTTCTCCTGTCACATTATCAACACTTATTTCGCCCCCGTTAACCGTCGAAAGTTTTAGTTTTACATCCTGCGGAATTTTCAATTCCAAATCGACCGCCTTGTTTGGATTTCCAGTATGAACTGTTACGTTATTATCGGCCTCTTTTGCCGTAACTTCAAAACCACCCGATGACGCAATACGTTTCATTCCGTTTACCACATGTTGTCGTTCGCCATCATCTTCACCCGAACGTGGGATTGCATTAATTTGAATTTCGCTGCTACCTGTGCCCACAACTTTTATTGATCCGGTAACCAGTTGTACTTTTAATGAATATGGTTTCCCCGGGTTACTTAACGGAACAGATAATTGTTCTGCTGAACCGGTCTGTGCAAAAGCACTTATTCCTATTATCAGGCCAAGTAATACAAGGCCCACAATTTTATTTCTCATATTTCTGTTTTATTACGATTGTTTTTTAATATATACATCACCATTTAATGTCTCGAATCTAAAAACTGAACCACCGTGGCCAAACCTAACAGTTGTTGTTTTATTGAGCTTAAAAACCGATTCGTGGCCATTTTTATCCTGAACCTTGGTTGCAGTAACCGGTAGAAGTTTTGCTTCAGCGAAATCGGTATAAAATTCGCCGTGCATACTTTTGAAAGTCAGGTCAGCTGAAAAATCTGGTTGATAGGTAATCCGTATATCACCGTTAATTGTTTTGTATGACGAAGTTTCTTTCGGATTGCTCAGGTAATTCACCAAAATGTCGCCATTCACTGTATGGGCCAGGGTTGTTCCTTTTGCATTTTTTACAGTTATCCCGGCATTCACATTATTAATTTTCAACATTCCGCTTACATTTTCGACAGTTATGGCTCCATCGTTTATGGTTGAAACATTCAAATTTGTCCCATAAGGTACTTTCACTATATAGTCAACTTTGAAATTGTATTCAATTTCCCGGTTATTCTCATTGTGTTGCCAGTTTCTTCGCGGTCTCGAATCGAAAGGTTCAGCAATAAAAGCAGTTACAGTATCCGATTTTTGATCGAAACCAAGTTTAAATTCCCGTTTACCAGTTTCCAAATCTTTATCGTTATCAGCCGAGAGTGTTTTATTAATTTCGATCAATATTTTAGTTCCTGCATATCCCTCAACTTTAATAAAGCCAAATACATTATACACAGCAAGTGTTGCCTGCATTGAACCGGCCGAAACCGTAAATTCTTTGTTCAAATGTTCCTTAAATTCTTTTGCATTAGCTGTTGGGACATTAATCAGCATTCCAATTCCTGCGATAAGGATAATTATAATTTGTCTCATAATATCTGTTTAATAATTGTTATCAGGTAAGTTTCTGAATACTCTTTTCTATATTCAGTTTCACCTTTTGATTAATATCTTTCTTGTTCAAAAGTCTTTGCAATAATCTAACAGAGCTTTTTTCCTGAAGTTTCACCATAACATCAGCAATGGCCGATTGCATGATTGGTGAATCCTGGTGCTCGATACTATGCACAAGACCTTCGCGTACCTTAGGGTTATCGGCCAATTTGGTCAAAGCCTCAAGTGTCGCAAGACGTACATTTACATTCGGATCTTTATTCAACGTTGTTAGCAATGCATCGACCACCTTCAGGTCAACATTTGTAATTTCTTCGGTATAAGCAACTGCCCGCATACGTTGTGATGCCGATGGATCCTGCAAGAGAGAAAACATGAGAACTTGTTTCATTTCAGAAATCTGAGAAGAGAGCGAATCAATCTGTTTGTTGTATGCTATCGATTGCTGCTGTGGCTGCCTCAAAAAATATCCAGCCAACAATCCGATAGCAATAAACAAAACACTGTAAGCCAACCTTGGCTGCACCTGAATCGACAGGAATTCCCAAAGTTTGCCGATCCAATTTCCTGAATGGATTTGATTTTCCGATTGCTCATGTCGGTAGTTTGTAAGAGCTGTTTTAAAGTCAACGTGCATTTTTGCCGAAGGCTCAGGTTGTTCCAGTTCACCCATGAGATACCAGACTTTCTGAAGCGCTTCATATTCCTCCCGGCATTCGGCGCAAACATCGAGATGACTTTTGACCAGCGACTCCATTTCTGCCGAAATTGTCCCATCCAGAAAAGAAGTTAACTGTTCTCTATATTCTTTACATTCCATATTATAGAATTTAATTGTCGATTTTTAAATAATTACTTTTTAACTGAGTTAATGCCCTGTGAATTCTAACTTTTACTGCTCCTTCCGAAATATTCAGTATCAAGGCAATTTCGTTATATTTCAGGTCTTGGTACCTGCATAAAACCAATAATTCCCTGTTCTCGATGCTAAGCATTTTCATGGCTTTTTCGAGTAAGTGCAATTCTTCAGCTTTTACAAGGTCCGAATCGGAAGAATAATCTCCTTCGATGCGGGTTTCGTACTCTGAAACATCAGTATGCGCTGGTGTTTTGCCAACTTTTCTAAAGTGATCGTAAACCAGGTTGCGAGCAACGCGGTACATCCAGGTGCGAAATTCGCCCTGTCCACGAAAACCATCGTTATACTTCAGCATCCTGATAAATACATTGTGAACCAAATCTTCGCTTAGTTCTTTCTGCCGTGTCATATTATACAGAAATCTATACAATTGGCGATTATAACGTTCGTATAACAGGCCCATTTTGTCGATGTCGCCAAGCTGTACCTTTAGCATCAACTCATTGTCCGAAAGTGTCTCCAAGTACTAATCTGTTTATTTGATTAATTTTAAACTGTTAACCTCAATAAATGAAAAAGGTTACAGGCTTTTTTACAATTTTCGAAAAACTATTCCGCCTAAAACACAAAAGCCGGCCGGGATTATTCTCCCAACCGGCTTCTACCCTCCCCTTCGTTTGTAACATCCTGCCGTACGCTTGCAACGAGCGAGAAATAGTTATGAGCTTTTAGCTCCGTTTCGACCCCCAATTTGAAAGCAATATTGCGTCACATACGCTAAACCAACAACCCCTCGTTAATGCTACGTTAAACGAGGGGCAGCGGCGGGGTATCTTGGTCTCCATTGCCGGTGTTCGCTTTTGGTATTTCTTTAAAGTCAAGTATCATATTTTATTAGTTTAAATAATAGTCAGTCATGATATATAGCCGCCAGAATGCTTGCCGACAGTGTTGGCAGTAGGCATATTATCTATTTTCATCTTTTTATTTTACGTACAATTGGTTGCAAAATAAATTGTTTAACGAAATATTTTAGTCTATCTGACTTTGAAATTAGATTCGCTAAAGAAGGAGAGGTGAAATAATAAAAAGAAACGAAAGTCTTACCGAACGTATTAGTTAGCAATTTTTCATCTCTGAATTGTCGTAACGATAACACCTCTGGAGCGTTGTAATTTCCATAACAAACTGTGGCAACAAAGCATCCAGATTTTTTTCAATTGCTGTCAGTTGTAGTGATGGTCGGAGAAGTTTTGAATTAATAAAAAGAAGCTTTCCTGCAATACGGACAGTGTCACCAATATTTATTGTAAGCAGAGTTTTTTTAAAGCTTTCATCGTAGATGAAAACGAGTTTAGCATTAGCAGATTCACCATCATTGAAAAAAGTGGGTTTTCTTGCTGTAAGCACGTAGTCAACTTCTACTTCAATATTCTTTTCATTAATCTGTCTTACAGTGGCTTTAATTGCTAGTGTACTGCCAACTAGTTCTTCTGTTTGCTTTTGAAGCTCAAATATTCGCTGACTATATTTTTTTTCACCAGACTCTTTCTTATTGGCATTTTGAATATCCGTTAATGTCGTCCAAGGACTTTGAGAAGAATTATATTCACTTTCAACTTCCCAAATTTCTTGAAGATATTTCCAGAACTTAGATTTGTCAATTGATTCCATTTGTTACATTTTACATTTGAGGAAGAAATCTGAAAATAGCAAATCGCTCAATGCTTGCTGCAACAACGTAGGAAGCTACACAGAGGCGGATTGTCTCGCCAAAGGCGAGATCAAACCGAAATGCTGCCCGAGCGGAAAGATGCACACCGAAAACCACTGCTGCCGAAGCGGGTAGTTGAAGTTATGCCTTCGTACTTTTTTTTAGGTCTTTAGGTAAAAACATATCAATTTCATCATCACTAAAAGTCAATTCTTCATTTGATTTTAACGACTTACTGGCTTTATCATACGCACCACTTATCGATCTTGGTGCACCATGATATATATTATGAAGTTCGGTTTGCAACTCATCTCTCTTTTTTGCAATCAATTCAATGTCGATTATTCCTGCTCTAATATCTGTTAGCAGAGAAAGATATGTTTCTCTTATATTCCAAAGATTTGAGGCACAATCAGCATGCTTTTGTGCAATTTGACCTAAATCGTAATTTTTCAGATAAGTGTTTAAAGCTAAAAGCGTAGTTGAAATTAATGCAGTTAAAATCCCAACCCATTTTTGGTCACCAAATACTGTAACCATAATCCCAGTTGTCGTTATTGCAGACAAAATGATTTGAATGATTTTGATTCTATTATTCCTGCTAATTAAAATATCGGCACATTTTTCTTGCGTTTTATGGGACCATGCAACACGACCGAAACATTCCCGAATCTGTGCTTCGAGTATGTTAACTTGGAAATTTTGTTCCATATATTTCTCTCCATTTTTGATTTGCTGACCATTCTTGACTTTTACCTTCATATTCCAACGCTTCGAGGGATATATTATAACACCTTAAAGCTTTATAATTGAAATTACCTTTTTTCCACACATATTGATTTGCTCCAGGCGATAGCCAATATAACTGATCTTCTTTTTGATTTTTCAAAAAATCAAAGAAATCTCTAGTCATCCAATCATAATACATAAATGAATTACTCTTATACTCCCAATTTGTCAAGAAATTGTATGCCAAGGTGTCAATTAACAAGCCTCCCATGGGGACACTCCAAGTATCTTTCCATGCTCTTGCCATTCTACAAAGTCTTTTCAAATTGTTATTGCAAACGGCTGTATTAGCTGCATTTATTGTATTAATCTCTGGCTTTGGATTAGTAGTTTTCCAACTACCTCCATTGTTCGAATCTGGGAAAGTGAAACTGCCATTTGTATTTAAAAAACATGGCACTATCTCAAAACAAATTCCGTCAGTAAAGTCTAGTTTTACTACTTGTCCGTCAGCTCCCAGATAGGAAGTAGAATAGGTTTTGCAAATTGAGTTTTTAACAGCTTGAAGTAATGCTGATTGTCCATTACCTAAGTACGCATTGTATTGATTATAAACGCTCACAGGTAGGACAAATAACATATCAATGTCACTCACATGAATTGCGGTTCCGCGTCCATACGAACCAACATATAGGCTGTGAAGCGTTTCTGAATCACTGTTGTAAAAATCTAAATTCAATCGTTTGGTTATTTGTCCGTATCTACTAGATACATTATTTACAACTGTCTGAGACATTCTCAGATTTGTGCAAAAAGTTTGAAATTTATCACTGATACTCATAAGTCTATTATTGTCTTAGTTGTCATCTGTCTAAATAGCATGAGGCACAACTATTAAATTGCGCCAACTCTATTGTACTTTTTAAACTTTTGCCGCCTTTTTTTACCCCCGACAGGGTTTCGAACCCTGTCGGGGGTGGAGTAACTGCGCCACAAATTTTTGTTTTCCCGTTTTAGCTGTCTTTTTGGCTTCAACAAATTTGTTTTTGTGTATTGGACGGTTTTTTACACAAATACAAATTTAAATTCGCGTAGCAAATGGTTTTTTACGTCTCGCGAAATTTAAATTCACGTAGCAGACAAATTCTACACACTTTTAAACTTAAATTCCTGTATAAGACGATTTTTTACCTGTCAATAAATTTGTTGAAGCGTTTTAGACGGATTTTATGCGTTTATAAAAATTATTGAGGGTCAGATTTTTTTTCGGTGTTGGATTCATTTTTCGTTTGTGGATTTATTGCCGGAAACAGGCGATTTGCAAATGCTTTTCCGAATTTGGAGCCAGCCGCGTAAATGTTTTGTTCGTATTGCCGGGTTAAATTCACTTTGGCAATGGCTTCGAGGGCTTCAGCCATTTTTTCGGCAGTAATGGCAGTTTGCAGTTCGGCAATAGCGGCTTTGCAGTTATCAACAGCAGCTTGTAAGGCACCAATCTGTTCAGCCAGCTGATGTCCGTCGCCCAAACTTTGTATGCCAAGAATAAGCTTTTCAACCAGTGTGGGTTCTGTTTCAACCGGGGCATATATCACCTGCGAAATGCCTTCAGGAAATAACAGGCTGGTTACCGGTATTCCGGGGTTATCACGGTCGTACTTTTTGCAGGCTTCGTTCAGGTCGCGCACTTTATCGTCGAGCATCGAGTCGGCAAAAATCAGCAAGTCGCGCTTGCATTCGGTTTCGTCTGAAGCGTTTGCTGTAGCGGCTGCCTTTGCTGCCAGCTCGTTGTACAAAGGTTCGATAGCTGTTACCAGTTCTTCGGCGCCTTTAAACTGGCGCGCCATGCGAATGTGGCGCTTCACAATGTTCAGGTGCACGTTGGTCGAATGACGGTCGTAGAGTAATTGTGCCATTGGGTTTCTGTTTTAAAGGATGATTAAATTGTGTATACTAATTTACAGAATACCAACCGTTAAAAAAAACAGGTTAACTTAAAAAATATCCGAAACACCTCAGGTTTATAAGGCATCTGAAAACCAAAACGCCCGTTTTTACTGACTACTGGTGATTGTTTTGATAAGTAATTTAGACAAAGTATAAATAACAATAATTGAATATCCCATAGAATACCTAATTGATTTAACGATGGGGCTTTGCCCCAAAACCCCAATTACTTTTTTGTCTTGACACAAAAAAGTAATCAAAAAAGGTCAAGGCTAAGCCCGCTTCGCACGAAAAACTACGTTTGACCGCTAAAATCTTTTAAACTCTCCCGGTTAAACCGGGATCAAACAAAAAAGATTTTTTAACGCCGTCTTCACTTGTTTTTCGGCTCACCGGCCTAGGCCGATGCGCTTCATTCAGCGTTAGGCAACGAAAAGGATATTCATATAACAATAACCTTTATAAGCCTTTTCTGCCATGAGTTTGCAACTCGCCCCCGTGATTATTTTCAGCACGAGCAACAAGCTCTCGTTAGCAGGAATAACGTATAATACAGTCGTCCATCGACTGCAATTCACAAGAAAGCCGGTCGGGAAAAACATTCCCAACCGGCTTTGTATCTTTTGCCATTCGGCTTCCAACTTTCTTATTCCATATCCATAATCTCGGTTTGCATACGCACTGAATCTTCGTGGATATGGTGAAACAATTGTTGCACAAGGTGCGGATTCAAATTCAGGCTTTCGCCTAATTTCATACGCTTTTCCATCAATTCAGAAAAACGACCTACCTGGAAAGCCGTTACATTGTTTTCCTTTTTATAAAGACCAATCTGGCGAGCAATTTCCATACGTGCAGAAAGGGTTTCGAGCAATTCGCGGTCAAGAGCATCAATGCGGTTACGCAACAATTCCAGCTGGTTTTCGAATTGTTTATTGCCCGACGATACATTACGAATCACCAAACGATCGAGCAATTTAGACAAATCAGATGGGGTTAATTGCTGTTCTTTATCGCTTAGCGCACACGAAGGGTCGCGGTGTGATTCAATCATAAGCCCGTCGAGTCCCATATCAAATGCTTTCTGGCTTATTTCGTACAAATATTCGCGTTTACCCGATATGTGGCTTGGGTCGCATATTATGGGCAAATTAGGCATTAAACGGCGCAATTCGATAACTGTTTTCCAGTTTGGATAATTCCTGTACTGCGATTCGCGAAAAGGAGTAAATCCACGATGAATGGCCACCATGTTTTTTATTCCGGCCTGACTAAGCCTTTCGAAAGCTCCAACCCAAAGTTGTACATCAGGATTTACCGGATTTTTAACCATTACAACCGCATCAGTACCTCTTACCACATCTGCAATTTCCTGTACAACAAAGGGGCTGGCAGTTGAACGTGCCCCAATCCACAATACATCCAATCCGGCATTCAATGCTTCTTCAGCATGTTGTGCATTGGCAACTTCGGTTCCAACGGGCATACCAGTTTCCTCGCGGACCATTTGTAACCATTTCAAACCAATACTTCCAATACCCTCGAAGCTGCCGGGACGTGTGCGTGGTTTCCAAACACCACCACGATATACAAATACACGGTGATCTTTTACGAGTTGACGAGCAGTGTCCATAGCCTGTTCCTCGGTTTCGAGGCTACACGGACCTGCAATAATAAGCGGGTTGTTAATCTGTGGCAACCAGTGCTTAATCGGGTTAATTTCTAAATCTAACGCCATGATTATTTTGTATAAAGTTTAATTATTGTCTTTTCATTTTTAACCAGAGAACCTCCTTCACCAGCCAGTATCCCGCGAATACGATTAGCATTTTTCATCAGTTCCATCATTTCTTCCGGATTACTTTCGATGCTTTTTCTGAAGGCTTTCAAGTGTTTAATGTAAATATCGATTGATTCAACAACATACTGTTTGTTTTGTTGAAAAATAGGTCCCCACATTTCAGGTGAACTTTTAGCCAAACGAACAGTGGAATTGAACCCACCGCTGGCCAAATCAAAAATAATTTCGCGGTCTTCCTTGTCGAGCACCGCATTAGCCAGGGCAAAAGCGGCAACGTGCGGAAGATGAGAAATAAATGCAGTGCTATGGTCCTGTTCGTCTGAAGTCATATAGGCTTGTTTCATTCCCAAAACCTGAAAAACTTTCTCAGCAAAGGCCAGATGTAACGGTCCACTTTTTTCCTGGTCGCATATAATGTTGATTTTGCCTTCGAACAAACCTTCCAGAGCAGCTGCAGGTCCCGAGTTTTCAGTTCCCGACATGGGATGAGCAGCAACGTAATTCCGGCGATGTGGATGGTTTTCAACTGCCAGGGCGATTGCTTTTTTAGTTGAACCAACATCGATAACAGTTGTCTGGTCCGAAATTAAATCCAAAACTTTTATCAATGTATCAACCATTTTGTCAACAGGAATTGAAATCAGTACCAAATCGGCGCCAATCAAAGAGTTTTCCAATGTTTCAACCCGGTCAGCAATTCCCAGGCGAACCGCTTCCTGTGCATGTTCAGGATTGGCATCCACTCCAATCACTTCTTTGGCTAAACCAGCTTTGCGTAGATCAATGGCTATCGATCCTCCGATAAGCCCCAAACCAATTACTGTTAGTTTCATGTCAATAATTTTAAGCCCCTCCAAACCTCCCCGATGGGGAGGCTTCAAAAAGCAAGTGTCAAATTTGTATCAATATTATCTGCGCCATCAATATTTCAAAATGTATTCCTTCGCAAATTTTCCTCCTAAAGCTTTCCCCCATTGGGGGAACGGGAAGGGGGCCATAAAAAAAGGGCCCCGATATAATCGGGACCCTTTTGTAGAATATCTTTTGTAACAACAATAGATTACCTGCCGATCCCGATATGGAAACAGAAGTAATAAAACCAATAATAAAAACTGTTGTTATTTGTACGCTTCATTTTGCTTTCGATATGTTGGCAAATATAGAATTTTTCTTTTAAACTATTCAATTTGATTAATAAAAGATATAATAGTCTTGATTTTAAAAAATATATTGCTGAATTTCAACAATATAAGAATTTTTCTTAACAAATAATTAAAATAACATGATTATTGAACTACCACTTTTCGCGTTAGAATTTGTCCGTCTTCGGTTTCAACTGCGAATAAATACAATCCGGAAATAAATTGGCTGACATCAAGAGTTGTTCTAAAAACATTGGATTCAACTGGACAAAACTGTTTAAAAACCAATTCACCGGAAGCATTGTAAGCTTTCATTTGCAATGATTTGATATGTTTATACGAATTAATTGCAACAGTAAGCTTATCGATAGCAGGATTTGGTGAAAAACTGATTTCACCTGCCGATAAAACAATTGGAGTAGTAACTGTTTCAACATCCTGGATAGCCAGATTATCGATTATCCAGCCCCACCCGTGCGAATATGGATCGGAAAATAAACGGAAACGAACCAAAATCGTATCTCCGGTTTTAAAGTTACCATTAGCCAACATGTTTATTTCATGCTTAACGAACAAATCTTTGGTAGCCACGGCAGTACTGTTATTTCCGGTAATCGAACTATTCCATTTATCGAGCCACGATTGCTCTAAGTTACAGTCATAACCATCGGCCAGAGGGTTCCAGGTAATACCATTATCCATCGATCCTTCAATAATCACATAATCGAAAAAATCAGAATCACCAAATTTCGTTCCTGATTCACCTGGTTCAACCAATGCAATTTCATCAAAAGTCATTATTCCTTTTGCATTTAAAACAATTGGGTAACGTAATATGGTACTGAAATTAAAATTGACATTATCGGTATCAGGACTTAAATATGGATGAGCGCTATTCAACCCAGCATTATCAAAACCTGATGGAGCTGAAATAGAAAAATCGGTTCCAATAAAATCGGTATTCGTAGTGTTAAAATTGGTAATATATTTTTCAACAGGATTTTGTATGGCTTCAACTTTAAAAGTATTGTAGCCTGCATCAGGAAACCTTTTCACATTGTTCTGCGATGAATTATCGGTTGCAACTATTCGATAACTAATTACATCACCTCCTTGAACTGTTTCTGTAGGAAAACTTAAAATCCCCGAATAGTTATCAATGCTATCGTTAATCAATTCAAACTGTTTTATTGTTCCTCCATTCACAAAATATTCCACACCAACTGATTTAATCCCAATATTATCAGTTACAGAAGCCTCTATTTTAACCGAAGGATTAGTTGAAAGAATATATTTCACAGGGTCGTGAACAATTACCGGTGCCGTTTTATCAAGTCCGGTAGAAAAACTAAAATATCGTACAGGAGCATTTGAGGGAAAAACAAACAAACGCTTTTTACTATCTCTGGCCGAAAAATAATACTGAAGTGTACTATTTTGAGATGGTGTTATTAGGGCACTAAAAACATTTGGTGTTACGGTTGCACTAAGCGGAATAGTGTCAGCTTTTTGGAATTTATCGATAGAATAAATTAAAAAGAGTTTAGTTGAATCCAGATCAAAATCACTTTCAATTTGCGCATCGAAACTAACTGGGCCCGTTACAAATTCAATATCTTTTACCGGTGCATGTTTTATTGTAATTGTTTTCCAGCCAATGTCATTTAAAATAGCCATTGTTTTTGGTCCGGGATCATGATTCGCTTCACCCAGACTTTGTGCATGTGTCATTAATGCATTCTCATTTCCTGCCGGATAAGTTGCATCATTTAAATGATAAATACTTGAGCCGCTATCCCAGGTTGTTGGTGCATATAACCTAGGCAAATCACTCTCATTTAATTTAGAACTAAAAACCAGCCAACCAGAAGTAAAATTCTGATATAATTTTGTAGATGGGTTAGTAAACAGGCTGGTATTAACAAGATTCTCACCATTTTTATTTTGAACAAACTGATCGAACACAGAAGCGAACCCGTCGTCACCACCATAAGCGCCCCTGCTTCGGCTATCAGTATAGAAAAAGCCATTAAATCCTAAACCATGTGCAAATTCGTGCAAAACAGTTGTTACAAAATCGTATTTATTGGTTGGAGTATTTCCATCGGTTCCAAAATACCAGTTAGTAAAATCTTTATTGAACGACGCATCAATCTCATAGTTACCAGAATTAACTTCTTTACCCAGCATTTTTTCAACTACAGCAACCGGGTAATAACAGTTCCAAATCTGGGTTGAATTGAAATTTGTATAAAAGTTTGACGAAGAGCAGCTTCCAAGAACATCTTTATCAAGACTTTCCCAAGTAGCTTTTACATGAATTGTAACAGGCGAATAAACCAAATCTTTCCAAATATCTATGGCATATTGAAAAGCAGTTTTTGCATTATCGGGAAAGTCGATGTAATCAACAACAATATCAGCTTTTCTGGCAGAAGCAACTTTCAACGGAACTGGTGGCTTAACAAAAACTTTATGTACTTCGTGTGAAGCAAAACAAACACAAGGAGATGGTTTTAAAGTTTTTTTTGTCCAAATTTCCTGTCCTGTTGCTAAAGTTGTAACAAAAAGGAATAATATAAAAGTCTGAATCCTTGTCATTTCCAAAAAATTTAATTTTTAGTCAACTTTTTCAGTGGGAATCGAAATAGATAATAGCCTATTTTTCAAGGTAACTTGTTGCCAAATGTAAAAGAAATAATCACAATTTTTAGGCTATATTTGCCCTCTAACTTGACAATAACAATTAAGCAATGAAACAAACATGTTGCAGCAAATATAAACGATAACGAGAAAAAATTAGAAGCAACACGTTAGTTCCGTCAGTCCTTAAATAATTAAAACTATTTACTGATGAAATGTTCACTTTCAATTTTTATGTTTTTTATAAGTTTACTGTATGTAACAGCGGGAAAACCTTTAAAAACATTTGATGAACTTTATCGACCTCAATTCCATTTTACTCCTGAAAAAAACTGGCATAACGACCCCAATGGGTTAGTGTATTACAAGGGTGAATACCACATGTTCTATCAGTATAATCCATTTGGAAACAAGTGGGGATACATGCACTGGGGACATGCTGTTTCAACAGACTTGATTCATTGGGAACATTTACCTATAGCACTTTATCCCGACAATGATTCGAAAGATTCAATTGAATGTACTGCTTTTTCTGGAAGTGGACTGGTTGACATTAACAATGTAACTAGATTACAATCGGGCGAAGAAAAAACAATTTTACTATTTTATACAAGTCAGCACTGCGGTCAACGACTTGCTTATAGTAATGACAAAGGCAGAACCTGGAAAAAATATGAAAAAAATCCGATTATTCCGTTCGATCCAACCGACGATGCGCGCGACCCGAAAGTTTTTTGGCACGAACCAAGTAAACAATACGTTATGGCTCTGTATAGAAAACCAGAAAATAAAGAATCGGCCAAAGGAGTGTCTTTTTATACATCTAAAGATTTGATTAATTGGACGTTAAAAAGTCACATTCCAGGATTTTTTGAATGTCCTGATTTAGTTGAACTTCCTGTAAATAGGAGAAACGATGAAAAAAAATGGGTACTTTTTGATGGAGATGGAAGTTATGTTACAGGAACCTTTGATGGAGATAAATTTAATCCAGAATCGAGCAAAAGAAAAAGTGACTTTGGAGCCAATTACTATGCAACACAAACCTGGAGCAATATTCCGGATAGTGATGGAAGAACTATTCAAATTGCATGGATGCGCGGAGGCGAATTTCCGGGAATGCCTTTTAAAGGACAAATGACATTTCCATGTGAATTATCTTTAAAAAAATACTCTGAAGGCATTCGTTTAGTCCGAAAACCAATTAAAGAAATTGAGCGACTTCATTTGAAAGGTGAAACCTGGGAAAAAAAGAACCTAATCCCCGGAATAAATAAAAACCTTGTAAAAAGTGCAAAAGGTGACTGTCTTCATATTATTGGTGATTTTAACATAAAAAACACTGATAGTTTTGGTTTTGTAGTCCGGTTGGATAAAAAAAATAATGGAACTGAAATCAACTATGAAACAAGAAACAAAACACTCACATGTATGGGAAAATCGGCCATAGTTGAGCCAATTGACGGTGTTATAAAACTTGAAATATTGTTAGACAGAAGTTCAATTGAAATTTTTGCAAATGAAGGTAAAACAGTGATGAGTTCATGCTTCACTCCAACAGAAAATGCCGATGGAATTTACCTCTTTAACACTGGAGGAGAATTGTTGGTCGAAAAGCTTGAAATATACCCATTAAAATCAATTTGGAATATCAGCAAATAACGACATGATATAAATTAAAATATTGAGCCGTAGTTATTTGTATAACTAGCGGCTTTTTTATTTACTGATGGAATATGTACCACAAATATGATATTCATTCTGAATTATAAAACACAAACCAACAAATATTGTATACACATAATATTCATTAAAAAATGAAAGCAATAGTTAAAGCGAAACCAGAAAAGGGTATCTGGATGGAAGATGTACCAATGCCAACCGTTGGGCCAAACGATGTATTATTAAAAATCAAAAAATCAGCCATTTGTGGTACCGACCTTCACATTTACAAATGGGACGAATGGGCACAAAACACCATTAAAACCCCACTTGTAATTGGACACGAATACGTTGGTATAGTAGTAGAAAAAGGTTCAGAAGTAACTCGTGTCCATATTGGCGAAAGAGTTACTGTTGAAGGTCATATAGCCTGCGGGTTTTGCAGAAATTGCCGCAGAGGGCGACAACATATTTGTGACCATACAATTGGCATTGGAGTTAATCGTAACGGCGGGTTTGCCGAATATGTATCTGTTCCGGCAAGCAATGTTCTCAAAGTCGATGATAGAATCTCGGATGACTTAATGTCAATAATGGATCCGTTGGGTAATGCTACACATACAGCCCTTTCTTTTCCGCTACTAGGAGAAGATGTGTTAATTACAGGAATTGGTGGACCTATTGGTTCGATGGCAGCAGCAGTTTGTAAATATGCAGGAGCCCGATATATTGTTGGAACAGATTTAAGTGAATACAGGCGAAATTTAGCTTTAAAAATGGGTGCAACATCGGTTATTGACCCCAGAAAAGAAAGTGTCAAAGATGCTATGAAATCACTTGGAATGGTTGGAGGATTTGATATAGGGCTTGAATGTAGTGGTTCTCCAGTTGCATTTAATGATATGGTTGAAAATATGTATAATGGAGGGAAAGTATCATTACTAGGCCTATTACCGTCTTCGACTCAAATAAATTGGAGCAAACTAATATTTAAAGGCCTTACTCTGAAAGGTATTTATGGACGTGAAATGTATGAAACCTGGTACCAAATGGAAATGATGCTATCACATGGTTTAAAAATTGAGCCAGTTATCACCCATCGGTTTTCTGCCGACCAATACCAGGAAGCATTTAAAATTATGGAAGAAGGAAATTGCGGTAAAATTATTCTCGACTGGGAATAAATCATTTAAAATAAGCACAAAAAAAGGGCGAAAATCAAACACTAATTTTCGCCCTTTTTAGTTTTGGAAGTACATATTAGGGTTAAATTTAGATTAACTGATATGTAAAATTTAATTTTATTAAAGAGAAATATGTTTCCACGTGAAACATTCTAAATATAAAATATTTAAAATCAGTAACTTATAAATCTAACTTAAGCCAAACAGGGCAATGATCCGAATGTACAATGTGAGATAAAATTCCGGTATCAAGAATAACTGATCTTAAGTTTTCAGTTACTATATTGTAATCAATACGCCATCCTTTATTATTGTTTCGAGAACCAGCTCGATAACTCCACCAAGAAAATTGATTCTTTTCTTGGTTCATTTCCCTAAGAGTATCAATATACCCAAGCCCTAAAAAATTAGCAAACCATTCTCGTTCGTCAGGTAAGAACCCTGAAGTTTGTTGTTGTTTCTCCGGGTTATGAATATCGATCCAAAGCCTACAAATATTAAAATCACCTGAAATAACAAGTTTATTTCTCGAACATCTTAAATTCTCAAGATAATTTTGAAAATCAGAAAGAAAACTCATTTTAAAGTCTTGCCGAAAACCTCCAGTCGTTCCGGAAGGAAAATAGACACTAATATATGTAATATCACCAAAATCAGCCCTAATCACCCTGCCTTCACTATCATACTTTTTTATGCCAATACCGTATTCAATATAATCAGGTTTAGTTTTTGAGAGAATTGCAACACCGCTATAACCTTTTTTTTCAGCAGAAAATGAATTAAAGTAATAGCCATTTCTCAAAAAATCTATTTCAGACATCTGTCCACACTGAGCTTTAGTCTCTTGCAAACAAATAATATCAGGACTAAAATTTAAAACAAAACCCATCAAGTCTTTACTCAAAGCCGAGCGAATACCATTTACATTATAACTAAGAATGCTTTTCACTATTTTTACTACCTTTGGTTAATCAATTCGCGAAAATAAGGGTTATTAATCAAAGAAAACAACACATTGAAAAAAGGAATTGTAATAAAATCAACAGGAAGTTGGTATACTGTAAAGACGGAGGATGGAAATCAAATTGAATGCAAAATAAAAGGAAATCTAAGAATAAAAGGTATCAGAAGTACAAATCCAATTGCAGTTGGCGATAATGTGGATTTTATTGAACCAAACACCGAAAACAATAGCAAACAAACAGTTGGCTTAATTCACAAAATAGAAACACGCAAAAATTACATTATTCGCAAAGCATCCAATCTATCAAAAGAATCTCACATTATTGCAGCAAATATAGACCAAGCTTTTCTCATAGTAACTATTCAATTTCCAGTAACTACAACAACATTCATTGATCGTTTTTTAGTTTCTGCCAAGGCATACCGAATTCCATGTCATTTGATTTTCAATAAAATTGATCTTTACGATGAAGAACTAACCAATCAAATGAATTCATTAATCAAGGTTTATGAAAAAATCGGATATACCTGTTTAAAGATATCTGCCCAAAATAATCTGGGTCTTGAAGAACTAAAAAGAATGATGCAAAAGAAATCAAATGTTTTTTCTGGTCATTCAGGCGTTGGCAAAACCACCATCATAAATTCGATACAACCCGGAGCTGATCTTAAAACTGGAGAAATATCCAATGCCCATTTATCAGGAAAGCATACCACAACATGTTCTGAAATGTTCGAATTGAATTTTGGTGGATATATCATAGATACACCAGGTATTAAAGGCTTCGGTATGCTTGAAATGAGCAAAGAGGAAATATCACATTACTTTCCAGAAATGTTTGATTTACTGTCAGACTGTTTGTATTACAACTGTACACATACACATGAACCTAATTGTGCAGTAAAAAATGCAGTTGAAAAAGGAGAAATTGCAATCAGCAGGTATAATTCATACCTTGGTATGCTTGAAGATGAAGAAAAATACCGCAATTAATCTATTTTAGAAAAATGAAGTTAAATTTTGAATAACAAATTTAAAAATTAACTTTTGCCGGTTAATAATTTAGTTTGTAATAATCGAATATCAAACGAGCTTTAGAATCGCCTATTTCTGAGGCAACATCAACAAAAGATTGTTTTTTTAAATTCTCAACGCTTTTAAATTGTTTCAAAACAGCAATTCGAGTCTTCTCTCCTATTCCTTTAATACCCTCAAGTTCTGATTTCAAAAATTCGCCAGAACGCTTGTTCCTATGAAAAGTAATTCCAAATCGATGGGCTTCATCACGCAATTGCTGAATTATTTTTAAAGTTTCTGAATTTTTATTCAGGTACAAAGGAACCGAATCGCCAGGAAAATAAATCTCTTCAAGTCGTTTTGCTATTCCAATGACAGAAATTTTACCTCTTAACCCTAATTTCTCCAATGAATTTAACGCAGCTCCAAGTTGACCTTTTCCACCATCAATAACTATCAATTGTGGCAAAGATTGATTTTCCTCCATCAAACGTTTATACCTCCTATAAACAACTTCTTCCATTGAGGCAAAATCGTTCGGCCCTTCAACCGACTTAACATTAAAATGACGATAATCTTTTTTTGCAGGGCGAGCATCTTTAAAAACAACACAAGAAGAAACTGGATTCGTTCCTTGCAAATTACTATTGTCAAAACATTCAATATGCTTTGGCAGAACCTTCAACTGAAGATCATTTTGCATTGTATCAAGAATACGAAATGAATTTTGCTCTGTTTTCGAAACAACCTGATGCTTTAATTTTTCAAGTCTAAAATATTTGGCATTCCGCTCAGATAATTCAAGTAATTTCTTTTTATCGCCTTGCTTAGGTGTAAAAATTCTAATACCATCCAAATTAATTTCCAGTTTAATAGGAACAAGAATTTCTTTCGCATTACTAAAAATTTTTTGTCGAATATCAACTACAGCAAATTCCAAGATTTCCGCTGACGTTTCGTTTAATACTTTTTTTATTTCAGTTGTATAAGTCTGAATTATGGCACCACGAACTATCTTCAAATAATTCACATAAGCAAAATTCTCATCCTGGTCAATGGTAAAAACGTCAACATCATTAATTGTGCTACTCACAACAGTTGAACGAGACTGAAATTTTTCGAGTAAATCAAATTTTTCTTTCACAAGGGCAGCATCCTCAAATTTAAGGTCTAAAGCATATTGAGACATTAAATCCTTGAAATAATTAACTACTCCAGAAATATTACCTTTAAGAATTTCTTTTATCTGAGAAATATTATTCAAATAATCATCGTGACTTTGTTTTCGTATACAAGGAGCAAGACAATTTCCTATATGATATTCTAAACACACTTTAAATTTTCCCTGGCTTATTTGCTCCTCAGATAAATTCAATTTACAATTACGCAATTTATAAAGTTTGCGAAAAAACTCCAAAAGAGTACGCACTGTTAAAATTGATGTATATGGGCCATAATAATTAGACCCATCTTTGATAACATTTCGGGTTTGAAACACACGAGGAAAGGGTTCGTTTTTGATAACTATCCAAGGATAAGTTTTATCATCTTTTAAACGAATATTATAACGAGGCTGATATTTTTTGATTAAATTATTTTCAAGTAACAAAGCATCCTGTTCAGTTTCAACAACCATGTGACGAATATCGGCAATACTACGAACAAGTAGATCTGTTTTCCGATTTTGTTGATTTTTATTAAAATAAGAACTAACCCTTTTTTTTAAATTTTTCGCTTTACCAACATAAATAATTTTTCCTGACTGATCGAAATATTGATATATTCCAGGTTTATCAGGAAGAACTGAAACTAATGATTTTATATATTCCTCGTTTTTGTGATACATTAAAAAAAACTCAAAACCTTAATATTGAATTACAGAATGCGTATCATAACCGGCCAATTCAGCTTTTTTATCAGTTTGGATAAATGTCAAATCACAAATAAAAGATAAATAAATTTTCCGAACATTCATTTGTTTCACCAAATTCAAAGCAGCCATTGCAGTTCCTCCGGTTGCAAGTAAGTCGTCATGAATTAAAACTACGTCATCTTCAGTAAGGGCATCAACATGCATTTCTATCGAGTCAACGCCATATTCCAATTCATACGATTCATTAATAACTTCAGCTGGTAATTTCCCTTTTTTTCTTATTGGCACAAAACCTGCATTCAAACAATAGGCTACGGCCCCACCAACTATAAAACCGCGAGACTCAAGTGAAACTATTTTAGTAATTCCTTTATCTTTACAATACTCTGAAACTTGATCTACTACATTTTTAAAGGCATCAGGCTCTTTTAAAAGCGTAGTAATATCTTTAAAACTAATTCCATCAATTGGGTAATTTTCTATTGTTCGAACATACTCCTTTAAATCCATAAATTTCACAATTAATGTTCCACGTGGAACTTTTAACGACCTAATAATACAAGCAAAACGTTAATATCAGCAGGACTAACGCCAGAAATTCTACTAGCTTGACCTAAAGTATCAGGTTGAATTACAGTAAGTTTTTGTCTACCCTCAGTACTAATTGATAATAACTTATTATAATCAAATTTACCTTTAATTAAAATATTTTCAAGTCTTTTAAACTTATCAGCAACTAACTTCTCGCGCTCAATATATCCTGAATACTTAATAGAGATCTCAACCGATTGTAAAATTTCATCAAAACGATCTTCAGGAACTACGCTTAAAAATCTACTGAAAGGAATAATATCAGGAATCAAATCAAAAATAGAAATCTGAGGACGAAGAATAATATCATACAATTTTACTCCTTGCTTTAATTCAGATGATCCATTTGCGACAAGTATAGAATTAACAAATTGAGGTTTTATGGAAAATTCCTTGGTAAATTGAACAATCTCATCAACCAGTTTTAACTTTGAAGTATATAAATTAAGACGATCGTATTTAACAAGTCCAAGATCAAAACCTTTTTGAGTCAAACGAAAATCAGCATTATCCTGACGAAGTAAAATTCGATACTCAGCTCTTGAAGTAAACATACGATAAGGTTCATCAACACCTTTAGTAACTAAATCATCAATTAAAACACCAATATATGCTTCATCTCTATTAAGAATAAAAGAAGGCAAATTGTGAACTGCCTGATGAGCATTAATACCAGCTACTAAACCTTGAGCTGCAGCTTCTTCATAACCAGTAGTACCATTAATTTGCCCAGCAAAATACAAATTTTTAATCAATTTAGTTTCAAGCGTATGCATAAGTTGAGTAGGATCAAAATAGTCATACTCAATAGCATAACCAGGTCTGAAAATAGAAACATTTTCTAAACCAGGAACATGACGAAGGGCCTTTAACTGAATATCCCAAGGTAACGACGAGGAAAACCCATTTAAATAATATTCAATTGTATTTTCACCTTCAGGCTCTAAAAAAAGTTGATGAGAAGTACGCTCAGCGAAAGTAACCAATTTAGATTCAATACTTGGACAATAACGAGGTCCAGTTCCAACAATTGTACCATTATACATAGGAGAATCATCAAAACCACTCTCAAGTATATGATGAACAACTTCATTTGTATAAGTAATCCAACAACTCTTTTGACTTAAACTGGATTTAATAAAAGGCAAATAAGAAAATTTGCCAACAATATCATCACCCTTTTGTTCCTGTAACTTAGAAAAATTAACAGAACGACCATCAATTCTGACTGGTGTTCCTGTTTTTAACCTACCCGTTTTAAAACCAATATTAAATAACTGATCAGATAAATGGTAAGAAGCATTCTCCCCTATTCTACCTCCTTCAAGCTGAGAACGCCCAATATGAATCAAACCATTTAAAAAAGTACCATTAGTAAGAACAACTGCCTTACAATTGAACACCACACCAATTTTAGTTCGCACCCCTTTAACAACATCACCGTCAAAAACCAATGAAGTTACAGAATCCTGCCATAAATCTAAATTAGTTGTGCTTTCAATGATACGACGCCACTCTTCAGTAAATCTCAGTCGATCACACTGGGACCTAGGACTCCACATTGCTGGTCCTTTTGACTGATTAAGCATACGAAACTGAATACTTGATTTATCTGTAACAATACCAGTAAAACCACCTAAAGCATCAATCTCTCTAATAATTTGACCTTTTGCGATACCACCCATGGCTGGATTACATGACATCTGTGCATACTTTGTCATATCCATGGTAATAAGTAAAGTTTTTGACCCTAAATTCGACGCTGCAACTGCCGCTTCACAACCTGCATGACCTCCACCAACAACAATTACATCATATAATGGTAACATAAACTAAGCTAAAAAATTATCAATCAACATTTTTAAATAAAAATCTTCTTTTTCTGTCATTATAACCTTATCATCTTCCAACTTATCATTAAAACCTAACAAATGAAGAACACCATGAATTAAAATTCGAAATAACTCATTATTATAAGAAACATTATAATCCGAAGAATTTTCCAAAACACGATCAAGACTTACAAAAATATCTCCTGAAACAAGATTATTCTCAACATAATCAAAAGTTATTATATCAGTAAAATAGTCATGATTTAAATATCGTTTGTTTATTTCTAACAAATAATTATCAGAACAAAAGACAAAGCAAATATTTCCAATCTTTTTACTTTGAGAAGTAACAACAAATTTTAACCAATTAGAAATTTTCCTTCTTTTAAAAACAGGAAGATCAACATCCTCATTAAAAAATCTTATACTCATTTGTTCAATATAAATTTAATAGTAACACACGAACCACTCTTGCTAAAAACAACAGAATCAGCCACATTCTTTAAAATAAATATACCCCTTCCACTTTCCTTTTTTATATTTGACCGAACAGTAGGATTACTAATACAATCATAATCAAAACCAGAACCTTCGTCTCTAACAAAAAAAGATAATTGTCCTTTCACACAATCAGAATTAATAAAGACCTTTTTTGATACATTGAAATGATTCCCATGAATAATAGAATTAGTAACCGCTTCACTAAGACCCAAAAAAACACGATTAAAATGAACAAAATCTAACTTACATTCCAAAAAAACATTTTTCAGAAAAATTCTCAATTCTTCAAGGTTCTTCGTATCGGATTCTATGACTAAAACATTCTGCAAAATTAATTCTTTAACTTATTAATGAAATTATTATATTTCTGATCATAAAAACTCTTAACACGAAAATTATCCCTTTTAATAATTTCACTTTCACTACCAGATTTTTTATTAAGATCAAAATACATTTGCGGATTACTATTCAATTTTTCAACAGCGGTTTTAGATTCCCTTTTATCCTCATAACCACGCTCTATTTCAGACTTCTCCGCATCCAATAATTTTGATAAAATCAAATTTTGCCTATTATATATTTCCCCAGTAATATTTTTATTGACTAAATCCTTTTTAGTTTGCTCTATTAACTGATCAACCAATTTTAATTGATCAGAAGTTTTTGAGCCCAAAGAGCCTCCATTAATCATTTCACGCATTAACTGCTGCATAATCTCTTGTTGGGCAAGCATTTGACCTATACTTTTACTTATCTGCCCATTATTACCTTTTTTCATTTCATTGATCATATTTTGCAGCTGTTGCTTGATCGACATTTGACTATTCTTTAAACTACTTAATGATGACTTAGATTTTCCTCCAGGTCTTTCACAATCACCATCACCAGCTTGACCATTTCTTTCCTGCTCTTTAATATTCTCCAAAGCTTCACTAAGAAATAAAGCCAAATTATTTGCAGCAGTAATGTTATATTGTTGTTCCATTCTGGCCATACTTAAATTTCCCGATTCAAGGTAATCAAACGCCAAATTTGAACCAGATTCTAAATTTAAGAGTTCTTTATTAACAGTTGATCCTATCTCAGGCGATCTTTTTGCTAAAGCATATAAAGAATCTTTTACAAAAGTAATCTGATTATTAATAACTTTTTGCTTAACTCTCAAGTCATTAATCAATGGGTTATTTAAATCAACAATACTATACTTTGTAAGTAAACTTTCCTGATCAAACGAAACAAGAATCAGGTTATTGAGAATTTGCTTTAAAACCTCAATATTTTCATGCCTTTGCTTAACATTTAACGAACTCATCATTTGTTGCATGGCAAAAGAGAGTTGTTGTAAACTCTCTACATTATTTTTGATTTCAACTTTCGTCTTTCTTTTAGAATTATCAGATATAGTTTCCAAAACACGAGAATAGTTTAACTTAATCCCATTAAATTCCGGAGTAAAATCATTTAATTTCATTGGTTTAACCAATTCATTATTTAAGTCTAAAACAGATTTATACTCACTAAAAAAAGCATCAATCATTAATTGATTATCCTTTTCTACAGTAGAAATATTAACAAGATCGCTTTTATTATCGATATGATTTAAAATATCTTTCTCATCTTCAGACATTTTCAACAAACCATCAACAATTCTCTGCACTTTCTGTTCAATTTTCATTCTCTTTAACAACTGTAAATTTTTTTCCAATTGTTCAGATAAATCATTCAAACGACTATCCATACCTTTCGACAACTGCTCAAATTTGTTTAAATCAAACTGTTTAGAAAGTTCATTAAACTCCTCAAACAATTTTTTTAAATCGTCAGTCATTATATCACTCAACAGTTGATCAATTAGCTGCTGTTTCTTTAAAACCTCTGATTTCTCATCACTAAATGATTGCAAATAGTTATTTGAATTAGTATTCTGTTGCTTAATTTGTTCCAAAACATTTTCAAGCTCGGATTTCTTATCCATTATATCTTTAACAGTCTGAAATTTATCCCAATCAGATACTTGCGAATTAATTTGTTTCAATTTAAAATTCTTAAATTCTTGTTTAATATCCTCAGTTAATTTATTACTCTTATTAAACAATTGTTCCAAAGAACTTTGATCAAAATTTTCGTTCGTAACAATATCAACATAGTCAGGAAATGAAAATGAAAAAGTTTCACTAACAGACTTCTTAAAATGATTAATTATATCATTATCGTATACCGAAAAATAGTACTTAAATGATTTACCCAAATTTTTTACAGATTCAAAATTAAAAGAATAGTAAAAGTCTTGATTTAGCATAAAAGGCAAAAAAGGAACAGAAAAAAAGGTATCACGTTTCTCACTTGAAACAGTTAGACCCAATTGATGAAATCCATAATCATCAATTATACTACCTTTAAAATGAAAAACTTTAAAATCACTACTATCCTGAACCTGAACTACTTTAATTTCAGGATATAAATCATTTGTGATATGAATAGAATAAACCAAAGAACTTTCATTTTTAATACTACTATTCTTAACAAAAATTTTATACCCAAGATCGGAGTATACAGTTTTACTAACCTCAAAAAAACCATTAGACATACATCCAGCAACCTTTGTACTATCGCTAAAAATTAAATATAAGCTATCAGCATCTAAAGTTTTAAAAAACCACTTTAAATTAGTTCCTCTAACAACTTTAAAATCACCAATATTCTGAACTTTTTCAATAGGAAGATTTGTATAACCAGGCGGATGAATCTCCACATTAAACGAAGAAACAAAAGGTTTATTAACAACTACAAGCTTGTAATAATCTGAAACATACTTTTTATCAGTAAAAAAAATTGTTATAGAACTATTTAAATTTTCAATTGTATATAGAAAATAATCACCTTTTTTCTGCATTAAAAAAATATTACCACCAATATTAACATACACAACTTCAGGTAAATTATTGCCCAAACAATGCAATTTCAACTCAACAGATTCGCCCGCTACAAAGGTTAACTTAGAATTATCAAACTCGAAAACATAAGGCGCTGGTTTCTCGAATTTCTGTTCAAAGTGGATAAGTCTAATAGAACTTTCTCTAAAAAAATCAGGAAACTTAACGAATGACAACAAGAGAAAAAATAAAACACAACAAAAGATAATAAACACAAATTTTAAATTTCTAAACCGTATCGAATCCGAAAAATTATAAATTTTCAATTCTTCAATTTTTTGACCAATACTGGCACGCTTCAATTCATCTGAATAAATAGCATCATTTTCATTATTAAGTTCAATAATATTAATAAGCCTATCAGCAATTTCAGGAAAAGAAGAAGATAACTGATTAGAAACATCAAGATACGATAATCGCTTACCTAATCCTATTAATTTGATTAAAGGCGAAAAAATAAAAGAATAACAAACTAAAACAATGAAAAAAAGAGTAAAAACTAAAATAACTAACTTAAATCCTGGATCAAAATAATTCAAATATTCTAAAAAAGAAATAAAACTAAAATATAAAGCTACCAGCAAAATAAAAAGCAAAACACCTCTAACAAACTGATAAAAATAAAACTTCCTTATATAAGTATTCAGTTTATCAACAAACTGTTCGTAGTTTTTATCCATTTTAGTAAAACATTAATAATTAAAATATTAAAATCAATAAGATTTAACATTCAATAAATGAACACTGTTTATAACTCCACAATAATTCTTCATTAGAAAACAGCAAAGATATTCAATGAAAGTTTGATTAGTGAATATTTTTATAAAAGCAAGACAAAAAAATAAAATATAATAACCCAATTTTCGACAAAATAGCCTAATTTCAAAAAGCAAAACTTTATAACAAACAAAAGCTACCAACACTTGTTATAAATTTTCAAAAAACGATTTATTTTCAAATATTTAACCTGTTAACAACTCGTTTAAAAAATTGAATAAATAAACTAAAAAGAAAAAAACAAACATTTGATATGAAAGTTATCAAGGCAATTAACAGACCATATATATCAACATTTTTTTCTTTCATTTAAAAAACTTATAAAATAACTAATAAAAATGGGTATCCTTTTTAACTTTTTGGGAATACATTTATATTCGTTGTAAAGAATGAGAAATATGGGAGAAAGATTGAAGATATTACTAGTTGAAGATAACATTTTAAATCAACGCATAGTTACTTTAAGTTTGAAGAAATTTAATCATGAAGTGACAATAGCTAACAATGGAGTTGAAGCTATTGATTATTTCAAGGTAAAACAATTTGATGTTATACTCATGGATATCATGATGCCGATAATGGATGGCCTTGAAGCTACGGTTAAAATTAGAAAATACGAAAATGATAATAATATAAGCAAACGAACCCCAATAATCGCTGTTACTGCCAATACTATGGACAATGACAAAGAAAAATGTTTGTCATACGGAATGGATGAATTTATGGCTAAACCTTTTGATATTGAAAAACTTAACTTTATCTTCAGCGAATTAAACATTTAAAATTGAGTTTATCTCAGAAATAATTCTCTTTATATTTTTTACTTTTGGCTTCTGAATAAATACAATAATGAACGAACATTTTGATTTCAGAGCTGAATCTTATTCAGATGCGGAAAAAGAGGTTGACAAACAATTAAGACCATCGGAGTTTGATGATTTCAGTGGTCAGGGAAAGATTGTTGAAAATCTTAAGATATTTGTTAAAGCTGCAAAAATGAGAGGTGAGGCTTTGGATCATGTTTTGCTCCATGGTCCACCAGGATTAGGAAAAACTACACTTTCAAATATTATTGCCAATGAACTTGGAGTTAGTTTAAAACTAACTTCAGGACCAGTTCTTGACAAACCAGGTGATTTAGCTGGTTTACTAACCAATCTTGAACCCAATGCTGTATTGTTTATTGATGAAATACACCGATTAAGTCCAATTGTTGAAGAATATCTTTATTCGGCAATGGAAGACTACAAAATCGATATCATGATAGATAAAGGTCCAAGCGCGCGTTCAATTCAGATCGAATTAAACCCTTTTACCTTAATTGGGGCTACAACCAGGTCTGGATTATTAACAAGTCCCTTACGTGCTCGTTTTGGCATTAAATCACATCTTGAATATTACGATGTTCCTACTCTAACCGGAATTGTTAAAAGATCTGCTGCAATTTTAAATGTGGCTATTGACAATCAGGCAGCTGTTGAAATAGCTTCCAGAAGTCGTGGGACGCCAAGAATTGTTAATGCTTTACTTCGGCGAGTAAGAGATTTTGCTCAGGTAAAAGGAAATGGTAATATCGATATGGATATTGCTTTATATTCGCTGGATGCGTTAAATATCGATAAGTTTGGTCTGGATGAAATGGATAATAAAATCCTTTTAACAATTATTGATAAATTTAAAGGTGGACCTGTAGGTTTATCCACTATAGCCACAGCTGTAGGTGAAGATACTGGTACTATTGAGGAAGTTTACGAACCTTTCCTAATTATGGAAGGCTTTTTAAAACGGACTCCGCGAGGAAGGGAAGTTACCGATTTAGCTTACAAACATCTGGGGAAAATACATTACGGAGACTCTCCTACCCTTTTTTAACAAGTTTAATTTCGAAAACTTTGGGGTAAAATTTACCGGTTACATAAAACTTTTTAGTTATGGGATCAATAGCTATTCCATTAAGTACATCAACTTGTTTTGACGAATTGGTTCCGGTAAGTATTCCGTCGATATCTATCTTTGCTAAAACTTTACCTGTTTGCGGATCTATTTTTACAATCAGATTTGTTCCCCATACATTGGCGTAAATATAGCCTTCAAAATATTCTAATTCGTTGATATATACTACTGCATCTTTATTATCATATACCTGAATTTTTTTAACAGGTTTTAAAGTTGCGGGATCCAAATATGTTAATACATTAGTTCCATCGTCCATAATCAGGTGTTTTTCATCGTGAGTCATCCCCCACCCTTCAGCTGACTGAAAGTGAAAACTATCAACCAATGCCATATTTTCGAGGTTATAAATAAATCCAACTTTGGTTTTGTATGTTAGCTGATAAATTTTATTGTTAAAAATGGTAATTCCTTCTCCAAAGTATTTTTCAGCAAGTTTTACCGACTTTACTGGTTTTCCAGTTTTTAAATTATTCTTTAAAAGAAAAGATTTTCCGTTTTCACCCGTACTTTCGTATATAAAACCATTATTTATTTCAAGTCCTTCTGTAAAAGATTCTTCATTGTGTGGATAAGAATTAATAATCTGAAAACCATACATTTCTGGAATAACATCAGAAAGAACTTCGAATGTTTTATAGTAAATTCCTTTTTCACCATCGCTTTTTACAGCTTCAGCTTTAATTGTATGTTTTCCTATGCTTTTGAAACTTTTCAGATTATAATTAAACGTCAAATTTTTATTGGTTGTAACAAGCAATGAATCAACAAAAACCTTAGTTTCAGTAAGTTCTCCATCTTTTAGTTTTGTCGATATTCCAATAGTAATATCGTCGCCATAAATTATCTTTTTATTAACCGATTCAACCGAGATATGAACTGCAGGTTTTCTTGATCGGTTTGATTTGTTTGAGCATGAAAATAAGCTTATAAATACTGACAATACAACGAAAATGGAAAATAATTTGATGTTCATTTTACTCGTTTTTAATCTAAAGACAGGCTTCAAAGATATAACAAAATTATACCTTATCGTTTTAGCTTTATTTTTTGGAGTGTGTAAAGAGATAGGTTTATATCTTTGCTCAAAATTTTTAAAAAGTGGGAGCACTCAAAAAACTTGCCGGCGAAACTGCCATTTACGGAATGAGCAGTATTGTAGGACGATTTCTTAATTGGTGGCTGGTTCCTTATTATTCTCGAATTTTTCTTCCTGAAGAGTATGGAGTTGTTACAAATCTCTACTCATACGTAGCTTTTTTATTGGTTATTTTAACCTTCGGAATGGAAACGGGATTCTTTAGGTATGCCAATAAAACTAAAGAACATGATAAAATATATTCGACCAGTGCTTTTTCATTATTTGGCAGTTCTTTACTGTTCGTTGTGGTTACCTTTATTTTTGCCGGCGATTTTGCTACATTTTTAGACTACGCAAACAGCGAACAATATATAAAATGGCTTGCTGTAATTGTTGCTCTTGATGCAGGAACAGCTATTCCTTTTGCCAATCTTCGTCACGAAGGAAAAGCAATTAGGTTTGCGACACTAAAAATGGTTAATATCTTTTTCAACATTTTTTTTAACCTTTTCTTTCTTTCGTTTTGCCCGTATATACTGAAATCTCATCCCGAAAATATTTTACGATTTATTTATAAACCCGAATTTGGAGTTGGTTATGTTTTCATTGCTAATCTAATTGCTTCTGTAATAACACTTATCATGTTAGTTCCCGAAATTCGGAAAATAAAATTGATTTTTGATTTTGAATTATTTCGGGAAATGTTCTGGTATTCCTTCCCTATTTTGTTGGTTGGTATTTTTGGTATGGTCAATCAAAACATCGATAAAATTTTAATTCCAGAGTTGGTTCCTGCTGATCAAAAACCAATGGAACAGCTTGGAATTTATGGCGCTAACTATAAATTAGCTGTTTTAATGAATATGTTTATTCAGGCATTTCGTTATTCTTTCGAACCATTTTTTTTCAATCATCAGAAAAGCAGCGATTCGCGCATAATTTATGCTCATGTAATGAAATACTTTGTCATTTTTGGTTTGCTTATATTCCTTGGAATAACTCTGTTTATCGATTTTTTTAAAATTATCATTGGAAAAGAGTATCACTCAGGTTTACAAGTTGTTCCGGCGGTTTTAATGGCCAATTTATTTATGGGAATTTATTTCAATCTTTCGCTATGGTATAAGTTGTCGGATAAAACCTGGATGGGTGCCTGGATTGCTGGTATCGGAGCATTACTTACTATAGTTACTAACGTGATGTTTATTCCTTCAATGGGTTACATGGGGTCGGCTTATGCTGTTTTACTCTGTTTTGTAATAATGACAGTAATTTCATACATTATTGGTCAGAAGTATTACAAAGTTGAATACGAATTAAAAAGAATACTTACGTACTTGGGAATTTCTATTGGTTTTTATTATCTCTCTTCGTGGATCCATTTTTCAATATCCATTTTTCAGTATTTATTGAATATCAGCTTATTTTTAGGTTTTATTACTATTGTATTTTTTGTCGAAAAAAAGGATTTAAGAAGTTTATTGAAACTTTAGATAATAAAATACTTTTAAGTATTATTTTTGACATTTATTTACGAATCATGGGAAAGTTAAAAATAGCAATAGCCAGCGATCATGCTGGTTTTGAGCAAAAACAAACTGTTTTAAAATATCTTCAGGAACAAGATATTGAATTTAAAGATTTTGGTGCATTCTCATCGCAAAGCAGTGATTATCCTGATTTTGCACATCCCCTGGCTGATGCGGTCAGTAAAGGTGAGTTCGATAAAGGGATAACTCTTTGCGGTAGTGGAAATGGTATTAATATGACAGCCAATAAACACCAGGGAATACGATCAGCTATATGTTGGTTACCCGAAATCGCCAAACTTGCCCGGTTGCACAACGATGCCAATATATGTGCTCTTCCTGCAAGGTTTATTACTGATGATGAAGCAATTGAAATAGTTAAGACTTTTCTTTCAACCGGTTTTGAAGGAGGTCGTCATTTAGCCCGAATTAATAAGATTCCAATTTAGCCAATGTCTGTTCAGAAAGATATATTTATTAAAAAATCAGAAGATATAGCTTTTGATTTGAAGCATCGTTCGACTATAAAATTTAACATGTCCAAATATGATGCTGCTGTTGACAAGGGAATGAAAAGATATTCGAACCTTGAGTTAGCTAAATCGAGGGCTGCATATATAAAATCATTAGCTATAAATAATTTACACGATTATTTGCTTCAGTTTGAAAAAAACATAACGGCAAATGGAGCTTCCGTAATATGGGCTGAAGATACTAATCAGGCAATTGAAGCTGTAAAGAATATAATGATCGAAAACAATTCGAAAACTGTAGTTAAAAGTAAATCAATGACTACTGAAGAAATAGAATTGAATCATCATTTGGAAGAAATTGGAGTTGAATCGCTTGAAACAGACTTGGGTGAATACATTGTGCAACTGGCAGGTGAGAAACCTTATCATATTGTTACTCCTTGTATGCACAAATCACGCCAGGATATCGCTAAACTTTTTACCGAAAAATTTAATACTCCTGAAGGAAGTGAACCTGAATATCTGACCGGATGGGTCAGACAGAAACTTCGTCAGAAGTTCATATCGGCTGACGTTGGAATTACAGGAGCTAACTTTTTAGTGGCAGATGTTGGCGGAATTTGTCTTACTGAAAATGAGGGAAATGCCTTGATGTCTGTATCTTTTCCTAAAATTCATATTGTTATAGCTGGTATTGAAAAAGTAATTCCTCGAATGCAGGATTTAGCGTTGATGTGGCCTTTATTGGCTGCACATGGAACAGGTCAGCAAATTTCAGTTTACAATTCGCTGGTTACTGGTCCTAAAAAGTTGACAGAAACTGATGGGCCTGAAAAAATGATTGTGATTTTGCTTGATAACAAACGTTCCGAACTTTACCAGGATAATGAACAGTATAGTGTTTTGCGATGTATTCGTTGCGGGGCATGTTTAAATGCTTGTCCGGTTTATCGAAACATAGGAGGTTATACCTACGATGCAACATATAGTGGTCCAATAGGTTCGGTAATTACACCTTTTTTTAAGGGGTTCGATGAATACAGTCATTTAAGTTCAGCTTGCTCTGTATGTGGAAAATGTACTGAAGTTTGTCCGGTTAAACTACCATTGCATCACATGTTATTGGTTAACAGGCGTAAAGCAATTTATAATGGTTCAGGTGGTTTTGTTTGGAATAGTGGAATGAAAGCATTTGAATATGCTTTTTCGAAGAGGAGCAGGCTCGATTTTCTTGGAGGAAAAACAAAAAATACTTTTGCTTTGTTAGGTGGAAATGCTTTAGGGGTGAAGAAACAAATTCCAAAGCTCGCCAATCAGTCATTCAGCAAACAATGGACAACTAAAAAATAAAATTTATGCTATCAAATACGTGTAAATATGCTGTTCGTGCTCTCATTTATTTAGGTAAATTCTCGGTCGATGGAACAAAAATTGGTATAAAAAAAATTTCGTCCGACCTTGCAATTCCTACTCCATTTTTGGGTAAAATATTGCAAAACCTGGTTAAACAGAAAATACTGATTTCGACTAAAGGCCCCAATGGCGGTTTTGGTTTAGGAAAAAATACTGCTGAAATTACGCTTTACGATATTGTTTGCATTGTTGATGGAGAGGATTATTTTAAGGTTTGTTTGATTGGACACCATCCCTGTTCTACGCACGAAGCTGAAGAAAAACCATGCCCGGTACATAGCCGTTTTGGCCCCATTCGTGCTCAACTACTTCAATTTTACCAGGAAACCACATTAGCCGGTATTTTAGGCGACATGACAGGATTTGAGGATTTGATAAAATTATAATTTGATATTTTTTTGTTTATTTTAACTGTCTTCCATGGCTGGAATTTACATTCATATCCCATTTTGCCGGAAGCGATGCCATTATTGTGATTTCTTCAAATCAACAGATTTATTGAATAAAGCACGCGTTTTTGAAGCGCTGAAACAAGAACTTATCGATCGCTCGGGTGAACTTTCTTCTGATGAAATAAAAACGATTTATTTGGGCGGCGGTACACCATCGGTGCTTGTAGTTAACGAGTTAAAAGAACTTATTGAAACAATACAAGCTAATTACAAAGTTTCTTCTGAAGCTGAGATAACTTTGGAAGCCAACCCCGACGATCTGACCCAGGCTACTTTATCTTATCTTCGTGAAATTGGCTACAATAGGCTGAGTATGGGAATCCAGTCATTTTCAGAAGCTGATTTGAAATTGATGAACCGGCGACATGGCGTTTTTCAGGCTGTTCAATCGGTGAAATGGGCAAAGAGAGCTGGCTTCTCAAATATTAGTATCGACCTGATTTACGGTTTACCTAATCAAAAACTGGAAGAGTGGGAGAGAAACATTGAAATAGCTATAGAACTTGATGTTCAGCACATTTCGGCTTATAACCTGACTTACCACGAAGGAACTGTTTTTTATGATCAGCTCAAAAAAGGTATTTTAAAAGAATTACCTGATGAACTTAGTTTGAAACAATTTCAGCTATTGATTAGCCGTTTGAAAAGCGCTGGATTTGAGCATTACGAAATTTCCAATTTCTGTAAGCCGGGATATTATTCGAAACACAATTCGTCGTATTGGAAAAATGAAAAATACTTGGGTATTGGACCTTCTGCTCATTCATTTAATTTAAAAAGCCGTCGATGGAATGTTTCTTCAATACCAGGTTACCTGGATGGAATTGAAAATAACAAACCATACAGTGAATCTGAGATTTTATCAATTTATGATAAGTATAACGATTACATTATTACAGGTATGCGAACAATTTGGGGAATTTCAGAAAACATTATAGATCGGGAATATCCTCAGGAATTTGGTATTCATTTTCGCCGGATGAAAGAGAAATATTTGAAGTCGGGTCATGTTATTAATGTGCAAGATAAGGTATGTTTAAATGAGGAGGGTTTATTTATTTCGGATATAATTATGGCTGATTTTATGAGGATTGAATAGTTATAAATATTGTTAACACAAAAGTTTGAAATTATTCTTTACGACATTTAATCCATATCTTTGCCGTTTCAAAATTTAATGAAAAAAATGATTGTAAAAATTGTCAACCAATCCAATAACCCACTGCCCGAATATAGCACAATTCATTCGGCTGGTATGGACATTCGTGCAAACCTTACAGAACCAATAGTTTTAAAACCACTTGGAAGGATTTTGGTACCAACAGGTTTGTTTATTGAATTACCAGTTGGCTACGAAGCCCAAATTAGACCGAGAAGCGGTTTGGCTCTAAAAAAGGGGATTACAGTTTTGAATTCGCCGGGAACTATTGATGCCGACTATCGGGGAGAAGTTGGAATTATTTTGATCAATCTGTCGAATGAAGATTTTGTTATTCAGCATGGTGAGCGTATTTGTCAGATGGTAATTGCAAGACACGAACATATTGCCTGGGAAATGGTTGATGTATTGGAAGAAACAGTGCGTGGGGCTGGTGGTTTCGGACACACAGGTAAAAATTAGAAACATGAAGAAGATATATTTTGCATATTTGGTTGCTGCATCGATGTTGATTTCGATTCATGCCACTGCCAAAAAAAAGGAGAAGAAAACGGTACCAGCTCCAACTGCTGTTGTTCAGGAAAACACTATTTCAGAAAATGACAAAAACGAATTTGAATATACGTTTATCGAAGGCCTGAAACAGCGGATGATTGGTAATCAACAGGCAGCTATTGCTTTGTTTTCTAAATGTTTGCAAATAAATCCGAATTCGACTTCGGCCATGTTCGAGCTGGCTAAAATTCATAGCGGAAACGGCGATATGACCAGCGCTTCGCTCTTACTCGAAAAAGCTACAAAGATAGATTCCGAAAACAAATGGTATAAAGTATTATTGGCTCAGATTTACCAGCAGGGAAAACAGTTTAAGCAAGCAGCGGAGGTTTATCAGCAACTTTACCAGAATGATCAGGAAAATTTAGAATATTTATACATGACAGCGGCTCTGCTTTCATCGGCAAAAGAGTACGATAAAGCCATCGAATATTATGATCTTTTGGAGAAAAAGGTTGGTATAAACGATCAGATCGCTGTTGAAAAACAACAGGTTTATCAAGCTGCAGGAAAGAAAAAAGAAGCTCTTGCTGAGTTACAAAAACTGATCGACAATAATCCCAAAGAGCCACGTTATTATGGTTTAATGGCCGATTATTACTTATCCGAAAAAGATGATGCCAATGCCTTGAAATATTATATGAAAATTCTGGAAATAGACCCTGGCAATGGTTTTGTTTTATTTTCACTGACTTCGTACTACAAAGAACATGACAATAAAGAAAAAGCTTGGGAATACTTAAAAAAAGCTTTTCAAAATAAATCAGCTGAGGTTGAAACAAAAATTCAGTTTTATCTCATGATCACTTCGGGCCAGGATAAACCATTCTTTACCGATGATCAGGTTTCGGAACTAGTTGACATATTGGTTAAAACAAATTCAGAAGATTATCGTGTTTTTACTCTTTATGCCGAATTCCTTATCAGTAAAGGAAAAATGGTTGAAGCACGAGATCAGTTACGCAAAGTTTTGTTAACCGAAAAAGATAATTACATGATTTGGGAACGCTTGATCTTAATTAATAATGATTTAGGCGATTTCAAGAGTGTGTATTCGGATACTGAAAAAGCGTTAACTTTATTTCCAAACCAGGCAACATTGTATGGTTTAAAAGCGGTAGCCTGCCTTCAACTTGAGAAATATACCGAAGCGCTTGAGGTTTTGAAAGAAGGTGAAACTTATGTACTCGATAACAAGATTTTGCAGGTACAGTTTGCGCTGTACAAAGCAGAAGCCTATTATAAACTTGACAAGGTAAACGAAGCTTTTCAAGCTTTTGATGAGGTTATAAAACTCGATCCTGAAAATTGGATGGCCATGAATAATTATGCTTATTACCTTTCGTTGCGTAACGAAAATTTAGCAAAAGCTGAAGAATTAAGCAGTAAAGCGGTTCGTGCTAATCCTGAAAATTCCACTTACCTGGATACTTATGCCTGGGTATTGTTTATGCGTAAGGATTACAATCTCGCCAAATTTTATATGGAATCGGCCATGAAATTTGGTGGTGATAAAAACGGAACGATTATTGAACATTATGGCGATATTTTGAGTCTTCTTGGTGAAAAAGAAAAAGCCATAGAACAATGGAAAAAAGCACTTCAGGTTGGCGATGGGTCCAAACTTTTGAGTGAAAAAATTAAACTTGGTAAGTTTATCGATAAATAGAACAATAAATTGAAAAACAATAAGTTAAAAAAATACTTTGGCATTATTGCAATTCTGTTAGCGGTAAGTTTTTCGTCGTGTAGAAGTACAAGGGTTGCCACTAAGACTGTTGCATTTGTAAAGCCAATGAGCACTAACAAGCTTATCCGAAATATCGAATATAATGTTTTCGATTACAAACATTTAGCAATTAAAAAAATCAATTGTCAGTTTGATAACGGGAAAACCAAAGCATCATTCAGAGCCAGTATTTTTGCTGAGAAAAATAAGCAGATTGTTATAATGCTTACCAAGATGAACATTTCAGTGGCCCGGGTTTGGTTAACACCGGACAGTGTTAAGTTTATCAATTACCTTGAAAAGAAGTATTTAGTTGATGATTATAGCTATTTAAGTTCGTTGATGGACATGGATTTAGATTTTGAAACTGTAAATGCTATAATTTCGAATAATATATTTGCTCTTGGCGATCAGAAACCCAACCGCGAGATACGTGATTACGAAGCTAAAATCGATTCGGGAATGTATGTTTTAGAGTCGGAGAAAAAGCTAAAACCACAAAAAGAAAATGTGCATATAAGCGAACGGAAACAAGCGCGGAAAGCCCGTAAGTTAGTTCCGGATACGCCTGTTAAACAATCGGTTTATGTTGATCCGGAAACGTTTAAACTTCGGAAAATTAAACTTGTTGATTCAGCTAATTCGCGTAATTTAAACATTGATTTTTCTGATTTTCAACAAGTAGATAAGCAATTGTACCCGGGAGAAATGTTGCTCGATTATAAGAGTCCAGATAGTTTTATACAACTTCATATTAAATTTTCAGGTTTTTCAACCGAAAATGAAAATGAAGTTCATTTTAAAGTTCCGGATAAATATACACGGATTAATCGTTAGGCGTATGAGATTAATTATACTTCTTTCAGTTTTTTTACTGGCTGGTAGTGTAGTCAATGGACAGTCGCTTGACGAATTGCGTAAAAAGAAGCAAAAAACCAACGAGCAAATTAAACAAACGACTAAACTTCTGGAAGACACAAAAAAAAACCAGACAAAAACACTGAATAAGTATAAAATTCTGAACAAGCAGATTGAGTTACGCGCAAACTTAATCAATGGAATTAATTCGGAAGTAACTGTTTTAAGCGGGTTTATCGATCAGAATGCCTGGCTTGTAGCTTCGATGAACAACGATTTGGAAGATCTAAAGAAAGAGTACGCCAAAATGATTGTTTTTGCTCAAAAGAATCAAAATAGTTATGACAAATTACTTTTTATCCTTTCGGCTAACAGTTTTAATCAGGCTTATAAGCGAATGATGTACCTGAAACATTATTCGGAATATCGCAAACAACAGGCTGAATTAATCGAGTGGATTAGGGATTTGATACAGGTGAAAGTGAGTAAATTACAGCTTCAGAAAGCCGAAAAAGAGGTTCTTTTAGAGTCAAAAAAGCAGGAAACGCAAAAACTTTCCAAAGAGAAAAATCAGCAGGGTCAATATTTAACTACACTTCAGAAAAAGCAAAAAGAATTTGAAAAGAAGCTTAAGGAACAGCAGCAAATTGAAGCACAATTAAGTCGTGAAATTCAGCAAATTATTGAAGAGGAAGTGCGAAAAGCCCGAGAACGCGAAAAAGAACGCGAAAGAAAGGCTGCTGCTGCTGGCAAAACTGAAAAACCGAGCGGTAAAACAACGGGAAGCCCCCGAATTGAATTAACTCCTGAAGAAAAATTGGCATCGGATAAATTTGAACAAAATAAACGCCGTCTGCCTTGGCCGGTTGAGCGTGGTGTAATCACCGATCATTTTGGGGTGCATCAACATCCGGTATTGAAAAATATTCAGGTGAAAAATAATGGTGTAGATATTTCAACTGTTCCGGGAATGAAAGCCAGGTCTGTATTTGCAGGCGAGATTAGCCGTGTTTTCATGGTTACGGGTGGAAATATGGCAGTAATTATTCGTCACGGTAGATACCTCACTGTTTACTCGAACCTTGTAAATGTGCAGGTGAAACAGGGCGAAAAAGTGGCTATCAAGCAAACCATTGGTACCATAGGTACCGACGAGGACGAAGATTCGAAAACGGTACTTAAATTTCAGATTTGGCGCGAAAACGAAAAGATGGACCCCGAAGACTGGATTGCCCGCTAACGTGCAGCTAATTGTAATTCATAAGAATAAAAAACAGCGGTTGCAAATTGCCGTACTCTTAAAACACTTCGCCTAAATTCACCGAAAATCCACGCATTCCCGAGGTTCCAAAGCCATAGTCAATGGCCAGGTTGGTATTCGATTTTTTGTTGAGTTTGATTCGGATGCCCAGTCCATAGCCGGGTTGTAACTGTTCGAGGTTTCGCGAAGGTGCGCTTGAAACTGTTTCGATATTCGAGAATAATACTCCGCCAAGTACACCATTACAGGTTATGTCGAACCGATATTCTGTTTCGAAATAAAACATTGTATTTCCTCGAAACCGACCTTGTATAAATCCACGTCCTGTATTATAACTGTTATCCCAACCGGTTGCTGGTAGATCGAGATAGGGCGGGTGTCCGTTTAAAGTAATCCAATCGTAGTTCCAAAAAGCCAGTGTTTGAGATTGTCGTTTATTCAGTGGAATGTATTTAGCAGCATTCACCAATAATGATTGCCAGTTTCGGTCGCTGCCAAAAAATTTCAGGTTGTTGCGCAGAATAAGTTGTATGTTATCGCCTTGTTTGGGATTTACCGGGTTTTGACGACTGTCGTGGCAAAGCATCAGTGCTATACCTGATGATGTTGAGTGTGGCGAAGTTCCATATCGATCATAATCAGAAACTGTTCCATCAGCAAAACCTTCTTCTGTTATATTCCAGTGATAGTCGATGGTATAACCCAGACCAGCTGTGAATTTTCTGGATATTTTTCGGGTCAAATACTGATAAATGCGCAGATAATTAAAGTCCATCGGATTTTCCATAGACAGTGTTGAGTTACTTCCGAGCCCGAATGTGCTTTGCGGATATTTCATATACCGCCAATCGCCAATCAGATTATATTTGTCGCCCTGCAACCAGATGTTAAGTAAAACAGGAAAAATAAATTGTTTATTTACTGAATAGGTTGGGCTAATATTTAAAACAGAAAGCCTTGAATCAGAAGTATTTGAGGTATAAAATACCAGGTTGCTCGATAAAATGGCAGCATAACTTGTTTGAAGGGTATATCCAATAGCTGGGAAAAGTGTAAATACAGGTTTTTCTCCTGGTTGTATGTCGGTGCTTTTTGTTGATGGGTTGAGCCTGAACCATTGATGAAAAACATCGACCAGATCGGCCTGTGGAACTTGTTTATATATTTTTATGCTATCATTGATGGCTTTATCTGGGGTCTGATTTTCAGGATTTGTTTGTGCTATATTTTTTAATGAAAAAGCAAAAACGAGGAATAGAGCTGTACAACTTTTTATAAGTATTGAATTCAACGGAATTTCTGTTTTTAATGATATACTTCGACTAACATCGGCCCTGATTGTTTAATCCGATAAGAAAAGAGGTCGTTTCATCAATGAAACCACCTCTATACTTGCTAATATTTTGTTTTATAATAAGTTGGCTACTTTTGTCAACCCTTGAACATTCGTAAATTTTATTTTTCTGCCTTGTAAATCGATGAGCCCATCCTGTTTAAATTCCGATAACAAACGAATAACACTTTCGGTAGCTGTTCCAACCATGTTGGCAAGTTCTTCCCGGGTTAGCGAAATTTGCAACGTTTTAGCATTGTCAAGGTCAAAGTCGTCTTTCAGGAGTAATAGCACTTCAGCAAGTCGCTCGCGTACAGTTTTTTGAGCAATATCGGTAATGTAATCGTTCGCTTCACGTAATTCTTTGCAAACAATTTGAAGCATGTGATGCGAAAACTGCCAGTTATTCTGTATCAGGTATAATAGCGTTTGATATGGGATGTGGCTAAGAACCGATTCTTCAATAACCTTGGCTGTTGTGCAAGCCAGTTCCTGGCTTAAGAGCGAGCGATATGCAATAATATCGCCTTTTTTTGCAAAGCGGATAATTTGTTCTTTTCCGTCGATCCCGGTCTTGAAAATTTTCAGAATACCACGGGTAACACAATAAAAACCTGTCAGTCGGCTTCCCTCTCTGTAAATAATTGTTCCTTTTTTGTAAACCGAGCAGGTTTTGTCGTAGTTAAGCTGGGCCATTTCCTGTTCAGTAAGTTTTTTGAACAGTTGGAATCCACTCAGATCGCACTCCTCTTCGGCGGGTTTTTTTATTGAACTTCTCATGGGGTTATATTGTTTGTTAATTACTTAAAAAACAATTAGGGCTAAATTTAGATTTCAGTTTAATCTTAAGTTCTAATTTTAGTACTAAAAAATTAAGGCGTAAATTTAGAACTATTATTCGATTTGCAACACGTGTTTAATCGAGTTGTAGCGAGGTCGAATTCTGAAAATCAATAAACGAAACCGATTGTATTTTAGCAATTAAAAGAATTTGGGTTTGGTTAATCGGGAAATGATTTTTAAAGGCAGAGAGAACTTATATTTTGAAATCAGAAGGCCTTATTCTTTTTCTGCAAATTGTGTTGAAAATTAATGTTGGAATAGAAAAATTTTAAAGATGAAACATGTACTTGATTTGACATGGAAGCAAAATCTGGCTTTTGAATGTGATATGGATGGACACCATTTGGTTATTGATGCCTCGAAAGAGGGTGGGGGAGATGATTTGGGCCCTCGTCCAAAAAAATTGATGCTAACTGCATTGGCTGGTTGTACCGGAATTGACGTAATCATGATTCTAAAAAAGATGAAGGTTGAACCGGAGGCTTTTAATGTAATTGTTGAAGGTGATCTTACTGAAGAGCATCCGGTGCGTTACTATAAAATGAAGATCATATATCAGTTTAAGGGAAAAAATTTGCCAATGGACAAGCTCGAAAAAGCAGTGAAACTATCGGAGGATAAATATTGTGGCGTTTCGGCTGCGTACCGTCGGGCAATGGATCTTTCGATTGAAATTAGAATTGTTGAATAAGTAAAGAATGTCAATGAAAAATGGCAGACAGCATAGCGAAGATGCTGAAAAGATTTTTACTATCCGGAAAATCGGTGATTTCGATGAACAGGAAATCCAGCACAACGATATGCCTCACTTGCATGATTTTTATACTATTTTTTGGGTCGAATCGGGTGAAGCTATTCATGCCACAGATTTTGTTGAATACAGTCTTTGGGCCGATACGATCCTGTTCGTTCAACCAGGCTTGAAACATCGCATGTACATTGATGAATCGGTTACTGGAACCTATATGTTTTTCAATGAAGAGTTTATACAGTTTAACCAAAAGAATTACGTTCCGCTTAAAGAATACCGTCTTTTCAATAATCCTGAATTTAAAAGCCTGATTACTCTTGATCCGGTCAACCGGGCCAAATTCAAGAATATCACTGGTTTAATATATAACGAATCGTTACACACCGATAACTATAGCCAAGACATTGTTTTAAATCTGCTCCATCTTTTCTTACTTGAATCGAGGCGTATTTTCGATCAACAAAACCTGGGTCCAAAGGAAGACCCTGAAGTTACTCCCGACACAACCATTATTCGATTTAAACAATTAATTGAAGAAAATTTTGTGCATGAAAAAAATGTATCAAGGTATGCAGAATTGCTCGACATAAATCCATCATGTTTAAATGAATTAACCAAACGAATTACCGGTATTACTGCCGGAGAGTTAATTCGTAACCGAGTAATCGACGAAACCAAGAAGTTACTTTATTCGAGTAATCTCTCGGGTAAAGAAATCGCTTATAATCTTGGTTTTGAAGACCCTGCCTATTTCAGTAGGTTTTTTAAGAAATACACCAGCCTTACTTTAAAGGAATTTCGCGACAATAGCAGAAAAAAGTACCATTAAATCTTTTTTTTGTCCATTTACCACCTCCATTCCTCCATTTATCTTTGTAAACATGAAAATGATTCAATGTTACAGAGACAGAAAATCTATTAGTTAAGTTTAGTTCGACTGAAAACAAAAATTATTAATCTTTAAAAAAGCGATGTTATGAAAACAATTAAATTATTGACAGTATTTGTTTTAGCCCTTGCCCTTACAATTACAGTTTTTGCCGGAACTCAAAAAGTTGATGTTACAAAAAGTACCGTAAAATGGTTGGGTAAAAAAGTTACTGGCGAGCATTCGGGTACAATCTCAGTAAAAGAAGGTTCGCTCGAAACTACTGATGGAAAAGTTACCGGAGGAAAGGTTGTGATTGATATGAACTCCATTGTTGACACCGACCTGGCTGATGCTAACTGGAATGCAAAATTGGTTGGTCATCTCAAATCTGACGACTTTTTTGGTGTTGCAACTTATCCAACAGCCGAACTGGTTTTAACCAAAGTTGAAGGAACAAACTTCACCGGAAATTTAACCATTAAAGGCATTACCAAGCCGGTTGAATTTATTGCAACTTCGAGCAAAGAAGGTAAAAACACTGTTTACAAAGGAACATTGGTAATTGACCGCACGAAATACAACTTAAAATATGGCTCAAAATCGTTTTTCGACAATTTGGGCGACAAAGTTATTTACGACGAGTTTACGCTCGACTTCAACCTGGTTGTTGCTGAGTAAGCAAAGTATTTACCATTTAAATATTTACAATTTACGATTGAATCGGTTTTTCATTGGTAAATTGTAAATTTTCATCATCAAAAACAGAATACATGAAATAGCCATGTGCGCTAAAGTTCGCACAAACCGAAAATGAATAAATGGCTATTCCATTTCGTCGTGACATTCAAAAAAGAAAAAATGCTAATACGCAGATTATAAGACGATAAACAAAAATATATACAAATGAAACTCACAGTACACCGGGCAGGGTGCAGAGGCCATATAGATCATGGTTGGCTTGATACCTGGCACACGTTTAGTTTTGCCAGTTATTATAACCCCGACAGGATGCATTTTGGAGCTCTGCGTGTGCTTAACGACGATACTGTTCAGCCAGGAATGGGTTTTGGAACTCATCCACACGACAATATGGAAATTATTACTATTGTTTTGGACGGAGAGCTTGAACACCGGGACAGTATGGGGAACGGATCGGTTATTCGTCCGGGCGAAATACAAGTTATGTCGGCTGGAACAGGAGTACAACATTCTGAATTTAACCACTCGCTGAAAAATAAAGTTAGCTTCCTTCAAATATGGGTTTTCCCGGATAAGAAGAACGTGGAACCAAGGTATGGGCAAGCCAAATTCGATGAAAACGAAATAACTGGAAGGTGGCGGACCATTGTTTCTCCTGATGGTGTTGATCAATCGGTTTGGATTCATCAGCAGGCCTGGTTTTCACTGGGCAATTTTGATCAGGATTCAATCGTCAGATATAAATCTCGAAAGGCCGGAAATGGTGTTTATCTTTTTCTGATTTCAGGAGAAATAGAAGTTGGTCCCGAAAAATTATCAGATCGTTACGGGCTTTGTATTGAGGAAATTGATTCAGAAATTGAACTGAAAGTAACCAAAAACTCGAAAGTTCTTTTGATGGAAGTTCCAATGTAAAACAAGGCAAAAGGATAAATTAACAAGGCAAAAGCAGGAAATCACTTTCCTTACTTTTGCCTTGTTAATTTAATATAAGCTCAATCGAATTTGTTTAGCCTCCGAATTCCCCAGGCTGGTGATTTAGAGCTGTATATGCCAACAATATCGATTATTTTCGTTTTCCCGTCTTCGGAGGAAAAGGGCTGGGGTGAGGCGATCAAGCATTTTATAGTAAGGAATAACATCAAATTTTAGTTCTGGCTCATATCTCACGGCCAAATTTCAGAAATGTTTTCATGAATGGGATCAATTCTGACCAGATTCACTACGAAATCAGTTGATTCCCGGCCTTTTACTTCAAAAACGGCCTTATAATTTAAATCGGGAAACGTCTGCGGGAAACGGGTATTTTTTTCATCCATCAAATATTTCATAGCGGCAATATTTCCCAAATCGTCGTCGGATAATAAAAATAGAATTTTTCGTTTGTCATTGGTACACAAGTGAATTAGGCTCGAATATTCGCGGTTAAGGTAGTTCTCCGAACGATTGTCGAAAAACAAAGTACTGTCGGCAGTTTGGTACTTAAACGATGAATGCTCCAAATCGTAAATTAGTCCAGCTTTTTCGAGCGTTGGTTTCAGAAATTGTAGTGTTTTAACCGATCCGATAAAAATCACATGTTTGTTTCTAATATCTTCCCATTTTAATTGAGACGAGAACATCATTTCGACATGTGCAACGTCGCCGCCAAACATTTTCATTAACCTGAAAAGGCCAATGGACGCTTGTTTGTTCGTATAGGTTGTTCTGCTTTTCTTTATTCTTCCCATCGTTTCCGGATGCGTTTTCAGAAAGGCATCCAAATCTTCGTCTGAATTGATACGGGTATCGCGCGCCGGGCCGCGTTTACCAGTTCCAATTGAATCGTTGAAAAAGTAATGATCGCCCAAAACTATCAGAATGGGAAAATCGGGTTTTAAAAAGCCTTTCCAGATAGCTTGACTTGGTTGGTTAAATTTGTTACGGTTTATTACAAGTGAAATTGAAAAGATGCAAAGAATACAAGCAAAAACAAATAAAGACATGCTGTATTTTTCAAGCGAATGTTTCACCGATTTATAAGCCAAAAAACGGAATTCAACCTGGTATTTCCCTTTGGGTATTTCAAGGATAAGTGTATCGTCTTTTCCTTCGTTTTGATAATATTCTGTAAGTTTATTACGGAGGTGAAGAATATAAACACGAACATTTAATTCCTTATCCTGATCTGTTTTTTTCCCAAAAACTTCAAGGGCTATTTGCTGCTCTTTAGGTATTTCACCTTTAAGCGAACAATTTACAAGATAGTTAAGCAGGTCGCGGTATATACCTGGTTTGACGAACGTTTTGCTATTCAGCAACTTTTCAAGAGCTTGAGATATTTTCCGTAAGTCGGCCATTAAATCATTCTGAATGAGTGCCGTTAATTAATTTATTAACGCCAATATTACGCAATAAAGTTTAAAAATCTTCTAAATTTATAAATCCATTTTTACCTTGGAGGTAATTTTAATTAAACTACTAAAACTTGTTAGGAAATGAAGAAAATTTGGATTGCTTCTGTTGCATTCTTATGTCTCTCTATCGGAGTTCAGGCTGCAAAAAAAGAAAAGGTTGAATTTAAAAACGATGAAAAGGGAAAGAAGGTTGAGGTATTGCTGGATGGTAAATTTTTTACTGCCTACATTTACCCTGATAATATGGAAAAGCAATCGCTTTATCCGATCATGAGCGCTTCGGGCAAATTTATTACCCGTGGTTTTCCAATGAACCCTCGACCATTTGAACGTGTCGATCATCCTCACCACGTTGGCCTTTGGTTCAATTTTGGCGATGTTAACGGCCTCGATTTCTGGAATAATTCTTACGCAATAAAGGCTGAGGATAAGCCAAGGTATGGCACTGTTAAGTTCAAAAAAATTGTTAGCGAAAATCCGTCAAAAGGAACTCTGGTTACCAATTCAGAGTGGGTCGATTTTAAAGGAAATGTGTTGTTGGATGAAGAAGCTACTTTTATTTTTGAAGGCGATGGCGCAACCCGCTCAATAACCCGGATAACCAAATTGACAGCCAAACAAAACGTCACATTCAATGAAAATAAAGAAGGTTTAATTGGATTGCGCCTTGATCGTACTTTTGAAGAACCATCGAACAAACCGGAGAAATTTCTTGATGCCAATGGTATTGCCACCGAAGTTCCGGTAATGAACAACGATGGCGTAAACGGTGTATATCGGAATGCAGAGGGCGTAAAAGGTAGCGATGTTTGGGGAAAACGTACTCCTTGGGTTGCTCTTCGGGGAGTGAAAGACGGCGAAGTGATTACAATAGCTATTTTAGACAATAAATCCAATCCAAATTATCCGGCCTGGTCTCATGCTCGTGGGTATGGTTTGTTTGCTACCAACAATCTTGGCGGGCGTAATTTTGATAAAAATGCCAAGGAAGTAAAGCTTGTTCTTAAGCCTGGTGAAACAGTTACTTTTAAGCACAAAATCGTTATTGGAGGCGATTTGAGTGATACTATTATAAACGATATTTCAAAAAATTTCAAATAACCAACATAAACTAATTAATTACCAATGGGAAAAGAAGAAAGTAATTCAAGAAGAAATTTCCTGAAAACAGCAGCATCGGGTGCTGTTGTGGCAGCAGTTACACCGTCGGTTTTTGCAAAAGATCCGGTGAAAAAGCCAACCGTTATTCCAACAGCAGCTAAAGGTGCAAACGACCGGTTGAGAGTGGCTGTTTTCGGCGTAAATGGTAGAGGAAAAACTCACATCGAAGTAATCATGGGATTGGCAGAAAAAGCCAATGTTGAACTGGTTTGCCTGAGCGATCCGGATTTAAATGTTCTGCAGGACCGTGCCGCTGATTTCGAAAAGAAATATGGCCGGAAAATCAATATTGAACAGGATTTTCGGAAAGTTCTTGAAGATAAAACTATTGATGCAGTGACACTTGCAACACCAAATCATTGGCACGCTTTACAAACAGTTTGGGCTTGTCAGGCTGGAAAAGATGTGTACGTTGAAAAACCTGCCACGCATAATATTTCGGAAGGAAGAAAAATTATTGAAGCTGCATACAAATATAACCGTATTGTTCAGCACGGTGTTCAGTTACGCAGTTCAGTAGCCATTCGTGAAGCTGTTAAGCATTTGGAAGAAGGTTTGATTGGCCGGGTTTATATGGCTCGCGGATTGGTGTATCGCTGGCGCCCCGATATCGGCAACAAAGGTATTTCGCCTATTCCGGCAGGCGTAAATTATGATTTGTGGACAGGGCCGGCTCCTATGCGTCCGTTCACCAGAAACCTGGTTCATTATAATTGGCACTGGCACTGGAATTATGGTAACGGCGATGTCGGTAACCAGGGGATTCACGAAACCGACCTGTGTATGTGGGGATTGGGCGTAAATTCTTTGCCTGAACGCATAACTTCAATGGGTGGTAAATTCCTGTGGGACGATTGCAAGGAAGTTCCTGAAATTCAGACTTCTATTTACCACTATCCGAAGGAAAAGAAAATCATCCAGTTCGAAGTTCGTAACTGGTGTACAAACCTCGAAGATGGCGCTGGAGTAGGTAATATTTTCTATGGAGATAAAGGTTATTTGGTGGTGAAAGGCTACGGAACTTACGAAACCTACCTGGGCGAAAAACGCGAAAAAGGCCCAAGTCGTTCCGAAGATGGCGAATTGGATTTGCACTTCCAGAACTGGTTTGATGCTATTCGCAAGCGTGACATGAGTATCCAGAATGGTCCGGTTCAAACCGGGGCATTGTCGTCTTCATTGGCGCATCTAGGAAACATCTCATATCGTTTGGGCAAACAGCTCAATTTCGATCCGGTTGCCGAACGCTTTATTGGTAACGACATCGACGATGCCAATGCTATGCTTTCCCGCGACTATCGTGCACCATATTTAATGCCTGAAGTTATTTAAATTATAACATCACCACAGATTTATACAAATTAACTCAGATTGAACTAACTAATCTGAGTTAATCTGTGGTGATTTCATTTCGGTAATTTTGGATTATTCCTGAAACATACTGCTCCAGAATATTTTTCAATTCTTCCGGTTTTTCAACTTTGGCATACGAGCCCGAGCTAATTATCCAGGTGGCGAATCCTCGAAGCTCAGTATTTGAGAAATATAGACGGCTTGTTTGTTCGTCAACCTGCTCATCGTTAATAAAGCCGTACCAGTATTTCGAATCGGAAATTGTGCGAATGTTTTCATTTTTAACCAAAAGCGATATATTTGGTTCTCCGGTAATTACATTCATTTGCCCGATAAATTCCTCCAGCGAAATGTGTTGTTTCCCTTTGTAGTTTTCTTCCAGTATTTTTAGGTTTTTAATACGGTCGAGCCTGAAATCGCGATATTCAGCGCGCAAACGGCACCAGGCAAACAAATGCCAGTGCCTATGGTAATTGCATAGCCCAATCGGTTCAACCAATCGTTTGGTAGGTGGTGCTCCATATCCGGCCTGGTAATCAATTTCAACCACTTGCTTCGTTATCAGAGACTGTTGAATCTCATTCAGAAATAACTGGTTATAGCTATTATTTGATGAGTTGTAATTAAGTACTGAAATTTGATTGTGTAATTTTTCAAGCCTATCTTTTTCTTCAGGTTTTAAAATCGCCTTAATTTTTGTTATAGCCGAGCGAAAATCAGATTTCATTCGGTCATCCGACATCTTTTCGATCAGTTTTTCGCCAAACAACAAAGCCGAAGCTTCGTCTTTACTGAACATCACCGGCGGCAATTTATAATTGTCCATCAGGAAATAACCAACACCGGCTTCCGAACCAATGGGTACACCTGAGGCTTCGAGCGAGCGGATATCACGGTAGACCGTTCGCAGGCTAATATCGAATCGTTCAGCAATTTCGGATGCTTTAACAATTCGCTTGCTCTGTAGCTGGATGAGAATAGCGTTAAGCCGCTCGATGTGATTCATGGTTCAAAAGGTAAAAAGTAAAAGATTTTCAGTATTTAGTCGCAGTTAACAGAAAAGCAAGTTCTTCATTATTTTTTCTGCCAACTGCGACTGAATTCCGCGGCTTATGATTTTCCTTTCAGCGATTGTTGCCCTGTTTCGGCCATGTGGGCGGCGTACCAAACTGCTCCGTTTTCACGAATGGTTAGTATGCACTTTTCGCGGTTCGAACCGAAAATGAAGGCGAAAACTTTTGAAATCGGGTTATTGAATTTCTTGCAGGCATTGGGTGTTTCGAGCGAACAATCGGCACACGAACTGAATTTTTGATCGATGTTACATGTGCGGATTTTACACCAATGTTGCCCGCTTATTTGTTTGCAGCTTGGGCATTTCCCTTTCTGGTATTTTCCGCAGGCGCCACAATACAAGCCGCAATAGGCAATTAGTTGAGGATCGTTTTTTACTTCGGTGTTCATTTTACTTCAACTTGAATTTCGGTAACGCAATTTTCCTGATTTTCAAAATCGCAGATATGATAAACTTCACGGCAAATAACTCTGCAGGATTGACCTGGTTGCAAAATAGAAGGCATTAATTTCTGGTAGGTTTCGCCCAATTTTGCCCATGGCCCGCGGTGAATTTCGCTGATGCAGTTAAATTCAGGAAATTCGGCGAACCTGAATTTTCCGGCGTCCCCATTCTGTTTATTTATAGGAAGGGCAATGGTTAATTCGAAGGGTGTGGCCGGGTTTCCATCGGTTGCGTCGTAAACCCAGATTTGCGGACCAGCAATTTCAAGGTTTAACTCCAGCGCTTTTTCTACAAGTTCGTTGGGAAGATTACCAGTGTCTTCCATCATCGTTTTTAATTTGGTGTCGATGCTGATGCAAATAACATTCACTTTTTGTACTGTTTTCTTTTCCATGGTAATTTGTTTAAATGTTTAAAATTAAGAATTTAAATGATCTGTAATTGTTTAATTGTTTTCAAGTACAACAAAGGAAATACAAGCTTGTGACAACTGTATGTCAGTAGGGTAGGAGAGGATGTAATTTTTTTGTTGATATTTTATAAGCTCTAATTTTCAATCAATTAATAGCTTAATTTTGGTAAACTAAAAACTAACTCTATGAAATACAAGTTGAAATCTGTTACAGGAATGTTGCTTGTTGTTGGTTCTTTACTTCTTTATTCCTTCATGCCATCTCAACCAGATTGGACCCAATTTCGCGGACCGGAAAATAATATGATTGCTAAAGGAACGAATTACGCTACAGAATGGAACGATAGTCTCAATGTAGCCTGGAAAACTGATTTAAATGGAGAGGGATGGTCATCACCAATAATTTGCAGTGATCGAATTTTTGTTACTTCTGTTTTTCTCGAAAAGGCAGCTCCGCGGGCAAAATCAACTGTTCAGCAAACACCGCCTCCTTTGCCACCAACGCAGGGAGCGCAAGCCGGTCAACCAGTTGCTCCCCCTCCTCCACAAGCTCCTGATGATAGCTACAAACAGGAGGTTTATCAATGGGAATTAACTTGTTTCGACCTGAAATCCGGTAAAGAACTATGGAAACACGTGGCATATAACGGGGCACCGCGAACCAGGAAACATCAGGCCAGCAATTATGCATGTGAGACACCGGTTACCGACGGGAAACGGATTTATGCTTATTGGGGAATGATCGGTGTTTTTTGTTATGATTTAAACGGGAAGCTGCTTTGGCAGAAAGATTTGGGAGCTTACGAAACACAGAATGGCTGGGGAACAGGTTCTTCGCCAGTGATTTATAACGACTTGCTTTACATTCAGGTTGATAACGAGGAAAATTCGTTTCTAGTGGCTCTTGATGCTGCTACTGGTAATGAGAAGTGGAAAGTCAATCGCGACGAAAAAACGAATTATGCCACACCTGTCATCTGGAATAATAAATTCGGAACGGAATTAGTTACCCTGGGGAAATACGCACGTTCATATGATCCAACAACTGGTAAAACAATTTGGGAGTTGAATATGGGCGATGGAATGACCATTCCTTCAGCTGTTTACGACGAAAGTCATATTTATGTAGGAAAAGCTGGTGGCCCGAATAAACCGGGTATTCTGTTTTCGGTTAAAGCCGGATCAAAAGGCAATATTACGCCTGCTGACAGTAGTTTGATAAGTAATGGTGTTGAATGGACTATCCGTAAAGCCGGAATAGCAAATCCTTCTCCTTTACTTTATAATGGGTTGCTTTACCTTTTAAGCTCAAGAGGTGGTGAAATTTGTTGCCACGATGCAACAACCGGAATTCTGGTGTACAAAGAAAAAGTGCCAAATGTGGGCGCATGTTGGGCCACTCCCTGGGTTCAGGGCAACAAAATTTATTTTTATGACGAAAAAGGCATTACTCAGGTTGTTCAAGCCGGAAAAGAATTCAGGGTTTTGTCGAAAAACAATTTGAACGACAAGTTCTGGGGGTCGGTAGCCATTACCGACGATGCCTACATTTTTAGGGGGGTTAAAAAGTTATATTGCGTAAGGAAATAGTAACGTTGATTAATATTTTAAATCCTTCGAAAATCCAGTTTTCGAAGGATTTTTATTTCGAAGCAATATAGTTGAGTAAAGAACGAGTAGTATTCTGACTTTTTAAGTCTTATTTTTGAGTTTTGAAATAATAATTTAATTTTCGCAAGCTCTGTTTACCTTGCTTGCAGTAGGGTTCTATAAT
>CALGIG010000033.1 GCA_937915865.1 uncultured Prolixibacteraceae bacterium | reverse complement strand
AATGCTTTGTTTCAAGATGATATTGGTATTTTTAAATTTTTGTCATGTACTTAGGTATACTTAATAAATTTAAACAAGATAATAACAGTAAGATTGATAGGATAATCCAAGTTTTAGTTTTCTGCTGCATAGTCATCTTCCTGTTTCTTTCTTTTTTTTCTTATAATAGAAAAAAAAGAAAACTAAAGCCACGGAAACAAAGACAATAAGTAGGGTATTAAACCAATCTTGAGGATTCTTTTTTAACGATAAGTACAAAATTACTAAACCAAGCGCAATTAATGAAATAGAATAAAAATGTTTCATAAATGATTATTTTTAAATTATATTAACTTGAGTTATATAAATTTATTATCAAACTGTTTTAATAATATTGTAAGTGTCAATTATCTTTTAGGCAATTGACACTTATCTTTTAGACAATTGACACTTAATTTCAGATCGGTTCTCTTTTAAAATCGTAAATCGACTAATACTTATAGAGATTACCAACCATAAATAAGACAAGCAAGATCAATTCCAGCTACAATTCCAAATCCAACAGGACCCATAGTAGTACATAGCCCTACTTCTATCGCAACACCAGTGGCAATGCTAGCCGCCCCTGCAGCATTACAAAACATGCTTGCCCAGCCTCCGCCATTCACTTCTTCCATTTTTTCAAAAGTCATTTCTTTCATAACAGTAAAATTTAAAGTTTCAAAAATGTTACTTTTGCGAACCGTGAACAGCCTTTAGACAGGAGGGTGTCGCACAAGAATCACCAACACAGATAGGCTGGCCCATTGTTCAGATGGAAAGGCATCTCAACCTCTTGGCCGCACCGGCGGGCCATACCCGGCAGAATTTTCGACGATCGGCAGGGACTTGTAACCCGGTGCGGCCTGTTAAACGAATTTATTAATGCTCATAGCAGTGTTATTTTGAATGCGTTATTCAAGCTGTTTAATCTTTAGAAACTCACCGGATTTAGGAAAACTACCCGCAACAGGAAAGGATCGGGGTGGTTTAGCAAATGCGGATAAGATCGACAATTGTGGAAGCAAGTTTATGTTTTTATTACTGAATAACAAAATATAAATTTCACAATTGTACATTTATCATTTCATAAATAGTTAATTACAAAATATTTACATCAAATTATCAAAAATATTTTTAAAAACATACATCGAAGGGGGTTACCTTTTGTACTTTTTGGGAATTAACATATCCAGAAATATTTATTATTTGTCATAGTTTTGATATTAACATGGCACGCATCAATAAATATTCAATATTCTGGAGAAAACTTAGAGTAAGTTACGACGAACTCAGGGGATATCTCTAGTGGTTCTAATGATTTTCAAAGAATTAACACCAGACAACAAATATACTTCATATAATAAAAATTCCTGCCATTCCGAAGAACAAATGGCAGGAACTTGAATATTGGACAAATAAAAAAGATCAATTCAAACTTATTTATCCCATTGACATTTAGCCGTTTTAACCTCCTGAGAGTTGGTTCCAATCTGAATGATAAATTCGCCCGGTTCCCAATCGTATTTCAGATTGCTGTTGTAGAACTTCAGTTCTTCTGGCGTAACCCTAAATTCCACTTCTTTGGTTTCACCAGCATTTAGCATAACTTTATGAAATCCTTTCAGGTCTTTAACCGAACGTGAAACGCTGGCAACAGGGTCGGCTATATATAGTTGTACCACTTCTTCACCAGTCACTTTACCAGTATTGGTCACTTTAATTTTTGCTAAAAGTGTCTCGTTTCCTTTCAGGCTGGCTTTGCTCAATACCACATCACCATATTCGAAAGTAGTATAACTTAAACCATAGCCAAAGGGGTAAAGCGGATCATTTGGAATGTCAAGGTATTTCGAGGTAAACTTGTTCTTCGGATCCATTGGGCGACCTGTGTTTTTGTGGTTGTAGTAAATCGGAATTTGTCCAACCGAGCGTGGAAACGTCATGGTAATTTTTCCAGATGGGTTGTAATCTCCAAACAAAACATCTGCAATGGCATTTCCGCCTTCAATTCCTGGAGCCCAGGCTTCCAGAATTGCCGGGACATGATCATTTTCCCAAACCAGCGTAAGCGGACGACCATTTACCAAAACCAAAACAACAGGTTTTCCGGTTGCTACCAAAGCTTTCAACAGGTTTTGCTGGCTTTCGGGAATACCAATCTCCGAGCGGCTGGCTGCCTCGCCCGACATGTTAGCCGATTCACCCAAAACAGCCACAACAGCATCCGATGTTTTGGCCAGTTCAACAGCTTCCGAAAGCATTTCTGCCGGTGTTCGGGTTTCATCTTTTTCTTTGAGGCCCATCAATGCCGCAAAGGGATTTTTTATGGTTTCCTTCAAATATGGATCGTCGGTAATGTTAGCGCCTTTGGCAAAAACCACTTCGGCATCCGACTGAACTGCGTTTTTAATACCATCGATAATCGTTGTTGTTTTTGATACATCGCCGGTTGACCAGCAACCCAACAAATCGGATTTACTATTGGCAAACGGACCAACGACAGCAATTTTGCCAGATTTTTTCAACGGCAAAACATGGTTGCTGTTTTTCAGTAAAACTATCGATCGGGCAGCCAGTTCCCTGGCAAATTTTAAATGTTCAGGAGTGAGCACTTCAGCGTTAAGGCGTTCTTCCTTCACGTATTTATAAGGATTGTCGAACAAACCCATTTTGTATTTAGCTTCGAGTATACGACGACAAGCTGTATCAATCTCTTTCATGGTGATTTTACCCTCGCCGAGCGATTTTTTAAATGTATTAAGGTAACCCAAACCCTGCATATCCATATCCAAACCAGCTTTCAGTGCCAGCACATCAACCGTTTGCAAATCGCCCATCCCATGTGCAATCATTTCGTTTACCGAAGTATAATCGGAAACAACAAAACCTTTGAACCCCCATTCTTTGCGCAACAAATCGGTTAACAACCATTTATTTCCTGAAGCTGGAATACCATCAATAAGGTTAAACGAGGACATAGCACTTCCGGCGCCGGCCTCAAAAGCTGCTTTGTATGGAGGAAGGTAATATTGGTACATAGTCAAACGGCTCATGTCAACCGTGTTGTAATCGCGTCCGGCTTCGGCAGCGCCATACAGGGCAAAATGCTTTACACAGGCCATAATGGTATTGTCTTTCGACAAATCGTCGCCCTGGTAACCACGAATCATCGCTTTGGCAATCTGAGCGCCCAACCATGCATCTTCACCAGCGCCTTCAGCAACACGGCCCCAGCGCGGATCGCGGGCTATATCGAGCATAGGCGAATATGTCCAGCAAATACCGTTCGCACTAGCTTCTATGGCTGCAATACGAGCGCTTTTTTCAATCATGCCCAAATCCCAGCAGCAAGCCAATCCAAGAGGAATCGGGAACCCGGTTTTATAACCGTGAATAACGTCGACTCCAATCAGAACCGGTATTTTCAAGCGCGATTCCTGAGAAGCAGTCTCAATGTCTTTGGCTGTTTTGAACGAATAAGCGCCTGTGGCACCAATTTGCCCTTTGCGCACTTCATCGAGCATTCCGCCACCGCCAGCCAACACTGCACCAGCGCTGCCCGACGAAAGATTCAGCTGTCCCAGCTTCTCTTCCAGGGTCATTTTGCCCATCAGACTGGTGACAAAAGCGTCCATTTTCGTGGATTGGCCCCAGGTTGCCAAAACACAAAATGCTAAAACGAAAGATACAAGTACTCTTTTCATATTCCTGTCTTTATTAAACACTAACATATTCTCCATGAAATGGATGAAGAACCATTTCGTCAGAATGTAGGATTACTCATTGCCGATCATTTTCACACGGACGATTTTGGTTCATTTCCATAACCCCAAGGCGACACTCCTACGTCGTTTGCCCCGGGCTTTTATATGTTGGCCTTTCAGGCCGTTTGCATCCTCATTAAAAGAGCAAACCTCTCTCCCTCGGGGAGGTCGGGAGGGGCTTTTCTGTTATTTATATTTTTTCACCCTTGCGTCGTCAATCACTCCGGTCCAGTTCAGGCCGAAAGCAAAATCATAAGTATTTCCATCGGCATCTACATAGCATTTCATGTCGCGCGGAACATCTTCTTTTTGCTCCTCAACCGTTTTCATATCGGCTGGCATCTGGAATGGCAACAAAGCCGAGGGCTCAACCATTCCTGAAACAATATCGAGAATAGCCTGCGACTGAACGCCCATTTGTACAAGAATAGCATCAGCGCTTTTCTCAATTTCAGAAAACACCATTGGGTTCGAAGCTCTTACCACAACAACAACCGGCCTCTTGCCCATTTTAGCTTTGGTTTCGTTCACCGTCTTCATATCCTGAAAATTGGATGCCGTTACCGACTTTCCTTTGTACGAGCGGTTGGTAAATGTTTCGAACGGACTTCCGCCAGCAATACTGGTTTCGCGGGCAAACTCAGCTTTGTACGGGCCATACTGAAGGCTAATTGGCACATACCCATTGCCATTCTTTTTCAGGTCGTCTTCCGAATACCCCACTCCGCCTTTCGGGCTATCGATGCAAACCAGTGCAAAATCGGCTTCCTCGGGCTTGGCCACCATCTGGAAATATCTGTTGACCAATTCAGGTTTAATGGCATTCACCCAGCTTTCTTTGGTTTCAATGCCAAACCAGTTTTTACCACCCGGCAAGTATTTCTGCGGAACGTAAACTTTAAGCTGTTTTTTCAGTGGAAGGGTTTTCGCATGGTTCTTCAGCATAACAACTGAACGCAACTGCGCGTCATATCCTGCTTTCATGAATTCGGGATTACCGACAACTTTTTCGGTTTCAGTAGGATCGAGGTATGGATTTTCGAACAGTCCGACCCTGAAAATGTTGCGCAGCAAGCGAACTGCCGACTGCTCGAACCGTTTGCGCATGTATTCTTCGCCGTGTTCTTTTACGCCCATTTTGTAGGCTTCGATTACCGGGCCCATTTCGTTGTTTCCGCCAAACTGGTCAACACCAGCTTCAATAGCTTTGTAATGACGTTCGGCTTCGGTCAGTTTTTCAACGCCCCAGCATTTTCCCTGGAAAACGAATACATTTTTGGTGTCCTTAGTAATCATCCAGTCGGTGCAAACCACGCCATCAAAACCATATTTGCCACGAAGCAAATCGGTAATCAGGAATTTGTTGTAGCTGTTGCCTACGTTTTCCTTGTTTACTGTATCCTGATTGAATGAAATGGTATAATATGGCATAACCGCTGAGGCCATTCCGGTTTTTCCCTGAAGTTTAAAAGCCCCTTCAGTAAATGGTTTCAGGTGATCTTTAATGTTTTTGCCCGGGTAAACGGCATACTCTCCATAACCAAAATGCGCATCGCGGCCGCCTTCTTCAGGGCCACCGCCAGGCCAGTGTTTAATCATGGCATTTACACTTTTGTAGCCCCATCCGCCCGAAATTTCGTCGGCGCCAGCTGAGGACTGGAAACCATCGACATAAGCACGGGCCATATCAACAGCCAAAGCCGGATCTTCGCCCATTGTCCCTTCGAAGCGGCTCCAGCGGGGTTCGGTAGCCAGGTCGATTTGCGGCGAAAGAGCAGTTGCAATACCCAAAGCACGGTATTCTTTCGAGGCAATTTCGCCAAACAGTTTCATCAGTTCGGGATCGAACGAAGCTGCAATACCAACAGTTCCGGGCCACATCGAAATTTTTCCTCCGGCGCCAAGATTGTATTCGGCATTCGAGTCGGTTCCATGTCTCGGATCGGAGCTGTTATTGGCCGGGATGCCCAGCCCAATGCCTTCGACCAACGCCTGCGCATTGTTATTCCACTGCGCCGCAATAGCCGGACTTTCAACGGTTGTAATCAGCACGTGGCGCAAATTGTCGTCGGTCAAAAATTTCTTTTGCTGATCAGTCAGGTCGCTCGATTTGGCGCCGCTTTCCTTAAAAGATTTTGAACTGTAAGTACTTCCGCCAAAAGGCCCGCCACCGGCTGATGGAATAGCCTGGTGAGCGCTGTAAAGCATCAAGCCGGCAATTTGTTCAACCGACATTTGTGACGCCAGATTTTTTGCCCGTTCATCAACCGGCAACCTCCAGTCCTCGTAAGGATCGAGTTTCCCGTTCTTATTCAGGTCTTTAAAAGCAAGCCTGTCAATTGTCAGAAGTTTTACTCCCGAAGTTGGAGAATAACCTAATGTTTGTCCGCCCTGATTGGTTACCAGCTTAAACGATCCTTTATCAGTTTCTGTCCATTTTGGGTAACATCCGAATACAAACAACAGGGATACAACAAGTCCAAGTTTTAAAATTTTAGTTAATGTTCTCATATTCAGGTTATCGTGTTTGTGGTATGTTAAATTTAAGAATAAATAATATCGTTTGATAAAAATCCCCGCTAAAAATTATCTAATTCAAAGCAGGGATTTCGTTTCTAACCAACTTGATATAACCTAGACCTTATTTCATAATCTTGTTAATTTCCACGGAAGGAGCCAAAGCTTTGCTTACTTTTCCGGTACTCAGTTCTTTTGCAATTTTGAAGCTGGCCGATTGTTTAATATTCATCGATGATGCACCAACTCTTAAACCATAGTTTCCGGCCTCAGCAATCCACGAAGAGGTAGCTTCGTCGAACGATGCAAAATCCTTGGTTTCAATGGTGAAACTTACGGTTTGCGATTCGTCCGGATTCAACAATTTTGTTTTGGCAAAAGCAGCCAATGTTTCTTCCGGTTTTTTCAGTTTTACCGAAGGCGAACTAACATAGATCTCAACAACTTCGCGTCCGGCAACCGACCCGGTATTTTTCACATCAACTGTGAATGTAAGTTTTCCACCGAAATTCGAACTGGTAAGTTTGAGGTTCGAGTAGTCGAATGTGGTGTACGACAACCCGTAACCAAATTCGTAAGCAACAGGAACTTTAGCGGTTGCGTAGTAACGATAGCCTACATAAATATCGTCGTCGTAGGTAATTTCCCATGGTTTGCGGCTCATCATCGAGAAGCCCGACAAATCAGGGGCATTGTCTTTCTTTTCAGTTTCAAGCGATTTGCCCGGGAAGCTTTTTGCTGAAGGCGCATCGGAGTATGCCAATGGGAAAGTTGCAGTCAGTTTTCCCGAAGGATTTACTTTTCCAGATAATACATCAACCACCGAGTTTCCACCTTCCTGACCAGGCTGCCATGCAACCAAAACAGCATCAACTAAATCGCGCCAGCTAGCAACTTCAACCACACCGGGAATATTCAGCACAACAATGGCTTTTTTACCCTTGGCATGGAAGGCATTGGCCACGTTTTTAATCATGTCTTTTTCCGTTTTATTCAGTCTGAAATCACCTTCGGTATCGGTACGATCGCGACCTTCTCCAGCATTACGACCAATGGTAATTAATGCAATATCGTCTTTATCAGCAAATTTTTTGGCTAAATCAGCAGTTACAGTCATTTCCGAAATTGGTTGTTTTCCCATCATCAAGGCCATGAGCGGATTGTTTGATTTAGGCGCCTGAGCCCTCATGTGATCCATATAAGCGGTGTATGCAGTAGTTAATGCATCGTCAGGTGTATAACCACCTCCGGTCAAGCCTTCGAACAGCGAAACCGTGTAAGCTTCGTTCACGTCGCCACTGCCACTGCCTCCTGAAACAAAGTCGTATGAAGTATTTCCGAAAGCGGCAATATTTTTCACTCCTGAAGGAATTGGCAATGCGTTTTTATCGTTCTTCAGCAAAATCATACCATCGGTAGCAGCCTGGCGGGTAACCTGGGCATGTGCCTTTAAATCAGGAGAATTTGAATAGGGGTATTTGTTGTAGCGCGGAGCTTTCATCATAATAGTAAGGATACGGGCAACATTTCTGTCTAATATTTTCACATCCAGTTTGCCTGATTTTACTCCGGCGATAATGTCATCAATTTGTTTGGGTTGTCCTGGTTGGATCATGTCGTTTCCTGCAATCATCTGGGCAATTACGTCAGAGCCACCGCCCCAGTCGGTCATTACATAACCCTTGAAACCCCAGTCGTTGCGGAGAATTTTGGTCAGCAAATCGTAACTTTCAGAGGTATAGGTACCGTTGATTTTGTTGTACGACGACATCACCGTCCAGGGCTGAGCTTCTTTTACAGCAATCTCGAAGCCTTTCAGGTAAATCTCGCGCAAAGCACGTTCGCTGATTATTTCATTTACCGACATGCGGTTGGTTTCGGAGTTGTTTGCAGCAAAATGCTTGAGCGAAGTACCCGCCCCATTCGACTGGATACCTTTGATCATAGCAGCAGCTGTTTTTCCGGCAACCAGCGGGTCTTCGGAATAATACTCGAAGTTACGGCCACAAAGCGGATCGCGCTGAATATTGATGGCGGGAGCCAATAAAATATCCGAACCATATTCTTTTACTTCGCTGCCCATCGCCTGGCCAACTTTGTAAACCAACTCGGGATCCCAGGTTGAAGCCAGAACGGTTCCAATTGGGAACGCTGTGCAGAAATAGGTTTTGCTTTCGCCTTTGCGTGTTGGCTGAATACGTAAACCGGCAGGCCCGTCGGTCAAAACCTGAGAGGCAATTCCAAGTTCAGGGTATTCAGACGAGAATCCGGCAGCGCCGGGCAAATACTGGCGGATGCGTTTCACCATTGCCGAATAAACCGGATCTTTACCATCAACGTCACCACCAAATCCAGGAGGCATTTTTGCCTTTATGGAGTCGGGTATCTCGAAAAACATTCCGGTGCCAATCACCAGCTGAGCTTTTTGTTCCAGGGTCATTTTTGAAATGATCTGCTGAATTTTTTGCTCATCTGCCAATTTTGCCTGAGCCTGTTTAGCCTGAAAAGCCATTAAAAACATTGAAAAAACAAGGGCTAATCCCATTGTTGATCGAAGCCATTTAAATTTCATAAACGATATTGTTTTAATTAAAAAATTATATGTGTCAAGAAGACGCAATGATAGAAGATTAAACACGGATTTCAAAATAGGTTTTTAGCAAAAATTGAATAATTATCAGGATTTTAGGCTGAAAAAACATATTTTACAACAGGTGTCCTGAGACGTACTGGTCAGGAATTGGAGCTATAAATCAAAAATTTCTTCTGAAATTACATTCAGAGTCTGTTTAAATTTCCTGGAGAGAAAATATATGGGTAGAAAAATGACCATTTATCGTTTCATTTTGTCCCGTACGGGACAAGAGATCATCTAAAATCATTCTTTTCCTACCCACATTTTGTTCCTAACGGAACGGTAAAATAAATTTTAACCTTAATCCTATCTTTTTTGACTCACCCCAAGTCCGACAAATCGGACTTTTCCCTCTCTACGTGTAAAGAGGGACAGAGTCCCGTTTAAAACGGGACGACGGGGTGAGTATTGAGTTTTAAATTAAATTTAAACAGACTCATAGTTCCAGACACAATTTCAGAAGAAATAAATCGGCCAATCAGGAACTGGCTTTAGAGTTATAAAAGTTTCCGCACTTCGCGGTCGGGATCATTTTTCAGTTCAGGCTGGTCGGTTAAAACCATCGTTTCGCCTTTATCTGGAGTGTAAGCTTTCCAGCTTGGTAATCCTCCACCATTTGGGTTGCCGGTTTTCATGAATTGCAGCAAAGCACCCGACATTTTTTCGGAGAGCGCCCGAGGTCGTTTTCCACCGCCGGTATGGGTCAGCATTAAATCGGTGTTAGCAAACCAGAAACAAATATCCAGACAATGAAATGCTCGCATCCGGTTATCGAACAATGGCGGTTCCCAGCCGAACCATGCAAGATAAACCGGTGCCTTTTGCGAAGCTTTGGCATTGGCAGTATCAATTACTCCCTTGCGATTACTGCTCACCAGGGTCATCACTTCAATCGGTTTTGCCTTCGGGAAAGCTTTGGCATAAGCATCGTATACGACAGCAGCTTTATCGCCAAGTCCACCGCCCATTCCGGCGCGTTCTTTTAGCATATCGATGGCTTTTTCGCGGGTGATCAGTTCCATTTCGGGCATGGTGCGAGCCATTCCCCATTCGTGGAAGGTGGTGCAAATTAACATCGGAACATCAGCAGAAAGACCATCTGGTTCGGCGAAGAACTGGCCTTTTACGATGTTTGCGCCATCAGCAACCGGACTAAATCCACCGCGAACACCCACACCAGCATTTTCGGCAGCAAACTTTTGTGCCGCTTTATTGGCCAGCAAAATGTAATCCTTCCAGGGCATTTCCTGAAGTTTATCCACCTGAGAGGCATCGAGTCCGGCTTCTTTCAGAATGTATTCACCCAGCTTTTGCGAAGCTTTCTGGTCCATCGCCTTGATCGTTGAGCCACTCAACGGAACTGCTTTGTGAAACAATCCTTTAGCCTTAGGCATGGCGGCCAACACACAAACTTTTGCTCCGCCACCCGATTGCCCCATGATAGTTACGTTGCCCGGATCGCCACCAAAGTTGGCAATGTTGTCGCGTACCCATTCCAGGGCAGCCACCATATCCAAGGCGCCCACATTGGCAGAATCTTTATACTTATCGCCACCAACTCCTGAAAGATCGGAAAAACCGATCGGGCCTAAACGGTGGTTGATTGAAACAAACACAATATCGCCTTTGCGGCTGAGGTTTTCGCCATCGTATCCATCCTGTTCAATGCCGTTTCCGTTGGTGTAACCGCCGCCATGCAGCCATACCAAAACCGGACGCTTTTTGGTGTCGATTGCCGGCGTCCAAACATTCAGTTTCAGGCAATCTTCGCTCACATCGTCGTAGTTCCAGTGATCGGCAAACGACGCATAAGCATTGGCGTAGCGGTTGTCCATGATCTGTGGCGCCGTGTTGCCCCACCAAACGGCTGGCAGAACGGTTGTCCAGGGCTTGGGCGGTTGTGGCGGCATAAAGCGGTTTTTGCCCGAGGTATCGGCGCCATACGGAATCCCCCGGAAATTAAAAATTCCACGAAGAATGAATCCTTTTACTTTTCCGTATTTGGTTTCAGCGATAGCAATGTTGTCGCCAATAAACAGTTGCTGATCATCGTTATCGTTTTTTGAGGCTGTTGCTGCGCCGGAAATGAATGGAACTGAGCTCAATCCAAGCCCGGCCGCTCCAACGCCCAAAGTCTGGAAAAAATTTCGTCTGTTTGTTTTCATCTATTTAGGTTTTGTTGTGGTTATTTTAGTGCAATTTCCTTTTTCAATTTAATGTCGCCTGCCGATGCTCCTGCACACAGCTGAATTTTACAAAGATCATCATCCCAGCCCTGTTTCTTTTCGTTCCAATATTGCAGGTTTTTCACCGGTATTTTAAGTGTAATTGTTTTCGTTTCTCCCGGATTTAACGCAACCCGGTCAAAAGCTTTTAATTCTTTTTCAGGCCATTCAACCGAAGGATTGATGCGATGCACATACACCTGCGAAACCTCATCGGCGACAACTTTACCGGTATTCTTTATTTCGAGCGAAACGGTAATAATATCGTCTTTGCCGTACTTCTGTTTGTCAGTTTTCAGGTTCGAGTAACTGAAAGTTGTATAGGTCAATCCATGTCCGAACGGGTACATTACCTGAATGTTTTTGGTGTCGAACCAACGGTAGCCAACCAGTGATTCTTCGGAATAAACGGCTGTATTCTTTGCATCGCGTTTGATTCTTTCTTTCGCTTTTTCGGCCGATTCGGTTTCTGAAACCAGGTTGGCAAAGATGTCGGCGCTTTTGGCATCCTGAGGATAATTACCCAAGGCATAAGCGGGCGAATCCTCCAGTTTCACGGGCAAGGTAAACGGTAAACGTCCGCTCGGCGAAATGTTCCCAACAAGCACATCGGCCAAAGCATTTCCACCTTCGGAACCATTGAACCATGAAATCAGTAAGGCTTTCGACAATGGTTTTACCACATTCAGGTCGTTGGGCGCACCGCTGGTCAATACGGTAATGATGTTCGGATTTACTGCTGCAATCTTCCTGATTAATTCATCCTGTCCTGAAGGTAAGAAAATGTCTTTCCGATCACTTCCTTCGGTTTCAACCGAGCGGTTATCGCCGCCAACAAAAAGTACAATGTTTGCTTTTGCTGCAATTTCAACAGCTTCTTTGGCCAGTTGTTGCGATTTGATTTCTTTCTCCTGTTTTTCCTTTTCGAGCTGCTCTGGAGATTTCCTGCCCCAGGTAAAGACTTCAGGAACATATCCCTGTGCATAAATAATTTCGGCTCTGTCTCCAATTTTATTTTTTAGCCCTTCGAGTGGTGTAATTTCATACAAAGCCTTCACACCGGCGCCCAAACCACCTGTAGCCATAATCTGAGTAGCATTAGCTCCAATAACAGCAATCACAGGTTTATTTTTAAGCTGAAGCGGAAGAACACCTTCATTTTTGAGCAAGACAATCGATTTACTTGCAACCTGGTAAGCTATTTTCTGTTGGGCTGGCTGAGAGGTCATTTCCTTATTGGCCACATTTTCAGGAATGGGCTTGATAGCCAACCTAACCCGCAAAATTTCCCGCACCCGTTGATCAATTACTTCCTCAGAAACTTTCCCGGCTTTTACCGAATCAAGCAATGCTTGTCCGAAGTATTTCTGGTCGGGCATTTCCACATTTAGTCCGGCTTTTACCGATCCTACGGTACTGTGCGTTCCACCCCAGTCGGAAATAACCATTCCGGCAAAACCCCAATCCTGACGAAGAATTTTATCCAGAAGGATGTCGTTTTCGGCACACCACCAACCATTCACTTTATTGTAGGCCGACATAAAACCATAAGCATCACCTTCTTCAACCGTTGCCCTGAAAGGCGGAAGATAAATTTCGCGCATGGCCCTTTCGCCGATGATTACATTCACGGTTCCGCGATTATTTTCCTGGTTGTTTAATGCAAAATGCTTCACACAAACGGCAACACCATTATCCTGAACTCCTTTGGTGTAACCAACAGCCAAACGGGAACTCAGGAACGGGTCTTCGCTCAAATATTCATAAGTTCGTCCACCAGTTGGAATGCGTTGGATGTTGATTGCCGGTCCAAGTATCATATCTTTTCCGCGCAAACGGGCTTCTTTAGCCATTCCGGTTCCATAATTATAAGCAAGTTCGGGACTCCAGGTGGCAGCCAGCGCCGATCCGGTGGGGAAAAATGTTGATTTATCGGTTTCCCAGCCAAGCCCCATCCATCCTTTGGGCTGCATTTCTTCACGAATACCAAAAGGTCCATCGGCATAAATCATATCCGCAATACCCAATCGTTCAACTCCCGCCGAAACAAACATAAATTTGGCATGTAGCATTTCAATTTTCTCTTCAATGGTCATCTGCTTGATGATTCCATCTATTTGCTTATCGTATTGTAGCAGCAAGGATTTGTGAGGTTTTTCCGAAGCGTAATTCATTAATGGAAGTATAATTGCAACACAAGTTATAAATTTCGTTATCCTCATCTCATTTTAGTTTAATGTTTCAATCCAGAATTCTAATTCATTTCATCCATAAACTTCAGTTGTTCGCGGTGTGGCAAAGGTGTAGCTTTTACCTCATCGCCAAACTCAATAATTTGCGGATTATTTTCGTTGAAAGCTGGCCAAACAGGCAAGCCTTCGCCGTTAGGGTCACCGGTTTTGGCAAAGTTTACCCAATAGCTGCTCATGGCATCTTCCAATTTAAAATCAATATCGGTAAACGGACGATCCCATTTTTTCAGGTTGTGTAAGGCATATCCAAATTCAGCCGAGTGGAAAGCTCCATAGTTTGGTTCGCCAGGGGGTACTCTCTTGAATTGATACAGATAAGCTTTGCCGGAGCCCATAGAAGCCTGTAAGCGCGCCCATGCATAATTGTTCCATCCGAAGAAAAGCTGCGAAATCAATTTCTGAGACTGTGCTGCTTCCTCATCAGTTTTAGCCGGAAAAAGTTTCAGGAACGATTCGGCTTTCCCGCCGTATTGCTTTTTAATGTTCTCCTGAAACTGTGTTGCTTTAAGTGCTGGTCCGAATGAAACGCCATCGTCAGCATTCCAGCCCGAAATAACTGCGACATCGTTGTGTTTTCCGGCAGCAAACGTATCGTAAACCGGTGGAATCACCACGTTGTCAACGGTTACTCCAAAACGAGCCTGAATTTTCAAGAGCGAATCAGCTGGCATCGCCCTGAAAGCAGCCATGTTGGCAATTTTCAGTTTTTCGGTCAACTGTTTTCCGCTTTCTTCAGCCATTTGCAAAGTCTGCCCAAGCGAAAGTTGTTTACCAAACATACCTCCACTTTGAGCAATGGCTTTTTGAAATAAGCCTTTGGCCAATGGAGAAACAACCAGCATATTCACACTGAATGCTCCGGCCGATTGCCCGTCGATAGTCACATTATTCGGATCGCCGCCAAATGCTGCTATGTTTTCCTTTACCCATTTCAAAGCGGCAATCTGGTCGAGAATACCATAGTTTCCGGAAGTTTTCAGTTCCGATTCGGCTGAAAGTTCAGGATGAGCGAGGAAGCCCAGAATGCCGAGCCGGTAATTGATGGTTACAAACACAACGCCCTTGCGCGACATGGCTTCGCCGTCGTACAGCGGCACAGTTCCCGATCCGCCGGTAAATGCGCCACCGTGGATCCAAACCATAACCGGCATTTTATCCTGAACGGTTTTTGCAGTCGTCCATACATTTAGGTATAAACAGTCTTCGCTCAATGGTGATTCGGGAGCCATAAACTCTTTACTCCAGCAATAGAAAGGTTTGGGAGGAGCCTGTATGGCCGAAGCTGGCGGAGTAACACAGGCGCGAACACCTTCCCACGCGGCAACAGGTTGAGGAGCTTTCCACCGCAAATCGCCAACTGGTGGAGCTGCAAATGGAATGCCCATGAAAATTTTCACAGCCTGATCGCTGCTTGTAGTTCCCGAGACAAAACCAGCTTTGGTTTGTACTGAGTTGACATCTATTGTTGTTCCTTTGGGCGCTGTTGCTGTACATGCCCAGATTGAAAAGATAAGCAAGCAAATTAGCAAACGATTCATCGTATTAAAATTAACAGGTTGAGTATTTTATAAATTTAATCATATTCTGAAACAATTGGATACAAAAGGCAAGGCGATGTACAAAGCCGAATGCCAGTATTCCCAGGTGTGACCGCCATCACGGACACGGAACTGATAAGGTATCCCGGCAGTTTGCAAGGCTAGAATAAACTCAAGGTTAGGTTTCAGGGTAAAGTCGTCGTCGCCACAATCGATAAACCAGTTTACGGTTTTCATAGTCTCAATCCTGGCTTTGTCGGCATTCTGAACAAATTTTACACAGTTGTTATCTTCGACCAACTGTTGCAGTTTCTGATGAACCGGATCGGTCTTGTTTATAAACGGGAGATCAAGTTTGTACAAGTAAGCACTCATGGCATAAGCAGCACAAAACATTTCGGGGTGATGCGAGGCATAAACAAGAGTTCCGCCGCCACCCATCGACAGACCGGCAATGGCGCGGTGTTTCTTATCGGCAATTACCCGGTAGTTTGATTCGATAAAAGGCACCGCCTCCTGAAAAAAGTAATCTTCGTAAAGCCAACCGGGACTGTTAAAATAATTCATAAAGGTCTTTCCCGCTTCAGGGCAAACCACAATCATTTCGACGGCTTCGTTGGCGTCTATCAATTGATTGGCAACTTCGGCCAAATTGCCTTTTTCGGGCCAATCCTTATAATTTCCGCCCCCTCCGTGAAGCAAGTAGAGCACCGGGTATTTTTTATCCGGATTGGTTGAATAACTTTTCGGCAAATAGATGGCATATTCCCGATCCTGATTCAGGATTTTGCTGGGCATGGTTTTGTACTCTATTTTGCCCATGGCTGGCCATTGCGCCACAGCGGCAAATACAAAATGAAATAGGATAATCGATACTAATAGCTTTTTCACAGGTAATGTATTAATTTATATTTTCAGGATCGTAAACAATACTGGCTTCGCCTTTGGTAATTATCATTGGGTTTTTGGCTCCGATTGGAACCTTGGTTGGATAAGGTTTTGCTTCTTTGGTATTTCCTTTCGATAATTCTTCGGCCAGTTGCCGCATATCAGTCATATAGCTTTTACTGAATGCTTTCTTCACATAAGGATAGTGGCCACAGTATATCTTGGTAATTCCTTTGTCCATCAAAGCTTCCATTGTTCGGCACGATTGTGCATAAATAGCCATCGAAACATGAGGTGCGAGCTGCATCCAAACCTGCCCCGAACCAAATGCATCGCCTGAATAGCAATTCCCTGCAGAACGATCGAGCAAAACAAACGAACCGGGAGTGTGACCTGGAGTGAAAAGTGCTTCGATCGTGGTTCCACCCAAATCGAATTTCTCACCATCCTTCACATAATTAACTTTCCCGTTGTATGCAACATGCATCGTTCTCATTAAAACGGTATCGCCCGGATGGAAATAAATCTGATCGAAATACTTAATGTTTCCGGCGTGATCGGGGTGAATATGGGTAACCATCACTAAAAGTGGCTTTTGCGTGATTTGCCTGACGACTTCGTCCAGCTTTTCGCACTTGGTTCCGGTGTCAATCAGCATGGCTTTTTTCGTGCCTTCAATGATGTACATGGTGGTGTTGTCGGTAGTTTCAACCACCCACATATTTTTTTCGAGCTTGGTAATGGTCAGATCGTTGTTTTTAAAAACCTCCTGGGAAATTCCGGAAAGGGAGGCAAAAAAAATCAGAAAAAAGTTAAGAAAGGTTGATTTAAAGTTCATGGCTACAGTTTTGATTTATCTGTGATTATCCAAAAAATATGAATGAAACTTTTAAGGTTTGGCTAAGGTTTGAAATCGAACTCAACTATTATTCATCAGACATTGGAAGAGAGTAATTTTCCAATGTCTGATGACCTTTTCTATTTGAAAAGTAACGGAGCAATTTGCGACAAGTAAACACGCCAGTTGGTCCAGGTGTGTCCACCTTCGGTTTCAACGTAGGTATATTTCATACCCATTTTGTCGAGTTTGGCGCGGTATTCTTCGTTGGCTTTGTAAAGGAAATCAGCTTTACCGATACCAATCCAATACAATTTGTAACCGTTTTTCATCTGAGCTTCCAAAGTTGCATCGAAGTTCTTGTACACTTCCGAAGTAGCTTTGTCGTTACTCATAATGGCTGCCGAGAACAAACCGACGTAATCAAATGTATTTGGATAAAAGCGTGAAATGTGCAGTGAGTGATAACCTCCCATTGACAAACCAGCGATAGCACGACCTGATTTCTCGGCTTTTACGCGGTAGTTGCTTTCAACAAATTTGATTACATCAGGAAAAGTTTCTTCGAATTTGCCATCCATGGTGTGGTCCATTTGCATACTTGGTTTGCTGTAGCCCAAGTTTGATTCGCCGGGAGCAGCTTCCTGAGCCACGTTTCCATTGGACATCACCACAATCATCGGTTTGGCTTTTCCCTCGGCAATCAGGTTATCCATAATTTGAGAAGTACGGCCAAGGGCAATCCAGGCTTCTTCGTCGCCACCCATACCGTGCAACAAATACAAAACCGGGTATTTTTCTTTACTGGTTTCGTAACCCGGAGGAGTGTAAATTGTTATGCGACGAGACATACCGTTTCCGGGAGAGTTGTACCAGCGGCGGGTTACCGAACCATGAGGCACTTTATTAACCTGGTACAAATCTCCTTTTCCGCCGCCAACGATGAAGACATTGAATATGGAAGCCACATCGCGAATAATATATACATTGCTTGGGTCGGTGGTTTTAAAGCCATCAACAATAACATTGTAAGAGTATAAATCTGACCCAAGCGGCTGAGAAGTGAATGTCCAGATTCCTTTTTCATCTTTAGTTAGCTTTGCCGTTCCCGGAACATCAATTAGCCCCCACTGAGTTTTAAGTTTTGCCGGAGGAAGGAAATCTCCGGTAATTTGAACCGAATCGGCTGCCGGTGCCATAATCCGGAATGTGACGGTGTGGTCGGCTTTTACTTCAGGAGAAATAATTTGCTGCCCGCCGAAAAGGGCTTGTTGGGCAAGAACATTGATTGTCATAAAAATACAAGAAAAAAATACTATAAAAATTTGTTTCATCTGTATAAATTTTTGTTTAACATTTTGCAAACCTGGCATCAACGCCATCTTTTTGAATAACATATCAACCATACAGAATTGACATAAAGGTAATCCACGGAGCAAATAGCTACCGTGATATTTTTTGTTTGTCTTTCCTTGCGAGAGATGGTTATTTCATGATTAACTAAAACATTGATTAACAAAGGTAAAAAGGGAGATATTACAAAACAGCAACATCTCCCTTCACTCATCGTCTAAAGTATTTTATAGTCAAATTTCCGTTTATTTTACAAACGGTGCATTGTTTAAATAATCGTAGCAGCCTTTGACTCCTTCAAACTGAGTAATGCCTGTTTTCACTTTTTCAATTTCAACATAGTAATCACTCAATCCGTTGGCATAAGCTTTTTTGAAGATATTTTCGAAGTTCATCATTCCTGACTGGCCTAATACAGCACGATCTTTAATGTGCAAAACAGGGAAGCGGGTTGGATAGTTTTCGAAATATTCCAGCGGATCGGCTTGTCCCATTACCGTCCAGTAAACATCCATTTCGAAGAAAACGAGGTTCGGATCGGTACCGGCAAGCAGCAAATCGTAGATGATGTCGCCAAATGGTATGAATGCCGCAAATGGGCCTGATGGCGGAGTTTCGCCAGGTTTTGCAATACGTTTAAATTCCATGTTGTGGTTGTGGTATCCCCATTTAATTCCGGCAGCTTTCGCAATTTCACCAGCTTTATTGAAAACTTCGCAAACGATTTTGACATCATCGTGGTTTTCGATGCTTGGCATCATGGGTTGAACCAAGGTATTTACGCCAAGTTTCACATGATCTTCAACGGTTTGCTTCCACCAATCCAGAATTCCGGCAACTTTGTCGGCAGTAAATTTACGATCCATTGGATTGACGTGCGAACTGGTAATTTTCAAACCAGCGCCGTCCACAATTTTCCGATATTCTCCAACTTCGTATTGACCCATCTTTCGGTTTCCGTAGCCAGCCAATTCAATATGAGTATATCCAATGTCTGCAATTTTCTTCATTCCGGCGGGAACATCGTCGGTCAGTTCCTTTCCCAATGAATAAATCTGAAGACCAACCGATTTTTTACCAGATACAGAAGAACTACTTTTAACCGAAGCTATTGCCGGAGCAACGCTTCCAGCCATAAAACCTCCGGCAGTGAGTAAAGTTAGTTTCTTTAAAAATTCACGTTTTGTTTCCATCGTTTTATATTTAGGTTCTTGGGTTACGATTTATTTATAAAGATTATACGGATTACGGTATTGATAATAATACAACCGATGATTGGCTGCTTCTTTATCATCGCCAAAACTCAAGGTTGCAGGGTTCCATTTTACAGGGCGCTGAAGTTCCGTAGCCATATTTCCGAGGCAGCAAGTGATGGCTGTGCTGCAACCAACTTCAATGGAAGCAATTGGCTTTTTGCGCGAACGTACACAATCAACAAAATTTTGCATGTGAGGCGAACTGATTTCGAAACTTCCGCTTCCTTTGGCTGCGCTCTTCTGCATTTCTTCGAACATTTTTTTGCGTTCTTCCGGAGTTAAATTTTTCGGACGTCTTCCGGCTAATTCAGCGGGAACCAACGATGCTTCGGAACAAGCCAGGTAACCACGGGCCACTTCAATCCAGCCGTTTGTGCCAATGAACTTGATACCTTGCGCGCCCGGCATATCTTCCAGGTAAGGTTGTTCGGTCATTTCAACACCAGTGAGGTATTTAAAAGTAAGGTAAGGCTGACTATTGTATCCTTTTGGAATAATGAGAGCAGGGCCTGAACCATCCATACCAATGGCTGCCTGTGCAATGTCGAACATGTGCGCACCCCAGTCGGCAGTGAATCCGTTACCGGTTTCGCGGTACCAACGCCATGCTCCCCAAAGTTTTTCGCGTTCTTCGGGTTCAATCGAAATCGGAGGACACAAATCTGGATGATAATGAACTTTTGGATCGTTCAACGGACCCATCCAAAGGTTAAAATTGAGGTTTCCCGGGATTGGCATTTCAGGCAAATCAAGCGGTTTTGGCGGATCGCCTACTTTGGCATATATTTTTTCAATATGCCCGATTTTTCCGGCCTGAACCAACTCGATGGCTTTCTGGAATTCTTTGCTCGAACGTTGCTGGCTCCCTACCTGAACAATCCGTTTGTTGGTGTTGGCAACTTTCACCATTTGGAGACTTTCGGTAATGGTGAACGACAGCGGCTTCTGCACATACACATCCTTTCCGGCCTGACAAGCATGAATAGTCATCAAAGCATGCCAATGGTCGGGAGTACAAACTTCAACAGCATCGATGTCTTTACGTTCAAGCAACTCTTCGTATTGTTCGTACATGTCGCAACGACTTGCAACCGACCTGCTGGCTTGCCATGCTTCAACGCGTTTTTTGAAGCGTAGCTGTTTCATGCTGTCAACGTCGCAGCAAGCTGCGATTTGCACCCCAGGAACGCTCGAAAAACTGCCAAAGTCGTTTATTCCCTGCTGTCCCAGACCGATAAAGCCCATTACTACGCGGTCGCTTGGAGCGATGCGGGTTCCGTCGGCCATAGTCCAACTTGGAAGGATAGTGAGACCGGTAAGGCCAAGAGCTGACAGACCCAAAAAGTCACGTCTGTTCAGCCCATTGTTCGAATTTTGTTTCATTGAATGATGGATTTAGTTTGTGGTTTATTAATAATAATTGTAAAAAAGGATCAAAGTGCGTCTCTTTGACGCAATGATAATTTATTTATCCCGAAACAGAACAAATTTATGCTTGTTGTAAAACATACGAATAGACAATAGCCTGAAATTTATTTTAATGAATATCCCATAAAATGCCTAACCGATTTAGCGTTGGGGCTTTGCCCCAAAACCCCAATTACTTTTTTGTCTTGACACAAAAAAGTAATCAAAAAAGGTCAAGGCTTAGCCCGCTTCGCACGAAAAACTAGCGTTCGACGGCTAAAATCTTTTAAACTCGCCTTTGGCTCAAACAGAAAAGATTTTTTAACGCCGTCGTCACTTGTTTTTCGGCTCACCGGCCTAGGCCGCCCGCGCTTCATTCATCATTAGGCACTGAAACGGATATTCATATTTATTTTATCACTTGGGGCATCACTTCTCTTATATTACCATTTACCCGTACTTTTACCGGATTTTTTGTCTTCGAGTACACACGAAATGAAGTGATTTCTCCTGATTTCCACTCACAATCAACGACATATCCGCCTCTGGCACACAAGCCACTAAATGAGCCCCAAGCTGCCCAGCGTTGCGGTATGGCAGGTAATAAATCAATCTCTCCGGCATGGCTCTGAATCAGCATTTCGGCCACTGCTGCCGATATGCCAAAATTTCCATCCATCTGGAAAGGTGGATGTGTACAAAATAAATTAGGCAAAGTGTTGTATTTCAGCAAGCCTGAAACCATTATCCCCGCACGTTCGCCTTGGCCTAAACGCGCCCACAAGGCACAACGCCAGGGCCAGGTCCACGAGCGGCGGCTATCGCCAACTGTTGATTCAACAGTAAAAGGTTTATCGATGTTTTTTCCGTAATTCCCGCTACGGCTACGCAGAGAAATAATTGCGGCCTTGGCCAGTTCTGGAGTTTTTGTTGTATTGATCTGCCTTCCGGGATACACTGCAAACAAATGTGAAGTATGGCGGTGCTGGTCGTCGGGGTCGTCACGATCTTCCTGCCATTCCTGCAACTGCCCCCACTTACCAATTTTATTTGGAGCCAGATGTGCCAGCATTGCAGATACTTTTTTCTGATATTCGCCATCAACACCCAACACCGATGCTGCTTCCAGATAATTCTGAAACAAATCCCAAACCAGTTGCTGATCGTGCATCACCCCGTCCTCGCGCGGACCATGTTCGGGCGACCATCCCATTGGCACGACTAAGGTTCCATCGGGCAACGTTTTCAGCCGGTCTTCCCAATACTGGCAAATTTCTTTTAACATCGGATAAGCCGTATTCTTTAAATATTCGTTATCGTGCGTAAAAGCCCAGTGCTCGTATACATGCTGTGCATACCAGGCACTTGCAGGGATGTTCCATTCCCAGCCATTTCCTCCAAAAATATTCTGACTTGTACGAGCGGTCCAGCCCCGGGTATTTTCGCCAAAAGCTTTACGGGTGGCAATACGGCATGGTTCAGCCTGTGCAACAATATAATCGATTAATGGTAAATGACATTCAGACAAGTTTGTACTTTCAGCGGCCCAATAATTCATCTGTATATTAATGTTATTGTGGTAATCGCTGGCCCAGGCAGGCGTATTGCTGTCGTTCCAAAGGCCCTGAAGGTTGGCTGGCAATCCTCCGGGACGCGACGAGCTGGCCAGCAAATAACGCCCATACTGAAACATCATTTCTTCCAAATCGGGATCATTAGCCGACTCTCCGTATTTTTTTAACCGTTCGTTGGTTGGAAGGGCCAATAATTCAGGAGCTGTTTTTCCGATATCGATGCGGACTGCTGAAGTAAGATGGCTTAAATCAGCAACATGGTTTTTCATCAATTGCAAGTATGGTTTTGCCGAAGCTGTCAATAATTCCCGTTCGATTACCGGAAGCGGATCATCGCCTCTCCAGCCCGAGCTATAATCGGGTTTGTAATTGGTTCTGGCATCAACATACAAAATAAGTGAGCTACACTTTTCAAATACAAGGGCATCACCTTCAGTCTTCAGACTTCCACCAGATGATACAACTTTTACCGCGGCTGCATATTTCAGTTTATTGGGCATTTCAGATGAAAACTTCAGGACGTTATTTTCGATAACGCTTGCTGCCCCTTGCGCCGACGAAATTTGAATCCGCCCCGAAAGCATCCCTTTCTTTCCGGCCGTATACCGAAATACCATTACCTGGTCGGGATGGCTGGCAAAAGCTTCGCGCTGATAACTCACTCCATTGATTTTAAATTTAGTAGTATGAATTCCGGTAACAATATCCAAACCTCTGGAGTAAGCTTCAGGCTTACCGGCACAAATAAATTCGAGATTGACATCGCCAAAATTACGATAGGAACCAAAACCATGATCGCCAGTTTCATAAGCGCCGTCCCAGTTGTTATCGCCCGACCATAAACTCTGTTCGTTAAACTGGATACGTTCTTTTTCAACACCTCCGAATAACATAGCACCCATTCGGCCATTTCCGATGGGTAAAGCTTCGTCGGCCCATTTTTGCGCCGGCTGGTTAAACCATATTTTCAAAGAATCCGGGCGTTTTGCCTCAACATGGCTTAAAAATAAAATACATATAACCAATACAAATACATTACGTTTCATAATTCAGAGTTTAGGTTTCAACACAAATATCAGATTGTGAAAATAAAATTAGTCATATAAAAATTTGAAATAACTGAACCCATGTTAATGATTTCTGATTTTACTTTACAGATAGATACAAATTTAATGGGTTTTATAAAAACTGACCTATTTTTAGCACTTTCTCAACTGGATGAAAGAAAACGATAAATATCTGTTTGGTTTAATGTCGGGAAATGAAAAAGATTTCCGCCATATTGTCGAGCACTGGCACACCCGGTTGTATAATTTTGCCAACGGATATTTGAATAACCCTGAAAATACCAAAGAAGTTCTCCAGGATGTTTTTTTAAAACTTTGGGACACCCGGCAAAAGCTTTCGGCTGACACCAATTTAAATGCTTACCTGTTTACTTTAACCCGAAACAGATGTATTGACCTGATACGCAGGGAAAAGCTAATGTTGCAATTCAGGACAGACAAACAGGAAGAATATCGCAGGTTGTCTGAAAATTTTGAAGCCCTTACTGATCCTATTCTTGATGATTTATTTGCATTGGAAATTCAGGATGAAATAGACCGGACGATAAGCGGATTGCCGGAACAGTGCCAGAGAGTTTTTATTATGAGTAGGGTTAAAGGGATGAATAACAAGGAAATAAGTCAATCGCTGATGATTTCGGAAAAGACCATAGAAAGCCATTTAACCAAAGCACTAAAAACTATACGATTAGCGCTTGAACGCAAGTTCCCTGAATCAATAAATTTATTTTTTATCTTCCGTTCTTTTCTAAGCGATTGCCAACAAACAAAAGTTCCTCACATTTGAAAATCTGATTTTTTCAACCTTTCTTATTTTTTTTTCAATTTTCACTCAGGGTATTTTTTGAGTCGTTCGTTTCACATACAGAAACCCAACCTAATGACTGAAGAATTACTTATAAAGTACATTTCGGGACAGGCTAACGAAGAAGAAACTGCTGAAGTTTTAAATTGGACAAAAAATTCGGTAGAAAAGGAAAAAGAAATTAGCCGTCTTAAAAATATCTGGATATTATCAGGTTTAAACCTGGAGATGAATTCGTTCCAGAAGCGAAAAGAGATCGACCGCATTCTGGAAATGATTCACCAGGAAAACATTACCGGGTTGCGGAAAAAGCGCCTGCAACAATTTATAAGTTATGCAGCCGGAATATTACTAATCGTGGGGTTATCAACTTCATTAGGATATTTTTTGTCACAGAAATCCATCAATTCAAACCCAAAATACACCGAAATCTATGTACCTAAGGGAGAACGAACTACGGTTCATTTACCTGATGGATCGATGGTCCAGTTAAACAGCGATTCGCATTTACGTTTCGAATCAACGTTATCAGCATTAGGTAAACGTAAGGTAAACTTATCGGGAGAAGGGTTTTTCGAGATTAAGCCCGATTCTCTTCATCCATTCATTGTTGAAACACCCAGTTACAATGTTGAAGTTTTAGGTACAAGTTTCGATGTATGTTGTTATCCTAACGACTCTTTGTACACGACGTTCCTCCAAAAAGGAAAAGTAAAAATAAGCAAATCGAATTCAACCCCTGTTTACCTGATCCCCAGCGAGTTGTATTGCTACAATTTAACAACCAAGCAATCGAGCAAAGAGAAAATTGGCGACTTCAGGTATACCGACTGGACCAAAGGGCGATTTACAATAGCAGGCGAAACGATTGGAGAACTGGCCAAAAAATTGGAAAGAAGGTTTAATATAAACATCGTTTTTGGCGATGCTGAGGCAAAAAATCACATGTATTCGGGATCGATAAAAGATGAAGATTTGAATACAATGCTTGAAGCATTAACGTACGCCTCAACCATTAAATTTGAACATAAAGGAGATACCATTATCCTTTATTCGAAGAAATAAAAAAAAATTGCCGGAAAATGTTAGCAGCATTTTCCGGCCTCAAGGATAATCAATTATCGTGCCTGTTGATTAGCAGTCGGTTGGCACAATGTTTAACTACCAAAATGTTTTCAAAGTTATGAAAAAAAAACGAACTAAGGATCATCCTTGTTGGGCAAGGATGGTTAAGAAAGGTTTATTGATTATGAAGCTAGCTCTATTTTTAATGGTTCTGGGAATAATGCAAAGTGTGGCATCAGTCTATTCCCAAAATAAGCACTTCAACATGAACGAAAAAGAAATCACGATCAGAGAAGCGCTTAGACAAATTGAAAACAAAAGCGAATTTCGGTTCTTCTACGAAGAAAAGAAGCTTGATGTTGAATCAAAAGTTGGAGTAAACGTAAACAATGCCAGTATTGTGGAAATTCTCAACCAGATATTCGACAATAAAAACATTGAGTATAAAGTTCTTGACAACAACTTTATCGTACTAAAACCTAAAGATGAAGCAAATTCATCCCAAACTGCATCGAATCAGCAAAAGAAAGTAATAACAGGGAAAGTTACTGAGTCAGGCGGATTTCCGCTTCCCGGAGCTTCTGTATCAATAAAAGGAACATCAACAGGAACAATAACTGATGTTGAAGGTAATTATACATTGAACAATGTCCCGGAGAATGCAACAATTATTTTTTCATTTATTGGCTATAAATCGCAGGAAATAAAAATTTCTGATAGAGTGTCAGTTAATGTTGTTATGGAGGAAGAAACTGTTGGCATTGACGAAGTTGTTGCTATCGCTTACGGAACCACCAAAAGAAAAGATTTAACGGGTTCAATTAGTACAGTCGACAACAAAATTCTTGCATCTCAGTCGAATTCAACAGTTTCCAAAGCATTGGAAGGTGCTGCTCCTGGCATACAGGTTTCGGCAGTTGACGGCCAGCCCGGCCTTGACATGGGTATTCGTATCCGTGGGTTGGGTTCTTCTAGTCAAAACTACGCTAATGCCTTGGTTGTAATCGACGGAGTCCCTGCTCAAAATGACAATCCATTAGCAACAATCAGTTCTAAAGACATTGAGAATGTTACTATATTAAAAGACGCTGCATCAACTGCACTATACGGATCGCGCGGAGCCAATGGTGTCGTTTTAATCACCACAAAAAAAGGAGGTAAAGGAAAAACAAAAATCTCGTTTGAAGGGCGATGGGGAGTAAACCAGGTAGGTCCATACAAATATGATAAAATATCTGATCCCAAAGATATATATGAATACGCATGGCAAGCCATTTATAATTCAGTAAGATACGGTGTTGCTGGTTCGGGCATGGCCAAAAACTATACAACTAATGTTCAAAACCCAAACATGTCGCACGAAGATGCTGCACAGTTTGCCAGCACTCACCTCTTCGACTATACTGGTTCAACCACTACTTTCTCCAGAAATGATTTAGGAAACTGGATGCTTTACAATGTGCCGGGTGCAGTCTATACCACAACAGGAACTGGAGCTACTGCAAGCTCGTCTATGTCGGGTGCATATTTGGTAAATACTGATGGAAAATTAAACCCAGATGCCAAATTACTTTATAACGATAACTACGACAAATATTTACTTGAAAGCAAGCTTAGACAGGAATACAACATATCTGCTTCAGGAGGAAACGAGAAAGTAGATTATTTCCTTTCGTTGGGTTACCTGGAAGATCCTTCCTATATCAGGGGTTCAAGTTTCAACCGTTATAATGGCCGTTCCAATATCAATGCTCAGCTATACGACTGGTTAAAGGTTGGAACAAATGTTGCCTATTCATACCGCACAACTCAATCACCTGCCACACGCTATGGCCGTAATCCTGGCTCGGCTGTTGCAAACGTATTTCGGTTCATTAATGGACAAAGTCCCTTGATCCAACTCTATGCTCATGATCAGGATGGTAATCTTATTTATACCAACGGAGAAAAGAAAGTACATGTTAGTGCAGGAGATACTTATTCTCCTCTCGGATTAACAGGGACATCACTCAGCTCATCCAATATACTTACTATTTTGGATACCGACCAGGATATTCGTAAATCAAGCGATATTGTAACCCGTTCGTATGCTGAAATAAAATTCTTAAAGGATTTTAAATTTACTACTAATCTCGGTTTAGAAAAATACCATGAAACCCGTACCCGTTACTGGCAAAGCGAAACCGGGAATGCACCTGGAATTGGGGCATTGGGGAAAACCTATCAAAATGTAACCATCTTTAATACACAACAATTGTTAACCTATAATCACGAATTCGGTAAACACCATGTTGATGCGTTGGCCGGACATGAATTTAACAAATACAGTCTGGAAAACCTTAACTACAGATCTTCTTATGAATTGGTTCCTGGATTTGTGGCTTTCACAAACTTTGTAGGCCAGAATATTGGAGGAACGTACGCAGGGAATGGTGGTACTGAATATGCCAATGCCATGGAAAGTTATCTTGGACGTGTAAATTATATTTACGACGAAAAATACTACGCTGAAGCTTCTATTCGTCGCGACGGATCTTCAAAATTTAAATACAATTCAACCCGTTGGGGAACATTCTGGTCTTTAGGCGGAGGTTGGAGAGCTTCAAGCGAAGAGTTTATGGCATCAACAAAACACTGGCTGGACAATCTGAAAATCAGGGCCAGCTATGGCGTTGTTGGTAACCAAAATGGTGTGGCAAACTATTCGGGCTACCAAACCTGGTCTTATGGTGCGTTATATACTTCAAGTACTTCGGGAACAGGTACTCCGTCTTCTTTCACCTTAACCAAGGGAAACTTCGCCAACGATGGATTAACCTGGGAAAATTCTCATACTATTGATGCTGGTATCGACTTTGGGTTATTCAACGTTTTACATGGTACATTAGATTTCTACAACAAAGACTGCGTAAACGCGATATGGGCTCAGCCAATTGCTTTATCTATGGGTCAATCATCTATCGATAAAAACTCAGCTAAAATCAGAAACCGTGGTATTGAAATTGAATTAAATATCGACTTGATTAAAAAGAAGGATTTATTCTGGTCAATCGGGTTGAACGGCACCCACTATACTACTGTTTTAAAGAAAGTTCCGGCTGGGGTTGGATCAAGTGCATTAAACGGGAACTGGACTGCAGCTGCTGACGGATGGAGCGCTGCCGGAACTGGAGGCGCCTCTGGTATAAGTTACTTAAGAGGTATAAACAAAGATTATTACAACATTTATATGTTCAAATATGGTGGTGTTGACCAAAATACCGGACTCCCATTATTTTATCATCGCGTAACCGAAGCCGACCACACCAAAGGGTTATATGCCGATGTTGCAGTTGGTGGAGATGCCAAAACGACCAATTACTCTACTGCCGACCGTTATGAAATGGGTAGCTCAATTCCAGACTGGATTGGTGGATTTAGCACAACCTTAAAATACAAAAACTTTGATTTTAGCGCTCAGCTGGCATATCAGATTGGCGGAAAATTCTTTAGTACGGAATATGGTAACGGGTTGTATTTGAATAATAGTATTGGACGTGCATTGTCATCAGAATTAATAGGTAACACATGGACTCCTGAAAATACAAATGCAAAATTTCCAATGGCAATGTATGGAAATACTTATGGAGATGGAGCCACCTTTGGCAGCTGGCTATATACCGACATGGCTTTGTTCAATGCGTCATATATAAACATCAAAAACATTACTTTTGGATATAACCTTCCCGATGAAACATTGAAAAAAATCGGAATCAGGAACTTACGTGTGTATATTTCTGGCGATAACCTTTGGATGAAAGCTTCTCATTCAGGTATTGATCCGCGTATGTCTTTGGTTGGTGGTTTTGAAGTTGGAGCCTATTCATATCCTACGATGCGCACAATTTCATTCGGTATTAACCTTGATATATAATAATCGAAAATTTAAAATTAAAGAACACATGAAACGAGCCATGAGAGATAACCTCATACACAAGGGAATGATTGTAATGGCGAGTTCCATCTGGCAATTAAAAAACAAATTATAAACAGATGAAAAAGAATATATTAAGCATTGCACTTTTGGCCGGTATATTGTCATTCTCCTGTTCAAAAGAATTGGAACTCACTCCGGCTAATAGTATTACCGATGAGCAAATTAAAGAAATATTGGCTTCGGGTGATGCTACTAAGATCGCAATTATCATGGGAAGCATGGCCAACACTATGCCCCTGCAATTTAATTCAGGCAGTAACTCAAGTTCTGAAACGCGTTACGGAACCGATCAGGGGATGGATGTTATGAGAAACCTTGAAGGAAATGATATTGTATTTGGCGCTAAAAACCTGTCGATTTTCGGCGCTGATGAATATTTTCTCCGCGATTTTACTTCAGGTGCTATTGACAAAAACAACGCTTACTGGATTTCTTATTGGAACAAAATCACTACAGCAAACAAAATGCTGGCATTTTTAGATGATGCTACTGTTGGATCAAACACTCTGCTTAAGGAATATAAAGCCAGAGGGTTAGTTGTTAGGGCTTATGCCTACAATTGCCTAATGGAAAATTACCAGGATTCGTATCTTCAGGGAGGAAAAGACAAGTTGGGAATAATGCTTTATGATTATTATTCACCAACCCAGGAATCTAAAGCTCGCTCTTCTTCAGTTGATTCTTATAATTTCATAAAAAAAGACCTGACCCAGGCCGTTACCTTATTTACAGAATCAGGCAAGGGCTATACAACATCTGAAGTAACGGATATCGATTTGGGCGTAGCAAACTTCCTATTGGCAAGAGTATCATTGATTACCGGCGACTGGGCAACAGCAATTTCGGCATGTAATGCTATTCTCGCCAATTACCCAACCTTAATGGGACAAAGTGTTTACGGAGGCGTTAACAATACTGGAACAGCTACTGCTCCTGAAATCAGGCCCGAAAAAAACGGGTTTCTTTATAACAATGTTAATCCTGAGGTTATTCTAGGATTTCCTGTAGGAACTGCAGTAACCCAACATAACCTATGGATGAACCCATTTGCCGAAGGAAATGGTGGTTTAGGTGAAGGCTTCGAACGGATTGATAACCGTTTATACGACAAGATTGCCAGCGACGATTATCGCAAAGACTGTTTTATGGCAACAGCATTTGGAGATTATGCTTATCCGTCAAACGGAACAGTAAAATACATCCCTGCCTATACAAACCTGAAATTCGCTGCTACTCATGGCATAGGAACAAACGACAAAAAGAACGCAGGTACTGTAACTTGCTTTTATATGCGGTCATCCGAAGTACTTTTAATGAAAGCAGAAGCTCAGGCCCAATCAGGCGACAGTAACGGCGCTAAAACAACATTAAATGTTTTATTAAAAGCCCGCACAAGAACAGGTGCAAATACACTAACTTGTGATAATTATCCCGCAATGTCAGGATTAACAGCCATACAAATGGTTCAATTACAAACCCGTATTGAACTTTGGGGTGAAGGCGGACGTGAATTCTATAATAACAAACGTTGGGGAATGTCTGTTGACCGCACTAGTTCAAGCAACCATGTTGATAAAGGTACTTACAACGTGTCTAAAATGACACTTCAGATACCTGAAAACGAAATGCTATATAACCCTCTTTGTGTCCAAAACTAATTTTTTTAACTTATTTCATCATATTATAAAGGATGGAGTTTTATACTCCATCCTTTAATTAGTTCCTAATTTTTCCTACTTTTCTTCCACAATTAATATTTAAAAGGAATGGATTTATCAAGAATAATCCCCAAATGGGATATTTTATTCTTTTTTATCGCTTTTCTCGTAATCTCAAATCAAGTAAAAGCCTTTGAATCCAACAAAAGACAGTCATTCCGCATCATCCATAATAACGATGGCACCGATGCGCTTGGAAACTACTGGTTCCACAGGCGGCCGCTATCTGTTACCGATCTGAATGCTTATGTTGATATGGTAGCCAACTCGCAGGTAACCACTTATATGATGTGCAGCGGAAGCGACTTTCCTTATTATCGGTCGAAATATAACCGATTGTTTTGCGACGACAAAAATGGAACTCTTGACTGCGGAAAGGATACAGCCAATTACCGTTTTTTCAAAGCTTTCTATACCAACTTCCTCAACCTGGAAAAGGAGGGAACCGATTTGATTGCAGCATCATTAACCCGGGCTAAAAAAGATGGAATGGAAACTTTCATTACTTACCGGATGAACGACCTCCATTTTAACGACACCACATCGCACTGTCCTCTTCTTTACACCGATTTTTGGTATAATCATCCTCAATACTGGATAAACGACGGCACTCCGGGGTTCAACGCCTCGCGGGCACTCGATTTTGCACACAAGGAAGTGCGTGCACAAAAACTGGCCATGATTACCGAACAACTTGAAAAATATGATATGATCGATGGGTTCGACCTCGATTTTATGCGTTTCATTGTATATTTCAAATTGGGAGAAGGCCGTAAAAATGCACCGTTGATGACCCAGCTGGTAAAAGACATCAGGGCCAAAGTTGATTCTGTTTCAGCCCGTCGCGGCAAAAAGATACTCCTTTCAGTAAGGGTCCCCCCTACTGTTGAAATCTGCCTCGACAAAGGGCTCGATATTCAGGAATGGATACGGTTGAAACTTATCGATTTTGTGAGCATTGGCGTTCACTGGCGTGGCGATCCATCGCTACCTGTTGCTAAATTCAGGAAAGAACTTGGAGTGGTAAACATTCCGATTTATGCTTCTATTGACGACGGAGGTTACCGCCCGCGCGAAACTTATTCACATGGCATGTTGCGCGGAATGGCTTCGCACATTCTGGCACAAGGCGCCGACGGGATTTACTTGTTCAACCAGTACTACGGCGAATACAACTCGAAATACAACGGAAATATACACCTGGAAGAAGGCGGGCAGGTTTGCAGGGTAAATGCGCCATCGCTCCTGAAAGAGATGGGATCGTTGAAAACGCTGGAATACCGAAATAAAATCTACTGCTTAAACGATAGTTCGGGCGAATACGGAATGGTTCCGGTGTCTCCGCTCCCACTGGAAGTATCAGCTAAAAAAACGAATCGGGCAGATATTTTCATTGGCGATAACCCAGTCAAAACAATTCCGAAAGAAGTAATCTTGTTTTTACGAACCAATCATCAGGCAACATTCGATTTATGGGTTAACGGAAACAAAATAGTACTTGAAAAACCCGATTACGTCAAACTTTACGACCGCTTGCGCGGAATTGAAAAAGCTGAAAAAGAATATGCTTTTATTGTTCCGGCAAAATGCCTGAAGCAGGGATACAACTCGATCACTTTCAGCAATAAAGACACAGCTTTCAGGATAAAGCGGCTTGAAATTGCCCTAAAATATGGCGACGTAGAAACAAACGGATATTTTTAATCAAAAGGGAATTGCCCTAAACCAATATAAACCAATTTGAAATTCTGAATACCTGGTTGCCAGGCATTATCACTTTATACAAGCCTTATTGTAAGTTGAATTTGAAAATTGAGATTTAGAAGAATAGGGGTTTGATAAGGTGTACGGGTATATTTAAATAAACCAACTCAGATATTCAATTAAACCATTTGAAATGAAAAGAAGGACTTTTCTTTTCCAAACTGCAATTGTTTCGGCCGGATGTCTTACCGCTGGCCCTCTTTCAGTATTTGGAACCCCCGTTTCAGGAGATGACAAAGTCAAATTGTCGATGTCCGAACTATATAAACTGTTCAAAAATCCAGAATCAAAATATCGTCCGTTTGTGCGCTGGTGGTGGAATGGCGATAAAATTGAAGCCAAAGAACTTATTCGCGAATTACATCTGCTTAAAGATGCCGGAATTGGAGGTGTTGAAATTAACCCCATAGCTTTCCCGTCAACTGGTGACGATCTCGGCAAAAAATCGCTGAAATGGCTGAGCGACGAGTGGATTGATATGCTGCAGGTTACCTTTGCTGAAGCAAAAAAACTGGACATGACCTGCGACCTTATTGTTGGTTCAGGCTGGCCATTTGGTGCAGAATCGCTCGAAGTGGAAGAACGTGCCCAGGTTGTAATTATCGACGCCGAAAAACTGGAAGGCCCGATGACTTACGAAACCTCGCAATTCAATATTTTCAAAAATATCGATCCGGGTGTAACAGAAGTAAACCCCCGGCGCACCTGCGAAATTCTCTCGCTCAAGCTGGTTCCCGACCCCATGAGTAGTCTCGATCAGGCCATCGAACTTTCCGGCCAACGAAAAAATGAGACCATAAAATTCGAGGTACCCGAAGGAAAATATGTATTTTATGCGTTGGTAAAAGTCAACTCGTTTGCCTGTGTCATCAATGGGGCGCCTGGCGCAGCAGGTTCTATCCTGAACCATTTCGACAAAGCCGCAGTGCGCAAATACCTCGACCACATGTCGGATACCATTCAGAAAAAAACCGGGCCATTATCCAATCACCTCCGTGCTTTCTTTACCGATTCGATGGAACTTGAAGGCAGCAACTGGACCAGCGACCTGGCCGAAGAATTTAAAAAACGCCGAGGCTACGACGTAATACCGTACTTACCCTTTATCATGTTCAAAGTGGGCCGGTTAGGCGCTGTAGTTGACGAAAATTATGGCGTAACCAAAACACCCGAATTTGCAGAAGAAATTAAACGCGTCCGCTTCGATTTTGAGCTGACCAAAGCAGAATTGCTGCGCGAACGATTTACCGAAACCTACCTGAAATGGTGCAAAGACCAAAACGTCAAATCGCGCGCACAGGCCTACGGACGCGGATTCTTTCCGCTCGAAAGCAGTCTCGGTTACGACATTCCCGAAGGTGAATCGTGGACTACTAACTGGCTCAAGCACAAGCTGGGCGAAGAAATGTCGGACGAGGATTACCGACGTGGCCGCGGTTACACCATGATTGACAAATACGTTTCGTCGGCAGCTCACTTAACAGGCAAACGCATAGTGAGTTGCGAAGAAATGACCAATACCTACCTGGTTTTCAATACCACGCTCGAATTGCTGAAAATCGGTTCTGACCAAAGCCTGATGTCGGGAATCACGCATTCTGTTTGGCACGGGTTCAACTACTCGCCGCCCGAAGCGCCGTTCCCAGGCTGGGTACAGTACGGTTCGTACTACAACGAAAACAACAACTGGTGGCCGTATTTTAAGTACCTGAACAACTATAAAGCGCGCCTGTCAACGGTTTTCCAACATGCCGATATGTACACCGACATTGCTATTTTGCCTGCCAATTACGACATGTGGGGCGAAATGGGCGTACAGACCGACCCGTTTCCTGAAAAACTGAATATTCCATACACTTCCATTATTTGGGAGTCGATTAATAAAACCGGAGGAGCTGCCGATTACACTACCGAAATTATCATCAACGATTCAACGGTAAAAGATGGAAAACTGTGCTACGGCCCTAAAAAATACAGCACTTTGTTTCTTCCCGAAGTAACCAGCATCAATCCTGAAACTGCCGCCAAATTGTATGAATTTGTTGCTTCAGGCGGACGGATTTTCTGCATCGAAAAATACCCTGAAAAATCGCTTGGACTGACCAACTACAAAGAAAAAGACCAGCAAGTTCGCCAATGGGTTGAGAAAATGAAAAGTTTTGCCGACCGGTTTATATTGGTGAAAAAGCCAGCTGACAATAAATTTCTGGAATGGTACAACGACCTTTTAACGAAATACTCACTTCCGCATTACCTCACCATCGAAAATCCCGACCGGTTTATGATGCAAATGCGCTACCAAAGCGACGATAAAAGCGAAATCATTTTCTTTGGAAACGCGCACAAATTCGACGCACACACAAGCAAGATTTCGTTTTCTCCTGAGATCACAAAAGGGCGCAAGACAGAAATCTGGAACCCTGAAACCGGCGACCGTTCAAGGATTGAACTCACTGACAACAGCATTACGCTGGAGCTTGGCCCAGCCGAGACGCGGCTGTTTGTTTTCAGCAAAGAAAGAGCCGACAAAAAATGGACTTTCCTACCCGCCAGCAATACCAACGCAGAGAACCTGAATAGCGACTGGAACGTTGAATTCCGCCACAGCCGCGAAAACTGGGTTAAAAATCTGAAAATGGATACCCTGAAAGACATCAAGGATACCGAGTTTGTGAACTTCACCGGAACGGCTGTTTACCGCAAAACCATCAACTTCGATGGCGCCGGAAAAACAATCCTCAATTTGGGACAGGTATTTGGTGTCTCCGAAGTTTTCGTGAACGGGCAATCGTGCGGCGTAAAATGGTACGGACGACGAATTTACAACCTCGCGCCATTCCTGAAAAAGGGACAAAACGAGCTGGAAGTTCGCGTAGTTACGGTAATGGGCAACTATATGAAAACGCTCACCGACAATAAAACGGCGCAAAAATTCACCAATCAAAAAACAAAAGACCAGCCGATTCAGTCTATGGGACTGATTGGGCCGGTAACGGTTTATTGAAATAAAAGCTAAGCCCCCTAAATCCCCCGAAGGGGAACTTTAAGAGGCTCATTTAAGAGAATATGCTCTTTGAATTTAATTACAATCGAAAACAAATACCCCAAACTCCCTTTCCCTTTGGGGAAGGGTTGGGGATGGGGCTTCAAAATGAAATATCTATGAACAAATTAAAAATCAGCATTCTATCCCTCGCGTTGCTTTGCGTCCTGCGGGTTTCGGCTGACGATTACAAAGCATCGTTGTTCGGCATTAAATCGAACGGAACAACCATGAATACGACGGCCATTCAGAAAGCAATCGACTACATTCACGAAAAAGGCGGCGGAACGCTTGTGTTCTATGTTGGCCGCTACCTCACCGGTCACATCGAACTGAAATCGAATGTAAAAATCAAGCTGGAAGAAGGCGCCATCCTGGTTGGTTCCACTAACATTTACGATTATAATATCAACGGACCCTACAGTTCGCTGGTGTTTGCCTATCAAGCCGAAAACATTGCCATTACCGGCAAAGGGGTAATCGACGGGCAAGGCCGTGACGTTGCCTACAATCTGGTTGACCAGATCCACAAGGGAATTATTCTGGACGAAATGAAAAACGACCGCCCCGGATCGCGTCGCCCACGGGCCATTTACCTTCGCGAATGTAAAAACGTTGAAATCTCAGGCATCAACATCCGCAATTCAGCCGACTGGGTCCAGGTTTACGACCAATGCCAAAACCTGAAGATTGACGGTATAACTGTTGACAGCAAAGCATTCTGGAACAACGACGGACTCGACATTGTGGACTGCAAAGATGTGAAAGTGCTGAATTCGTTTATCGATGCCACCGACGACGCTATATGCTTTAAATCGCACGATGCCACCAAATTGTGCGAGAATGTTGAAGTCCGTAATTGCGTTGCCCGTTCGAGCGCCAATGGTATCAAATTCGGAACGGTAACTTCAGGTGGGTACAAAAATTTTAAGATCGTCAACAACAAGGTTTACGACACCTTCCGCTCGGCCATTACTATTGCGACCCCGGATGGCGGGGTAATCGACAACATTCTGGTTGACAGCTTAAACGCCTACAATACCGGCAACCCGATTTACCTGCGCATTGGCGCCCGCTGGAACAAAGGCCGCACCGGTTCGATGAGCAACATTACCATTCAGAATATGTATTGCGAAGTTCCGGCAGGAAAACCCGACGTTGGTTACGAATACGAAGGCCCAATTGAAGACCTTCCCCGGAACATTTCGCCATCAAGTATTGTTGGACTTAAAGGCCAGGATATTACCAATGTCACCCTGAAAAATATACACATCGTTTATCCGGGAAACAGCAATCCTGACTATGCTTATCGTGGAACCAAACCCGCCGATCTCGACAGTATTCCTGAAATGGCTGCATCGTACCCCGAGTTTTCGCAGTTTAAAGAACTTCCGGCCTGGGGATTTTATGTGCGCCACGCTAAAAACGTGAAATTCGAAAATATCACGCTCACGGCAAAAGGCAAAGAATACCGCCCTGCTATTGTACTCGACGACGTGAAAAGCGCTACGTTCACCAAAATGAAGTACGAAGAACCAGGAGGCGGCAAAAAACAAGTGGTTCAGTACAAATCGAGCAATGTAACAACAAAATGACATACAATATTTTACCACAGAGTTCACAGAGAAAAAACAGAGACTAATTAAAATTTGAATCTCTGTTCTCTCTGTTTATACTCAGTTTTCTCTGTGGTTTCACATCCATTAAAATATAAACTATGAGCAAAATAATATTATTTAGTTTCTTATTCCTTTTTGCCCTGAAACTTCTGGCAAAAGATTACCGCATTGCCGACTTTGGAGCAAAAGCCGATGGCGTAACCGTCAATACGAGCACCATCCAGAAAGCCATCGATTACATTAACGAGAACGGTGGCGGGCGGCTTATTTTCGACGCCGGGAACTGGGTAACCGGTTCAATCTACCTGAAGTCGAATGTAACGCTGCACCTCGAATATGGTGCAACCATCCTGGGATCGACCAACCCGTTTGATTACGTGAAGGACAAGAAAATCGGCTGGATGTCGATGATTTTTGCTGTGAACCAGGAAAATATAGGGATTACCGGCAAAGGAACCATCAACGGACGTGGCTTTACAACAGCCAACAACATGGTAAATTACATCGAACGAGGAATTTATATCGATCCGTTGAAACTCGACCGCCCCAACGAAACCAACCGCCCGCAAAACATCTACTTCCGCGAATGTAAAAACGTAAAAATAAATGACATTACCCTGCGCGACCCGGCCAGCTGGAACCAAACCTACGACCAGTGCATAAATCTATACGTTGACGGTATAACTGTTGACAGCAAATCGTACTGGAACAACGACGGCATCGACGTGGTTGACTGCGACGGCGTAGTGATTAAAAACTCATATTTCGACGCTGCCGATGATGTCATCTGTTTCAAATCGCATTCGGCTGAGCACATCTGCCAAAATGTGGTTGTTGATAATTGCGTAGGCCGATCGAGCGCCAACGGATTGAAATTTGGAACTGTATCACGTGGCGGGTTCCGTAATTTCAAAGTGACCAACCTTACCATTTTCGACACTTTCCGCTCCGCTATTACGTTTGCGGCAGTTGACGGCGGCGAAATCAGCAACATCGTCGTTGACGGAGTTCGCTCCATCAACACCGGAAATGTGATTTACCTGCGCATTGGCGACCGCTGGAGCAAAGGCAAAAAACCTTTCATGAAAGACATTACCATTTCCAACGTTTATGCCGAAGTTCCTTTTGGGAAACCCGACGCAGGTTACAACTATGAGGGACCTGTGGAAGACCTTCCGAGAAATATTTCGCCTGCCAGCATTGTTGGCTTGCCCGATTACAAAATACAGAATGTTAGATTGAAAAATATAGAAATTGTTTACCCCGGGGCCGGTAATCCACTTTACGCCAAACGCGGACTTACCTCGGCAGATCTGGACAGCATCCCGGAAATGCGCACCGCATACCCCGAATTTTCTCAATTTAAAGAGTTACCGGCCTGGGGTTTTTATATACGTCATGCACAGGGGATTACCTTCGAAAATGTAAAACTGATAGCCCAAAAGAAAGACTACCGACCAGCTATTGTGATGGACGATGTTCAGGGCGCAACCTTTAAAGGAATGCAATACAACGAACCTGAGAGCAATGGGAAAAAACAGCTGTTTTACCAGAAATCGGAAAATGTAATTACAGAGTAAGAAAAAATTCACCACAGAGAATTCGGAGGAAAAAACAGAGAAAACAGAAATTAATTTAACGAATCATCAAACTCTGTTATCTCTGTGGTTTTTAAACCAATATAAAAATTCAGAATATGAGCAAGATAAAATTAACAGCGCTATTTCTGGCCTTGGTTCTTACCCTGAACCTTTCGGCCAAAGAATACAAAGCCTCCTTGTTCGGTGTAAAGTCGGAAGGCATTACACTCAACACCAAATCGATACAGAAAGCCATCGACTATATCAGCGAGAATGGTGGTGGTAAACTCGTTTTCTACGTGGGCCGCTATCTCACAGGAACAATTCAGCTAAAATCGAATGTCATCATCGAGCTGAAAGAGGGAGCCATTCTGGTCGCAACATCATCAATTTACGATTATTACAGTGCCGGAGGACCAAAAGCCCTGATTGTAGCCGATGGACAGGAAAATATTGGAGTAACCGGCAAAGGAGTAATTGAAGGTAACAGTACATCAGTTCTGGGCCAAATCAATGCCCAGATTCAAAAAGGCTACCTGAAAGAAACAGTTGCCAAGGCCAGTCCGGCGCTTATCGCACTAAATAACTGTACCAATGTAACCATCAACGAATTCAACCTTTTCGATGCCACCGGAAACGTTCAGTATTATTCGGGATGTAAAAATCTACTAATTAACGGAGTAACCGTAAAAAGCATAGATTCAAAAGATTCGAAAGGACTAGTCCTTTCAGGCTGCGACGGAGTGAAACTCAGCAACATCTATTTCGAAACTTCGGGCAAGGAATTGGAAACTGCCGGAAGTTCGAAAAACGTTTCGGCATTAAATTGCAAAAATGTAAAAGGGGAAAAACTTCAGCTAAAAAATTAAGACCGATTGCGAATAACATTCATCTGTATGAAAAAATTGATCCTGATTTTGGGATTTATATTGCCTCTTCAAGCTTTTTCATCACAACCGAAGATGAATGGAAGTAAAATACCTGTAGTTCAAAAAAAAGACATTTCCGCCAAATTAACCTGGCCAATAATTAATCATTGCGAAACCAAACCTTGGACATGGTGGTGGTGGCATGGTTGTGCTGTTACCAAAGCCGACATTACCAAAAACCTCGAAGCCATGCATCGCAGTGGTTTAGGAGGAGTTAACATTGTTTGCCTTTTGGATGTACGTGATGAAGGTATTGTAAAACTTAACTATCTTTCAAAAGAATGGATGGAAATGGTTGCATACACTGTTCGTGAAGCCCATCGTTTAGGTATAGACGCCGATATTTCGCCCGTAGCAGGCTGGGCATTGGGAGGGCCGCAGGTATCTATCAACGACGCCTGTTCCGTGGTGGATGTTCAACGTATCTCTCTGTCTGATTGCCGGGCGAAGGGGATGCGAATAGCTACCTTCAACCCAAATATTCCTGATTCGCCAAAACGTTCAGACCTTTCGGGGGTAATAGCAAAATCTGATCATGGGAGTGTAATTGAGTTAACAGATAAAGTTGATGGGAACGGCATCCTTAACTGGACTGCCCCACAAGGGAACTGGACTCTTTTTGTTGCCATGAACCATCCGGGAAGTTCACAAGTTCGTATGCCAACACCCGATGGCAAAGGCTGGGTGGTCGATCACCTATCGGCAAAAGCTGTTAATAACTACCTTCAAACATTCAGCAATACCTTTACATTCGTCTCTGCCAGCGATTTGCCTCGTGCCTTCAATAACGACTCCTGGGAAATACAACTCAACTGGACCCGCGATTTTCCTGCTCAGTTTGCAAAACGACGTGGCTATAACCTACTCCAAAATTTGCCAGCTTTTATTGGTGAAGGTTCTAATGACTCCATTTCCCGAGTTACCTACGATTATCGCTTAACGCTATCTGATTTAATACTCGATGGGTTTACCCGAACGTTTGGATCATGGGCTGCAAGCCTTGGCCGTAAAACCATAGGCGAGGCCTGCAACGAACCAACCAACGAACTCGATGTCCATGCCTTGTACGATATTCCCCAAGCCGATGTCGGGGGACCGCTTAAGTGGTATTTAAACAACGGGAACATCAACCTTTTTCGCGCCAAGGTAGCTTCATCGCCAGCTCATATACTGAGCAAACCATACATTTCTTCAGAAACCCTGACCTGCTATGGCCCTATACTCAACACCCCTTTGTCCGAAGCTAAAGATAAACTCGACATCGATATGCTCTCGGGTATCAACCATACCATGTTACATGGTATCACCTATTCTCCTGTTAATGCCCCATGGCCCGGATGGCTATTCTATGCTGGATTTCATTTAGGACCTTTTAATCCTATGTGGCAACAAGGCTCAAAAATGTGCAGTTACATAACACGTTGCCAATCATTTTTACAGGCGGGGAAACCTTATGAAGATTTGCTGGTTTATTTTCCAATCCATGATCAATGGTCGCAACCGGCCAAGGATCAAAAAGGAGACATAAGCCACGTAGCGCCTAAAGGTATTTATATGCAGAAAGCCATAGCGCCAACAGGCCCGAAACTCTGGCACCTGGGCTTCGATTTTGCATGGGTGAGCGACTTTCTGCTAAACTCGATCCACGTTGAAAATGGCTGTTTCGTTGCTCCCGGTGCAACTTATCGCGCACTGGTTATCGCCGACTGTCAGTTAATCCCGGATACTACGCTGGAGCGCATATATAAGTATGCCGAAGCAGGTGGCACCATTATCTTTCCGGGTTCAGCACCTTCTGATGTTCCCGGCCTTGCCCGCCTGGAAGAACGCCGATCTCATTTCAGAGCTATTATGCAACGCATTGAAAACGCAGCCCAACCCATCACCAACGAAATTCGTGAAGCTCGTATTGGAAAAGGCCGCATTTTTATAGGTGGCGCAGCAGAACAGGCCCTGGCTGCCGCCGGTATAAAACGCGAAAAACTCTTTGATTCGGGACTGCGGTGTATTCGCCGTACCGACAACGAAGGTTCTACCTATTTCATTGTAAACCCATCCGGCAATAAACCATTTGATGGATGGATACCGTTAAACGCAAAGGGTGCGAATACCGCAATATTCGATCCTATGGATAGCATTTCCGGCATGGCCAGGCAACGCAAATCAATAAATAGAGATACCGAGGTTTATTTACAGCTTCAACCCCGCGAATCACGCATATTGCGTGTGCTAAAAAAACAAGTTAAAGCCCCTGCATGGAACTATTTCGACACCATCGGCCAATCATTGTCCATTCAAGGCCCATGGCAAGTCAAGTTTATAGATGGCGGAGAAAAAATACCTCACGCCGAAACAATAGACAAACTTGGTTCGTGGACAGATTGGGATAGCGACCAGAAACCCACATTGGGCAGTTTCTCAGGCACTGCCTGTTATACAACCCACTTTATTAAGCCTTCGGTAAAAGCCGACGATTGGATTATTGATCCTGGAACAGTATTGCATACTGCCCGGATACGCCTTAACGGCATTTTGCTGGCCGACCGTTTTACCACTCCCATGCAAGTGTACGCCGGTACTGCACTCAAAGAAGGTGATAACCTGCTAGAGATAGAAGTTTCAAACACCCCGATAAACCATGCCGCCTACCTTGAAATAAAAGGAATACAATGGCAGAAATGCCTGAGCGAGGGCAATAACAAATATGCAATTGGCGACTTTTTGTTCCCGTGGAAAAAGAAAGATGCAACAACATGGGTACCAAGTCCTTCAGGATTAATAGGGCCGGTAAAACTAATACCGGTAAAACTGAAATCTATAAGCGATGACTTATTGCCAAAAATTAATCACAAAACATAAAACATACCAGCCATGTGCTTTTCAAAAACGCTACAAAGAATATCTGTTAATCAAGCTGGCCGCCTTCTGGCGTTTGCCTTCGTTTTTGTCATAAGTTCTGCCTTACATGCTCAAAACAAAACGGAAATTCTGCTGAACGGCACCTGGGACTTATCGTATGGTTTGTACAACCAGGATGCACCCCAAAAACCATCGGCTTTAATCTCAAATAGCTGGACAAAGATACCAGCAACTGTTCCGGGAAATGTAGAACTCGATTTGCTGGCTGCCGGTAAAATAGAAAATCCGGAAACCGGCAATCACATATACGATCTCCGGCAATATGAAGCTTACCAGTGGTGGTATTCGCGAACATTCGACACTCCCGCTCTCGCACCTGGAGAAAAGGTGGATCTGGTATTCGATGGGCTCGATTGCCTGGGAACAATTTGGTTAAACGACAGCTTAATAGGTAAAACCGAAAACATGTTTATCGACTACCGGTTTGATGTAACCAGGCTTTTGAAGCCTGGTGGTAAAAACCAACTTTTTATTCGAATTGACCCGGTGGTAACCGAAGCACGCAAATACTTCAATGCAGAGATTGGCGCCCGCAAGTATTTCAGAGTTGAACAGGTGAATTTTCGTAAAGCCCCACACATGTATGGCTGGGACATCATGCCTCGCCTGATAAGCGCAGGATTATGGCGCGATGTACACCTCAACATCATAAAGCCCAACCGAATAAAAGATGTATTCTGGATGACAGACGAAGTGAACGTAGCCAACAAAACAGCTCAGCTCTTAGTCGATTGGCAGGTAGCAAGTAATTACACAACCATTGATGGACTGAAAATGGAAGTGTTGCTTAAACGCCAGGGAAAAGCAGTTTACGAACAAACATTTCCTGTATATAATCAATGCTTCAGGCAAACTATTCAGCTCGAAAATGTTGATTTTTGGTGGCCTCGTGGTTATGGCGAACCAGCGTTATACGATGCGTCACTTCGGCTTATTGACAGTAAAAAGCAGGTACTCGACGAAAAACAGCAAAAAGTAGGCATTCGTACCGTCGACCTCATCTTTTCCGATGGTTCAGGAAAAAATCCAAGCGAATTTGTTTTCAAGGTAAACGGCGAAAAGATTTTTGTAAAGGGAACCAACTGGGTTCCTTTGGATGCCCTGCACAGCCGCGATAAAAATCACCTTGACGACGCATTTAAAATGATTGTTGACCTGAATTGCAACATGATAAGGTGCTGGGGCGGCAATGTTTACGAGGACCATGATTTTTTCGATCTGTGCGATAAAAACGGGGTGATGGTATGGCAAGATTTTTCGTTTGCCGGAACAGCTTATCCTCAGGACGATTTGTTTGCCGCAAAAGTAAGGAAAGAGGCAATCAACCTCATTGTAAAACTTCGTAACCACCCATCGTTGGCACTTTGGAGCGGAAATAATGAAATAGACATTTCTTTGGGCTGGAATTTCAAAAAACCACTCGATCCTTCGCTCGACCGGATCAGCCGTGAGATTTTGCCACGTACCATCTGGGAATTTGATCCCCTTCGCCCCTACTTGCCCAGCTCACCCTACATCACTACTGAATGTTTCCGTAATGGGAACGATCCAAATATGATGCCCGAAGTACACCTCTGGGGCCCTCGCGGCTATTACAAAACACCTTTTTACACTTCGGAAGTAAAAGCCCACTTTGTGAGCGAAATCGGTTATCACGGATGCCCAAACCGGACTTCACTCGAAAAAATGTTCGACCCTGAATATGTTTATCCGTGGAGTGGCGATTTTAAATGGAACGACCAATGGCAAACAAAAGCTGTGCGAACAAATCCTGAAAACGTTCTCACAGCAGATCGCAATAACCTGATGATCAGACAAGTGAAAGCTTTGTTTGGCGAATGTCCAAAAGACCTGGACCAGTTCATTTTTGGGTCTCAGGTAGTGCAGGCTGAAGCCATGAAATACTTCATTGAGTTGTGGCGTATGGACAAATTCGACAAAACCGGTATTATCTGGTGGAACCTTCGCGACGGTTGGCCCATTATTTCAGATGCCATCGTCGATTTTTACAACAGTAAGAAATTAGCTTATTATTACATTAAGCAGGTTCAGTACAATGCCTGCGTAATGGTTGGCGATGCCAAAGAGGGGTACCACCCGGTTGTGGCAGTGAACGATACACGTACCGAAAAATCGGGAACAGTAGCCGTGAAAGACGTAGACTCAGGCAAAGTACTGTTTTCAGGTTCATTCACAATTCCGGCGAATGGCAAAACAACCGTCGGAAATATTCCCGAAAGCCAATCGCAAAGCATGTGGGTGGTTGAGTACGTGATTGATGGTCAAAGCTATAAAAACCATTATCTGGAAGGTAAAGCGCCTTTTAAATTGAGCGATTACATGCGATGGTCGGATAAACTGAGTATCAGGCCGAAGGTGAAAATCAAATAGTATGGGCTTTCAGCACTCTAAAGTTAAATCAGCCAGGTTACCGGTATATGAAAACCAGTTATAAACTGCGACTAAAAAAATAAAAAAATATGAAGACCTTAATTCTTTCGCTCATCCTGCTCTTTTCAATAGGTCAATTATCCGCTGGCACAAAGCAAGCAAATCGCTGGTCGGTTGAAAAAGCACAAAATTGGAGTGCAAAGCAAGGCTGGCTGCGAGGAAGTAACTTTATTCCAAGCAATGCTATCAACCAGTTGGAAATGTGGCAGGCCGAAACCTTCGACCCGGCAACCATTGATCGAGAACTAGGCTGGGCCGAAAATATCGGGATGAATTGCATGAGGGTTTTTCTTCACCATGCCGTCTGGCAAACCGACCCCAAAGGTTTTAAAACCCGAATGAATAAATATCTCAGCATCGCCTCAAAACACAACATAAAAACGATGTTTGTTTTTTTCGACGATTGCTGGAATGCCACCTATCACGCAGGGAAACAGCCCGATCCGGTTCCGGGGAAACACAATTCGGGCTGGCTTCAGGATCCGGGAGATTTACTAAAACAAGACTCCTCGCTCGTTACAGTCCTCGAAACCTATGTAAAAGATATTCTTGAAACTTTTAAAAATGATAAGCGCATAGCAATCTGGGATTTATACAACGAACCTGGCAATGGTGTACACAAAAACAGTTCACTCCCTTTGCTAAGGAAGGTGTTCGATTGGGCCCGGGAAATAAATCCGTCTCAGCCAGTTACATCGGCAGCATGGAAACGTTCGCTGAAGGAAATTACTCAATTTCAGATCGATGCTTCCGATGTAATAACCTACCATACGTACGATGGCCCCGAAGATCACCAGGCATTTATTGACGAACTGAAGCAATACGGTAGACCATTAATTTGCTCTGAATATATGGCTCGCAAAAACAACAGCTTGTTTCAGAATATTATGCCCATACTGAAAAAGCAAAACATTGGGGCTATTAACTGGGGATTTGTTACCGGAAAGACCAATACCCGCTACGCCTGGAGTAAGGTAATTGCCGATGGATCGGAACCCGAACTATGGTTTCATGATATTTATTATCCCGATGGAAAACCATACCGACAGAAAGAAATTGACTGTATAAAACAACTAAGTGGAGCAAAATGATAAATAGAATCACTGTTTTAATTACTTTTCTTTTGACTACAACACTTTTGGTCCAGGCGTCAGGGAAAATGAAAACTTTGGGATACGGCAAAACCAATATTGCCGATATGGCACTGATTTATTATGGCGGAGTTCACCGCACGATGGAATGGAACAAAGATCAATTCAAACCTTATGTGGTTTATCAAAATCAGAAAGGTAAAAAAGACTGGTTGTTCGACGGGTTTCTGTTTACTGAATTTCTCGACGGGAAAGGACATCATTTTGCTCATGGCTCGGCAAACACCACTCTGGCCTGTAAACCTGAATGGGAATGGCTGATGAATCGACAGTTCGAAAAAGATAAAGCATTTTCGGCACTCGACCAATGCATCGAAGAACAGAAAAAGGAACTGGGCAAACCATCGTTCCGTCATAAAATGGTGGCAGTAATGCCCGTACCGATGAAAGGCCAATCCGATTGGGGAAGCCTGAATGGTCGTCAGTTGGATTTTGCAAATGACCAGGACCGAATTGAAGCCTGCAAATGGTATGTTGATCGTTTCCTTAATCAATACCGGAAAGAAGGCTACAAAAATTTCGATTTCGAAGGGTTTTACTGGGTTTCGGAAAAAGACGAAAACTTTCGCGAAATTCTCGTCCAGGTGGGCGATTACATCCGCTCGAAAAACCTACGCTTGTTCTGGATTCCATACTGGACAGCAATTGGATTCGATAACTGGCGTACCGATAAGTTCGATTTTGCCTACATTCAGCCCAACTATTTCTTTAAAAACGAAGTACCTTTCGAACGGCTCGACGCCACCTGTGCGTATGCCAAAGGGCGAGGAATGGGCCTTGAAATGGAATTTGACGACCGAGCCCTGGCCAACGCCAGCGACCCGAAACGTGACCGTTTAATTGGCTACATTGAAGCATTTGAAAAAAACGATGTATTCAAAGAGGCTTCAATTGCCTATTACGAAGGGGGCGGGACCATTTACAGGATGTCGCAGTCGAAAAACCCGCTGGACAGGGAAATGCTTGACCGTTTGGCCCAACTGATCATTCAGCGCAAAAAAATGAGGTGGCCGAAAGAAAGTGAACATCAACCTACGAACCGTAAACATTAGTAATATGAAGAAATTTATAACCACTTTGTTATTACTTGCCAGCCTGGCAACCGGGGCTAAAGCCCCAAAAAAACTAACCTTTTACGATGGAGTTTATTGCTCGGGCAAAGGCGATGCTGATTTCCTTCGGCTGATTGACGAATCTTATGCTTTCTTTTATCCGAATCCCACGGTTCCCAATATAAGTATGATCTATAATCCGGAGTGGGATACTTTTACCGAAGGGGCAAGTTGGGGCGCCTGGTGGGTACAAAACAGCTATGGCTTTTCCTATTCGGCAATCCCAACACTTGAAGAACCCTGGTTTTCGACACTTCAGCGTTCGTGGGACCTTTTCTGGACAAACCAGGGCGACGGAATACGCAAAGGCGGATTTACCACTGATGGAAAACCCAGCAAACATTCAGAATTAATTGCCCCCGATGGAAGCCTGGGCGACTGCGCTGCTCCGGGCAAAATCATTTATAAACAGGGCGATGGAAACCTGAAAGTTCACGACTGGTTTTACGAAGCAACGGCAGCCGGAGTGGTGGTTCAGGCTGAAATTCTGCTTGCAAGCCACGACATACAAAAAGCCTTACTTTACCTGCCCAAAATGGAACGGGCCTGTGACTTCATTGAACGTACGCGCAACCCCAAAAACGACCTATTCCTGGTAGGAGCAGCAAGTAACCTGCTTGCTCCAAGCTATGCCGGAGTAAAATTACCCGACGGAACCTGGGGAAAAGCCTATTTATCCGGACTTTCAATTACTTACCTTGCTGCACTTGATCGAATGATTGAACTATTTAAGTTCACCGCAAATCAGGAAAAATTAAAAGAGTACCTCCGTCGTCAGAAAATTACGCGCGAATCGCTGTCACAACTCATTACCCCGGAAGGTTACTTTGTGAAATATGTGGAGCCCGACGGCACCCTACACGGCGTTTTAGGTCAGGAGAAATATGGCTATCTTGAAGGTGTGGCCAATGCCGATGCTGTGGCACTCAGGGTTTCCGGCCCAAAATTGGCTGAAAGCATTTACAACAAAATTGCTTCGTTCAAAGAAATTCGGCCATTCGACTTTTTGCTGACCAACGCGCCCGGCCTCGACGATACCTACTATAGCTGGGGCGATGCCAATGGGAGTGGGCTAAAAGGAATCTGGAAATTTGGAGAATGGGTAAACGGAGGTGTTTGGGCAACTGTTGAAGCAAGAGCAATCCTGATGTATTATCAGTTAGGTAAGTTCGAAGATATTCGTCGTTCTGCCATCCGAAACATGAAGTGGGCCAAAGATTTCAGGATGGATGCCCCCTGGTCGCAACGCGGCGAAAACACCAATAACGTTTGGTCTGATAAAGGTCGTAACCAGGAAAATGGCGTGGCTATTATGGTCGATAATTTTGCGATCCCGGCAGCGACTATTCGTGGAATTTTTGATTACGAGTACCGCTCCGACCGGCTGATCATTCGGCCACGCGTGCCGCAGTCGATCAAGGAATACGTCCAGAAGCGCCCTGTCCGTTTCGGAACAAAAAAGATTTATCTCACTTGTTTGAACAACGGATCGAAAGTTGAATCAGTTAAAATCAATGACAAAGCACTAGAAATCAATTCTTCCGACGAAATAAACCTGATTTACGAGGATCTTCCTGCCGAAGCACGTGTTGAAATTGTAACTTCAGGGAATTGGCCTGCTGAACCAGCTACAGCTGATTACCCTCAAATTCCGGCCCTCGAATTGGCCGGAACAGTTGCCGACGTAAACAGTCTGCCCGAAACACTGAAAAAGCCCTACGAACTGCTAACGGCCATGATGACCTACCTTGAAAAAGATCAGGAGACATCGTTCGACAGGTCTTTTGTTGAAGCGGCCCTTGAATCCATCCGTGATTGTGTAAAACGCGAATCAATTAATCCTGGCGCCGGATATTACAGGCCAATTACCCCAGAACGGGAAAATGGCATTCAGAAATTTTATGAAAAAACCGCTTTGTCGATGTATGCCGGATTCGAACACCGGATGTTGGTTTATGCCCAGAGCCTCGATGACCACGAAAAACATTTGGCTGAAGTATTTAACCAGTTGAAAAAGCAGAATGAAAAATAAAATGAAATTTACAGTACTTGTTGCACTTTTGTTGCTGACAGCTTCGTTTGGCAAATTAAATGCACAACCCAAACAAATGAGTGATGAGCGGCTTGCCTGGTGGCACGAAGCCAAGTTTGGAATGTTCATCCATTGGGGTGTTTACTCGATGTATGGCGGCGTTTACAAAGGCTATAACCAAGCCCGGGGCGATGCTGCCTGGATCGAAAACCGCTGTAAAATTCCGGTAGCCGAATACCGCGAGAATGCCCGAAACTTCAATCCTGTAAATTACGATCCGGAGTCCTGGGTAAAGATGGCCAAAGATGCCGGCATGAAATACCTGATCATCACTGCCAAACATCACGACGGTTTTGCTCTGTTTGACAGCAAAGCCAGCGACTGGAATGTGGTTGACGCAACTGCATATCACAAAGATTTACTGGAACCATTGGCCGATGCCTGTCATAAATACGGAATCAAACTAGGCTTTTACTATTCGCAGGCGGTTGACTGGACCAACCCCGGCGCTTCTGCAGCCCGGCGGCTGATGAAGGAAGGCTGGCCAAATCCCGATTCGGCCCGGATTGACCAATATACGAAAGAACACGATGGACACTGGGACCCAATTCAGCTAACATCAACATTCGATGAATACATCGACCGCGTAGCTGTTCCTCAGGTAAAGGAACTACTTACCAACTATGGAAAAGTTTCTGTTCTTTGGTGGGATTATGCCACCCAGATGAAAACCGTTTCAGGAGCCGAAAAATTGCAAAGTTTACTTGCACTTCAACCCGGAATAATCACCAATGACCGTTTGCACCCCGATTTTCATGGCGACACCAAGACGCCCGAACAGGCAATTCCCGATCACGATGCAGTTGATGGCCAAAATTGGGAAACCTGCATGACCATGAACGGATCGTGGGGCTACAAAAGCTACGACCACAACTGGAAATCGTCGGAAACACTGATTCGGAACCTAATTCGGATTGCTGCTCGCGGCGGCAATTACCTGCTAAACATCGGGCCAAAACCCGATGGCACCTTTCCACCAGAATGTGTCGACCGCTTGAAAGACATTGGAAAGTGGATGAAAGTGAACAGCGAAGCCATTTATGAATCACAAGCCGGACGGTTACCTGCTCTGAATTGGGGCGAATGCACCCAGAAAGAAGAAAAAGGCCGGACAATACTTTACCTTTCGGTTTTCGATTGGCCCAAAAACGGTAAGTTGGAGGTCCCCGGACTGAATAACGAGGTGATTTCGGCCAAACTTTTGACTACCGGAATTAAGCTAAAAACAACGAAAACTGGAGATCGGTTAATCATAGACGTATCAGCCAAAGCACCCGACAATATAGCCAGTGTTATTCGGCTCGAAGTAAAAGGGAAACTGGCCAACGCCAAAGCAGAACCTAAAAAGAAAATGCAATCCGGAGCTTTGGATTAAACCGCTTTGAGGATCGAATTGCCGCCATAAACGTGACATTCGGCAAGTAAAAGTCGTGAAGAAGTATTGATATTTACAGCCTGAATTTAATCAGGATTACAGATAAGTTAAACAACTGGAAATGAAAAAACTTTTGATTTTGGCGGCAGCTTTCCTTATTCAGCAAGGATTGTTTGCTCAGAATACGGATTATACACAATTTGTCAATCCGTATATTGGAACCGGTTCAGTGGACAGCCTGAGTTTGTCGGGTAGTAACTTTCCGGGGGCATGTGTACCTTTTGGGCTGGTACAATTAAGCCCCGATACCCGTGAATATCCCGACGACCCGTGCAGTGGTTACGACTACAACGATCCTACTATTCTGGGTTTCAGCCACACGCATTTGAGCGGAACAGGCTGCCCCGATTTGTACGACGTGCTGTTTATGCCTTATAGCGGCGACATTAAATGGAAAGCCGGAAGCGATGATGGCAAAGTAAAAGGCTGGCGTTCAACATTTAAGCATGAAAACGAAAAAGCGGTACCAGGCTATTACAGTGTAGTGCTCAAAGATTACAAAATTAAGGCTGAGCTTACAGCTACCGAACATTGCGGGATGCACCGTTACTCGTTTCCCGACCAGAAAGAATATCATTTGGTGGTTGACCTCGATCATTCGCTGGTTCGCACAAGCCCTTATCGGTATGTGAAAATCCTTACATCGCAGATTCGTGTCATCGATAACAAAACCATTGAAGGATACCGTATTATAACCGGATGGGCCAAACACCGCAAAGTATTTTTCCGCGCCGAGTTTTCACGGCCATTCGATTCGCACATCTTTAAATCCGGAGCCTACGAAATCCCCGATGCACCAATTGCCAATGGCGACAACCTGAAGTTTGTGATGAACTTCAGCAAAAACAACAATCAACCTTTGCTGGTGCGGGTAGGAATTTCGTCGGTTTCGCAGGAAGGCGCCCGCCAGAACCTTCAGGCGGAAATCAAAGATTTTGACTTCGAAAACGTGGTTTCCAAAGCTCACGATGCCTGGAACCGCGAGCTATCGTGCATTGATGCAGATGGTACTCCTCATCAAAAAACTATTTTCTATACAGGTTTATATCACTTATTTATTCAGCCAAACAATGTTGCCGACGTTTCGGGCGATTACATGGCTACGGATGGAAGCATTAAAAATGCACCGGATAAAACACATTACAGCACCTTCTCTTTATGGGATACTTTCCGCGCTGCACACCCGCTTTACACCATTTTGCAAACCAAGCGTACCGCTGGGTTCATCAATTCGATGTTGCGCCAGTACCAAACTTATGGCTATCTGCCCATCTGGCAACTGTGGGGAACCGAAACTTATTGCATGATCGGGAACCACTCCATTCCGGTTATTGCGGATGCCTTTTTCAAAGGAATTCCCGGAATTGACTACAATTTGGCGTACGAGGCAGTAAAAGCATCGTCAACCGTTGCGCACAAAAAGTCGCCTTTTAATTTGCTGGATCAATACGGTTATTTTCCTGAAGACAAGCAAACCGAGTCGGTTTCCATAACTCTTGAAGTGGCTTTCAACGACTGGTGTGTAGCACAAATGGCAAAAAAGCTGGGCAAAACCGACGATTACAACTTCTTCCTGAAACGCTCGGAAAGCTATAAAAACCTGTGGGACCCAACGGTTGGCTTTTTCCGCCCAAAAAACAGCGATGGCAAATGGGCCGAAAACTTCAATCCGCTGGCTTACGGCGGTAATGGCGCATTCCCATTCACCGAAGGCAATGGCTGGCAGTATTTGTGGTATGTTCCGCAGGATGTTCCTTCGTTTGCCGGGTTGATGGGCGGTTTCGATAATTTTGCAAAAAAACTGGATACTTTCTTTACGCTCGAAGTTCGCCCGACCGACGTAAACGGCAATGCTTCAGGTTTTATTGGTCAGTATGCGCATGGCAACGAACCCAGTCACCATATTGTGTATATGTACGATTTCACCAGTGAGCCATGGAAAGCCCAGCAGTACAGCAATAAAATCATGAACGAGCTTTACAACGAGGGAAATTCGGGCTATTCGGGCAACGAAGATTGCGGACAAATGTCGGCCTGGTACATTTTCAGTTCGATGGGCTTTTACCCGATGAACCCCGCCAACAGCGTGTATTGCTTTGGATCACCGCTTCTGAAACATGCCGCAATCAAACTCGAAAATGGAAAAACATTCACTGTTGACGCTCCAAATGTTTCTCCTGAAAACATTTATATTCAGAAAATTACGTTGAACGGAAAACCTTATACAAAGAATTACATCACCCATCAGGATATAATTTCAGGCGGAAAACTGGAATTTACAATGGGAAAGGCGCCAAACAAAAAGATGGCAACCTACGAAAAGCCACCGATGATGGTGCAATAAAATTTGGAAATGTGGAAATTTGAGGATGAACAGACAGTCTTCGACATAGTAACAAAAACTCAATAAACCATTAAATTAACCAACAAAACTAAACGCTTATGAATTCAAGAGAACGAGTTTTAAGAGCATTCAAACGTTTACCCGGACTTCCAGACAGGGTTCCGGTGCAGTTTGATTTATGCCGCCAGCTATCCGACCATTTCGGGAAAGAACTGGGCATTCCGGTAAATTATACCGAAAACCTGTATGAAGATGTAACTTACCGCATCAGCGCCAACGAGTTGAGGGTAGCTATGGGAAGCGATGTGGTGGTAACAGGCGCGTCAGTTTCCGACAATTACCAGATTGTGAAAGATGCCAACGGCTGCTGGCTGAACGAATACGGGATGAAAATGCGCCAGGGTGATATTTATGTGGAAGTGGTTGATTATCCGCTTGCCCATGCAGAAACCAAGGCTGACGTTGATGCTTTCAGCTTCCCAGATCCACTTGCTCCCGGACGTTACCGCGATGCCGAAGCTCTGATTAAAAAGTACAAAGAAGATTACCTGATTTTTGGAGACATTGAAGTAACTGTTTTTTCACTGGGGCATCAGTTGGTAGGCATGGAAAAGTTGCTGATCGACATGATGATGGAAACCGAATATGTCATTCCGTTATTCGAGGCTTGCGCCGAGTTCCAGACACAAATTGGCCTGCAACTGATTGAGCGCGGTGTGGACGCCATTTGGTTTGGCGACGATTTTGGTACGCAAACCAGCCTGATTATTCCTCCTGAAACTTTTCAAACGCAATTAAAACCGATTTATAAACGAATGATTGACCGGTTTAAAGAAGCAAAACCCGACATTATCGCTATTCTGCACTGCGACGGAGCTGTTGCCGATTTGCTTAACGACATCCGCGAGATTGGTTTTGAGGTGTTCAATCCCGTTCAGCCAGGCGTCCCCGGACACCTTCCTCAGGATATGAAATCAGGATTTGGCGAAAAATTCTCTTTCTGGGGAGCCATCGATCAGCAGGATTTACTGCCCAACGGAACCGATGAGGAACTGGAAAAGGATATCATCGAAAAGATTTCAATTCTCGGGAAAGAAGGCGGATACATGATTGCCCCGGCGCATATTATCCAAAATGACGTAAAACCCGAACGGGTAAAAACATTTATCGAACTTTGCCTGAAACACGGAACGAATTTCGGATAAAACCGGAATCCGCAAAATCAAAAACTACTGAATATCGCTGATAAACAGTAGTTTTTGATTGTTTATTTTAAATTGGGAATTAACTAAAAACCATCGCCATCGTTTTTAAGCTGAAACTCCGCCATCTGTTGCTTTCCGGCCTTATCTTTCCAACTTACACGGTATTTCCCTTTGAAACCCCGAAACCGAACAGTACCATCTGGCCCAACTTTCATTGACAGGTTAGTTTTCCATTCATGATTGATCAACTGATCGAGAACATGATATACCGGCTTGGGATTAAGCTCTTTGTCGTAAATTCCTGAAAACGAAGGTTCACCTTTTGCTGCTCCACCATCCACTACATTCCACCAGGTAATGCCCATCACTGTTGGATAACTGAACCACAGGCGGTACAAGTTTCGGGTAACTTCAGCCTGAATTTGCCAGCCTCCAGGAGTCTCATCAGGAGCGCTGACTGTAACTTCGCTAATATGAACCGGACGTTCTGTTTCAGTTAAACAATTTAATACTGCATAGTTTTTCTCTGGAGTCAGAACATCAGCCCCATTTGCAATATTTTGGGTTTCAGCCGGATTAAAAATGTGCATTTGTACTCCTACATTATTGATGCGAATACCCCTGTCGATGAGGTCGCGCACAATCTCGACATACCGCCGCGACGGGCCCCAATGAATGTCGCAATCGTTGATATTGAACTGTACCGAAGCCGGAAAATACTTCATGGCCCAAGAGTAAGTCTTAAAAGTATAATCGTCGGGCATTAAACCCCGGTTGGCCTGGTCGATCGATTCGTTTACCACATCCCACCGTTGAATGCGTCCTTTGTACCGTTCGGCCAGTTCGCGCACATGCGATTCGAAGATTGGTTCCATTGCCTTCCGGTCGTTAGGCATCCATTCGGGGTGCCCCCAGCGGCGCATCCCGTAAATAATGGCATGGCCGTTCATGTTAATGCCTTTCGACTCGCAGTACTCAACCACCGGATCGGTTGCCGGACGACGGTATTCGTACGAACTTCCGGCAGCATACCGGGGCTGGCCTTGTACCTGTTCCAGGGTTTTCCAGTAGAAGGCAACTGTAGCGGCATTAAACAGGTTGCCAAACGTGTCTGCATACTTTTTGTTTTTTTCGGGACTGCCCAAATCGCCGAACAGAAATGTGTTACCTCCAAACAGGAATTGGTGGCTGACTTGCTCAATTTTTACTTCTGTTCCTTTTTTTACGTTCATCAAGCGAAAAACAGCTTCAGCCTTCCGGTTCTGATCAATATCCCGGTCAATTTTCGCCTGGACTTCCGGAGACCAGAATTTCAGGTAAGATTCGGATAATAAAGAACTGGCAGGTTCAGTTAACTTTTGCCCTGGATTCTGAACCGACTGGCCCAGAGTCCAATTCGTCGCTATCACCAAAAACAATAATACAAATACGTTGGTCCTCATTTCCCTTTATTATGAATGATTTATAAAATCGGTATAAAACATTTTTGCTGACGGTCATTTCCTAACTCATTCCCCCGGGTTTTTAACTACAGGTCACCAAAAACCAGGAATGGCATACAATTCTTTTACAACCCATCACCGTCGTTTTTTAAATAAAACTCGACCCGCTGTATTTTTCCCGACTTGTCTTTCCAGCTAATCCGGTAACGTCCTTTAAAACCACGGAATGTTACTGTCCCGTTTTCGTCGGTCTTTGCCATAACATTGGTTTTCCATTCGTGGTTGATCAGGTTATTGAGCGCATAAAACGATGGCTTGGGATCCATGTTTCTTGTAAACAACCCGGAAACAGAAGGTTCGCCTGGAGCGCCACAATCGTCGACCACATTCCACCATGTGATGCCCATCATAGGTTTAATGCTGAACCAAAGCCTGTATAAATTACGTGCTATAATAGCCTGAATCTGCATTCCCTTTTCGTCGTTCCCGGGCGAAGTAATGGTAATCTCGCTCAAATGTATTGGTAAACCAGCTTTCGAAATAGTCTCCATCTTATCCCATACCTGTTGGGGGCTTTCAATAAGTTTTCCATCGGCAATATCAAGGCATTGTTGCGGGTTAAACAGGTGCATTTGCGATCCCATGATGTCGATGCGGCAACCGTGCGCCAGCAAATCTTTAACCTGGTTGGCATAGTTTTCGTCGTTCTTATAATCGTTGATGTTCAGCTTCACGCTTTTAGGAAACAGTTGATCGGCAGTTTTAAAAGCGTTAAACACATAGTCGCCTGGCATAAGCCCATACGAACTTTTGCAAACGGCATCGCCGGTAACACTTTGTCCATGAAAATCGACCGAACTTTCGTTTACAACATCCCAGCTATTCAGGCGGCCTCCGTAATATTTTATCAATTCCGAAACCCTTTTTTCAAAAAGTCGCTTCAATTCTTTAAAATAAACAGGAGCTAATTTTTCAATTTCAGCAGGGGTTAATTTATTCAAATCTTCTTTGCTTAGTTTATTCAGGTTTTCTTTCTCATTGTCAGGGCAAAACTGATCGAATAGCCATTCCGGATGCTGCCATGTCCGGTTTCCCCAGATCATGGTATGACCGTGCAACCTGATTCCTTTACTTTCGCAGAAAGTAACTACAGGATCGGAAGCCGGACGACGCCAGTGAGGCTCTTTTTTGGGTTCTGCCACATTGTTCCAGTAATCTTCTGTATCCCAGTATTCCTCGCGAAAACGGGGCCGGTTAGGTTGCATCTCAAACTTTTTCCAATAAAAAGCAATCGTTGCCGAATTGAAAAGCGTACCATACAAATCTTTGTACTTTTGATTTCGCTCTTTAGTTCCTAACTGATTAAAATTGAAAATATGAGCGCCAAAGATAAAGTCGTGCGACAACTGTTCAACCTTTACCTCTGTGCCTTTGGATACGTTCTTCAACCGAAGTACTGCATCCGCTTTTCGGTTTTGATCAATATCCCGGTCAATTTTGTTCTGAACATCAGGATTCCAGAGCTTCCAATAAGCTTCGCTCATCACACTGTTATCAAGTGCTGCCTGCTTTCCGGGAACCGAAGTTTGCGAGTATAACTGGCCAAGAAAAAACAAGAAAGTAAAAAGACAAAAGAATTTTGGTTTCATCGATTATATAGTTTAGTTAAGTTTTATTTGTTGTTTTTTGGAATTCCAAGCACCTGCTTCCAGGTAAATATTTTTCCCCAATGGAGACTCTCTAAATTGAACATCAAGGATAAGTTCCCGTGACTCTCCCGGCGCCATCCAGAAATAATTGTCGGTTGCAAAAAATGCCCTTTTTATTCCATCAATATTTAAATTAACCATAAAAGCAGGTATTTTTCCTTCATTGGTAATTTTCAGTTTTAACCGTCTTCTCTGGTCAGATATTTTTTGCTGTTCAACAAGCTGAACCTTGATACCAGCTTTAGTTTTAGCAACCGAAGGTTTTAACCAGGGACCTTTATCGAGGTTGATCCAGGGAACAGGACCTGAAGTATAACTGGCGTAAAAATCAGGATTATCCATTAAGGTAAGCACACGTGGATAATATACCGACCGCGAAACAAGTTCTCCGTGAGTGTTATGTACTTCGGCAACCAAAAACAAAAAACGGTCTTTGTATTCTAACGGAATAGAATAGTTGTTCAGTGCAACACACGTCACAGAAGTTCCTTCAGCAATATCAGCTATTTTTTCATTCTGCAATAGCTTGACGAAATGATCGTCGAACACAGAAACCGAGATGGTAGACCCCCGAAAACTCTCGCCCGAATTAGTAACCTTTGCCACAAAATTGATAGTTTCTCCCGATTTCCATATTAACCTGGGCAAATCGAGCAAAATATGAGTTGGTTCGTAAGTCCTTTTCAGAAAATAATATGGAGCGGAGGTTTGTCCAAACCAGTCCATCGTTTGAATAGCGATAACCGGCCAGGGGCGTTTGTAAACCCAGGGCATCAACCCGGTTGTAACCGGATAATTACTTTGCATCTTTTCGGAAAACACCTGGTAAAATTCGCCTGAACCTACTTGTGTTGCTTCGGTAACCGACTCAATTGAAGGGTCTGTCATGTCATCAATATGCGAAGCACGGCTCAACATACGAGGGACACGACTTGGCCCGTATTCGGTGAAATGGTGAATAAATTCAGGATGATTTTTATAAAAACTTTTGTCCCACATCCTACCCAAATCAACAAATTCTTTATTGTCAACCAATTCGTAAAACAATCGCGCTTCGGGCATACTGTGCATACCAGTTTCTGAAACCCAGGGCTCTAACTTGTAATTGATATTATACCAGCACGGATCCATATCGGGATAGGTGTGCATACTACCATCATCGGGGGTAGTTCGTACAAAAAAGCGCGACTTGTCGAAAATATCGAGGTTACGCTCAATTATACCGATAGATGCCGTATTTCCAAACGAATAAGGGTTGAATTCATTTCCACCACACCACACAGCTAGTGAAGGATGGTTTCGGAGCCTGAAAATATTCTGGACTACCTGAGCCTCCCAAACATCCTGAGGATAATCAGGAGTATCCTGGTTGCCAATCGGGAAATCCTGCCATACCATGATCCCTAACTCGTTGCATAATTTATAAAACTCGTCGGTTTCTATTAAGCCACCACCCCAAACTCTCATCAGCTGAATTCCCATGTTGCGGGCAGCTTCGAGTGTCCAGCGGTACCTTGACTCAGGTAAATCGAGCAAAAGGTCGGCTGGCATCCAATTCATTCCTTTTACAAAAATCTTCTTCCCATTAATAACAAACTGCCAATTTTCCCAGCGATCGGCTGTTCTCGGCCCTAAAGTTACCATCCTTTCAATGGTCCTGATTCCGAAATCAAATTTCAGCTGATCAATTTGTTTACCATCCTTTTTTAATGAAATACATACCTGGTATAGGTTAGGAGCGCCCATCCCGTTAGGGTACCATAATTTTGGATTAGGAATGGTTAGGTCTTCTTCAAGCCAGTTTGTTGTTCCTTTAAATAATTCGGGTGTTAATGTTTTTGTAAAAACCAGCTTGCCTTGAAAAAAGAAATCGCAAACAACATCCAGTTTGTCGGTGGCTGTTGCCAAAGGGATTCCCTTTTCGTTGGGCTGATGAATAATAGTATTATTCCAGGGATGCAACGTCTTATTGATGGAATTAATCCCTGCCAGAATTTCAGTGGATAAATGGACCAAAGCATTATTGTTCGAAATTTCCCTGGTCACCAGATAAGGTCTTTCAAGCTGGTATTCGGGTAAGATTTCGATGCGGGCGTCCTGCCACATTCCAACAGTAAAAAAGGCTTCAGTTCCTGACCCGCCTGAGATAACCCAGGGTTTGATGATTTTACCACTTGCACGGGGATTAAACCCCTTAACCTTCGAATAATCGTATTCGCCAACACTGGTTCGGGGAAGGCTTTCAATATCAGTAGCCCGGTTTCCCCAATTACCAGCTCTGACTTCAACGGTAATCTGGTTTGTTTCACCATACTTGATACAGCTGGTAATATCAATATCCGGGCCTCCAAACATACCTTCGTGAACACCAACAAGGGTATCGTTGACCCAAATTTTAGAAAAATAGTCTATTCCATCGAAACATAAAATTATGGAGTTCCCTTTTGCTGTAGACGGAAGAAATACTTCTTTCCGGTAATACCAAGCTTTCTCTTCAATCCAGCGGTATAAAGTCGAATTTTTATGAGCATAAGGATGGGGCAATTTCCCTGCCTTGAAATACGACCAGTGGATCGAGTTGGGGACCTGGGTTTCAAAGGCATCTTTTCGGTCTTTTAATTCATCGATACCCGAAACAGGAGCATCCATGTACGACAGTTCCCAAGATCCCGATAAATCGATATGTTGGCTGCTTGCAACTCGTGGAGTAACCCGGAAAGGTTGCCACAATTTGGTGTCAGACTGAGCTAATCCATTCTTATTCAATACAATAAGAATAAAAAGAAGACAATACAACAAAATTTTGTTTACCACAATTATTAGTTTCGTTGGTTAAATTATAAATACTCCAAACTAGCAAAAAAAATAACCCGGGCAAATTATAGCCCGAGTTATATTTGCGATGAAAATGTTAATATCCAGGGTTTTGATCTGAATTAGGATTGATTTTTAAGTTGTAGTTCATTTCTGATTGTGGAATTGGCCATAACAAATGCTTATCAGCCACATCAATGCCCAGGTTTGCTTTTATAGTTTCTTTTAGTTTAGTTGCCCCAAGACGTTTTAAGTCATACCACCGTTTCCCTTCACATGCCGTTTCGTAGCAGCGCTCCATAATAACTTTTTCGATAAAAGCGTTTTTACCGCTAAAATCTGAAGCTTTAAAATCAACAGTGGATGCAACAAGAGGATCAAACCCATACGCACGACGATGGACCATATTCAATTTCTCTATGGCACTCGCAGAAACAGAACCAGTTGATCTAACTTCTGCTTCGGCACTCATTAATAAAATATCGCCATACCTGTAAACAGGAACATCGTTGGCATTTGCACTGCTCGAAGGAGCTGTCGGATCAACAAACTTTAGAGTAAGTAACGAGTTCGCTCCAAGTCCTATGTTCCAGTTATACCACAATTTTCTTCGCAAATCGTTTGGGTCCCAATTTTTTACAATTTTGTTACTTTCACTGTCAGTATAAATTCCATACCAACCACCCCCTCCGCAAAGTTTTGACCCAGGATGATGTAACATCATCGTATATGATTGTCCATTATCGTGACTAAATTTGAGATAAAATACTTCTTCAGAAGTTGATACTAATCCGATTCCAAATATCTTCGAAAAATCATCGACAGAAGCGATTGAAACTAGTGAGAATTTATTTGATGTTATAACTTCGGCAGCTTTAGCAGCAGCATTTGCATACTCTCCTCTATAAAAGTAAACATCAGCCAATAAAGTTTTGGCCACCCATTTGGTTGCACGGCCAGCTACCGAAGGTGTTTCCGGCAAGTTGGTTTCAGCCTCTTTCAAATCGCTTAAAATTAATTGATATACAGCATCTTCGGTTGCCCGTGGTTCTTCAAGAGTCGAAAAATTAGTCTCAGTACGAAGAGGTACGCCTCCCCAGTTTTTTACCAGGATAAAGTAACCAAAAGCTCTTAAGAATTTAGCTTCAGCAATACACTTGGTTTTATAACTATCACTTAACTGACTGCCTGAAGGAGCATTCATAATAACAATATTTGCATTACGAATACACCTGTAAACATCGGCCCACACACCGTCAGAACGGCCAATATTTGTGGAGTTTAGTCCCTGGAACAAACTATTTATTGCCCAACTTCCACGACCATATTGGTAATCAGTAAAACATTCAACCAACGATATATAATTCATTCCGAACACGTTGCCTGTGCGTAACGGGGCATAAGTTGCAGCTATTGCTGCTTCCATTTCCGATTCTGTATTGTAAAAAGTCTCAGCAGCAATCGATCTGGGATGTTCTTCCAGGGCATCTTTACATGAGAAGAATGCCAGGAGCATAGTAAAAATTAAAAATATATTTTTCATTGTTTTGATTTTTAACGGATTAGAAACCTACTTTAACGCCCAAGGAAACAATTTTAGCTGTTGGATATGTATAATAATCCATTCCTTGATTAAGAGAATTTGATCCTCCCTGAGAGTTCACTTCCGGGTCCCACCATGAGTACTTGGTAAATGTCAGCAGATTTTGTCCGCTTACATAAACAGAGGCATTTTTTAACCAGGTTAACTTTGTTTTTGAAACAGGCAATTTATAAGCCAGTTGGATGTCACGCAAACGTAAATATGAACCATTTTCTATTATCCGCCTTGAAAAATTCATATTCAATTTATTGGTAATCTTGGGATATTTGGCATTTGGATTTTCAGGAGTCCAGTGGTCGTAATAAACATCTTTCAGCATGTTCAATCCATAGCCATAGTCAAGGGTATTTCCAATTGCACTTACGTTTGCAATATCGTTTCCATACGAACCTTGCCAAAACATGGTTAATTCGAAGTTTTTGAATGCCATGGTTGAGTTCAATCCAAAAATAAAGTCTGGATTAGGATTACCAATAATAGTACGATCAGAAGTCGTTATCGACCCGTTATTGTCCAGATCTTTATATTGAGGCAAACCATTAGCATCATACCCATTATCTACATAGCCATAAAACATACACATAGGTTCACCTTCGCGTAATATATTCTGAATGTTTGTGATATAAACAACACTAACACCACCACTTAAGATATCCTGCCCATTATATAGTTTTATAACCTTCGACCGGTTGAAGGCAATATTTCCACCAACATCCCATTTAAATTTTCCACTGAGAACATTGGCTTCAACTGAAAATTCAAGCCCTTTGTTTCTAATCTGTCCAATATTCTTGATTGTTTGTGAATAGCCTGTTGAAGTAGGCATTTGCACAGTATTTAGCAAATCTCTTGTATCCTTGATATAAGCATCAGCCGTTAATCTGATCCGACCATCCAGGAAAGCTATGTCCATACCCATATCAGTTTGTTCGGTAGTTTCCCATTTTAAGTTGCCAGGAAGAGATGTACCCGGGGCAAAAGTATTGTATTGGGTTTTCCCAAAAACCGACTTACCCGAACTTAACTGATTTAGTGTAGCATAAGCATCAATAGCCTGGCTACCGGTTAGCCCCCAGCTTGCTCTTAATTTCAGGTCAGAAATAAATGGTAAACTTTCCATAAAAGACTCATTCTTAACTCTCCAAGCTATTGCACCCGAAGGGAAATAACCCCACTTTTGGCCATCACTGTATTTTGAAGACCCATCGGCACGAATACTTGCGGTGAACAAATACTTATTGTCGAATGTATAATTAATACGTCCTAAATACGACATAATTACCGATTTGGAATAATAAGTACTAGGTACTCCAGGAGTATTGGCTGCCGATAGATTGGAGGTTGCTGTCAAATCGCTCAGATAACCAGTTCCGCTACCCGACAAACCCTTGGAAACACCACTTTCGTATGTGAAACCAGCCAAAGCTGATATATTATGTTTCTGGTTTATTGTTTTCACGTAACTAATTGTATTCTCGTTCAGCAATCCGGTATATTGAGAAGTTGATACACTCGCATACCCTTGGGAATTAAGGAATTTAAGTGACTGATAATAATCAGAACGACTATCATTATTCTCTATTCCTCCAAATATCTTTATAGTTAGCCCATCAATTGGTTTAAATAAAACTGCAGCATTGGCCTGTACAATATTGGCAACAGCGCCATCCTCAGTTTCCTTAATATAATTTAATGGGTTATAAATTGCGTTGGAAATAAACGGATAAGCTGTCATCAGATTTCGATAACTACCATCGTCGTTATACGGAGTAAGTGTAGGGGGCGAAGAAATGATCGCAGCTAATAATGATCCGCCCCTGTTTCCTCCACTTGAATTCTGGCGGTTTGTTGAGTTTTTAGTAAGCTTAACGCCATATTCAATTGCAAAGATTTTGCTTATTTCGTGTTTTAAATTGGAAACTAGTGAATATCTGTCGTAATTACTGTTCTCAATTATCCCCTGCTGATTAAATACACTTCCTGAAACAGCAAATTGAGTTTTTGCATTGCCACCACTTATCGATAATGAATTTTGAAATAAAGGAGCGCTTCTGAAACAATAATCCTGCCAATCAAAACCGCTCCCCATGCTTTGTATTTGAGAATCGGTAAAGTACGCCGATCCTCCATCATTTTTCTGCTGCAGATTATAAAAGTTTGCATATTCAGACGAATTCATTAGATCGAGTTTTTTTCGAAGCGACTGTATTCCAAAACTCGATTCAAAATCAACATGGGTAGTTCCAGATTCTCCGCGCTTAGTCGTAATTAAAACAACGCCATTAGCGCCACGTGAACCATAAATAGCGGTTGCCGAAGCATCTTTCAAAATTTCGATACTGGCAATTTCAGAGTTGTTCAACGAGTTAATGCTACTCGGAAATCCATCGATAACATACAAAGGTTCATTACTCCCCTGGATAGAGTTTGTTCCCCTTATCCGCACACTTATCGTAGCGCCAGGAGCACCTGTATTTTGTTTTACCTGGACACCAGCGGCCCTACCACTTAGCGACTGCATAACATTCGATGAAGCAACGGCTGTTACAGCATTGTTTTTTACTGAAGTAACCGAACCTGTCAAATCACTTTTCCTGACCGATCCGTAACCAACAGCAACCACCTCTTCCAAATTATAAGTATCCTCTTCCAATATTACATTATAATTTGCTGATTTTGTAATAGATTGTTCCTGAGTCTTCATTCCAACAAAACTGAAAACAATTGTTTTTGCTCCGGTAGGCGATTTTAACGAAAAGTGACCATTTGAATCACTTAATGTTCCTATTGTTGTTCCTTTAACTATAATAGAAACTCCAGGAATGGGACTCCCATCCTTAGAAGAAACTATCCCGGAAAGAGTAGTCTCTTGTGCATTTACAAACCAAACTGATAAAAAGAACATCAGTTGGATAAATGTAATTTTTCTTAACCATTTTTTCATAAAGCTATTTTTTAGGTTTGGCATTACAAAATAAAATGAAAACAATTACAGTAACAATACCATTATAAAATGCTATACAACATTATTTTATATTATAAAATATTAAATGTTTGAATAATCACATATATTCTTGTTTTACTGATGTTTAATGTTTATCTAAATCATATCGATAAATTATTTTTTTTCAAAAAGATAGTTTAAAGAATATAAAAATTCATTTTGGTGTTGTTTTTTTACATTATCAAATTTACATTTGCATTATAAAAACATTGTAAAGTTTAATAAATGAAACTTTGGCCTACTATAAAAACTATCCAATATAAATGGGAACTAATTGTCTTGCTCTGGTTGGCATTTTTCTTTAACCAGGCCGACAGGCAAATATTTAATGTTGTACTTCCGGCAGTTCGGGCCGATCTTCATCTGGCCGACGCTGATATGGGAATAGTTGCTTCTGTATTAATATTAGTTTATGGCATTTTGGTTCCGGTAGCTGGGTTTATTGGCGACCGAGCCAATAAAAAATATGTACTAATGTTAAGCCTATTGATCTGGAGTACATCAACTTTCTTTTCAGGAACATCAACCATGCTTATTCACCTTATTTTTCTGCAAAGTGTAGCTACAGGAGGCGGCGAAGCATTTTACTCGCCTTCGGCCAATGCACTAATTAGCGAACATCACGACAAAACCCGTGCTGTAGCCATGTCGATTCACCAAACTGCATTGTATGCCGGTATAATAATAAGTGGCTACCTTACCGGTTGGATTGCCGACCAATTTGGGTGGCGCGTGGCCTTTTTTGCATTTGGAGCCATTGGAGTTATTCTATCGATAATAATAGCAGCCCGGCTTAAAGATTCACATCCAGTAAAAAAAGAAAGTACAGCACAGGTTTCAATAAAAGATGCATTGCTTATTTTCTTCAAAAAACCAACAGCCTTATTACTAACTATTGCTTTTGCCGGGATGGTTTTCGTAAATGTTGGATTTATGACCTGGATGCCAACCTATCTGCATGAAAAATTCGGGTTCACACTGGCCCGTAGTGGTTTCGATGCTACATTCTACCATTATATGGCTGCTTTTTTCGGGGTACTCATCGGTGCATCATTTGCCGATCGTTACAGCAAAAAGGTGGTTGGCATGAGAGGGCTGGTGCAGGGAACCGGCCTTTTACTCGGAGCTCCGTTTATCTTTCTGCTTGGTATTTTCAATGCACCTCTGCCAATTTACCTGACACTTGCATTATTTGGCTTATTCAGAGGAATCTACGATTCAAATATATTTGCAGCTTTATACGACGTAATAGAGCCTAAAGTACGGTCAACTGCTACTGGGTTAATGCTTATGTTTGCATTTGTAACCGGAGCTTCAGCTCCATACATATTGGGTAAAATTAAACCGTTGCTCGGGCTGGATTGGGGACTGTCGGCGCTATCGGTTGTTTATCTGCTATCGGCCGCCTCAATTTTTTTGGCAGTTCGCTTCTTCTACAGAAAAGATATAATTGAATAAAACTTTATAATTATGATCCAAGTAATTCACAGAGCATTAGACATCCTTGAACTGATAGCATCAGATCGTTCCAGGTTATTCACCCTTAGTGAAATCTCCAGTCAGTTAAAACTGAATAATGCCACATGTGCCAACATAATCAAAACACTTGTTGCCAGGGGATATGTGGAGCAAGAGGGCCGAAAAACAGGCTATCGTCTTGGTTCAATGGCCTACTTACTTACTGGGAATTATTCACATAAACAAGAACTTCTGGAAGCCTCTATGGAGCCCATGAACAAACTCTCTTTATCGTTAAACGAAGGCTGTATTTTATCGGTATTGAAAGATAATACCCGTATTTTACTTCACGAAATAAAAAGTACACACGAGCTACAGGTAATAAATAAAAAAGAAAAAGATGCCTATCTGACTTCAACCGGAAGAATGATCCTGGCTTGTATGGAAGAAAAAGAACAAAAAGAATTCATCCGGAAATATGGTTTACCCTCATCTGAAATATGGACAGGAATTGAGGATGAAGAAGATTTACTGCTGGAACTTGCCCGTATCCGAAAAAAACAAATGGCCACACAAATATCTAAAAATCATATTGTTGGTGTAGCATTTCCTATATTCAAAAACGGGAAGATTATTGCCAGTTTGGGTATTTATTTACCCGAAACAAGGTATACAAGCTCGATGCAAGAACGTGTACTCGACGAATTAAAAAACGCATCAGAAACAATTAATAATAAACTAAACGAAAAAAACACTGAATCTTAAATATTTACAAAATGAAGATAATTGATATGCGTGTCCGTACAGTGGCCATACCAATGAATGCCATGTTGAGACATAACACCGGAGTACATCCCGGTTATTTAATGAGGACTATACTTGAATTGATCACTGACGAAGGAATTGTTGGATTAGGTGAAGTTGGCGGAGGTGACCAACGCGGTGCACTGCTAAAATTAAAACCCAGAATTATTGGGATGGATCCATTTGATCTGGAAGCCATTAAATTAAAAGTACTGCGAAGCATTTACTATTTGTCCAATTCGCGCCTTTACGGAGCCATTGAAATTGCATGTCTCGACATTATGGGTAAAGCCTGCAATGTTCCCATGAACAAGCTGATTGGAGGAAAACTTCAGGATGCAGTACCTATGATTGCCTATTTATTCTGGAGATACGACCGTCCGGGCGGCGGACACGATACCTGCGCCGAAGACATGGTCGATTTATGTGTTGAACTGAAAGAAACACTCGGGGTTACTGCCATGAAACTGAAAGCCGGGGTTATGGATCCAATGGAGGAAGTTAGGGTACTACAACTTTGCCGCGAACGATTAGGAAAGGAGTTTGGACTACGTATCGATCCGAACGGAGTATGGTCGGTCGCAACCGCAGTAAAAGCCGGACGAAGATTGGAAGATATTGAGATACAATACTTCGAAGATCCGTCGTGGGGATTGGAAGGAATGCGCCGTGTAAAAGAACAAGTTCGCATTCCCCTGGCAACCAATATGTATCCGAATAAATTTGATGATTTGGGACCGGCCATCCACATGAACAGCATCGATATAATTCTTACCGATTTACATTATTGGGAAGGCCCAAGGGGAGTGAAAGATCTTGCTGCCGTTTGCCAAACATTCAATCTTGGTGTTTCCATGCATTCGGGCGCCGAATTTGGAATTGAGCTGGCAGCAATGATCCACACTGCATCGACAATCCCAACGATGACCATGCCTGGCGATGCTCATTATCATTACCTCGAAGACGATATCATTGCCGGAGGAAAAATGCAATATGTGGACGGAGCTATTAAAGTTCCTGAAGGTCCAGGATTGGGTGTGGAACTCGATGAAGAAAAAATGCAGAAATACGAACGCTATTTCGAAGAAAAAGGCGACTACTACGCTCGTTTCCACCAGGATCCATATCAACCCAATTGGTATCCCAAAGTAGGAGGAATCTAATCTGTCAAATGGAAATCAACACCATCATATCAGGATTGAATTTTCCGGAAGGGCCTGTCTTTGATTTCGACGGCAATCTTTGGTTTGTCGAGATCAAAGGCGGAAACCTCTCACGTTGGAATGGAACCAAACTGGATCGTTTCGATGTGGATGGCACCCCCAATGGCGCCATGATTGACCGTAACGGCCTGATATGGTTTTGCGACAGTGGCCGGGGCGAAATCAGAACATTCAACCCTTCAGAGAAAACTTTTACGACCATTTGCGACCAAACAGCAGAAGGTAACCACCTGGTTCGTCCCAACGACCTGATTTTCGACTGTGCCGGAAATCTCTTGTTCTCCGATCATGCCGACGGACGTGAAGAACCGGTATCAACCCTATGCGTCCTGCCCAAAAACAACGACCGTGCAAAAGTTATTTCGAAAAGCAAATATTTCACCAACGGACTGGCATTCAGGGCTGATGCAAAAACCTTGATTTTTGCTGAAACTTACCGCCAGCAATTGTGGATTGGCGAGTGGGATGCCGAAAAACTGGAACTTCGAAACGAGCGACCTTTTGCAAGAGCCGGGAATGGTCCCTGGGGACCCGACGGGCTGGCGTTCGATGCTCAGGAAAACCTTTTCACCGCAATATTTAACGAGAGTTGCATCCATGTTTATGCAACCGACGGGAAACTAACCAACACCCTCACCTGCCCCGGAACCCGACCAACCAGCTGTGCTTTCGATCCTTCCGGGAAGCTGGGGTTAGTCGTTACTGAAGCCGACCGTGGCGAAATTATTTCTTATCCTGACTTCAGGAATGGATTACCAATTTTTCACTAAACCAAACCATGCAAATAAAAAACTTATTCAATCTAAAAGGAAAAACAGCGCTGGTAACCGGAGGAAGCCAGGGAATAGGAAAAGCCATTTCGCTGGCATTGGCCGAATATGGAGCCAACGTTGTTGTTAATTTCCGATCGGGCAAAGCTTTAGCCGAAGAAACCTGGAAAGAAATTACCGCGATGGGAGTAGAATGTCACCTGTTGCAATGCGACCTTTCTGAAGTCAACTCGGCAAAAAATATTACTGAATATTTAGTCAAAAACAAAATAGAAGTTGATATTCTGGTACTTAATGCCTCAGTTCAATTCAGGAAACACTGGAACGAAGTAACACCGGAAGAATTTGAATTGCAAATAAACACCAACCTTCGGGCTTCGCTTTTCCTCATTCAGCAATTGTATCCAACGATGAAAAAAAAGCAATGGGGTCGTATCGTTACCATCGGTAGTGTTCAGCAAGTCAGGCCGCACCAGCAGATGATTGCCTATGCAGCCTCGAAAGTTGCACAAGTTAGTATGGTAAAAAGCCTCGCTCCTCAATTTGGGCCTTATGGAGTTACCATCAACAATCTGGCTCCGGGAGCCATCCAAACCGGGAGAAACGAAGAAGTATTAAAGGATGAACAGTACAAAAAGAATGTTGAAGCAAAAATTCCGGTTGGATTTATCGGAGAACCCTCCGATTGTGCTCCTGCGACTTTACTCCTATGTTCGGATGCCGGCAGGTATATAACCGGACAGGACATTTATGTGGATGGAGGAATGGGGTTAAATTTCTGAAATAAACAGAAATCATAAATATAAAAATCGTAAATAATTAAATATGAGTATCGATCAATACAAAAAAGAAGTTGGAATGATGAACCTTGAAAGGTTGATTGAAGAAAGAGAAGGAATTTCAAATACTTCATTTCCTATATCCGACAAAGAAATACTAAGCCGGTATGAGCAATTGTATACCGGAGCTGTAAACGACGTTTTGCGTGAGTTTTGCCTGCTGGAACAAGCGTTACCCTCCAGAATAATACCTCTGCGCGAATATCGCACCATTGCCGGGTTTGCATTCACTGTAAAAAGTGCGCCAAATGTTAAGATACAGGGAGAAATGGAATTCCGCACCCAAATGCTCGACGAAATGAAGGAAGATGATTTTGTTGTTTGGGATACCAGCCGCGACGATAAAGCCACTTTATGGGGAGGAGTAATGACTGCCACCGCCAAAGGTAAAAAAATGAAAGCTGCTTGTATTGACGGAGGGATAAGGGATACGCATCAAATACTTAGTGCAGATTTTCCTTTATTTTATGAATACCGAATTTCAAATGGAAGCCTGGGGCGTTGCCTGATCACACATTATCAAATACCAATAAAAATTGGAGATGTAACCATAAAGCCTGGAGATGTTGTTATGGGCGATATTGACGGAGTTTTAATAATTCCGCGTAATATAGCCTACGAAGTATTAATCAGGGCCGAAGAGATTAAAGAAAATGAAAAGAAAATCTTCAGCTGGGTAAAAGAAGGACAAACCATCCAGGAAATTACCCAAAAAGGAGGATATTTTTAAAAACTCATCTATGAAATTACTCTGCCCAAAAGCAACTTATCTTTTCTTTTTACTCATTTTCAGCAACTTTTCATTCAGCCAACCCTCGGCAAGTTTAACCGACAAAATAATGCAAACCAAGGGGTTGGTTGCTCTGTGGGATTTCAAAGAAAAAGAAGGGCATCCGCGAAAAGCTTATGGGAAACGAGGTTTTCCACTGAAAGAGCATCATGGAACAATCGAAAGAGTTCATGAAGGCCCTTTATCAGGATACTCAGCACTATTTGGCAATCAGGCATTTCTTTCGTTACCAAACAAAAAGACTGCCGAATTAAACATTTCAGGGAAAAATCAGGGTATAACTGTATTGGCATGGGTAAAATGGAAAGGAAATACAGGATTTATTGGCGGAATGTGGAACGAATACCTGGATGGCGGAAAACGTCAATATGGATTGTTTGTCTCATTACCCTATTACAATGGCGCTAATCAGGTTTGTGGACATATATCCTATACCGGTAAACCAACCCCACCATTTCCTTATTCAATAGATTATTCGGCCAGCGAGCAAACTATGGAACCAAACAAATGGCAATATATCGCCATGACCTACGATGGGAAATGGATAAAGTCGTACCTCAACGGAGAGTTTGAACCGCGTAATGCCGAACTGATTGATCATACAAAAGGCTTTGAAGGCTATCCTGATGGATTGACGCAATCAAAAAATCCTTATTATTTCCCTGATGGTATGGGTGACAACGGATCAGATTTTACCGTAGGAGCTGTTCTGCTTAAAAGTGGCATGGGTAATTTTTTTGTTGGCCAGATTGGTGGATTAGCAGTATTTGACAGATGTTTGAGCAGTAGCGAAATAAAAAGCTTTGATGTAGAGAAGGTTTTTAAATAATCCATGCACATATTCTGAGGTTTTTGGACCCCGAACAAGCTATTGCTCCATAGCTCTTTTTACGATAACCCCGTTTTGAACACAATCATCAATGAAAGTAAAGTAAAATTATTTTACCAGAAAAGACAAAAAAAACAACCATGTATGATGTGGGTTGTATGGCTCATTGCCAATATACAACGCAAATTGTTTACCAAAACACTGAATATCAATAATTAGAATGAGGAATTTTACTAATGCCAAGTTCCAACCTGTCAGTTAACGGAAAATGGAAACTAATTCACTAGTTTTAAGCTCTACTCTGGCTGTCATTATCCTTACTAATTGATGTGTAAATCCTTCGAAAAATGATTATGTTCAAAATTTTATTTAAATATTTTCACATATATTTTTATGATCATCTGTTGTTCATACTTTTATTATGTACTAAATATAGCAACCTATTCTACTTTCGAAAAATAAGGGAGCCGGTCAATTGGAACATCAATATTATAAGCCTTTCCGCCGGCATAAGTTGTACCATCATCACCTTTCCATTTTCCATTCGGGAATACAACTTTTCTGCTATTCCCTGCTTCCACCATCGGTGCCACCATGATAGAAGGGCCAAGCATAAACTGATTAACAATTGTTTCAAATCCCTGGCCAGGGAAATAGAATTCAAGGTTTGTTAAAATGGGTTCACCGGTTTTTGCTGACTTACGGGCAAGATTCATAATTACCGGAGCGAATTTCTTCCTGATCTCAACCGCTTTTTTCACAGCATTGAAATTACTTTTGTTTAGCACGCGCCACGGAGCCACCGAGAATTGCATCATGGGCATTAGGGCATGGCATTGTGCTGAACGTACAATTAGTTCCTGGTTAATTTTAGAGCTGTCTTCGAAAGTTGTTAATAAACCGCCGCCAATCATATCCGGGCAAGAGAATGTATAGCCTGAAAGCCCTTCAATAATCATGTGAGGGATAAGGTGCTGCAAATCTTCCCAGGTATGGCCTTTATCGTGTAATCTTTGTGCCAGGGGTTGCCCGGCCATCTTCCAGCATGCCCGGTATTCGTTGAGTGGAAATCGTAAGCCAAACTGAGTATATGACTCACAGTGCTCATTGGGGGTGAAACCCTTTTTACTCAACGTATTTTCAGGATAAAACCGCGTATCTCCCGCATCAAACTTAAAGCCATCGATATGATACTCATTGGTTAGCCTGTTTAACTGTTCATTAAACCATTCTACGGCTGTAGGATTCGAAAAATCCAGCAACGCTGAAACCCCGTTCCACCAGCGGATCATCGCCGGATTTTGAGCTTTCTCCCAGGTATCATTGTCATTTGACTTTTCGAGGAGGAAGGCCTTCTCTTTCTCTAATTTATGGTATAAAACGGATTGGTCTGCACTAACAAACGGACAAATCCATAACATGACTTTAAATCCCATTGCATGTAACTGGTCGATCATTGCTTTCGGATTAGGGAACCGGCCAGGATGAAAGTTCCACACGCCATAATCTTCCTGCCAGGTGTCATCGATCATGAAAACACCTGGTGGCAAGCCATTATTAATGATAGCTTTTGCATATTTTAGGATGTCTTCCTGATTTTGGTTAAGATTCAGCTCGATCCAGGTATTGTATTGTGGCGCCAAAAACAGCAACGAGTCGGGCATTCGCCCACTTGATGGAAAATACTTTTTCCTGACAAACTGCTGGACTTGTGCCAAGGTATTGCCATTTTTGCCTGCAATAAGAGACGCGTATGGGTCATTTATCGATAATTTGGTGCCGTTAATTTGAAAACTAAATGGCTTTTCGCTCCAGAAATATTTTCCCTTGCTGGTCAGGATTAACGGTTGCACCTGGTTCCTTTTATTTTCAGCATAGAAATTCATTTCATAAGGAACAGTAAAGGGCATCAGGTGTCCATCCATAACCACACCCGCCCAGGCAACTTCATCGCTATCCAGGACAATAGTCATGCTTTTACCAGGCAAATTATTCCGGCAACTTACAAAACTCAAAACGACCAGTACGAACAAAACTAATTTTCTCATATTCTTTGATTTTGATTTGTTTTCTCATCAAAAAAAGGTTGACAATCCTTTCTTAAATGGACAAAAAACATTTAGAGATAAACTTAAGTCATTAATCAAATGTTTTTTAGCCTATTTCTTATACCCGATATCCAGAAGTAACTGGTTAAAGTTTACAGGTAATTTAGTCACCGGTTTATTAATATCTTGAGATACAAAATTCAAGATATTACAGAATAGTCTATCTGCTGCAGGGTCTTTGCCGAGGTTTTCTTCAATCCGAAGTGTGTTTACAATGAATCGTCCGTATCCAAAATTCCAGATGCCGATGTGTACCCCGGAACAGTAGGTATGACTTATACGAGTTGCACCACAGACTGTCTCCTGAGGATAAGAAAGAGGCGTATTTGCTTCGTCAAAAGTGTGAGGCCCTTTTCCGCTTGTGCTATATTCCTGAGATAAAGCATTTTGAGAAATAATATTACGAAAATACTTGTAGTCCATCATGCCACCGGAAGGCATCCCATCAAAAATTGGATGACTTTTCGCCCAGCGGTCAGAACGATAATAACCAGCCACCTCATCCATTGATTTGATTATCCCTTTGTTGACAAGAGGTAACCAACGTGTGGAGTTTTTACTGCTTTTAAATGTTGAAGGAGAAAGAAAAATAACAACACTACCACAAGCCATTTGACTTGCTATGTTTAACATTGTTGTACTGTCTTGTGATTCTTTCCCGACAATTAAAATGACTTGCCTTTTTAATTGATTGGTATGATTGAGAGGAACCATATTGACCTTATGTTCCTTCAACCATTCAATCACCAGAGAATCGGTACCACAAAGGGTAACTTCCTGGGGTAAGGAGGGAAGATCGGCTTTATCTGAAACATAGAAATCGGTTGTTCCCCCGGTGGCAGTACCCCCCTTGTCAAGTGTTACAATAAATTGATATTTACCAGCCGGTCCGTTTATTGTGACATCTTCTGACAATACTGCTTGAGCGAAAGGAGATTCCTGTCCTATCTGTGATTCGGATACATTAACGAATATTTTCTTCTCAAAGACAGACTTCATTTTAGGATCAATGACTTGAACAGTTGCGGGATACTTTCCCGGTTTTAAAACATCAAGATTGGAAAAGGAAGCTTTCAATCGAATTTGATTACCTCTGTATATACTTTGTGGTTCAGTACTTAAGCACCAACGAAGTGACGCATTCGATAAAAGAACAGATCCAATGAGTTCTGGTTTTAATCTACGGAAATTGGTCGCAACGCTTTCGCCCATGCTATAATCGGCTACACTATTTGTTGGAGTATAAGCAACCAGAGATGGATTTGACCGAATTGCCGCTTCTGCCGTTTCTCTCAAAGAATTTGCCGTTATATATGCGTCTTTAATATAATCTTCGGGTCGGGGCCAACAACTACTTAGGTCAAATTTTACCCAATCAGTAAGAAATTTATCATATTGCCTTTTAAAGTAACGGGCATCATCCGATTCTTCTTTACCCCATTGTTGATAATCCCCAAGTTCTGATGGTAAATTAATTGGGAAACAAAGACCTGTTTCGCTAACGAAAATTTTCTGATTATTCGTGTTTAATGTTCCTGAAAGTTCGTCAAGTGTTTTGGCACTATATGGCATCCAGACGTAGGGATGCCAATCTTTTAATTCACTCTCTTTCACATTCCATGTTCCAGAGCCAGGGTTACTTATGCTTCCTATTTCACTGATACCATCAAATCGTCCACTGTTTAAGACAAATATCCTGGTTGGATCAAGAATCCGTAATAAAGGTAGCAGGTTAACCGCTTTGCGAAATAGCGCTCCATCCTGCATTTCATTGAGGATTCCCCACATTACGATGCAGGGATGCGTTCTGTCTCTCTTTACGACATCAGTTATTGAGTTTTCAAATCGTTTAAGCAATTGTATTTCCCGATTGGTAGGTTTGTCAAATTTATAGGCGCCATATTCACCCATTTGCCAGGAACCATAATGTTCCTGATGAACCATAATACCTAATTCGTCATATAGATCAAGAACGCGGGGGTTAGGGCAGCCAAAGGGGATTCTTACAAAGTTAAAACCAAGTGACTTCATATTAATTACATCTTGGTGTAACATGTTTTCATTTAATGGAATAGTATAACTCACAGGATAATGCGTACTAAAATTGGAGCCTTTTAGAAATATTCTCTTCCCATTAAGTCGGAAATAACCATTCTCAAACCGAAAATCACGAAATCCGAAACGAACAGAATGTTCATCGACAGACTGACCGGTTTGAACTGAAGCTGTAAGCCTGTAAAGTATGGGTTCGTCTGGGCTCCAAAGCTTATGTTTTGGCACCTGAAGCTCTATTTCCAACGCATTAGTTCCAGCCCCGGTTTCTTGTTTATAATTTTTCATCACCACCGGCAAATTGGTGCGAACTTCCGTTATTTTGAAAGATAAAGAGGATAACACCTCTTTATTTCTCGTATTCAAAACCGTTGTTTGTATTTTAACTTTACCCGTTTCCCAATCCGGAATAAGATATAAATCAGAAATCCGAACAGGCGGAACCATCACTAATTCTACGTCACCAGTTATGCCGCCTGAATTGTAAACAGCATTGCTCCCGTAAGGGTAATTCTTTAAGCTTGAAGGAGTTTCTTTTAAAGCAATGCCATCTATAGGTTCATAGGTAGGGTTAAGAACACGAACTACAAGTAAATTTTTCCCTTCATAATTCAGCATATCTGTTACATCAAATTCAAACGAAACCTCGTTTCCTTCGTGTCTTCCAACGGATTTACCATTTATCCAAATATCTGCCAGATAATCTACCGCATGAAATTTCATAAGACAACGTCCTCCGCAATGTGGATTTTTAGGTGCGTCAAACTCACGCCAATACCAGGCCACTCCATGATAATCATGAAAAATATCCTGAATTACCCAGGGAACCGGAGTTTGTTTGGAGTCGGAAACCGGAGGCGTTTTGAACCATGCGTTTTTGCAACCCACATTATCACTGTCGATTGCTATTCTCCATTCATTCCCGTTCAAGGAGATTGTCTGCGTACAAATTTCACTTATGTCTTTCAATTTATTGTCTTTTGAAAAAGACAAGTTGCAAAACACACTTAAAAATACAACGAATACATACTTTGTCATTTTTTGTCTTTTATCATTACCTATTGTAGCTCGATTAAAAAATTGGATTACAATAGCTTGTAATTATCTGTTTTGAACGTCTTCCCGTGTCTATAACCAGCTATCGTGTTTTTTTATACCAGAGAAGAAGAGAACCTGGCTTTTCTTTCAGGATAAGCTTTAGTCCATTCATAAGCTCTTCCCCGGTCTTGTTAACTTTTATACCTGAATCTTCATCATACAATTCGTAGTTTGTTTTATCATCTAATCCACACAGTTTTACCTGTATGGACTCATCAGAAGAATCTTTACGCCGAAAAGCCATAATAATACCATCTCCCTTGTCTGGTCTGTTCAATTGATAGGCCAGCCAAACATTATCCTGTGTCATATTCCCGGAGCCTGTTAAGGGATAGTAGTTACCATAATAATACGGGCGCAGTTGTTTAAAATCCAGAAAATACTTCTGAAGCTCCGCAACAGTGTGTGTCTTACTGTTGATGTCCCAGTCTATTACCATTGAAGCGCTCATATTTGAACGAAATTGATAAGTCGATACTGTGAAATTACCGGTTCCATGAAGAGGAAGGTAAAAATTCAGCCCATAGGTGTGGCATTGAGAGCCGTTGGGTTCACCATATTGATAATCAGTTCGCCACAATGGAGAACTGCGTGATACTGTTTCCAGGTCAATACGTCGTCCACCACTTGCACAATTATCGATGATCAGGTTTGGGAAACGTACCAGCAAGCTATCCCAAAAAGCATATAAACCTTCAATGTGCCTGATTTCAGAAATTCCGATACGGTCGGGCTTATCATTTGCTTCCCAATAAGGCATCGGATCGAAGTTGAAATCTTGTCTATAATAGTCGATCCCTTCCTGTTCGAGGAGTTTTGAAATGTAATCGGTCATCCATAATCGGGCAGCATCATTCCCAAGATTAAAAAGCATATTGTCGTTTCCGGGGAGTTTAAGTAACCAATCCGGATTTTTATCTGCAAACTGAGTTCCTGAAGTAACCCGTTCCGGCTCAAACCACAAAAGAAATTTTGCCCCAACGGCATGAGAGGCATCTGTAACAGGTTTTAAGCCATTGGGAAAATTTTTGATGTTGGGAGTCCAGTTCCCCACCTTCCACCAGGTATTATTACAATCGTACCAACCTGCATCAAGCCAAAACACTTCAGGAATAATATTGAATTGCTTATGACGATACATCATTGCAACAGCAAAAGATTCTGTTGTACAGGTATGTTCGTTACAAGGAAGTGGTCCCTCACGGGCAAGGAAAGTTGAAAATGGCAATTCTACATGATTCCCATTTATTTTGCGCGTATGATGAGCCAGAATAAACTGTCTGAACTGATTGTGGCCTATCATTCGGTCTTCTCCTTTCCAAAATAGCAAACAGATTTTTGGCGTACGGATTTCCTCTTTCGGATACAGTTTTATTTGCATTTTCTCCATTCCCGATTTCAGGGATACTGTTTTTTCATCCAGTTGACGAACATTAGCATACCATTTCCCTGTCCAACCTACGGCCACCATAATCCCCTGCTGTCCTGGAAGTTCAATATTAAAAAACGGGAACGCAGTCTTGTCAGACGAACGTCCACCAATTGGGGTCATATAAGTGCTCTTCCCAATTTGCATATTTTCATCAATAGGCTGAAAATCACTTCGCTCTGCGTTGCTTCCTTTCGCATGATGGAGGACAAAAGTTCCTTTTCCCCCTGAAACAAATGAATAATCAACTGCTTCTGCTTTTTCTATCAATGGGGTATTCTTTCCTGAAATATTGGAAAATTTAAGAACCCACTCAACCGCCGGAAAATCATTAAAACAGGAGACCGTGCACTTTACAACAAGTCCGGTCTGTTTATCCGAGTAAGTGTAAACAGTTTCTTCAATATTCTGGTCAACCGAGTTCATCTTTTCTGCGCTATATTTCCAGCTTCTGATAAAACTATCCGAATTTTTCCCTCCATAAACAAATGAAAACGGCGGAATGACTCCTTTTGAGAAGTGTTGTTCTGCCCATTGGTGTACATTGAAGCCATTCGGAGTTTCTGATCCCGACTGGGCATTAGCTGTTCCCAGGCACACCGCAAAGGCAAGGAAAAATGTTATCGTCATTTGCAGTCCAAAACATCCCACATGTTTTTTGTTTATTGCGTTCATGATATTATTTTCCAACTTCAGGATTCGGAATCGCGATACAATCGAACAATTGCGCCGGCCAAAGATTGATGCGTTCAAATCCTTCAGGAATGGATTGGCTGAATTGAACATAGGCTTGAACCTTACCCTTCGTTGTGTAACTAGCTGCCTTCCCATCTTCGCCTGAAGTAAATACACTATAACCGGCAAGGATGCAATCTTCTAAATCAACATGTAATTTTCCTTTCGGGTTATGACCTTGAGTACAAATGATTCCGGTTGATTTTCCGCCCATTTCCGGTTGAGTGAAATTTAAAACAATCATGCGGCATTTAGTAGCCTGAACACGAACACAGTTGCTTGCATACGACATAGCCAAAGCATTATCGGGATGGACAAGCGTACAATCTTCCATCACTAAATGCGGAAATTCAGGCATCGTTTCTTCACTGCCTCCAACCAATACGGCACCAGTATCTCCAACCCAATCGAGAGCAAGAAAATAACATCTTCGGAAGATACTTGGCTCATGAGGACGAACAACAGGGTAACATAAGCCACCGCCAAAAGCCCTGCCGATTCCAACACAATCCTCGACAATCACGGTAAAACCGTCTCCGCTTTTGTTGGTAAGATCCCAGAAAAAGCCGGCATCGCTGCCAGTTGTATAAAGGTTGCGAAGGATCCACCGATCCCAACAAATGCTGGAGAATGTTTGCTCTGTAAATTCAGGCCTCCACCCCTTGGAAGTAGCACGAATTGTTGACCACCAATCGTAGCTTTTAAAACCTTTTTGCGGATCGCTGGCATCAATAATGATTCGTCCAACGGCGCCAGAACCCAAGTGTCCATCCGAGTCGCCAATTAGTAAATTATAGGCCCCCTGGGCTCCTTTGTGAGAGGTGGACAAATTGGCTTCAACATAAGTATCTGGCCGAATGATAATGGTATGCCCGCCTTTGTCATCAGGAACGGCAGACAGGGCGGCCTGTATGGTATGGTATGCCTTCTTCCAGCTACTTCCATCCGAGTTATCTCCTAACTTCGACACGTAAAGAACTGTGCCTCTCCTTCCCGTATAATCAGGAGCTAATGGATCTACCGTGCTGGAAGAGAAGGTGGAGAGGCTTGGAAAAGTCAACAGGCAAAATAGTATTGCCAAAAGTCTCAATGTATTTTTATTCATTCGTATAAATTTTAGTCTAATGTCTTATAATCTGCGTATTATCATTTTCTTTTAGTCGAACAGTCCAACGAATGGAATAGCCATTTGTACATTTGCGGTTTGTATGAGCGTATGCTTTTATGGCTATTTCATGATTTCTTTTTGATTTTAAATTTTGTCACTAAAGATGAACAGAAACTTTGAGCATAACAGATATGCAACTACTTCCTGATGATGGGCTTTCCTTCAATTTCAAGAGCGATAACCGTTGCATATTTCGTTTGTGATACGCTATTTATGTTTACAGAGATATTCTCAATACTTGTTTTTTCAACAGGTAAACTCTTGATTTTCTGATCACCCAAAGCATAAGCTTTCACAATTTTATTTTTAAACTTAGGTATAATTAATTCACCATCCTTAGGCCAATCAAAAATGTGCAGGTAAAGAGTTGTGTTTTCCCCTTTTGCTTTTTGGGTACATCGACCCCATTTCAACTGTTGAAACGGGCTAGCCTGGGTTTTATAAATAGCTTCTCCGTTTATTTTCATCCATTCACCCATATCTTTTAACCTTTCGATGCTGGGTTCAGGGAAAAGGCCTTCGGAAGTCGGCCCTACGTTAAGCAGAAAATTTCCGCCTTTAGACGCAATATCAATCAGTTTCCGAACCAAATCTTCTGACGATTTCCAATTCTGATCATTTTTATTGAAGCCCCAGTGATCATTAATTGTCATACAACTTTCCCAATCGGTACCTGGAAGGCCGGTTGAAGGAATTTCCTGTTCCGGAGTGCCAAAATCACCGTAATAAGTGCTGTCTTTGGTCAGTCCGGCCATTCCCGAACGCCCTTTATCCACCCGGTTGTTGATGATTAAATCAGGTTGAAGTTTTCGTAAATAGTTATACAAATCTTTGCCCCGTTCGTGAGTCCAGGTTTTTTCCCATTCGCCATCAAACCACAAAACGCCAATCTTACCATAGTTTGTAAGCAATTCCTTCAACTGGTTTTTCATGTAAGTAACATACTTGTCCATGTTGGCCCCTTCAGCCGGACGGTCGTTCTCCCATTGCCGACGGGGCAGATAATCGGGATGGTGCCAGTCCATGATTGAATGGTAAAAACAGAGCGTTATCCCCTGTTTGAGACAGGCATCCGATAATTCTTTTAAAATATCCCTTTTAAAAGGCGTATTCATGATGTCAAAATCAGTTTCTTTCGAATCGAACAAACAAAAGCCGTCATGATGCTTTGATGTAATAACGATGTATTTCATTCCCGCATTTTTGGCCATAGTTACCCAATCATCGGCGTTAAATTTTTCGGGATTGAACCGGGATACCAATTTGTTGTATTGTTCCAAAGGAATCTGAGCCCTTTCCCTTATCCATTCATCGTATTTGGTTTCTCCATTCCATTCTCCGGCAGGAATTGAATACAATCCCCAGTGAATAAATAATCCGAAACGGGCTTCACGCCACCAATCCATTCGGTCAGGGGCTTTCACTTCCTGTTTTCTACAGGAACTTATAAATAGTAAAAAAACAATCAAAAAACTCAGATTTATTGTCCGCTTCATATTTTGTGATAAGTTTTTATTAATCTCTTTAACTATCTGATAATAAGCAAATTTATTTCGAAAAGTTAAAGTAAATACATGATAATACTATGTGTAACTCATGCGTCGTGGATATTGGCATGAGTTACATTATAGTATTATGATAGGAAATAAAATTTAGAATTTATACTGAAGATTAATAACCAGTAGTTTGTACAAGATTATGGTTGTTGTCGAGTTCTCCCTGAGGGAAGGGCCAATAATAATTCTTTTGTTCGAATACATAAGAAACACCACCAGGATTTTTTAATACAGGCATTACTAAATGTGCTATATGCCAACGTTTTAAATCGAAATAGCGTATTCCTTCCAACGCAAATTCAACTTGTCTTTCATGACGAATGAATTCCCGAACCAAATCTTTTGTATTATATTTCGACTGATCAACAGGAGGCATATTGACACCGGCTCTTGCTCTCACCTGATTAATTGCGTTATAAACGCTCTGATCAGGGCCACTTGCCTCATTTTGTGCTTCTGCATACATTAACAGAACATCGGCATAGCGAAGAATAATAAAGTTCCAATCATTCAGGTAAGCATTGGCATAAGTAGCCGGGATTGTAGGATCAGCGCCCTTCTTGTTCAAATAACCTGTTGGATTAAAAGTAGTTGTACTATAAAATCCTGTCCAGTTTTCGTCGGGGAATCTTATTGTCGCATTAAACCTGGGATCACGATTTTCATAAGGGTTTCCCGGATTATACAATGGTGATTCAGAGATAGACTTTCCATCAGTACACTCATAAGCATCAAATAAACTCTTACGAATAAATATATGAGCGGTATATTCAATATTCATTCCATAAATGCTGTGGTAGCTATCAGGACTCAAATACGCACAATCAAACATGATTTCCGTATTGTTTTTTTGTCCTTTTTTTATAAACATGCTTGAATAATCTCCATAGAGGTGGAATTTGCCGGAATTTATAATTTGCTTTGAACAACTTGCGGCATCTGCCCATTTTTCTTCAGTTACAAGTACCCTGGTTTTCAGTGCTATTGCGCTTCCTTTTACGGCATGTCCTGTTAGGTAAGGCGTATCAGGTAAATTGGAAATAGCAAAATCCAAATCTTCATGTATAAAATTTAATACATCCGCTTTGGGGCTTTTCGCAATCTTGGATGCGTCAACGCTTTTAGGTGATTCTTTATACAATGGAACATCACCGAAACAATTCACCAACTCAAAATAAAACAATGCCCTTAGAAACCTCACTTCACCTTTGGCTACGTTTTTTGTGTTTTCATCAACATTTGTTGCATTGTCGATATTGGCCATGAAGAAATTGCATCGGGCAATACCACTGTATGACGAAGAGTAAATTATATCCTTTGCACCGCCAGATGTTGCACTGAGAATACCAACGGCCATGTCGTCAATACTATACAAACCCCAGTAAACATAGGCATTATCAGATAAGCCATCCAAATAACCTCTTTTATAATCCAGGAACCCACCCTTTAAATTGGCATAGCATCCTGTAACGGCCATTTTTACATCAGCTTCGCTTTTCCAAAAAGTTTGACTTGAAATTTGATCCAATGGGTTTTTATCCAAAAAATCTTTATTACAAGATGATGATATCAGCATAAACATAACTGCTCCTATGTATGCTACTTTATTTTTCATTTTCATAATCAGTATTTTTTACATTTAGAATTTTACTTTTACACCCATATTCAGAATACGAACCTGAGGATAAGCTGCAGCTAGACCAGTTGATGGTAATTCAGGATCTACTCCGGGGAACTTTGTGAATGTGAATAAGTTATCGCCTGAAACATAAACGATTAAGTCTTGTAATCTTAACTTGCTGATAACTTGTTTGGGCAAATCGTAAGATAAATTCACATTTTTTAAACGTAAATATGAAGCATCGGGTAAATTATAGGTAGATGGATAAGCATATACTCCCTGATAACCAGACCCTAAATATATGGCAGGAATTGAATTACTTGGATTAGTTGTGCTCCAGGCATTTCTAAATCGAACAGAAGGGGTATCTCCTTCATTGAAAGGATCAAATCCCCATCCTGAAATTTTAGTTCTTAACCCCTTCACTCCCTGGAAGAATGCTGAGAAACTAAATCTTCTCCAACCAACATTGAGGCCAAAAGAATAAGTAAAATCCGGGTATGGAGATATTGAAATACGGTCATTACTATCGATAATTTTATTTCCATCTTGATCCTTGATTTTTATATCGCCCGGTTTTGACGGATAGTACGGTTGTTTAGGAGAATTGTTAATATCTTCCTGGCTCTGGAAGATACCTTCCATCTCGTACATATAAAATGAATTGAAAGGTAACCCAACTTCGTTAACACCTTTCGATGGAGTCACAATTGACAACAGTTTATTTTTAAATGTTGATACAACAACATTTACATCATATCTAAATTCGCCAATCTGCTTCCCATGTCTAAGTTCTATATCGCATCCTGTATTCTGCATTTCGCCGTTATTTGTTACGGGTCCGCTTAATCCAAGACTTGCCGGAACAGGTAATGTTGTTAAAATATCGGAAGTCTTTTTCTTAAACCAATCGAAAGTCATCCCAAACAAACCATTTTTAACATCCAGGTCTAAACCAACATCAAATACTTTGGTCAATTCCCATCTCAAATCCTTGTCGGTAAAACGTGTAACTACTGCTCCTTGCTCGGTTTTCCCATTAAAAGGATAGCTTGTTAAACTTAAGATGTCCTGATAGGGGTAATTCCCAATTTCCTGATTTCCTAATACACCATAGGAAGCCCGTAATTTCAGATTGCTCATCCAGGAGAATCTGTCCTTTATCATATTTTCTTCCGAAAGTCTCCATCCGGCAGACAATGACGGGAAAAAGCCCCATCTGTTTGCTTTTGCCACACGCGAAGTTCCATCGTAACGGGTATTCGCTTCGATAAGATATTTCCCTTTGTAGTCGTATCCGATACGTCCAAAGTACGACCGAAGTGCCCACTCATAAGTTGAACCACCTACGGATTGTCCTGAACTGGATCCGGCATCGAGCTCAGTAAGGCTTGACGTGGGAAATACTTTTTTATTTCCTGATAAATATTGCGATTTAGACGATTGTTGCTCATAACCAACCATTGCTCTTATATTGTGATCTTTACCTATTTGTGTTTCATAATTGATAACAGAATAGATTGATGGCAATATGGTTTTAGTATAGGTGTCTGTCAATCCGGTACCAGTATAAACAGAAGTAACCGAAGAAGCCAGCGTATAATCTGTATTTCCTGGTACTTTATGATAATAATAATGATCCAGTGTTGCATACGCATGGTCTTTCATCGTATTATCCGAATAGTTTACCGAGGCTTTAATCGTCCATACCAATCCTTTGAATAAATTCACATCCATGTAGGCCTGAGCATTTATCCCATAATTTTTTGTAAGTCTTTCACCATTCTCGAATGCCACAGGTGCATTGGAGTTGTGAGGTTCATTGGGGTATGCCCATGCTGTTTTCCTTCCACTGCCGTCAGGTAAGAAAGGTTTATAAAGAGGTGCTTGCGAATATATATATCTCAAGGCATCCGAAGCTTTCCAGTTGGATGGTTCTTTAATGTCTCCAAATACAGCATTAATATTAGTCCCTATCTTAATCGATTTGCTTATCTGATTTGTGAAATTTAGTTGTGCGTTATACTTTTTGTATTTTGTAAAAGAAAGGATGCCAGGCTGATCGAGGTAATTGAGTGAGAACTTATAAGAACCATTGTCAGTTGCATTCGAAAAACTCAGGTAATGATTGGTTACCGTAGCTGGGTTAAAGTAATAATCCAACCAGTCGAAATTAGGATATTCTTCTTTGTCAGTCGCATTTTTGTACGCATCTATTTGATCTTGTGTGTATAGAGGAGTCATTCCGCTCCTTGTCCGTGCAGCGTTGTACATTCCCATATATTCTGCTGAGTTGGTAATGAGTTCTGGCATTCGGGTCGGAGTATGTACGCCAATATCAAATTGATATTCTACTGATCGCCCTTTTTTAGCCTGTTTGGTTGTAATTAAAATTACGCCATTGGCTGCTCTTGAACCATAAATTGAAGCAGATGCAGCATCCTTCAATACGGTAACTGTTTCAATGTCATTTGGGGCAAGGCTGGAAAGAGATCCGGCTATTCCGTCGATTAGCACCAAAGGTGAAGAAGAAGCGCCAAAAGATCCTAAGCCTCGTATTTGAAAGGAAGCATCGTCTCTTCCTGGCTGCCCGGAACTTTGGGTAACCTGTAACCCGGATAACCTACCCTCTAAAAGACTGGTAGGATTTGTAGTAGCCCTTTGAGCCAAAGAATTTGAAGAAACGGAGGATACCGAGCCTGTCAGATTTACTTTTTTTTGAACTCCATATCCCACTGCCACAACCTCTTCTATACCAATTGTTTCTTCTGATAAAACCATATTAATGGTTGCTTTTCCTGCAACAATCTCCTCCTGCGTTTTCATCCCCACAAACGAAAACTGCAACGTAGCATTAGCCGGAACGTTTGATAGCTTATAATTCCCGTCAGCATCGGTAATAGTCCCGTTGGTAGTTCCCTTTACGGCCACCGAAACCCCGGGTAGCGGCCCGCCGGATGAGTCGGTTACTTTGCCCGAAATGGATTTTTGTTGCTGAAAGGTGGTGGAATTAGACTCTGGTATAGTAAGTAAAATAAGTTTGTCTTTTATCGTATAATCAACTTCTGTCCCTGAGAACAGTGATTTTAAAACCTCATTAATTTTAGCGTCCTGAACTTTAATGGAAACCAATCTTGTTACATCTACGACTTTACCGCTGTACATAAAATGAAATTCGCTCTGGTCTTCTATTTTGGATAACACCTCACGAACAGTTACTTTTTCCATATTGAGATTGAGCATTTTTGATTGCGAGAAGGTTTTATTTGCAAAAGCACTCACAATGGAAATCAAAACCAGAAAGGTTGTTAGTTTCATAATCCTGAATAATTTTTCAAACCCGGGAAATTTTTCATCCCAGGATAATTCCTTATTTTTTTTCATAATTTTGTTTTGTAAAGTTTTTAATTACCCTGGGTTTCAGACAGGGGAGTTATTAATTTCTTTCAGGGGAGTGTTGACGCACTTCCCTGTTGCTTTTTAAAAATTTTATATCATAGGCCAGTCATTTTAAAGGTTTAGTTTTATTATCGTTTTTGTATAATTATTTTTTGTTTGGAGAAGGTGCCACCTGGTAACTTTTGGCGTGGTAGTATTTTGTAAGTAATCGGAGAAACAATAGTCATAAGGTCAAGAATTTGATTAAGCTGCTCATCTGAAAACATTACTGTATAATTATAGTCTTTGGCATCATCTTTAACCTCAAAATCGACATTGAACATCCGCCCCAATCTCTCAGCAACCTGGGTTATGGGAGTGTCTTCAAAAATAAGTTTTCCTTCAGTCCAGGAAATATACTTTTCAACCGAACCTTCAGTCTCAGTAATAGAACCCGATTGCAAATCATAGTTCACATGAAGACCAGGTTTCATCGTCCCAATATTAATGATCTCTCCATCTTTTTTTACATGTTCCAAAATCACTATTCCTGAAACCAGTGTCGTTTCAATAATATCAACACTAGGATAAGCCAATACATTGAAAACAGTCCCAACCGCTTTAACATTCAGGGTACCGACTTTCACTACAAATGGTTTTTCAGGATTATGAGCAACTTTAAAAAAACCTTCACCGCTAAGTTTAACTTCACGTTTGTCATTCGAGAAGAAATGCGGATATTTAATTTTACTGCCGTAATTTAACTGTACTTCAGAGCCATCGGAAAGGTGAACTACCGTTTTAGAACCCGGAGGTGCGATAACTTCAAGAGAGTCTGTAGCAGAAAGATTGGCATACCTGCCTGTTTGGAAACTGCTGTTGATAAGTAAATAAAATACGACTCCCAATAACGGTATAAACAAGATTGCTGCCGCACGGCTTAACCAGTTTACAAACCGGGAAAGGCCTATAATTTTGTTCTCCTGATTGTTTTCCTGTCTTAGGTTTATTTTATAATGGATTTTATAGAGCAGTGTTTTAAATTTTTTCTCATCTTTTTTTTGCGGATCCGGTTCAAACATCTCCCATTGCTCGACACCCCAGCTTTTTGCTTCATTATTCTGCGCCTCCGTATTTACCCAACCCACAAGTTCATCAAACTCCCCGGTGGTACAATTATTTTTTAGATATTTCTCAAGTAATTCTTTTTTCATACCTCATTAGCCAAAATAATTCAATTTAAAACGAATTGGTATCAAACGAACTTTAACAGCCTTGCAGGTTGATACGTAATATTCATTTTAGATCAAAATCAACTATATTACGCACAGCAGAAATAGGATAACTAGGAAAAAGTTTATTTTTTTTCTTAAAAAAACAAACATAAAAATAATGCATTGACAATCAAACTGTTGTCAATATTCGTTTTTAGGTATTTTAAGGTAGTTACCAAATGATTGTTGACTGTACTTTCAGATATATTTAATTTATCGGCAATCTCCTTATGCGTCAAGCCTTCCTCTCGGCTTAAAACAAAAATTTCTTTCTGTCGCGGAGTCAACTGATTTAAAAGCGACTGTACTTTTTGATTTAATTCATTATACTGAATTTCGTCGATCACTTGTTCTGCGGAGTCAATTTGCTGCAAAGATTTTAAATATTCTCTCGATTTGCTTTCACTAACTCTCTTACGCAACAAACTGATGGTGGCATTATAGGCAATGGTAAACAAAAAGGCTTCAAAAGATAAATAAACGTCTATTTTGCCCCTCGATTCCCAAATTTTCACAAAGACTTCCTGTACAATCTCCTCAGCATCTTCCTCCTGCTTTAAGTACATCAAAACAAATTCATGCAATTTATAACAATACTTGTCATAAATGGTATTGAAGGCGATCATATCGCCGTTCTTTAGCTGAATCAGAAGTTCGGTATTTGTTATCACATTTCCCAAAGCAGTAGAAATAATTCGCAAATGTATCGTTTTTGAACAAGAATAGGAATTTGTTTACATACGGATTAATTCAAAATATTAGAAAGCTTTCTGATATCCTCCGAAATTTTCGAATCTACAATATTCTCATATATCTGCCTAGTTTTCAGCGAAGTAAGCTCTGGTATTTTTGATACTGTTACAATCGGGACTCCATTTGAAAGAAATACTGAGTTTTTGATTTGAAATAATCGGAAATGTAATGCCGTTAAACTGTGACCGGAGATGACCAATATACTTCTCTACAATCTGCCAGGCTTTGGGAAGAATTGGTATCCGCAAAGGATTTCCGGTCTTTTGCCTGCTGATAGTAATCCAGTTATTCCATCAATTTCTAAATGTATGTCCTCTGGTCTTAATCGCATGACATTGATATAAGCCAAATTACTAGTTTGTAATTCATAAAGCAATGAATTACAAACTAGTACACATACTTCCGTGAGTAAACTTACTATAAAAAAACTACTCACGGAATAGTTCACGAATTACTTGATATGAAATGGTTTATTTTGATATGAGAAGAAAAGAAAAAAATCCAGATAATCAACGATTTACTGGATTTTGATTCGATTTGGAAACCCAAAAAGTGGGTTGTACTGGATTCGAACCAAACCTTGTAAAAGGTTGTATATCTTTTAATTAACTCATTTCAACATCAGTAACTCACGGAATTGCTCAAAAGGTCAATTTTTTATTTAAAATTCTGATTATCAATTCTCTATGCAAATATAGAGAAAACTTCTGATTATAATGCATTTTTTGCCTCTTTTTCTCATTTTCAACAGAAAAATTGAACCACTCAGTTTGGTCAGTATAATTCTTGTTTTATCTTTCTTCGCTATTGCTTTTGCAATATTTCCCGCGGCAAGTAACAGCCCTCCAAACATCGGGTTTTGCTTCAACCGTGCATAAACTCCTCATGGCAAACGTGAAACTTTACCGACTTCAACTAATCTTTCCAATGATTTACCGACAACTAATCTGTACCAAAGCGTAGAAAAACATCGATTAAAAAGACCGAACCCCCTCTGGGCTTTTTCTATTTTTTTAATTATCTTATCATCAATGCTTTCAATCGTTATTAGCTGTATATTTTGTCGCAAATATTTACCTTATTTGCGACAAAATATCAATTGCTATTACTCCGTTCAAATATGATTCTAATTTCGAAATTAACTCACAATATTATCGCAGAATATAAGAGTAATCACTCGGCACAATATAAGAGTAAATGCACGACATTGGGATATGTTGAATTGTGTTCGGTATTATTTCTAAATGATTTTGTTTTATTTCTAAAATGCACTATTTTTGCTGCAAAAAAGAAACAAAACGGCAAGCCAATGTTTTATTCTTAGTGCCTGAACAATGAATTACCTGGAATTCAAAAATAAGATGTTCGACCTCGGATGTTTCAATATTCATCAGGTTTATGCGTGGGAGCCTGGCTTTGACCGTAACAACTTTGTCCGATGGGCAAACAAAAGATTACTGATTCGTCTTCGGCAAGGATACTATACATTCCCGGAATACAAGAGTAAGCCAGACTTTGGACTTTACTTTGCCAACCGTATTTATCGCCCCTCATACGTAAGCCTCCATACTGCACTGGCATTTTATGGAATAATCCCCGAAGCTGTTGTTCAGATAACAAGCGTAACCACCCTGAAAACCGTAAGTTTCAGCAATGACTTTGGAGAATATAGTTACAAAAGTGTAAAAGAAAATCTCATGTTTGGATATGACCTCAAGCCCATTTCTGACGGACGCACTTTTCAACTTGCCAGTCCTGAAAAGGCCCTGCTTGATTTGCTTTATCTCTATCCGTTTTATAATACAATGGATGAATTGGAAGAGCTACGTCTGGATGAAGATTTTTTACATGATGATCTCGACCTCGATCTATTGAAGGAATATTCGTTGAGATTCGAAAACAAAGCCCTTGAACGTAGGGTTCAACTTTTGATTAATACATACAATTTATGATACAACTGGAACTAATAAAGAATTATTTTCCTGCCGAATTAGGCAATAATGCTTCTTTTCAAAAACACATGCTGAAAGAATATCTCCAGTTACTAATCCTCGATTTTCTTTCTGCTACGCCATACATTGAAAAAATTGTCTTTATCGGAGGAACAAACCTAAGACTTGTTAAGGGTATAGATCGTTTTTCGGAAGATTTGGATTTTGATTGCAAGGAGCTTTCAAAGAAAGAATTTTTAGAGATGACTGATACCGTCTTGCAGTTTTTGCAGCGAAGTGGCCTTCGTGCTGAAGTGCGTGACCGTGAAAATGAACGGTTAAAAGCCTTTCGAAGAAACATTCATTTTCCAGAATTGCTGTTTGATTTGAAGTTGACGGGGCATCGGGATGAACGTTTTTTGATCAAAATTGAAAGTCAGGATCAACAAATTTTATATGAAAGAGTAATGGTCAATATTAAGGGATGTGGGTTTTATTTCCCTTTTCCAGTACCATCTGACGGCGTATTGTGCTCGATGAAACTTTCGGCCATGCTTGCCAGGCAAAAAGGACGCGATTTTTATGATGCCATGTTCTTGCTTGCTCAAACTAAACCTGACTATTCTTTTCTTGCAGAAAAACATGGTATCCAAAATCTTGACGAACTGAAAGTTGCAACTGTTGAAATGTTAAAAGCAGTAGACCTTAACATGAAAAAGAGAGACTTTGAACACTTGTTGTTCAACAAAAGGAATAGCGAACGCATTCTTTCTGTCGGAGAATTCTTCCAAGAATTATAATAATATGATTCCAAATTGCTCCAGAACATTCATATTCATTCTTTAATAACAATCATCAAAAATTAACAAATCTTACACAGATAATAGGTTTTTATTCGATTATCTGTGTAAATATTACTTCAATTAATTATTTGTGATTCTTATTTAATGCCGCTACAAGCTTATCCCTAGATAATATTTCAATATTTTGGGCATTGAGTCTGCGAACTTTGAGCTTAACCGACCCTACAATCCTATGGGTACAATATCATAGTCATAAACAACCCTATTCAAAACAGACGTTGGAGCATATGGATTACCCCAAGTGGTCTTCCACCCCCTTTCGGAGATTAAATGCAATTCTCTTTTAGCTCTGGAACAGATAACATATAATAACTTTTCAGCAATATTAGGGGTCTTATCATTTCTGTTGGGCAATTTACCCTGGAGCAAGCCAAAAGCTATGACTGTATCGAATTCTTCACCTTTTATTCCATGGCAAGTGTTCACAACGACTCCATGCTCATGCTTAAACATCTTTTTAAAACTATCAATATCCTTAGCTAAGTTAAAATCAGGATTTTCAAGACGAACTTTAGCTCCTTCAAAGAATGTATCCCAATGTAGGCTCAAATATTCGCTATTATCTTTTTCTATTTGTAAAGATTCACAAAAAAGCATAAAACATTCCTCTAAATGACTTAACCCATCTTCTTCATCAGAACGAATTGAATTAACGATCTTCAATAGTTTCTTTGACTTAAATTCGGAATTATCAAACAGAATTATCCCAATATCCTTCAGCTCATTTAGTAATTCTGAAGCCCATCTTTTTCGGATAACAAATGTTTTAGGAGAAGGTGCAACTAAAAATAGCCGAGCAACTTTAAACCAGATATTTTCTTTATTCTTAAGTAAGGGAGATAAGCCTACCGCATCAAAATTTACATCAGGCAACCGTGTTTTCAGCTTTCTACCCATTGGAATAACCATATACCAAGTTGGCGCTAAAACACAAATTTCATGCTCGGGAATGCCAGCCTCTATTTTCTTTTGTATCAAGTTAGCAATGTGAGCATCAAGTTCATCTTTATGAATTGCTTTATTATAAGCTATAAAAGCATCATCTTCAGCATTATTGCCTAAAGCTTCAATATCAATATCTGTGGTTTGAAAATTTCTATAATAGTCAATTATTTGCTGATTACTTCGATAGTTGCCAGAAAGTTCTTTGGGAACAAATTTTACCTTAAATTCTTCTTCTACATCTATATGGGATTTAGCGACTCCCCCCAACGAACCATAAATCGCTTGATCGGCATCTCCAACCATAAACATTTTACAGTTTCCATTCTGAGCCTGCATTATTTTTGCAAAAATGGCATACTGAAGCTGCTGGGTATCTTGATACTCATCGACACAAACTAAATGAAACATGCTTTTCAGTATTTCAGGTATCAACGGAAATTCTGAAACAAGCCTGTATGCATAATATAATATTTGGTCAAAATCAATTAACTTTTTTCCCTTTAGGTACCGGTGGTATTCATGGATTAAGTCTTGATGAGCTATCTCTTCAATTTTTCCTGAAGGTAGGTACCTCGTTGAAACCAAATCGTAATATTTTAGTCCATACTCCTTTTTTAATTCATCAATCAACTTCTCTGAATTAAATTCGTCTGAAATTGAAAATCCATTCTTCAATTCATCCAAATAACACATATAAGGACGTATAATCCATTCTAAACAAAATGAATGAATAGTCCCGGCCCAAAGATTTGAATCATCGGCATTAAATGCTCGAATCCTCTTCTTTATTTCATCGGCGGCACGGTTGGTAAATGTGACTGCTACAATAATTTTCTTTGATTGGGTTATTTTTTCCAATTCATATGCAATCTTATGAGTAAGTGCCCGAGTTTTTCCGCTGCCAGGACAAGCAGTTAATAAGACATTCCCGGGTTCTAAAACTGCCTCTCTCTGCTCATCATTTAATCCTCTAAGCATATGCCAAGGATATTAGTTTCGTGAGTACATCTTCGGGGAGTTCCTTCTTATAAAAATCAATTGCTTCCTGATTCGTTATCTTTGTATTTAACTCACTTAGTAACTTATTGTAATCTGTTTCATCATTAATATAATGTCTATGAGCAAGTTTTTGCAAACGGTACTTTGCCATAGTCAACAGTATGGACGGAGTGAGTTTATATATTGCAAAAAATAATGCATCGAGAATATAATCGGGTATAATTGTGATATTATCTATTTTTTCTGAAATCATTATTGCAAACCATCCCTTACCAAACTTTTCAGCGAGCCTCAGAACTTCTTTACCACTGACTGAAACGTCTTCATTTTCAATTAAGCTTTTGATTCTTTTTTGATCAGACTCACGGTCAAAAACTTCGTCGACAACTTTTCCTATTTCATGTGAATTATCTGATATTAAAAAATCTACTTCAAAAGTATGTTTGGCGTAAAAGGGTTTAATCCAATCATTATCCTTGCAAAATTCATCAAGTTTTTCTTTACGCTCTATACCCGACTTTTCGGAAGCTTTACACCTTTTACTATACTCCTTATCACTATCTGAAGCATTAGCAGGAAGGTTAAAAAATGAAATGTCATTATCCGTAATAATACTGCATTTCCTGCGAACCCTGTCGTCGTGAAATAAGGTTGCAATATTCGAAAAACCAGTACTCCCAATGTTTATTAATGAAATTCCTAGTTCATCTAATGAAACACCGAAGACAGCTTTAATCAATGCTGGTATCACAATGTGTTCTGCATCTCCTTCTACCAGTAACACTCCTTTAGCAAACAGTAGATTTGTTCGTGAAGCATCTAAGTACCTTTCAAGTTTAGCAATATTTGTTTTATCTAAACCTTTAGATGGATTAAATACTTCAGCCTGTTGTTTTCCCCTTCCCAGTATATTCATTGAACTAATCTTACATACTGATGAAATATGCGTGGAATGGGTTGTAATAAAAACCTGAGTATTGTCCTTATTTAATTTTTGAAATAAGGTTTTTTGAATATGATTATGAATATGGGCTTCAGGTTCTTCAATCAATATAAAGTTGGCAATCTTGTTTCCTCTCTTTACTTTTTCAAATTCCAGCAATTTCAAGGAGAGGTATATCAGGTTTGCTCCTCCCAGACTCAATTCCCATAATCGACCTTCATAGCCCTCGTCATCGGGATCTCCTACCCATAATTTTAATGACTGCAACAGCTTTTCCATGTCAGCAGGCAGTTCAGACCTGATATTTACATTTGGAGCATAAGTTTCACCTACAGCCTCTTTAACAGTTTCTGCAATACCAGAGGAGACTCCCTTTACTTCTTCAAGACTCGAAATTTCTTTGTTTAATTGGTCTACTTTACTTTCGATTAACTCTTTTTGCTCAATAGTTATATTTTTTTCTTTGTCTCGGAGCAAGCTAATAAGTGGATTATCTCGGTATGAACGCAATTCAGACTCTACGTCCCTAAGTGCTTTAGCAAAAGTACAGGCGAATTCGTTAGGAATGGAAATGCCATACATTTTTACTCCATAGATATCTGTTTTTTCTTCATCAGGATCAGGAAATTTAATTAAATCGAAATCCCCAACATATTTTTTGTAAATATCTTCATTTGAAAAATCTATATTTCCACGGCCTGTAAATACTGTTTCATAATCGTTTAATGAAATCTTCACAAGTATTGAATCAAGCCTTTCTTTAAATTGCTCCACATCACCAATTAGATCCTCCTCAAGTTCCTTAGAAAGCTCGTACAAAGATCTACGAATATCTATTTTAGGTCGAAAATATACAGTATATGTTCCTTGGTCGGAATCAAATTCATCGACTTTTCCAATCTTATGCATCGCCAATGCCTGAGCTTCTTCTCCAGCATCTAATTCTGAGAATGCAAGTTGTATAATAATCCAATGACCAGCCCACTTGCTAACAGATCGATTAAAGTCTGATTCAAAAAATCTAGTCACTCGTGGCATCTCTTCATCGATTAAAATGCGTATCGCCTGAAAAAGATTAGTTTTGCCAGATCCATTTTCTCCAATTATCGTATTAACGCCCTTTTTAAAATGCAGAGATACATTTCTGAAATTTCGATAGTTTCGAATTGAAAGTTTTGAGATATACATTTTCTGATAAACTGATTTAGTTAATACGACAATGTGGATTATCTTCTCATATAAAAGGTGTCGAATTATTGTCAATAAAAGTAAAACAATAAGTATCTTCAACCAAGCATCTTTAGTAAAACTATCTCCAATATGTTATATTTTGAAATTCCATACTGATATTCACGACAAAAAAAAGAGGCATTTCGCCTCTTTCCTTTTTCAGAACTGAATCAGATCTTCAACTTCTTTGATCTTTTCATCCAAAGTGGATTTGATCTCATCCATCACAGCAGATACAACCGGGGTATTGGAGGTTTTAAACTCCTTTCCTGAAGCGTCCCGGAGGAACACAGTGGCCCCCATCCCGTCAGCGCCTAACGAAAAAGTCTGAAGGTTTCTGCGGGTTTCAGTTAACTTTCGCCACTTTTCAATGAGCATGCTCAAATCTTCCACCTTCTGGATGCGTTTTTCCAGTGAGGGAACTTCAACAACCGACTTTTCATCTTTCTTCACCACTTCCAAAGAAGTTTTCGGTTGTTCAGCAACTTCTGAATCAAGTTTTTTAGCTGCATTATTCATATTTCAATACTCCTGCCTTGGAGATTTATTTTGGCATCAGGCTCGCCGGTTAAAATTTCGGCGTAACCGATCATTGAGCTATCCAGGATAAGGTCAACGGGGTGCATGTCAGATTCATGCCCGAAATGGGCAATCCATGAAACTGAACGCATCTGGAAGACGGTTGCTTTTCCTGTTTTTAAAAGCAACCGCCCCTTTACCGTTCCGTGAAGCGATTAATAACTTTGCCCGCAATTTTAAATGGAGTGGTTTTACCTTACAAAATATTGATAACGAACAAAAAAGGGGGCATTCTTGCCCCTAGAATTCAAACATCAACTGCTGAGTCACTTCTGGTGCCGACGTTTGTTGGACATTGAATTCCTGTTTCTTTTCCGGCAATCTTAAAACCATGTAGCTTTCAGATTCTATTATTTCCCTGATATACGGAACTCCCTTCTCGGGGTGAAGTTCTATCCTCCAGCCTCCATAAAAGCGGTTCATCAAGGTATCCATCCAGCAGACTTCTCCCAAAAGTCCGTTCAGACAGAGGTTGATCACACACATCATTGCACAGGTCCGGTCGATGTCGGCTCCGAAAAACAAGCTGTTTCGGCTGACTTTTGCCGCTGACATCAGCATTCGTCCTGATCCGCAACAACAGTCCGCCACCCGTTCGCCAAAACCTACCGGGTTTAGCATCCTAGCCATCATATCGCAAATCGGTTCCGGGGTAAAAAACTGTCCGTTATGTCCGTGGCTGAGATATTCCATGTAAAAATCACCAAACCCATCTTTCAGACCTTCACCTTTGTTGTCCATTTCGATGACCAATGCGCCAAAAGCTTCAGCCATCAGATAGGCATCCGGCTTTTCATAGCCTCGGACAATCTCATGGTAACGATCTTCTTTTGCCCCCAGGGATAAGGAACAAATGACCATTTCTAAAAAATCGTCGAAAACTGAATGCAAACCGTACTTATAACCAATTTGCAGGATATACTGGGAAAAACTTTTCAATTGTTCCATCTTTTGATTTTTTAATTGTGATTAACTGTTGATCTTTGAAATAATGAGATAAAAAAGGTGGAGGCTAAACAGCCTCCGCCAATTCGCTTATCCTTGCAACACCGGCTACCGGGTTTGGATAGGATTGATGCTCCAGAATGTAATCCACTGCCTTTTGAGCCATCGAACAAGCCATTAAGAGTATCTTCTTATCTTCCTTGAATTTGCCAATCCAGCTTTTGATATAGGCTGCACTGTTATCGATGGTGGCATTCTGGATGCCGGTCATGTAACACAGGTAAGCTGCTCCCATTTCGGCAACCAGCTCTTCCTGGCTATAGTCCTGTGAACCAAACTTATGGTTGGGAAGCTTTTCGTGCCTGCCGGTCCGGTTGATATGGCCAGTCGAGTGGACTAGTTCGTGGAAAATCGTGGAGTAATATTGTTCATCCTGAAAGAAGGCTCGTGGATTGGGCATCCCGACATAATCACCGGACGGAGAGTAAAAGGCATGGGACTGGTTCAACCTGATTTCAGGACTGTCGGACCAGAACTCGATTAACTGTTCTGCCTCACAAATCGGATCAAACTCATGGTCATGAGCCTCGGTTGAAGGGATTTTACTTTCATCAATCCCTTCGGTTTGTTTCAGGTTAAAAACCGTGTAATACCGAAGAAATGGGAAATGGTCGATACTTCCATCCTTTTCTTTGTCGAGTATCTTCCAGAATACAACTGGAAATCCTTTTTCTCCCTTCAGGATATGACCACCCAGATCTTTAATCTGGTTAAAAGTGAGAAAGAACGGGGAACCAAACTTATCGGCCACCGTGAGTAGCAGCCAGAAGTTAAAACCTTTGTACACCTTTTTGTGAACCATGTTCTGCGGCAGACCTGTTTCAGCTTTCCAGGGCATTTGCCAGGGAATGACACCTTTTTCAAGGCGTTCGATCATCAGGTTGGTAACCATTTCGTAAATGTCGAATGAAGTATTCATGGGAAAGCGCCGATGCCTTTCGGACTTATTTTGGCATCCTTCGGTAAACAAAGGACCTATCTGGCACGCCGTTAAACTTAAATTTTTGGCGTACCGCATTGAGCTGTCCCGAATAAGGTCAACGGGGTGCATGTCAGTTTTTTGCACCCTTTTTTACATTTAGTGAATCAGCTTTTTTCAACATTGATGAGAGATCAAAAAACTGAACGCATCCGAAGGACGGTTGCCATGAGGCATCAAGAGAAGCAACCGCCCCTTTACCGTTCCGGGAAGCGATGAATAACTTTGCCGGGAATTTGAGTGTAACACACCACCGAACAAGAGATTTTGCTTACCTGTTAAAAGATTGGTAACGAACAAAAAAGGGGCAAAAAAGCCCCAAACATTTAGTAAGGATTCCCCTTACCGGCATAAACATCTTCATCTGCTGCCGCAGAAAGGAAACTACGGTATTCAGGTTCTCCGCAATTCTTACACAACAAAGTTCTTGTCCGCGGCCAATAATAGGCAACTGTACCTCTTGGCATAGAAGTCTGACACTTGGAACAGCAGCTCGGATAACGAACTACAATCTGTCTGGGATCATCTTTGTATCTCATGATTAATTCCTCCAATAATTTTGATTGAAAACTGTCTGATTGAATCGCACTAATCTTCATCCGGTTTCATGATGAAAATGGCAGGTGACGGATCATCGAAATCCTGGGCCTGAATCACGGCTTTCAAAGTAACCAGCCTGTTAAAACGATTTTCCGGAGTTTCCGACTTCTCGTTGGGTTCCCAATTACCTTCATCAGGCAAATAGCTTATAAAATCATACTTTAAATAATTGGAAGAAACATTCCGGGCATGGAAAGCAAACATGAACAGCACGTCCCATAAACGACCAGAAAGGTTTTGAAGCTGCTCCATTCCTTTGGGAACTTCAACGTACTTGTCCCAAACCGCGCGGGTCAGGTAAACCGGGAATTTAATACCTGCTTCTTCTGAAGCTTTGCTGTCAACTTTTACAAGAAAGCCATCTACAACAGCTTCTTTGGTTGAATAAGTGGAAACAATTTCCCATCCGTTTGAATCTTTCATTTGATTTTGCCGATGCCTTTCGGACTTGTTTTGGCTTCCTTCGAATCAAGGAATAATCTGGCACGCCGTTAAACTTAAATTTTTGGCGTACCAACATTGAGCTATCCCGGATCAGGTCAACGGGGTGCATGTCAGTTTTTTACAACCTTTTTACATTTACTGAATTGGATTTAAACAACATTGGTGAGCAAGCAAAAAACTGAACGCATCCGAAGGACGGATGCTATAGAAGAGCAACCGCCCCTTTACTGTTCCGGGAAGCGTAAATAACTTTGTCGGAAATTTGAGTAGATAAAAAATAGCAATAAAAAAAATGAAGAAATGAAGATTTATATTCAAAGACTAAAAGTTGGACTTATTAACCTACGATTTGTTGGCACCCTTTGAAAAATTAATTTACGCGTATATTAAAGTCTGGAATTGAAGAAATCAGTTATTCATTTAATCGATTCATTAAATATTGTATTTCGAGTGTGCCTAATTTCCTGAATATTCCCATCCTTTTAAAGATCTTCACAATCTGATTAATTTCTTTATCGTATTTTGCTTTAATTAAAAATTCAACAATAATCCATGGTCGTATAAAAAGAACCCATCGGTTATTTATAAAAGTCCATACACTAATTATAGTACCTGATTCATGCTGCTTCCTTCGAAATCTAATACTATAAAAACATGCATTTGATTTTATAGCAAAATTTTTGGTTAAGGCATTCATTCCCCCGGGCAAATTATGTTTATTGTTTACAAGATCATCGTAAGAGGCGGAAATCATATCGTAAGTATCGTACACAGATAAATCATTTATTACTTTGTCCGAATATAGAAGAGACTTAAATTCCATACTATAATAATCATAGACGTCCTTGAAAAAAGTCATATCAAAAACGGCCTTACAATCTGCTAATGTAGGTTGAGCCTGTAGAAGTAGACTTCTGTGATCAATATTATTAAGCAAAAACTGATTAAAATATGAAAAATCAGGAGGTGAAATATTATACTCTTGATTTTCCTTAACAACTGGAATATTAGGAATTGAATTTAGCTCTTTATGTAGTTTATCTATTTGGTTATTCAGATGAGATGGACTAATATATCGATCATCAACCCACTCTTTAAGATCATCCCATAATTTAAATAGATCATCCCGCGATTCGATTTTTAGAAGCTGATTGTATTGGTGTAGAAATCCTACATGAGGATAATCAATTGGAGGCAGCAATAATGGAATCACTTTTTTATTAAGAATCCAGGCGGCTCCCATCTCATTCAAACAAACTTCGCTATTTTTATAATTTCGGCTGATTAGAAGAAATATCAAATCGGACTCTTCAATTTCCTTTTTTATCCAAAATTTGAAATCATCACCGGTTTCCGGTTTCGAATCTTCAATACCGGTACAAGAGATCTCTGAGTTTTTTAACTGCAATCCGAGTTTTAGATAATGATCAACGAACGACTGTAAGATGTGATTATCCTTGTTGGAAAAACTTATAAAAACTTTCATTTTAATTATTGAATAACATATGATGACTGAGCATTCTAATACAATAGCAACGTTTTTACCCTGCAATAACAAAAGTAAATTTTATATAGACTAACATATAGAAATATTTTATTTTGATATTGACAACCAATGTATTATTTTTAAACATTAAGAAATTCTCCAACCTAATAATTATGAATATCAAATTTAGTGATTACCTCAAAGGGATATTTGCAACGTCTATTGCCGCATTGATTCCATCAAAATCGGACGCTACTACACTTAACTTCAGCGACTTAAATCAGGACAAAAAAACCTCAGAGTTATTATCAGAGAAAAATAACCAATTATATCCCAAACTTTTGCTTTCATTTTATGATGACGATTCATATTCAGCCATTGGCCATCGTAGTCATAGATCACATTCGTCACACTCTAGTCATAGATCCCATTATTCCAGTACGACAAATACGAATAATAACAACAATACTAATAACAGCAATTCCAATATAGCCCTACCATCTAAAAACAAAAGTTATAATTCAACATCTACAGTAACTACTTTTAAACTCGGAGATAGAACAATCACAGAAGGGATGAAGGGTGAAGATGTTACCCAAATGGTTAACATCCTAATTCAAAAAGGTTATCTTGAATTAAAGGATGGTCAGAAATCGGTGACGGGTATTTATGAATTCTCAGGGGTTATAGTTGACGCTCTTAAAGAATTTCAGAAAGCTAAAGGGATGGAAGCTGATGGGATTGTTGGGCCAACGACCGTTTATTACCTAAAAGAGAATTGATGATAAGTTTCCAAAGGTTCGATCAGAATTCTTTTTCATTTACAATTGATCCCAATATTTTTAGTGAAAAGGTTATTACAAAATCGTTGTATAACTATGCAAATGAGTACATGATAACGTGGGAGAAGGTTGGTGACATCTTTTCAATTGTGCTTAGAAAAAAAGACGGGGTTATTAATCAAGACTTACTAAAATACTTGTCTGAAAAGATCAATCAAGATTTGATTGATTATAAAACCCGTGAAATTATATTCGCAGAGACTAAAGATATTCGCAACATATTGCTTATTAAAGCATTATCTAACAACGAGGACTTTGAGAATATTGATCTTCTGAAGGACGAAGCTTAAATCGAAGATCCATAGACTATGTACCATTTATTACCCTTCAGATTTAAAAGATTATCGAACAAAGAAATATTGGTCAATGAAGTTGGAGACTTCTTACTTGCGCCTACTGGTACTGCAAGATTAATTGTTGATAGGGCGATTGATAATGAAAGTGAACTATACAAGGATCTATTCTCCAATTTTTTTATCTCTCAAACTAAAGTTCCCTACTTAATCGACAATCTGGCTGCCAGATACCGAACAAAAAAAGCTTTTCTAAACGATTTCACCGCGCTTCATATTTTCGTTCTGACCCTGCGTTGTAATCAAAATTGCCAATATTGCCAAGCCTCCAGTAGGGTATGTGAAAAGCACGAATATGATATGACCTATGAAACTTTAGAACATTCTATAAGTTTAATGTTTGAATCACCGTCTCCGGCAATTACCGTAGAGTTTCAAGGTGGAGAACCAACGTTAGTTCCCCATTTGATAAAATTTGCAATTGAAAAGGTAGAAGAATTAAACTCTCGGCACGGAAAAAAAATTACCTATGTGATATGTACCAATCTCATTAATCTAAGAAATGAGATGTTAGATACTTGTCTGAAATATAACGTATTAATTTCAACGTCATTGGATGGTCCCAAATTTATTCATGACACCAACAGAGGGAAAGAAGGTAGCTATGATGAAGTTATTCGTGGAATTAAGAAGTCTCGTCTAGCCTTAGGAAATGACAGGGTTTCCGCATTGATGACAACCTCAGAATTGTCGTTAAATTATCCCAAAGAAATCGTTGACAATTACATCGAAAACGGCTTCTCAAATATTTTTCTAAGAGCATTAAATCCTTATGGAAATGCAAAGGAGAATGACTGGAAATCATATTATGAAAGATTTACTGATTTCTTTGAACAATCATTAAATTACATCATCGAACTTAACAAGCAAGGAACATTTATCGTTGAAGATTTTACTTCAATTATAGTAAGAAAAATACTAACTCCCTTCAATGTAGGTTTTGTTGATTTACAGTCCCCTGCCGGTATTATCAATAGTGTAATTGTATATAACTATGATGGGTTTATTTATGCATCCGATGAATCCAGGATGCTAGCTGAACATGGCGATTTTACATTTAGGCTGGGGAAAGTAACAGATACTTACCGAGAGGTCTTTTATGGAGATGAAGTCCAGAAAATAACTAAGGTATGGGCCAATGAGGCTTTACCGGGTTGTTCAGAATGCGCTTATCAAACCTATTGTGGTGCTGACCCTATTAGAAATTACACGCAGCAAGGAGATATGATTGGCTTTCGACCTACCTCATATTTCTGTTCAAAAAATATGAAGATTATCGACATTATTTTTGAGATGCTAATTAATCGGAAGGAAGAAGTCTTGCCAATATTTAAAAAATGGATCTCTTAATATGCGTATAGGTAAGGTAAATAATGATGACACAAACATAAACACGGAGGTGATTTTCACTTATCAAGTGAATGGAGTTTATTCGGGACTTTCAAGTAATAATGGTTTTGAACACCACACCTACATTTTATTAAGTAACAACCAGTATCAAATGAAAGATCTTGGTTGTCATTATTTTTTGAATTTAGATCAGTATAAAGAACAGCTAATCTCAGGAGATGTCTTGAAATTGGATTCAAGACGAACTCTATTTCTATCCTTCAGAAAATCATCAAAAGACAATACTTTATTCCTGACAAATTCTTGCAATAATAGGTGCTTAATGTGTTCGCAGCCACCATCAAGCAAGAATGATCTAGCGTATTATTTTCAATTCACCAAATCGCTGATAGATATTTTACCTTTGGATATTAATGATATTGGTATAACAGGAGGAGAACCTACTCTTCATGGCGAAAACTTGATTAAAATTTTTGAACTTTTATTTGAAAGATATCCAGATATCTATCTCCATACTCTATCAAATGGCCGGTATTTCTCGAAGATGGAGAATACCTTTAAGTTTAAAGATATTCTTAGTAAGAACATGGCAATTGGAATTCCATTGCACTCAGATTATTTTGCCGATCATGACTTAATTTCTGGTAAGAGTGGTTCATATAATGAAACAATGAAAGGATTATATAACCTTGCAAGTTTCAAAACAAGAATTGAACTTAGAATTGTAATAAACAAGATTAATTATCAACGGCTTCCACAGATCAGCGAATTTATCTTCAAAAATTTGCCTTTCGTAAATCATGTTGCCTTTATGGGAATGGAAAATATTGGTTATGCGGTAAAAAACAAGGAGCAAATATGGGTTGACCCTGTTGAATACAAAATTTCACTTGCTGAGGCCGTGTCAAATCTCTCTGGTTGGAACATGAATGTTTCCGTTTATAACATTCCTTATTGTCTTTCAGAACCTTCAATTTATGACTATCTCTGCAAGTCCATATCAGAATGGAAAATAAAATTTCCTGATTATTGCTTGGGTTGTCATTTTATCCAAAATTGCTGTGGCCTATTTAATACCTCAGTATATCAAAGTAGTGGCATCCATCCTATTACCTCACCTCACAATTTGTAGGCTATGGACCCTCAATCAGATAAGCGTATAGCGCTTTGGGTATTCAGCATATTATTAGTCAATCCATTAACTATTTACTTGTTAAGTAACAACTTATTTTTAGTGGTTATAATCTTTTTAATAAGCTCATTTCTATCATGGCTAATAATTTACAAAATAAGAAAAACAAGGATCACTCTATATTTTTTCAATATCATATTCATTATAAGCATATTATATCATGCAGAACTCATTTTTTCATTAAACTATTCGGAATATATAATCCCTAATTTATACCAACCCAAGGGGACTGTATATTTTAACAAGCCAAATATAGATCAAACCTTTGATGATGGTGAATACACTACCAGGTACTTAACTAATTGTCAGGGATATAGAATTGGCCAATCAAATGATCCAACTGTGAAAATCAATGAATGTGACTGGCTATTTATCGGAGACTCTTTTACTCAAGGGGCACAAGTGAATTTTGAGGAGTTATATACGAGCAAGATTTATAAAAATTTTCCAAACAAAATAATACTAAACGCTGGAATTAGTGGTTGGGGATTGCCCGATTATTACAACTATTACATTTCAGAAGGCTATAAATTCAAACCACAAAAGGTATTTGTACAGATATGTATTTTCAATGACTTCATGAATGTTATTCAATCTGAAATCGGATTGTCAGAGCACTTAATGGACGTTTCAAATTTATATAGATTCATTAAATACAATCTTCAATATGAAACGGTTGATGAATTACCATTAAAAAGGTGGACAGAGCCATTTTACCTGACCGAACAGATGAATATCGATTACAACATCTTTTATAAAAAAGGGTCGGAGAAAAAGTCAAATGATATTAATGAATTTAAAAGATATCTGAAAAAGCTAAATGAAGCCGTCATATCCAATGGCTCGGAGTTAGTGGTTATTCTTATTCCTACAAAAGAACAGGTTTATTATAAGAGCTTTGAAGAAGTAATTTCCAATTTCAAACTTGAAGTTTCTTCTTTGGACATGAAAGCTCCCAATAAACTCATGAGTGAATTACAAAAAGAATTCAGGTTTCATCTAATTGACCTTTATGGACCGTTTATTAAAGAACCAAAGATGCTTTATTATGAAAGAGATGAACATCTAAATAAAGATGGTCATGCTGTAATCGCAAATGAGATTTCAGATACTTTTAAGGATGAAGCTGATAAGTATCACTATTTGTCTAAAACCAATAATGATGCAAGATATCCTACCTATTTCGGTGAACAGAATAATATTCTTTATCAAACGCGTCAACTTTATAAATACCAAATATTCACTAACGATTCAACCTTCTCCAATGAAAAAATCTTAATAGAAGATAATAGAGATAAAATACATCCCATACTTTCAAAGGACAGAACACTAATTGCATATACCGAAGGCAAACAAGAAGAGATGAGAACTAAGGTTATTGTAACTGGATTAGGGACAAACTTTAAAATGAATATTACCAATAATGAAAATGAATATGGTGCCATACCTGCATTTTCAAATAGAGGGGACAAAATTGCATTTCCTTCATGGTTTGAAACCAACGACAAATTTTCAAATCCGGTCATTACTATATTAGACTTGATAACAAATGAAAAATATGCAATAACAACGGATGAGAAGGAATGCTGGAGGCCTATTTTTCATCCTAATGACTCAATTGTTTACTATTTGTGCAGAAATTCAAATGAGAATTTCATCATTAAATCATTTAATTTATTTTCAAAAGAGACACAAATCGTTTTAGACTCAGGTTATAATATTTGGGATCCTTCCATTTCTACAGATGGCAAATGGATCGTTTATTCAGGCAATATTGATAAAAACTGGGATTTATTCGCCATTAATACAGATACAAAAGAGATAAGGCGATTAACTCAGAGCAAAGGAGACGAATGGGATCCATCATTTTCAAATAATGGCAAAAGCATCATCTTTGGTGGTGTGTTTGGATTCAATAATGGGATATATACAATTAAATTTTAATGATATGTATTTTATTTCATTGAAATTTTTCGCTCTGGTAGCGTTGCTCGTAATATTATATTATAGCATAAAACAAATCCAATTCAGGAAAGTATTATTGCTTTTTTCAAGTCTTCTTTTTTATGGGCAATTTCAACTTTATTATCTTATCACGTTAATTTTGGTAATCTTTATTACCTATTTTTCCCAAATCATTCTTCAGAAAACAAGAGATAAGATTGGTCTTTGGCTGGGAATTTCTCTAAACATTATTCTACTTGCCTACTTCAAATACAATTTTTTGTTCCATCAGGATTCATTGATGTTAGGATATCCCATCGGTCTTTCATTTTACTCTTTTCAATCAATCAGTCACTTGGTTGATTTGTACAATGATAAATCACAAAAGCAATATACTATTTTAAGTCTTGGACTGTATTTGAGTTTTTTCCCAAAGATAATGGCAGGTCCTATCGAGCGTGCTTCTACCTTAATTCCTCAATTTGATGAAACACATATATTCAATCGAGGTGATTTTTTTATTGCGATTAAAATAATTGCTTACGCGCTTTTTTGCAAAATAATACTGGCAAACAGATTAGGTCTTGTCGTTAACGAGGTATTTGAAAACGCTGGTCAATCATCCGGATTTGAAATTTTAATCGGATCAGTTTTTTATTCTTTGGAAATATTTTTTGATTTTTTCAGTTATTCAATTCTGGCAATTGGGCTTGGACGACTGTTCGGTATTCAATTATCTGAAAATTTCAATAATCCTTACTTCGCGACATCATTGAAACAGTTCTGGAGAAGGTGGAATATCACCTTACTTCTTTGGTTAAGGGATTATGTTTTCCTTCCTCTTGGAGGGAGTAAAGTAAAACGGTTTAAAGTTATTGGGAATATACTTATAGTATTTCTTATAAGTGGGTTATGGCATGGAGGAAGTGTTAATTTTCTGATTTGGGGATTTGGACATGCTGTAATTTTCATAACTGAATATTTATTGGAATCTAATATTAAGCTTAAGGGTATAAACGATTTTTTCCTGTTCCGCTTCTTTAGATGGCTTACAACGTTCTCCTTGGTTTCTTTGCTCTGGGTTATTTTTAGAACTGAGGATTTATCCGTTTTAATAAAAATATTTCGGTCATTTCTGAATTACAACAATTGGGGTACTTTAAATGTGATAAATGGCGGGGTAATCATTCCCATTTTTTTTGTTGCAGTTATCACGCTCATACTCCAAGTCTATGACATTTTTAAAGTTTACATTTTTTCAAATGTTATTGATTCGAAAAAGATCATCTGGGAATGTGTGCTATTAAATGGTCTAGTGTTAACAATGTTGTTCTGGGGGCTGAATCAAAATTCAAGTTTTATTTATTTTCAATTTTAAGTTAATGCGACAATTACTTCTTCAATATAGCATAGATTATTTATTTGGTTTAACTAAAATTAGATTGTCCATTTTTGCTTTTTCTTCCTGTTTATGGATTGAACAATACGGACCAACTCCTTCAATATTATTTAAACATTGCTTCCCATTTGAATCTGTAAACTTGCATTTATAATTTTTTGAAAGAACTAAGTTGCTATTTGTAGAGACAGGGGCCTTAAATACCCATTCCCACTCGTTAAGATTTATTTTTGATTCTAATTTTTCCTCGATTGGATCTGGTAAAGCAGGGAAAAAATTAATTCCTGTTATTTGCTCAACACTATCAATTGTGCAAGCAAATTGCTGAAGTGAAGAATCTGATCCTTCGTTAGGAATACAAAAAGCTATCCCTTTTATCTCTGGAGGTGTAATATCCAAAATTACTTTATAAAAGTAATCTGGAATTGCTATCGAATCAATGCCCAACCTCGTCAGATCAGGAGCCAATACGGGACCTACAACAACTAAAACTTTTTCATACTTGTTTGCCCATTTGCGAACTAAATCTTCTAATCTCAACCAAATTCCGCGATTAAAAGAAGGGGCTTGAGGACTGATATTGCTATAATAAAAAGATTCGTGCATAACATCCCATGACCAGGACATATCTCCAGCTGGAGCTAAATGTCCACGATCCCAACCGCTTCCTTTATAGTCAATGTTTGTCGCCACATATCCGTTCAATTCCTCATCCGGTCTAAATGAGTTTGTTCGTTTGACGAGCCGATTTGTTTCTGAACTAGTTAGCTCATACGCAACCCAATTGGCCTGTTTATATACCTTATTGTAAGATAGAGTATATCCAAGTCTTTTTATTAAGGTTTCACTTTTGAGATTTTTTCCCGGGACTTCAAGACCTGAAATAGTATCGAATACAAAAAAATCATGACTTTGTACATTTACTTTCAATGAATTATCATGATATTTGACAATAGGGTGCTGTATGATTCCATACAACTGGGCTTTAATCATACTGACTAATAATATCCCAATGAGAACCAGACTAATTTTAAATTTTACCCTCATACAATTTTCTTAAAATGAATATTCTTGGTATATCAGCTTTCTTTCATGACTCTGCCGCTGCAATTCTTTGCGATGGTAAAATTATTGCCGCAGCACAAGAAGAACGGTTTTCAAGAATTAAAAATGATCAAGCCTTTCCTAAAGAAGCTTGCTCTTATTGTTTAAGTCAGGCTAATTTATCAATTAATGAGATTGATGCTGTCGTATTTTATGAAAAACCGTTTATAAAATTTGAAAGAATTCTAGAAACATATTATCAAAATTCGCCCAAAGGACTTGTTTCATTTTTAACCTCAATGCCAGAGTGGTTAACTTATAAATTATTTCTGCGGCGAAAACTAAGTTATGAACTAAAAAAAGTAAATCCATCTAACCAACGGTATGATGAGAAAAAAATATATTTCTCGGAACATCACTTATCCCATGGGGCAAGTGCATATTTTACGTCAAAGTTCAATGATTCTGCATTACTTATCATTGACGGTGTTGGTGAATCTGCAACAACATCTATTTTTCATGCTATGGAGAATAAACTAGTTGTACTTGAAGAAATACATTTTCCTCATTCTTTAGGATTACTTTATAGTTCATTTACTTATTTTTTAGGATTTAGTGTCAATTCAGGGGAGTATAAATTAATGGGATTAGCACCATACGGAAATCCTAATTCAACTAGTACAAAAGAACACATATCAAGCATTAAGTCAGAAATTATAACTATAAATGCTGATGGATCTTTCGTACTAAATATGAAGTATTTTAAATACCCTTTCGCACTGAAAATGATCTATAATAATAAGTGGGAAAAGCTATTCAAAATGAAAAGAAGAATGCCTGAATCCGAATTATTACAATGTCATTGTGATCTCGCTTATGCAATTCAGAATGTTACGGAGGAGATAATTTTAAAATTAGCACAGCATACGAAAGACATTACAAAATCTGAGAATCTTTGTATCGCCGGAGGTGTCGGTCTTAACTGCGTCGCGAATGGGAAACTTCTTAATTCTCGTATATTCAAAAATATTCATATTCAACCTGCATCCGGTGATGCAGGAGGCGCTTTAGGTGCAGCTCTTGGCTTTTATTACATTCAAAACCATCAATGGATCCCATCTGAGAATGATTTTAGTGCCTACCTTGGCCCAGAATATTTAAATGATCAGGTTATGAAACTTGCGTTAAAATATCCTGACATTGAATCTTTAGAGTATCCGGATCTTATTGATTTGTACGATATCGTTACAGATCATATCATGGATGGGAAAATAATAGGTTGGTTTCAAGGAAGAATGGAGTTTGGCCCTAGAGCGCTAGGTAATCGAAGTATTTTGGGAGATGCAAAAAATCCATTAATGCAAAAGAAAATAAATCAAAACATTAAATACAGGGAAAGTTTTAGGCCGTTTGCCCCATCCGTTATCCTGGAAGATGCTGTAAAACTGTTCGACGAGGAAATTTATTCACCATATATGCTTCTGACTGTTGACATCAAGGATTCGGAAAAAATCAAAATGCCAGATAATTTCATTGAATTCTCACCAATTGAAAAGCTAAATACGATAAGATCCTCATTCCCTTCAATAACACATGTCGATTTTTCATCCAGAGTACATACTGTTACAAAAGACCAAAATCCAATTTTTTACGGTCTCCTAAAACGAATGCAGGAAAAAACAGGATACGGAATTTTACTAAACACAAGTTTGAATATCAGGGGGGAGCCAATTGTGTGTGGACCAATGGAAGCTATCGAATGCTTTTTAAAAACAGAAATGGATTTACTTATAATTAACAATACTTTATTTTTAAAAAATGAAAAACCTGATTGAATTATTTCAATTTATTTTAGAAAAACGGAAATGGTGGCTTTTCCCAGTAATTGTAATTTTGCTACTAATTAGTTTCATCATTTTTTTTAGTTCAACATCTGTTGCTCCATTTATATATTCCATATTTTGAACTTTATGAAGCAAATAATTTCAGTTTTAGAAAAATTGTCCTTTGCCGCACCATTGCTTATTATTTACTTAACTACTGGGTCAACATGGGTCTTATTTCTTACAATACTAATCGGGTTAGGTTCGATTTTTTCGAAGAAAATTAATGAATTATTACAAAGAATATTTAGGCGTATTTTTACTAGTATAAACAAATTGGTGATATATAGCTTACTTATTCTTGTGTTTTACTTCATAATTTTTTCACTCTCCATATTATGGAGAGTGTTTAGAGTCAATCTGAATGTAAAACATTTTAAATCAAGATTTTATACATATAAGCATTCTGATTTCATTAGACCATGGTAATTACATTGAATAATTGCTATTTTCAAAACTATAGTTTTCTTCTTACCTTTCTATTTTGATTTTTTAGTTTATATCTTTTGTTTCTGAAAACTGATCCATCATCAAATTGAGTTTTTACCTGCCTGATCAATTCTTTCAAAACCAATGATTTCAAGGCTCCAATACCCTGCCCTGTTAGTTCAAAATGAGGTTGCTTTTCGAAATGTTGACTCGAGGTATTCTGTTCAGATAAATAAAAGTTAGGTCGATCCTGAAAATCAGACATCTTCACCGGGTGCCGAATTGGATTTCCATTTTCATCTGTAACAAAAGCAGAGTATCCGCGTCCTGTCTTTCTGATCTCCACATTAAACAGCCTCAGCGCCTGATCATACATTTCTTTGGAGGTAATAAGCTCCATCTTATTGAGTTGACCGAATAGACTTTCCAGATTTTGCTTCAGGTTCTTACTGGAACCCGAAAAACGATAGTTCAGTTTTTCTTCAGGTTCATCTTTGGTAAGCTGGTATTTCTGCTCCAGGTCTTTAATGAACCGATGCGTCTTTTCTTTTTCGTAACTGTCAGTGATCTTCTTGCCTGTATCACAATCGATACGGGTGGAAACAATATGAAAATGTACCCGCTCCAGATCAGCATGTTTATATACGAAGTAAGGCTGATTCCCATAGCCAAGATGTTTCATCAGATTACCGATCTCAGTTCTGATACCGGTATCACCCATACGGACCAAATCACCGACTGTCGGATTAACAGATATGTGCAATCCTGGCTTTTGTACCCGGGTATTCCGAGCCTCAATCTCTTTGTAAATTCCATACCGGGCATTCTTATCTCCAAAAAAAGGATTCATCTCCGGCGTGTTTTTGCTCTGGTAAAAAGTAGCAAAATGTCGTTCAACCTTTCTTTCGTTGTAAAACAAAGCATTCTTTGTGCTGCATGCCTGGTGGATTTTGATGATCATGATTTTTGGCGTTGACGGTTTCGTGAAAGAAAATTAGTGCAGTAAATTCTGAAGGGTGATCAAGCAGTACCGCATCATCTCAAAAGCCTGCTTTAACAATTGCCGGTCGTTATCGCCAACATTGTAACCGGAAAATGAATTCATTCTTTTGGAAAGCTGATTCAGATTCACTCCAATTTTATTCAGCTCATAGTCCAGGCTTTTGAGTTGTTCTTTAGCCTGATCATCCAGCAAGATCACTTTTCGTTTTGACTGATCAAAGATTTTATTCCGCATGTAATCACTCATGCAGGCATATTTTCCCTGTTTGACCAAAGAATCCAGTTTCAGTTTTTCTTCCCGTGTCATCAACAGCCTGACCACTATTTTGCGTTTGTCCTTATCTGAAATCTTGGGCCGCATTTGTGTTTTATACCTGTTTTAACGTTCAAAGTGGGGAATCATTCAACTATTGGGGAATGGTCTTCCGGCGTAGCCGGAACAAGCTGAAAAAGTTTTTATGGCCATAAAAACACAACTTGCATTCCCCACTTTGAACAGTCGCATTTTATCGTTTTGGGCATTGGTTTCATCCTAAAGCTAACCTTAAAAAACAAAAGACACAACAATAAAAACAACTCAATATCAGTCAATTAAAATTATACTTTAAGAACTCTGCCTAATATAATACATCGTAAAATGGTTCGATTTGTATATATTTTTACAGCTCTATAAAATGAGAAGTCGTGTCTTAAATTAATTCAGATCAATTCTAAGTTTTCCTAGTTTCCCTCGTGAAAATCATCTTTCTCAAAAAGTTAAAACGAAAACTGACAAATTCGTTTTAGTAATTGATTATTTTTGACAACTTGTCAATTCAAGATTTAAGCTCATTTTATATATTAAAAATTGAGATGCTTAACGACCTAATCCAAAACTCATCCCTACTTATTTCGCTATCCGTTCTTTATGGATTATTAACCCGCGTTTGCAAATCTGATTCTTTAAGCTTCAAAATATTAGGCGGGATGTTATTTGGGACCATCTCTGTTGCAGCGATGAAAATGTCAATTCATTTCGAGCCTGGGGTTATTTACGATGGACGCTCTATCGTGCTAACATTGTCAGGGTTGTTTGGAGGAGGAATCACCGGGATTATCTCTGTATTGATTGCTGGTGCTTATCGCATTTACTTGGGAGGTGCCGGTATCTGGGCAGGAACAGCTACTATAATAACATCGGTTTTAGTTGGCTTTGCATTTCGTAACTATCATCAGAATAAACCTGAAAAACTTAAAATACGCACCCTTTGGGGAATGGGTATTATTTCTCACCTGTTCATGTTGACATGTCAATTATTATTGCCATGGCCAACCGGATTAACAATTGTTGAAAATATCTGGATTCCAGTTATGGTAGTTTTACCTGTTGGTACTTTGCTAATGGGACTATTATTGGCAACAGACAAAAAAAGGTTTCTTGCTGAAAAGGAAATCAGGGAAAGTGAAACTCTGTACAGAACAACATTACATAGCATTGGTGATGCTGTTATTACCACTGATCGTCTGGGAAAAATTAAGTTTATGAATCCGCTGGCTGAACAATTGACCGGATGGAAAGAATCTGATGCTATTGGTAGTCCCATTGATAAGGTTTTCAACATTATTAATGAAGATTCAAGGCTAAAAGTGGAGTGCCCCGTTCCGAGGATCCTGCAGGAAGGTGTAATTGTTGGCCTAGCGAATCATACCTTACTGATTTCAAAAAGAGGTGCAGAAATTCCGATTGCTGACAGTGGCGCTCCAATTCGCGACGACGAGGGCAAAATTGCTGGAGTTGTATTAGTTTTCCGCGACCAAACCACCGAAAGAGCCATGCTCAGACAGATGCATGAAAGCCGTGAAAGATTTCGACGTGCAGTTGAGAATATTCCGGATGTTGTTGTTATTTACGACCGGAATCTAAAAATACAGTATGTCAATGATGCAATGTCTCAGATCAGTAAAAAGCCAATAAGTGATTTTATCGGATTTACTGATACTGAAATCTGGGGGCAGGAATTAATCTCGAATTATTTGCCAGTATTAACTGACACCCTGAAGACAGGAGAAACCCAAAGGTGCAAATTATTGATTCCGATTCCCAATGTCGGGAAAAGACATCTGAATATTACCTGCATTCCCCTCACCGATGAGACTGGTTTTGTTTGGGAGGTAATGACCATTGCCAACGATTACACAAAAAGCAAACTGGCAGAAGATGAATTAATTGAACGTGAAAGATTGTTCCACACGCTGGCAGACAATTCACCGGTTGGAATATTCAGAACAAGACCGGATGGGTACACAACATACGTCAATCCCAAATGGCTGGATTTAAGCGGACTAACTTTTGAAAAAGCGTTGGGTAATGGCTGGCACAAGGCAGTACATCCTGATGACATTGAACAAATACAGCAAGGATGGACCAATGCAACTCAACAGTCCTCATTATCTGCCGCTGAATACCGTTTTGTAAGATCAGATGGCACAATTGTTTGGGTTACTGGCAAGGCAGTCCCTGAACTTACTGCCGAAGGACAACTATTCGGATATATTGGAACAATAACTGATATTTCTGAGCGGAAAATGGCAGAAAGAGCTTTGCTGCAGTCAGAAAAAAACTTCAGACGATCGATGGATGAATCTCCTTTGGGGATGAGAATTGTATCATCAAACGGGCAAACGCTTTATGTCAATCAGGCTTTGCTGTTGATCTATGGATTTAGCAGCTTGGAAGAATATTTAAATACACCTATTGAAAAACGCTATACTCCAGAGAGCCTGAAACAACATTTACAGAGAAGAGAAAGTCGAAAAAATGGAGAATTTGTTGATCCTGAATACGAAATTGACATCATTCGTCCTGACAAAAAAATACGTCATATTCACATCATCCGAAAAACAATTGATTGGGATGGTGCTTCTCAACATCTGATAATCTATCAGGATTTTACAGATCGCAATTTGGCGCAGCAAGCACTTAAGAAAAGTGAGAAATCATTAAAGGAATCTCAGGAAATTGCTCAAATGGGAGATTGGGAATTCGATGTAATTAGAAATGAATCCGTCTGGTCAGAGAACTGTTATCGCTTATTTGGGTTAGATCCGTTTGAAATTGTCCCCAGTTATGACTATTTCCGAAGCAGAGTTCATCCAGACGATTTATCCCTCATTGATCGTAGCTATGCAAGAATAATGTCATGCAAAAAGCCCACTGAAATGAAGATCAGAATTGTAATGCCTGATGGCCAAATCAAATGGATACTGAACAAAATCATTCCTGAATTTGAGAATGGAGAACTGATAAAGTTACGAGGCGTCAATCTGGATATCACTGAATCACGAAACACTTTGGAGGCCCTTAAAAAAAGTGAAAAAGGCTATAAAAACCTATTCGAGAATCATGCTGCCGTTAAATTGCTCATTGATCCCCTAACCGGAGATATCGTTGATGCCAATTTCGCAGCAGAATCTTTTTATGGTTATTCCAGGAAACAACTCCGAAAGATGAATATCCAACAAATAGTTCTTTTGTCAAGGGACAAGTTTAACAAGGATGCGGCAATTCATCAAAGTTCCAGAAATAAACAAACCGAATACAGGCATCAGCTGGCAGATGGTTCAGTTCGGGATGTAGAAGTTTATACAAGCACAATCGAGTTTAAAGACAAAGAATATTTTCATTCTATCGTCCACGATATTACTGAGAAGAAAAAGGCGGAAGATCTTCTTCAGCTTCTTAGCCGGTCAACAGATCAAAGTCCGGTCAGCATTGTGATTACCGATCCTAATGGGATTGTTCAATATGTAAATCCGAAATTTACAGAAACAACCGGCTACACAGCAGAAGAAGTAATTGGGAAAACACCTGGAATTTTGAAATCAGGAGAACATTCTAATGAATTTTATCAAAATCTTTGGGAGACTATACTAAGTGGAAAAGAGTGGAGAGGCGAATTTTACAATCGGAAGAAGAATGGAGAGCTTTATTGGGAGAGTGCCGTTATCTCTGCCATTATTGATAAAAGCGGGAGAATTACTCATTTTGTGGAAGCCAAGGAAGATATTTCCGAAAAGAAAAAAATTATTGCAGATTTAAAAATGTCAAAAGAGAAGGCCGAAGAAAGCGATCGATTGAAATCAGCCTTTCTGGCCAACATGAGTCACGAAATCCGGACTCCTCTCAATGCAATATTAGGTTTCTCTGGTATGATTGCTGAAGATGATGATTTGACTAAAGAAGTCAAAGAAGAATATTCTTCTATCATCAGCCGAAATGCAGATAACCTGCTCCATATTATTGATGATATCCTGGATATTTCCAAGCTTGAAACCGGCCAGGTGAAAATCTTAAGAAAGCCATTTGATCTCTCAAAAACATTGAATGAACTCTACACCCAGTATCAAAGTAAGGTTTCAGAAACTGGGAAAGATAATATTGCACTGAAGTTAAGAATACCAGATCACCGGATTTCTCTTAGTACAGATAAAGTGAGGCTGAATCAGATACTGAGTAATTTATTGAATAACTCGATCAAGTTTACTCACCAAGGCGAGATTGAATTTGGTGTTTTGAAGATTACAAAACAAGAAATAACCTTTTTTGTATCAGACACCGGCATAGGTATTGAAAAGGCAAACCAATCAACAATTTTTGAACGGTTCAGGCAAGCCAACGATTCAACTACCCGGTTGTACGGTGGCACAGGATTGGGGTTGGCAATTGTAAAGAATCTGATCGAACTAATGGGTGGCCAGATTACTCTCAAATCTGAATTAGGAAAGGGGACTACATTTGAATTCTGGTTGCCTGTAAACTAATTCTGAGGGAAATCACTGCACAAGCGATTTTACCCATTATTGTTTGATTTTTGTTTTGCCAAAAAGAAAGGGAAACCTTTTCAGCATTTCCCCTTCCAGTTTTGAAAACGAGACCTGTTATTTACTTTAGTGGACCCTTTGCCGGGCCCCTTGCTTTTCGGATTGTTTGGCATCTGCCTTTAAGTCCTCAGACTTTTCCTGCTTGAACTGCGAAAAACTGATGTTCCGTCCGGCTGCATCCACCTGAAGTGTGGCGGAAAACTTCTTTTCATTTTTGCCCATCATTCCGTCAACGGTTACTTTCTCGCCTGCACCAAGCTTTTCTTTTTGTTCCGAAGAAAGGGTTACTCCCTTAATCTTTTCCGGTATCTGGATCATTTTTGTCCGAAGCGGGATCAGTTCGTTGGTTTTGGAATCGATGGACAGGTAATAATTGTCCTTTTTCCCATCCCTCCCTGTCAGCTCTACCGTTTTGCCCAGGTTTCTGTCGTTGAGCAATGCGCCTTTTTCTTCCTTGGTAAAATTGTGCCCCATGTATTCATCCGGGACATTTAACCGTTGAATCGGATGGATTTTAATATCCACCGATCCGTCTTCCTTACTTTGCAGCCGGATTTTAGCCGGGATTTTATACTCTTCATTTCCGATTTGAGCTTTCACCGTGTAGAGTTTATCCGAACGAAAACCGTTCAGAAAATCGGTCATTTCCTGCTTTTCCATCTGTTTAATCAGATCGGCCTTAATACCTACTTTTTCAAGTTTGTCAAACGGAATCTGATCCATCGACATTCGTGTGCTCTGTTGTTGTTCCATAGCTTTAAAAAATTACATTATTAATACTAGTGCTGTTATTTCTAAATGATGATCTTAGTGCAATTAAAGAGATTGTTAATCAATCTCGTAAACACGCTTTTCTTTTCGGCTGAGTTCCACCAGCCCCCGAAGGATTTGATATTTTTCTTCCGGTTTTGGTATAGCGTATAAGTGCAGGATTGGCGTAGTTTTATCTGAAGTATAAATGGTCAGGTTTCCCAAACCGAACAATCTGTAGATCAAAGGTTTTTCGATGGCGTAATCTTTTATCCTATAATTTTCTACGAACTCATGTTTTCGGAGGATTACTCCTGACGAATACCGGAGTTGTTCAGGATCGATCTCATAGCTAATGCACCAGACTTTAAGTGTTTGCCAAAATAGATTGATCAGCACATAAACCGAAAGGTAGATTGGGAGCCGATCAACATGGCCTGCCAGGTTTTCAGAAAGAACAGAACTTATCTGTTGTTCTTCCAATGTGATCTTCAATAAAATTGCAATCGGTATCGCTAGAATACTCAGTAAAAAGGTTTGTAAGTTCAGAAGCTGTGATGGCCTGCATTTAAAATAGTTGGTGTTTTCAATCATGGTATGATTACTTTTTTGATTTTGACTTGTGAGTTGTTTCTTGAATTGATCTCTCGTTAAGCTTTGGATTAGGTTTCAGATTCCTGGACAGAGTATTGTTCGGGTTTTTATCGGGACTTTCATGCTGTTGTGTATTTGAACCGGGCTTTTCCTTTTGATCGGGGTCTGGTCTTTGGTTGGCTATTCTGCGGATGTCATTCTGTATCTTGTTGCGGTTTCGTTCCAGAACTTCAGGAATATTGTCGAAACGATAAAAATCCGGGATTGGCTTATAACGTCCTTCCTCCCACTGTTGTACTTTCACATCGACATGCATCAGGCAGTTAAAGTTCTTCTGTCCGATTAATTCTCCGAAGTTGTCTGCCACCTGTCCCACCATATAGCCTTGCGGTAGTGTCGCAATTTTACCCTCCGGCACCAGAAAGTCCAGTTGTGTGGAGAATGTTGCCGATTGTACGTTTCGGTTGATGTTCAGCGACTGCCGTTCCTGAAGTATTTTCCCCATCCGGTTCTGGATAAACTTGGCCGTCTCACCGGCAGCCTGACCACAAATGATATTGCCGATGTTACTGGTGATGGCATTAGCTTGCTCTTTCCCGTAATCGCGGATCAGTTGATCAATAGTCTGAACACCAAGCAGTGTCGAAATACGGTTACTCCGGGCTGTGGCAATCAGCGTATCCAGTCCACGGAAGTAAATCGTCGGCAATTCGTCAAAGATCAGCGACGACGGTTGTTGTCCCTTTTTGTTGATCACTTTCAGCATCCGGGTAATGTACAATGACAGAACTGCGCCATACATTTCCACCCGGAGCGGATCATTGGCCAGACAAAGGATTTTAGGCTGCTCCGGGTTATTAATATCCAGTGAAAAGTCATTACCTGAACATATCCAGTAAATCTCGGGGCTGATGATCTTCGATATGGCAATCTTCAGACTTCCCAACTGTCCTTCCAACTGTTCTCTTGCTCCGCGTTTATGCGCATTGATAAACGGATTGATGATGTTGGCCACATCTTTTTCCTGCTCCAGAATGGCAAACAAATCGTCGTAGTCCATTTGAAGCAGTTCAATGGCATGAGGTAAAGTACAAAACTGACCATCTTTGTACTTTTTCAAAAACCAGATTACGGCGGCGAAAAAAGAAACGGCGCTTTCTGAGAAAAACTCTCCCTGCTGGCGTATCCATTCCCGGTTTAGGTTATAAAGGATCGTTCGGGAAGATTCGAAAGCATCAATAGGACTTTCCATCCACTCAGGAGCCAGCGGATTGCACCGGAAAGACTTTTGAATGTTCTCAAAATTGATCACATAGAACCTGGCCGATTCCGGAAGCTTGCCATTTTTCCTGGCTTTCAGAAAATGGTTATAAGTTACCAAAGAAAGGTCAGGGTACTTAAAATCATACACGCACATTGAAAACCCTTTTTTCAGGTGCTGCCGGATAAATGGCAGCACTACTGAAAAGGATTTGCCGGAGCCGGGAGTGCCGATCACCATCGTTGCCCGGAAGGGATTGACAATATTGATCCAGCCCTGATGCTCGTTGCCCTTATGCAGGTAAACCGTCGGCAGGTTGACCGAATATTCGTTGGCTTTCAGGGTTTCTTCCTGTGGAAAGCTTTCGTTCTCTACGTTAAACCGGTCTTTCATCAAATTGACGTTGATCAGTTTAGAGATGTTGTCAAAACCGATGTTCAGCAAAACGAAACCGGCGAAGGTCAGTCCTAAGTAAATCGGCGGAAAGGATTTGAATACCATCAGGCTTCCCCAGTAAAGAATCAATCCGGCGATTGTTTGTCCGACAATGGTTGAAATAAGCAATTCCCGGTCTTTGTGAGCCTTGGTGCCGATACAGGTAATGGCCAGAAAAACCAGACAAACCACTTTAGAGGGATACAGGCTGGCCACAAACTTCAGATTCTGCATCTTTTCGATCACCGAATGAAAAGCCGGTATCTGTATTCCTTTCAGAATGAAATAATTCAGCTGGGTCAGATACAGCGATGTAAAAAGCAATACATAGCTGAAAAATCGAAAACCTTCGTGCAGTTTGACCAGTTCATGTGATTCGTGTTCCATTGTCGGAAGATTTGAAGGTCAGAATATCAGAGTCTTGAGTGTTAATTTGAAAATCAGAGTTTCCTGGCTTTAAGGATATCCTTGTTTTTCAGGTTAAAGCTGAGCTTTCGACCGGTGTTGCCCAATGCTTTTTCTCCTAGTTCAATTCTTAGGATACGCTGATCCGGAATGGTCATTTTCTCCATCACAAATACTTCGCGAACGGTCACCTCTCCCGGAATACGTTGAACCTTGTTGCGTTGATACTGCGGAAAAACCTGGTATTCCTGAACGTTGGTTGCTTTGGCCTTCTTCTTGTCTGTGATCCAAAAATTAAAACTTTCCACATCGTAAGCCATGTTGGTTTTGTTGGTCACCTCAAGCTCAAAAAACAGCGCATCATTTTTCAGGCTGATTGAATTCAAACGAACTTCGATGCCGTCCTTTTTAGCCTTTCGTTTATGAAACTGGTGCCGGTGCTTTTCCAGAACCTGGTCGCAAAGGTCTTTCAGTAAGTAATCGGGCATCAACTTGCCGGAAAAGGTCATGGCCTGTTGTGATTCAAAACTCTCTATCGGATAGGTGATCGGGGCATCGTTGCCATAGCTCAGTTCAAACGAATAAATGTGATCCGCACAAACCACAGTCAGCGAAGTGGGTTTGTCAAAAGGTTGGGTAGCTTTAATCCGGACCAAGTTCGAAAGTTCAGGGACAATTTCGGCCTGAACCAGCGAATAATCTCCGGCCTGAACGTAATTGACTTTATCGGGACAAACCAGGTGGCTGGTTTTGGTGTCCGATACTTTTAAGTTGTTGGTGGTTGCAGGTAAGTTATTCGGGTTTGCGGTTTGAACCGGCTGGGCGCTGATAGATAAGTGTACTGCCAGTGCGCTAAAAATGATAACGATAATTGATTTCATGGATGTTGTGTTTATATAAAATTGAGTTTTCTGATTATTTGGATTTGTTGACTAAATAGACCAGGGTGTTTTTCTTGACGGTGACTTTCTTGATGCGGATCATCTTCAGTAAAGATTGTGCGGTACGGTCGGCGGCCTGCATTCCCATATAGGTCAATGGATTGTTGCTTACCCCGAACATGGAGGAAGTGTTGGCGCTGCTACCTACTTCCTTGGCCACTTTTCGCGAAGCATTGTCGGGAACATACAATCCGGGAAGTCCGTCCAGATCGCAAACGGTGATCGCCACCGGGACAAACTTTTCTCCAACCGGTATTTGCTGCACTTCAATTTGAAGCCGTTCATTGCTGACTTCACAGGTTCCGTACAGGAACGTGTTAGCTGGGATTTTCACCCCATTCAGCCAGGCTTCTTCCAAAAGTCGCAGCTTTACCCGGTTTCCGGTTAAGACGGTGGTGGTCTCATAAACTTCAGCTTCGATAACCGGGACTGCCGTATCTTTGGGTTTAAAGCCGGACTTTCCACTTTTCTCCAGGGTAGAATGTTTGTTTTTCTCGGCTTCCAGCTTTTCGTTTTTGGCTGTGGATTCTTTCAAACGAATACTCAGTGAATCGTTTTGTTTGGCCAACTTGCTGTTTTGCCGGAAAACCTTGTCCAGCTCTTCAATACCGGTTACAGGAAGTTCCGGAGATGCTTTTTTACCGCTTGATTCTTTTCCTGCGTTGGTTTGTTGCCCGGATTGATTATCGCCGGATTTCGATTGGCTGTTCTCCAAATCTTCGCGGACTGTTTGTTCTTTTTGCCGGATATGTGCCAACAAGTCCACCGATGGTTCCTGCTCCATTGCCGGGACCGGATCACTCTTGTAAAGGTTCCGTTTGCCGGATAGCAGTTTTTCTTCAGTCAGTGATTCTTCTTCGGGATTTTCTACATCAGTTAATGAATCTGCATCTCCGGCAATGTTATAATCGTGACTGGTGGTAACTTCCTTTTTCGGGGAATAGTTGTCCATCTTGTCGTAAATCGCGACACTCTTATCCGCATCCGGCAGGGTATAATTGGCACCTTTGGCTGCCTGTTGCTGTTTTTGCTGTTCTTCCTCCTTTCCCTTTTTGGTTCCTCCACCCAAAATGTAAAAGATCAGGACAATAAAAGGTATCAGAACCAACGGCAGTAATAACAGCGGCTTATTTCTTTCCAGGTAACTTTTCATGTATTTCTTGTTTTAATGCGTTTTCAAAGGAGTCAACGGGCATTTCGAAGGAGAGGGATTTTTTTCGTTTCAGGTTTTTCTCTATCTCCGGGTTTCCCTCACTAACCGATTGAATGGGGTCGTGGGTAATTGCCGGTTTGGGAAAAACGAAAAAAGAAAGCAGGTATACCAGGAATGATGCGCCAAGAATGATCGTCCACTTTTTCTTCCGTCTTTTGGGATCGAGTGTTTTGTCTTTCTGGTCCATTCGATCAACCCATTCCTGGAAGCGGATGGCTTCACCGATCCGGGTCACAAGGCTTTTTGAGTTTTTGTTTTCTTTATTCATGATTGTTATTTCAGGAGTTAAAAGGACTTACGTTTGAGTGTTTCCAAATCTTTGTTGTCGGTAATCAGCCAGTCCTCAATCATAAACCCATGCGGGTTATTGTCCGTGCGTGAGATGTTCCGAAGCCTACCGGAAGTTTCCAGGTTGCGGATAGTAATGTTGGATTTGCGGACAATCTTTTGCTGCCCAAAAAACCGGAATTGGTATGGATAAGCAGAGAAGTCGATCTGCACTGAATCAGTGGTCAAAGTCATGCTGATGTCTGAGGCAATGACCTGGTTATAGACATTGTTTTCCTTGTAAGACTGGTATTGCTTCATGGCGGAACCATCCGCCAGATAAAGCGCTTCTTTGGCATTGTTCTCAATGTACTGTTTGTCGGGTTCCATCGTGAAAAACAATTCGTGAAAGCGTTTCACATGATCTTTGGCTTCGGCCTGCCGGTTGTCGGTAATATCGGCACGTAGGGCCAAAAGCAGGGATTTGCCGTTGTCCAGCACATAGATTTTCTGGCGTGACCGCTCAACCAGTCCTATAGAACGGGTAAACACAAAGGTGCTGAACCCGATCAGCAGCAAACTGACCGTCAAAAGAACATAAACCGTAAAGCGGAATTTGCGCTGTATATCAAATATCTTGTTCATTGATGATTTATTATTGATGAATGATTATTGATTTTTATTTCTGGATATTGGGTATTGGAAATTCATGATTGGACATTTGGTGTCTGTCTATTTCATGGCTCCTTTGGTGATCATCATCGTGGCTACCGTTCTGACCAGTCGTCCGCCGCCGGTTCCTGTCCCAGATGCTGAGATGATCCATGAGGCAATTTTGGGTACCATCACCAATCCCACGATACCACACACCGGCACAACCAAGTTGGAAACGTAATACAGCGAGGGCTGGTAAATCAGAGAGGCTTTGGTGGCGGCAATTTCCTGATCGAGCACATAAATCAGGACTTCCTGAACCAGTGAAAGGACAATCAATGCGATAGGCAGATACAGGTTCACATTCACAAACCGGGCAATCCATTGCAGGTAGTTCTCCTGAAACCCATCGAAAATGGAGATGGCAAAAACCAGTGGTCCGAAAATGATCAGCAGCACACAAAATACGGTTCGAAGGAAAGCAATCAGGTAAACCAGCGCCTCGAAAAAGGATTCCAGAAGCTGCCGGACCGAGTCCATAAAATAGAAGTTGATCTGATGCTGCAAAGCCCTGCCAGAAACAATGTTGTAGGTGGTCAAAAGCAGGTTTACCCCTTTATCCCACAGCGAGGCTTCTTTTTCTTCGTTCTCCTGAAAGGAAGGTAAATCGACTGCCAGGATTGCATCCTGTTTTTCTTCCAGTTTAGCGGCCACAATGTGTTTTTTATCGGCGTAGATGGCTTCAGAGAGTTTGGTCAGGCCTTTGGTGGGAACCATCAGCAGTTGGACAAACGGAGCCCAGAACGTAATGACCAAGACTAGCGCGAACGGCCTGAGTAAAGGTAACAGAGAGATCGGATTATCGGCAATCAGTTGTTCATAGATGCGTTTGGCAATATACAGGAAGGCTGCAATGCCGCCAATGGCGCGGGCCATATTGACCAGCAGTTGGGCATTGTCCAGACCTCCGTGGACCAGAACATCGGTAAATTGAAAAAAACTTTGGGTACTCATTACTTGTAAAAGCATAATTTAAGAATGATAAGCCCCTCCTGACCTCCCCAAAGGGGAGGAAACTTGAGGCGGGTGATAAATGGTAAATTGTAAATAGTTAAATCGTCAATCGATTTATTCTTTCAGGAAAGCGTAGGATTGCGGAACATTGGCATTGAAGGCCTGAAGGTGTAGTACCTTTCGGTAAGTGTAGTCGGCCTCGCCGATTTGCTTGTTTAGCTCGCAGCGGATTTCGTCAAAAGCTTCCAGTTTTTTGCCATGATCGGTAATAAACAGGTTGACGGATATAAACCGCGTCAGCAGTTCGTCAGCTTCTTTCTGGTAGGTTTGTTTGAGCCATTTGCAGTTGGGCAGTTTGTCCAGGCTTTCGACACTCAAATACAACCGGATAAAACCTGATGCCAGGCTATACACATCGGGCAACTGGTCGGAATCGGCATCGAAAATCGTTTTTTCAATATCGCGCTGTGTTTCCGTGTTGCTTTTGATCTGGGTGGTTTCTTCGTGCCTTTTCTGCATCTGTGATTTTTCGATCAACTTTTCAATGATCTTCAACAGATTGGTTTTGAGCATTCCGGCGTATTCTTCCGTGTCTGACACCGGCAAAGCGCCAACTTCGATGTAATAGTGTGTCGGCCAGGTGCGGATAAACACATGGGGAACCGGGATTAACCAGCCCCTAAATGCCATAAATGAAAGCGGATAGGTTCCCTGCATGTCGGGATAAGTGCCGTTCCACGGCTTGATATCAAAGATCTGAGCCTGGAGTTCCTTCCCCGGCAGCAATGTTGCCAAAGGAAGGAGGAGTATGAAAAGTAGTGTTTTCATGGGCTTTGTTTTTTGTTTCTGTTGTTTCTGCGGATAGAAATTTTCTAGTCGTAGAGCGTGTAATAAAAGGCGAACTTCTCAATCTGACCAGTATTAAAACTTCGTTGGTAGGAAGCCCATGCCAGTTTGTTGTAGAGGTAACAGATGGTTCCGTAGTGCTTTTTTACATCGGTATAAATGCCGTTGATCGTATCGTACCGCTGCTTGTCGTCCATCATAAACAGGTCGTCTTCCACAATGGTGTTCAGAATGGTTGTAACCAATTGCCTGCTGTCATCCAGCACCAGGTCAAAGGATTCTACAATCACTGCAGCTTGTCTAGTGGTGAAATTTTCGTCCTGAACTAACAAGGGCAGTTTGGTGGTGTAGATGTAAATGATCTTATCCAGCATCTCCTTGGTTTGTTTGATGCGCTTGTAATCCTTGATCAGGTAGGATACTTTCTGAAGGCTTGCCAATTTTTTTTGATCGATCCCGACCAGTTCTGAGGTCAATCCTTTGATGTCACCGTTCAGGATTTTGATCAGCACATTGTACCAGTTGATTTCAGAGAGGATTCCCTTTTCCTGGTCCCATAAGGCTTCCCGCTGGATACCGGCACCTACATCGGTTACCGGCGTCTGAGCAGTAGTGTTTTTGGGGATGAGTGTGTTAAATAAAACAACCATCCCGATGATTAAAAATGTTGCTTTTGTTCTCATAGTTGTAATTGTTATCGTTTTACATGGATTGAAGTATTTTGATAAAGGATTGGTCCCTGTTCTCATGGAGCTTTTTTAGGATCATTTCCTTTTCGCTTTGTTCAGAGGTGTAGCAGTAGTATTCCGGTTTGCTGACTTCCAGTGCATAGACCTGTGAGTAGCTGCCAAGTCCGATAAACACTTCCTTGAGTTTCCGGTCTGCCGGAAGATTTTTGTTGATCGAAAGGATTTGCTCTTTCTGGAACTCGGAAAGACCAAGGGTGTCGCTGATAGACTGGAACTTGTTGCGGAATTTGCTCATGTCAAGCAATATCCGTGTATCGGCATTGTTGATAATCGCATCGCGGATCACCGGTGAGGAAATCACATCGTCCACTTCCTGTGTGACCACCATCGCTTCGCCAAAAAACTTGCGGATGGTCTTATAGAAGTATTTGATGTAGCTGGCCATCTGGGGTGTCGCGATTGCTTTCCAGGCTTCCTCTATACAGATGACCTTTCGAACACCTTTTAACCGCCTCATCTTCTGCATGAAAATATCAATGATGATCAGGGTAGCGACCGGAAAAATCGTTGCATGATCCTTGATATTGTCCAATTCGAAGACAATAAACGGGCAATGGAAAAATTCGTCGGTGTCCATCTGCTTGTTCAATAAATAGTCGTATTCCCCTCCCCGGTAGTATTTGCCCAGGATAAAGAAAAACTCATTGGCGTTAAACTGGATGGATTGCTCTTTAACCAGATTTGGAATGTAGCTCTGGCAGAACTGGTAATATCCGTTAAATGATCGTTCCAACAGGAAGCCAAATTCATCCGTTTGATTGGACTCAAAAAAAGCAGTCACCGAATGGGCAATCACATCCTTTTCCATTTCCGACAGGTTTTCCTTGTAAATGGTATAGATCACTGACAGGATCGTCTGCTTGCGCTCGATATCCAGTTCTCCTTCCAGGATAAAAGGATTGAATGAGATCGGGTTATCCGTGGTAAACTCTACCATCATCGCTCCGCCCTGTGCTTTTAACCGTTCATCTAAATAATGGGTCAGCAGTTCGTAGCTTCGGCCAACATCCAGCAAAACGATGTGGCAGTTTTCGCTTTCGGCGTATTGCCTTAGCAAATGGTTAGTGAAAAATGATTTTCCGGAGCCTGATCCGCCAATAATGATTTTATTCCGGTTATGGATCAGATGTTTGTGCATCGGTTCGTCGGAGATGTCGATCTTGACCGGGCAACCCTCCAGCCGGTCAGAAAGGCGAATGATAAAATCCGACTCAATGTTTTTCAGTTCTCCTTCGAAGTTGGTCAAACAGCAAGCTTGCGGAACCTGAGTAATGAACAGTTCGGTTTCCGGCAGTTGTGTCGAGAACGGAACACACGAGAAAAATAACATCGGAAGATCGTGGGTGTGCTGGTACGGAAAACAGTTCATCAGTGCAAATGCAGAACTGGTTTCGCTTTTGTGCTGCTTTAAGTCTTTCAGCGAAGAATCAAAAAGGATCACGTTAAAGTGGGTTTTTACGATCTTTTCTCCTGAAGTTTGCACCTGGTCCAGGAAGGATTCAATCAGCCCGGTGTTGACTTTATTTTCGGATGAAAACTTGGATAGGCTGAAGATCTTCTTATAGCTTCCCTCCAGATAAGCTTTGATTTCCTGCTGATCGGGAATGTAGATAAACTGGTTAGTTACGTGAGAAAATGGCAAATGATAACTTAACGGATAGACCAATGATACAGGCAGTCCGGTTTGCGGGTGTTCTGACACCGGTCTGAGTTCTGCCGGGATGTGTGAATAGTCGCTTAATGACAGGATTTCCACAAACTGGTCCATCACTTTCAACCGGTCCCGAAAATCGATCCCGCCCAATGCCGGGTGGTTCTCGGTAAAGTTCAGGCTTAAAAAGCGTTCGATCATTCCCAGAAAATGTTCATCGCCAATAGCTTCTTCTTTGGTGATGGGTTTACAAACAATCCCGTTTTGCTGAAAGATCGCCATAACATTTCCCTTTAATTCGTTGATCTTGTCGTACTGCAACTTTTCAAGATTGCGTTCTTTGCGAGAAAAGATCAGAGCCGATTCGAGGTAGCTTTTTAGAAGTCCTTTATTGAGCAAACTGATGTAAAAACAGCAGTCATGCTTCAGGTAATGTCTTCCATCAAAATGCTCCAGGTAAGATTCATTCAGGCTGGCCTTTGCACTGCTCGCTTTTGATTCCGTTTCTTCAGAATGAAATTCGTTGACCAAAAAGAAATCCTGCTTATGGATAAAACTTCCGGCTGGCAACAGGTTGATCATCCGCTGAAAGGTATCGTGCAGCATATAGAGTTGTTCCGTGCTGTTGGATAAAACTTCAGGCAACTGAAGCTTAAACCCAATGGTCAAATCCAGGTTATTGGAGACCTGAACATCGTTGTTAAATCCCAGTATCGGGAGCACTGTTTCAAGGTTTCTGATTTTCATCTGGAATAGTTTTGATGGATTCGTCGTTTGCAGCTGATAAATTGAGGTAGTTTCTTCGCGGTCTGCTTTTTATTCCAGCCTTCCGGTCCGTATTTTTTCTGAATGGTGTTCAACCGGTACAGGTACCCGAAAAAGGCTGGGACTCCGATCAACACGGCAGGGAAAACACCTGCCAGGATATATAAGCCGGAGAAACCGAAGAAGGTAGCAATGATGCCATAAAGCGCCCGGAAGACCAAAGGGCCGGAAAGCCCTTTGATGTACAACCGGGTATCCACCTTTTTGATTGGGTAGGTGTGCATTACACGAAGAATGCTTTGATTACCACGCCAACCAGGATCAAAAACAGGCAGGCACCAAACCAGCCCATAATGGCTTTCTGGGTGTCCTGGTCTCCACTCTGCCATTTGATGTAAACGCGGACGCCGCCGATCAACCCAACAACTGCACCAATGGCGATAATCAGGTTGGAGACAGGATCGACATACGAACTGACTTCGGCAGTAGCCTGGTCAATACCGGCAGCAGATTGAGCGGCAGCCTGGTAAATGCTAAGGATAACGAGTGCAACAAAGGCTTGCGCCCGTTTGAAAAAACACTGAACTTTTGTTTTCATGCGACTTTGAGTTTTTAAAAATAAGTAATTGAGCATTGTTTATGATTGATGCTGGATTTTCTCCAGGATTTTTGGCAGTTCCGGATGATCGGGTTTGGAAAAAGCGTCGATGGAATAACCGTCATCGATCCCAGTTTCTTCATAAAGCGAAGCTGGCAGGGCAATGTCTTCTGATAGACGAACAGGGATTAACTCTGAGGGCAAATCCATAGAAGAAACGGATATAGGGTTAAACCCCTCAGCCTCCACCGGAATAAATTGGTCATCTTCAAAAAGTGTATTCCTCTTTCTTTTTTGATTGATAAAGGCCAGCAGAAAAAAGGACAGGTACCAGGCCAAAAGAATAAAAAGGATAAAACCGGTAAACTGTCCCCAGCTGATTTGATTGATTCCAAACATTGTTTTCAGTTTTTTGAGTTGATACTGCGAATATTTTGAACTAATTGGGCAATCAGGTTTCAAAATCATCGCAGCAAATCTCTGGCTTTGGAATCAGACCATTTGTATAGATATTGTCAGGTGGGGTATTTTTTATTGTTAATTATTTAATTGAAAGTCAGCTTGTTGAAATAAATTCCGGATTGAATTAACCGAAAATGGATTGGACGTTGAACAAGAAGTAATTTGAAATGATTGGTTTTGTTTTGATTTGAAAACCGAAGAATTTTTGAAAAGAAAAAGAAAAAACAGTCAAAAAAATAAAAAGAAAGCCGAAAAAATGACGGACGGGGCAAACGTGCAAGGCTGGACCGCGAAATTCGTATCAAAAATCGAAAAGAGTGATTCCCAAAATGTTTAAAAGAGCGGGACACTTGCCTGGCCTTGCGCATTTATTGAGGCTGAGTTTGCTGGGAGTCCGGCTAACTTGGCTTTTCTTTTTGATTTTGACTAAGCGGGTTCTCGACAAAAAATACCTGATAAAAGATTTATGAAAGTGTGCGGGGAAAAGGCAAGTGTGGTACCTGTACCGGAATGAAGCGACTGCGGGGTTGAAATAGAGCTTGTTTCCGGCCTTTGTTTTTCGGATCATGCGTTGAAAAGGCCGGAGCAAGCGAAATGGAATTGGGGGCAGGAAATAGCGTTAATGGAAGGAAAGGGGCCACTCTTGACGTGGGGTCAAATCCGGCTTATTATCTGAACGAGCGTACTCAGCGACCGATTTCGGTAAGGCACGAACCGGCTTAGGGAGCGGTAAAGCGAGGTGAAGGGAATGTGCCGGGGGACAGAGGAATCCCTTGAAATCAAAGCAGTTTAAATTTTAATTCTTCAAGAAATCTAAATCCAAAGGTAGTTTGAACCGTAATGTACTGGCCAAGATTAAAACTTCCAAAGATTATATGTAAGTCTTCTCCATGATGAGAGGAATATAAGTAAATATGAAAGCAAAAGCGAGTTAAATAGTAATTTAATGTTAAAGACCTTTCATTTTTCAAAAAATCCTACTCATTCTCTTGATTAAAGAATTAGGATCGTCGCCAGAATCAAATTATATTTCTCAAGCATCTATAATTCTCAAATCTAGTTTTTCGGCTTTACACTCAATTTAATCCCTTTAAACGATTTTTTATTGCAGTCCTATTTTTCGCATAATACTTTTAGCCTCAAAAGTTCTATATGAAAAGTCAAGTTAAAAAGAAATGGGCAGCAGTATTAATTGTGTTATTGATAATTCTTGGTTGTTTACAGTTAATCAGTACTAAATTGCTAAACCCTCCGGTAAGTCAGAATATTTCTGCACCTCCCGATGTTGCTAAAATATTGAAAAAATCGTGTTATGCGTGCCATTCCAACGAAACCCAATTAGCTTGGTATGATAATATAATCCCTGCTCAATGGATGGTAGCCTCCCACGTAAAAGAAGGGCGTAAAGTCTTAAATTTTTCCGAATGGGATAAGCTTACCCCTTCAGCTCAGAAGGCAGCATTGTATTATAGCTTAAACAAAATACTTTCGGGAGAAATGCCCTTAAAGTCATATACGTATATTCACCAAAGTGCCCGGGTTTCAGACAACGATATTGAAACCATAAAACAATATTTAAAAGATATTTCACCCTGTAAACAATCAGATTCAACAGCAATTACTAATGTTGAAAAGCAGTACAAAAAATTCATTTACCAATCTGATATTAAAGAGAAACAAACCTTATCGGTAATGCCTGCGCCAAATGGCATTCAATTTATTCCGGGTTATCAAAACTGGAAGGCCATTAGTACTTCCGACCGGTTTGATAATGGCTCAATCAGGGTTATATATGGCAACGATATTGCGATAAAAGCAATAAACGAGAACCACATAAACCCCTGGCCCGATGGCAGTACATTGGCCAAAGTTGCCTGGGCTCAGTTAATTGATTCAACGGGCAACATACGTACTGGTGAATTCAAGCAGGTCGAGTTCATGATTAAAGATACTAAAAAGTATTCCCAAACAAATGGGTGGGGCTGGGCTCGTTGGAGAGGCACTGATTTAAAACCTTATGGTAAAGCGCCATCATTTACCAACGAGTGTATTAATTGTCATAGACCCGAAAGCAATAATGATTATGTGTTCACATTTCCTGTAAAACTTAATGCTCAATAAACATGAACCCAACATATTTAAATAACAAAACATCAGGCTATAATTTTTCTATGCAAGTACAATCTGTGTCAAATAGTGCATATTTGTTATGGCTGAAATACTGTATTGCTTCGCTAATTTTTCTTTTATCATTTGCAAGCTGCACAAAACGAGAAAAGGTGTTTAATCAGCCGGCTTCAGAAATAGATACAAACATCTTAGGCTCTAACCCTTTAGTGGAAAATGTTATTACCTCGTTTGTAAATCTCAAACACGGTACAATGTCAACATTATATGGGAATAATATTGCGTTCAATCATGCAGGTAGCAACGGCAGCCCGCAGTATCCTGTAAATGCGGTGCTTTATATGGTTACCTGGAAACAAGTGCCAGACCCTCGTTGGTTTGGGGCAAACATTCCTGGGAATATTGTTTCTGTTGAAATTATAAAGTTCAATAAAAATTCCGAAAACAAAATAGTCCCGGTTTACAGCTGCTATACCGGACAACTATTAAAATTGACAAATAATATTGAAAACTATAACCAGAGAATTGCTTTTATTACTAACGAAAAAATGTCGGTTATACCATAAGTGAAAGAAATAGTAGAGAATATTTCTTCGCTTGCTGGCGAAAAAGTACCTTTACCATAATCAACTTTTGGTAAATTTTCCCGATGAAAAAAGACAAAATATACATGCTTACACTCGTGTGTTTGGGAATTGTTGTTTTTACCATTAGCTCTATAACGGTAAATTATCTGTTCAACCAAAGTAAAGATTGGTTAATAAATCGCCAGTTCGAAGCAGGCAAGCGTGAAGCGCGTGAAATTGCAATACTGCTCGAAGCGCAATTGCAACTTGGTACAACTCAATCTACTGTTGTTTCAAACCTTCAGCATTCAATTGAAAATACCGATTTATCAGTAGGTTTCATTTGTATGTACGACACTTCCGGGGTAGAAATATGCCACCCCAATCCTTCTAAGATAGGAAAGCGTGTTGATAAAAGTTCGCGCGTAAATGATTTAAAACGTCCCGAGTCTTTAGGCTTTCCTGAATTATTAAATAATGGCAAGGCTGCCGGAGGAATCAGAACATTTGGCGATGCAAACAAAGAATCCGAAATAATTTATGTTTATCCGGTTCGTAATACCGGTTGGATGGTTGCTGCACACGCCAATACAAGCCTGCTGTCACGCCAATTGCACGAGCTTAAAGTTAAGTTTATCCTTATTCAGTTAGCTTCAGCTTTACTAATTATTTTATTGTCATTTATTGCTGTACGTTGGGTTAATTCACGATATGAGAAATATATTGAAACGGGTAATGAAATGCTTTTAAGTGATGTCCTTAACCTTTCAAAGCTCAATTCCGACCTTGTGCGGAACCAACAGAAGTTGTCTTCTGAAATCAATCCTGAAACACCAAGTAGCAAACAACGGATAGTTATCAATTGGCGAGACCAGTTAGTGCCGATCCCTGTTAATAATATTGCTTTTTTTTATACCGAAAATACATTAACCTATATCCATTGTAACAACAATATTGTGTATAACTCGACCAGTAACCTTGAAGATTTTTACGAACAAATCAACCCGAATGAATTCTTTAGGGCAAACCGGCAATTCATTATTTCAATGGGGGCTATTAGTAAAATATACAAATATGGCAACAATCAGTTGAAATTAGAATTAACAAAAAGCTGTCCTGAAGAAATTATAATCAGTAAAAATAAAGTTTCAGAATTTAGGTTGTGGTTGAATTCGTAAATTACTTATAATCAGTTGACGTAAAAGTTTTTAGTTTGAGTGAAATATCATGTAATACATTTGTAACACCTTTAAACTTTTATTCCAAATTGTTAAATCCTAAATTTAACTCTCAGTCATCCTAAAAATCACATAACCCTTTTCCTATGCTCGATTTCAGATTAAAAGTTTTTCAGTGTGTTGCCAATAATTTAAGTTTTACTAAAGCTTCTGCCGAGCTTTTTATCACACAGCCTGCAATTACCAAACATATTAAAGAATTGGAAGCCGAGCTTGAAGTTAAGCTTTTTAATCGTACAGGTAATAAAGTAGTTCTTACACAGGCTGGAAACATATTGCTATCGTATGCCGAACAAATTATTAATCTACACAACGAAGCAATATTTGAATTAAGCCAGCTTAAAGGCAATCCCGAAGGCAATCTTCGGTTGGGGGCAAGTACAACCATAGCTCAGTATGTAATTCCTGCGGCATTGGCCCGGTTCAATAAACAAAACCCCGAAATTAAATTATCCCTGATTAACGGAAACACCGAGCGGATTGAACAACATTTACTAAAAAATGAAATAGATATTGGGATAGTTGAAGGCAAACCAACAAACTCAGATATCCGTTATTCGCCATTTATCAACGATGAATTATTAATTTTTAAATCAGCTCAAAACAATATTACCTCTGAGCTTATTACAAACGATGAGTTTGTTAAACTTCCATTGGTGCTGCGCGAAAGAGGTTCAGGAACGTTGGAAATAATAGAAAGAAATCTTCAGCACCATGGAATTAGCCCTAAAAACTTAAATATTCTAATGCATTTAGGCAGTACCGAGGCTATTAAATCTTTTGTTAAAACAGGTAATGGTGTGGGTATTGTTTCACGCTATGCAATTGAACAGGAACTTTCAGCAGGTATTTTCAAATTAATAAATATACCCGGCCTTAAATTTCACCGTCAGTTCTATTTTATTTCCCCCAAAGGGCCGGAACCTGCCGGGCTTACAAAGCTATTTCTCAATTTTATACACAAATACTATAACTTATAGTAATTGAGCATTACTTTTTATGATTTGATTGCTGATTATCTTTCAGTTACGTTTGAAGCAATTAATTTAATTAGTAATGAAATATTCAAAAATCATTTACATTGTTGCAATCAGTATTTGTGCCATGCCCGTTATTGATACCCCTATTGCTTTGCTTATGGGCATTGTATTAACTCAAACTATTCAGCACCCGTTCTTAAAACTGAGTAAGAAATTAACTCATATTTTGTTACAAATATCCGTTGTAGGCTTAGGCTTTGGCATGAATGCCTTTCAGGCTTTTGAGGCAGGAAAACAAGGTATTTTATTTACTATTTTTTCCATATTAAGTACTATTATATTAGGCTTATTTATTGGTAAACGGCTGAAAATTGAAAAAAACACCTCGTATTTAATATCAACTGGCACTGCGGTTTGCGGTGGTAGTGCTATTGCAGCCATATCTCCCATTATTAAATCAACCGAAAAACAAATTACAACAGCTTTAGGTATTGTTTTTATTTTAAATTCCATTGCATTATTTGCATTTCCGTTTATTGGTAAATTAATCCATTTGTCGCAACACCAATTTGGAGTATGGGCTGCTATTGCCATTCACGATACCAGTTCGGTAGTAGGGGCTGCTGGAAAGTATGGACAGGAAGCCCTTCAAATTGCTACAATAATTAAATTAGAACGTGCTTTATGGATAATTCCCTTAGCCTTCATTACCGTTTTTGCTTTTAAAAACAAATCAGCAAGGATTAAAATTCCGTATTTCATTTTTCTGTATGTAGCGGCAATGCTTATCAACACCTTTATTCCGGCTATTCACACCGGAACTTCATATATAGTAATGTTGTCAAAAATTGGACTGAAAATTACCCTGTTTTTAATTGGTACAGGTTTATCAAAAGACTTAATTCGTTCAGTGGGTGTAAGACCTTTAATACAGGGAGTTTTACTCTGGGCGTTTATTTCCGTTTTGTCCCTGGTTGTTATCATGTATACTGTTTTATAATTGAATTTTGCAGCAACACCTTTTATGCAACTCAAAGAAAATCTTTCTCTAATCAAATTATTCCGTTCTTTCTTCTGGATAGGCTTAACTGGCTTTGGAGGTTTAGCCATGACTGCACATATCCGCAAACACATTGTTGACAAACGGAAATGGATGGAAGGAAATACATTCGATTCCGGACTTGCGCTCTGCCAGGTTATCCCTGGGGCTATTGTAATGCAGCTAGCAGCTTATATTGGTCTAAAATTGAAAGGCATCCGGGGCGCTTTAGTAAGTTTTATTGGATTCGGATTGCCAGCATTTCTCATCATGTTTATATTGTCCATTCTATATAAACAATCCAAAAACATTGAAGGCGTAGAAATAATACTGAGAGGATTACGGGTCGTTATTGTGGCTATAGTAGCCAATGCCGCCTATATTTTTGGCAAAAAGAATTTCCGAAATGTTAACGATTGGCTAATTGCATTAATTGCTGCCGGGTTGTTTTTTACCAGATTACATCCTGCATTTGTATTGTTACTAACAGCACTTCTAGGTATCGTTTTAACTAAAAAGGATTTACCTCAGTCTCGAAATCAGTTATATTCGAAAACCTTTAAGTTTTTTCTGATTCTGTTGCTACTTGTTTTCATTTGTGCCGGTGTGTTATTCTTTTTTAATAAAGATTATTTTACACTAGCTACGTTGATGTTACGCATCGACCTTTTTTCATTTGGCGGAGGATTAGCTGCCATGCCTATTATGTATAACGAATTGGTTGATTCATATGGCTGGTTTGATGAAAAAACATTCATGGACGGGCTCATATTGGGTCAGGTGACGCCTGGCTCCATCATTATTGCTGCCACATTTTTCGGTTATATACACTTTGGTGTTTTAGGAAGCTTACTTGCAACGGTTTGTATATTTACCCCGTCGTTCCTTATCCTAATGGGCATCATTCCTTTTTTCGATAAGCTCAAATCTTACCCCCAATTCAATAAAGTTATAAATGGTATTCTTTGCTCTTTTGTTGGCCTACTGGCAGTGGTAACATTTCGTTTTTCCATTGGAGTTCATTGGAGCCTAATCAACATTCTATTCTCTTTGCTTACTTTTTTTCTGCTAATACAAAAAATAGATGTTATATGGGTAATACTGTTGTCCGTTTTTATATCAGTTATAATACATATTTCTTAGGACAACTATCAGCGAGTAATACTGCTAATGAGCTGAACAAGCTGATAAATTGATCGGTTCAGGTGAGTCCATGAACAGGATTAGGAAGTAGGAAAAGCGAAGTGAAGCGAATGTTTTGTGGAGACTGGGAAAGTAGATGATACAAAATTATTTAATGAAAAATTCATTAAAACCTGCAAAAACAGGAAGTGTGGCCTTGCAAGGGAAAAGGCAATCTGTCATGAAATGGTCGGGATTGCTCTTTGAACCGGACAAGGCCAGTCTTCCCTATTTGGACGAGGCTTGTTCGCGCCCGGCGGAGCCAAAGCGCGAACAGGCCGCAGTACCTGCTAACCAAACATCAACTAATACCTGATTTTGGGTTTATCTTTTTTTGATTTTTACCCTAAACCCTTTTGTCCTTTGATTCCCTGTCAAAGGCCACCAAGTTAAACATTTCGCGCATCCGGCTGCGGATGCGGTTCCCGTAAATGGATTCCAGTTCTGAAGCTGAAAGGTTAGTGGTAATGTGGGTCATCATTCGTTTAGAGACAAACAAATCGTACCGGGCCAAAAGGATTTCGGCCATCACATTGCAGTCGTTTCCGTAGTATTTCGGAGTTTGTTCCAGCCCCAAGTCATCAAAACACCAAGCTTTGGGAACGAGATAATTTCCCAACCTGAAGAACGATCCTTTACTGTACTGGTTGATCACCGAAAACCCGTCTTTTTCAAATTCAAAGCTGATTTCGCGGGTTGGCTTGACCATAAATTGGGTTTCTCTCGGGCAGAAATAGCTGATCAGTCGGACCAGCGAACTTTTTCCGCAACCGATCGGACCTGCAATAAGCAGTCCCTTCCAAAGGTTGATGCCATGCTTTTCAGCGTTTTCCTTGTCGCCAATAGCGTAAACCAGCAATCTGAAGATCAATTCCAGATCGTTTGGATCAATCGCAAAATGGTTCCCGAACAGGATTTTGCCCCGTTCTTCCATCCACTGCACACTGGTTGGAAAACTGAAATTAAATATTCCACCCTTAAAATCAGCAATTTGCTCATAAGGGTTCATTGTAATTTTTGTTGACCGTGACACTGAGGTTGCCGGTCCCGATTTTATTGAATTCTCGTTCATTGTTTGTATTTTCATGAGTATTGTTCATCCATTTCCGGGCAACGGCCTGCCAGGAAAGTATTTTTTTCATATCCCCGGTCTTCCAGCCTGTTGACTGGTAGTGGGCGTAAAAATTCCGGGCTTCATGGCCGGAGAATAGGTTCTGCTCAAAAAATTGCTCCACAATCGGCAAATCCGGAATCTGAAATTTTTCGGAATTTGAATTTTCAGGATTTGCCTTGCTTGCCTGTTTTTCGTTTTTTTTGTTTTCTGCAGAATCTTCTTTTTGATTTCTTCTGACTGACTTTTCTTCCTGTTTATTCTTGTTTGTAATGTTTATAAAAAGTGTATCACTTGCGGTATCAGTTCCTGTATCACTTTTAATACCGGCAGGCTCATTTTCAGGTGTTGTAGTACTTCTTCCGGTATCATCTTCAGTATCGGCTGTAATACTGGTACAGGTTGCTGTATCGCTTCCTGTACTTCCTGCTGTATCGTTTTTGATACCGGTATCCCTAGTAGTACCGACTCCGGTATCAGTTCTAAGATCGCCTGAAGTACCGGTATTGGTTGCTGTATCAGAGACAGTATCACTTTCAGTACCAGTATTGTTTGCCGTATCTGTTGCTGTACTGGCCGCTGTATCATTTTTGCTACCGATATCATTGGCTGTATTCCCGGCGGTATCACTTGTGCTATCAAATCTGGTACAGGCAACCTTACTTCCTGAATGGAGATTGGAAGAAGGGAAGTACGCGATGTAGCCCCAGTCTGCCAGTTCCTTCATGCAGCGAGCATAAGTATTGGCAGAACCAATCCTGGCCAGTTGCATCACTTCCGTTCGGGAAATGGTGAACTGGTCGCTGAACCGGTTGGCATTCCAATGCTGAAAAAGGGCGATGTACAGGCTGATGTGATAGGAAGACAGGCGCTTGTCTTCTGCCAAACGTTCAAAAAATCCGTTCAGATGCCGGACGTAGTTCATCGTCTGGCATTGAAACTAAAACGGTCTTTTTGCTTGTTGGACTCCAGTATTTTCTGGATTTCGGCGGAGTCATAGAAAAGTATTCCTCCCATCTTCGTAAACGGAAGGGTTCCATTAATGCGCATATTCTGAAGGGTCCCGGGGGAAATACCCAGCATCTTGCGGACTTCGTAGGATTTGAGCCACTTTTTCGTTGGTTGGCCGTGGTGCTCGTCAAAGAGCTTTTTCAGTTCGGAGAATAATTCGAGTTTAAATTCCCGAAGATCATCGGTGGTAATAATTTCTGAAGGCATAACTTTTAATTTTGAATGATATATTTTGAGTTTCCCCAAAAATCTGCTATTCAAAATTCATTTGTTATCAAGATGTTGTCAGGTGACAAAAGTTTTCTTCGTCAGAAAAGAATTTTTCTAAAAAATGTTGAGACTAATTTGAAAACAAACAGGTATAAAGCGATTCAGAACCAATTCTATATGATTAATTTTTTAGGCACTTTAGGCTTCCACTCCCTATTGAAGTACCTCTGCATACAATCCCGGTGATAAGACCTTAGTAAATCGAGTTCTATCTCAGTGTGAAGACTAACTTGTTCAATTTGTCTGGATTCATTTCCAAGCTTATGGAATTCTTTAAACAGACATTCGTTGATTGGTTCTCCGAATGGGCAGCCAGTAAATGGAACTACTAAATCAGCATACTGGCGTAATCTTTCAGTATAAAAATCTGACATATTTATTTAAGTTTTGTGGATTGTTAAAAAAGAGGCGCGAGCCATAACCTAACTGCTTCAAGGCACTGCCAAGCGCCCCACGACAAATAAGTACAGCCCACGCCAGAGCGTGAGCGTCATACTTTATATTCTTGTCGTGAAAAATTTTGGCAGTTTTAGAAGCAAGAATAAAAGCTAACGCTTTTATATTTCAAAACGAACAGAATCCCTATCCTGTTCCAAAGTATCGTTCCATTATCTGCACAAATATAGCAAACATAGATCAATGGTTTATTTTGACTACTAAATCTTATTTTCCGAATTATTCATTTTTATCACCCAGTTTCTTTATCAGGATAGCCCTTAAATAATCAAGAAATTTGGTTTGGTTCCCATCCTTGCGCTGCTGTATCTCAGCAAAGTATCGATAGACATCTTTGGATAAATCAGCATTAAATATTCGGTCAAAGAAATCGGCTAATTCCTTTATAGTCACTTTGCCGTTATTTACTGAGCCGGAAAAATAAATGGCGTAAAGTACTTCAACTAATTCTATTTTCTTTCCAGTCCAGTATAAGGTTGATCCCGGAAATTCAACAATAATTTTTTCCAGATTATCCAGTTTTTTCAATTCTGCAATAATATAGTCAGTGAGCATTTCAAAGGCCATGATTGTAGAAAAAGTATGATCATGCCAGGTGAAGAATTCTTCATCCATTAACTGGTGATCATTCCGAAGTTTCAGAGGAATTTCATCATTATTTCGAAGAAAATACTTCTCATCCAAGTGATTAAATCCACTTCTGTAATATTGTACCTTTACTTGGTGTTCCTCCATATATTCGTGGATTTTGGATAACCTTTGCTGAAGATATCTCTTGATAACCGGGATGTCTGCTTTTTTACATTTGCTTTCAATGTCGAAAACAGCTTGGAAATATAACAGCTTACAATAGACAGATGGTTTGAGTTTTTTGAAAAAATAGATTTCCGATTTTTGGTCAGGAAAACTTTCTTGGATCACCTGTTTTCGCATTCGATCCAGTGCGACTTTACAAAGTCCAATAGCATACTCTAATTGTTCCGGGGCGTTTCCCGAAACATCTTTCATGCTGGACAGACTGTTTTCCAAATCCAGAATGATTGCATTAAATGTTTCCATGTAATTAAAATTATACTTGTTACTATGACTATCTATTAGTCTAAAAATAAGTTTTCACCACCACTAAAATTCCATAACAGTCTAATTATAAACAATAAGAAACAGTATTGATTTTAAAAGTAAAACCTCAATATTATTAGAAAGTAATAATCTTGGGGCATATAATACCCCAAGAAATCCTCTCCACCAAACCTAAATTATGAGATTCAAACTCTGAATAGTAAAGATTTTCGAGCTATTGATTTAACCTGTAAGTACGGTTTCAGAACGCTTAACGTCACATTTAATCTATGAACTTTCGAAATAGCTGAGTTAAGTATTTTAACCTTTAGTCAACGAAATGCCGCTGTAGTCCCCGATAAATTATCATTATTCAAAGGGGTTCGTTTCCTAATGATTAAACCAATTCCACCCAAAATAAATGGGGTACTCAAAAGTTGTCCCATGTTTAGAATCATTCCGTTCTCAAACTCAACTTGAGGTATCTTGATGAATTCCAAAATAAAACGTGTTCCAAATAACATGACTAAAAACAATCCAAAAATAAAACCATTCCCCCTTTTTGTTTTTCTATCAAAAAATATCCAATGTAAAACAAAAAAAAATATCAGGTAGGCTACACCTTCGTATAATTGGGTTGGATGCCTTGGTAATAGATCAACTTTTTGAAAAACAATTCCAAAATCTGTTCCGGTCGGTTTTCCAATGATTTCTGAGTTCATGAAATTGCCAAATCGAATAAATGCTCCCGTTAAGGGTGTCGCAATTGCAATTCTATCTAACACCCACAAAGAGTCATATCGATATCTTTTACAATACAAAATTATCGCAGTCAAGACACCAATTGCCCCACCATGACTAGATAAACCTTGAAACCCTGTAAAATTCAGTTCTCCATCTGAATCCCACTTAAATGGTATAACTATATTCAATGGATGCTTAAGAAAATACTCCGGCTCATAAAATAAACAATGGCCAAATCTTGCTCCGACAATTGTCCCAATAAAGATGAAAACAGCTAGTTTATCCAATCTCTCCGTTGATAAATTCTCCTTGATGTAAATTCGTTTCACAACAAAATAGCCCAAGAACATCCCTATAACAAACAGTAGACCATAATAACGGAGCGAAATGATTCCGAATAGTTTAACAATCTCTGGATCAACATTCCAAAATATATATCCTGTCACCATACTTAAGCTTGTATTGTTTTCTCTTTACTCACGACTGTAATAACTATTTACAAAGACTTTTAAAATAGTCAGCAAGCGATGGGCCTTTGGGCTGCCATCCAAGCCTTCTGGCGTTGACAGATTTTACCAGACTATTTGATGCCACTCCAAGTCGATCAGCTTCTCCATGATATTTAATAAGGTGATCTATTGTAATACTAAATGTTCGGCCTTCAAATCCGAGATAAGCGCCAATCATTTCTGCAATTTCTTTAAACGAGTTATGACCATTTTCTGCATAAAAGAATGATCCGCCAGGAGCTTTTTCAAGCGCCAGCATATAAAGATTTACCAGGTCGTCAATGTGTACATTCGAGTACCGGTTAAGCCCTTTCCCGAAATACAGTCCGGCACCTTCCTTTTTAGAAAAAGCGATCAGTTTCGGAATTTGGTCACTATCGGGCTGCAACCCTTTGCCTTCTCCGTAAACCATCGACGGACAAATAACAATTGTCCGTACCCCCCTTTCGATAGCAGCCATACGAACATATTTATTCATGTCAACCCTTGGTCTCCTGAAAGGTACAGGTTCAAAATGAGTGTCTTCGCTATGAAACGTAGTGCCTGCATATTCTCCGTCGGCATAATCCGTAACAATGGATGAACCGGTTGTAGTAATTAAGGTTTTTCCTGAACGTTCTAATGCCGAAACTAAAGTATATATCGAAGCTGGATGATCTACATTTGCTGTGTGAATTACGATATCTGCTTCTTTTGCTGCATTGGCCATTATTTCGGAATCATCTAAAGATCCTACAATCGGTTTAATGTTTTTTGCTTCGAGCAATTTGGCCTTTTCCTCTGAGCGCACCAAGCCCGATACATTATATCCTGCCGAAAGCAGCCGTTCGGCCACCGAACCTCCGATGTACCCGGAAACGCCAGTAATAAATACGTTAATTTTGTCTTTTGTTGTTTCCATTTTACTGTTAACTTTAAAATTGATATTTATTATGAACTGATTTACTTACAGTTTGCTATCGTATGCAAAACTGCCGTATTTTTGTTAATCAATACTTGAAGAAAACGACGAAAATCTTGTAATTTTTATAGATGCATATACGAACACTCGCTCAGAAAATAGATATTGATTATGCCGTTGGGGATAAATGGAACCTGCCTATGCACAAACATACGCACTACGAGTTGCAGTATATAATTAAAGGTAAAGGGCAGCATGTCATTAACGGATGCAGCTATAATTACAAAAAGGGAGACCTATTTATTATGCCGCCGCAGGATAATCATTTTTTTATATTTCAGGAAAAGTCGGCAATATGTTTTATAAAATTCAACGAAAGCTATTTTGAACCTTTTTTGCATGATGAAGATTTTAAGCAACTGTTATCCCGTTTTTTGTCGCCTCGTAGAAAGATTTTATTATCGACCGAATGTCAGAAAAATATTGGCGACTTAGTTAAACTTATCATAAAGGAATATGGACGAGTTACTTCCCTTCAGAACATTGTAATAAAAAATGCATTGAGTTTAATTCTCGCCTTGATGTCGGAAGACGAGAATCTGATAGTAAGTACGCCGAAAGACGAAAAGATACAGTCGATTTTAAATTACATAGACCTGCACATTGCAGAAAGAGATTTATTATCGACACAGCATATTGCAGAAAAATTCAATATAAGCAAGAATTATTTCAACCAGTATTTTCGCAGATCAACGGGCAGTTCATACAAGAAATACATCCAAACATACACACTGAACCTGATTGCTGACCGGTTGGTGCATCAGAACCAAACATTATCGCAACTTGCTTTCGAGTTTGGGTATAGTGACGAAAGCCACTTGAGCAATGCTTTTAAGGCACATTTTAAGCAAACACCTACATTTTACAAAAAAGCGAACCTGGCTAGTGATAAGAATAAGCACCATGCAAGTAGTTTGTGAATTTCGGACTATTCTCTAACTCCGAATAAAACTTAATCCGGGAGCATAAAAATGCCCCCGGAAAACCTTCCTCTTAAAACAATGGAAGATCAACTAAACCAACCTTAGTCCATGCTGTTAACCATAAAAACTACAAAAAGCCTTCAAATAGCTCTCTATGGTAGATAAACTCCATTTTTAATGTTAACTGTCATTTCAAAACTTCTGATTTTTAAATGAGAAACATTTGCATTTAATTGATAAACCAACAATTCATACCGCACTAGGGAAGAACAATCTCTATAGGTTTCTTTTTATCCCATTTTTCCCTGATTGTTTCTCCATCAGCCATCTTTATGATTATAATTTCACATTCTCCTTCTCTGATTACCTCAATATCAAACCTCCTGTCAAAAGCATTTATGTTTCTCATTTTCATTTGTTCCCACCCTTTAGGTAAGTATGGCGTCATGGCAAACTTATTCAGCCCTACTGGATTAATACCAAACAGACCTTCAGTAACGGTACGACAGTATAGAGCGCTTTCAGCGGCAAGATGACGTTGATCACCTTCTGGCCAAGCTTCTACCGGGTATGGAACATGCTCTCCTAACAGCCGAGTGGATGAGTAGTAGGCGAGGTATTTCATACACATATCAGTTGCTCCGGATAACAATAAACCCCGAAAAGCATATAAAGTGGAGCGGTCCCAGAAAGTAGTACTTCCTGATTCTGTTAAAATCCCATTCGGAGACCATAAATAATCAGAAAATAATGCCTTAATAGTTTCCTCCTTTCGCTCAGTAATTCCCATTACCAGAGGAATGCAAATCCATGCGCGTAGTTTATCATTGTCCTTATAGTATCTATACGTGTTAAAACCCTGAACTTCCGCTCCAAAGTATTTTTCAATGGCGATCCTTAACTCTCGTGCATTTTGGCGATATTTTTCTGCCATCTCCATATATCCTAACTCATCAGCCAGGTTTGCCGAACTCAAGTACCCACCGTATGCCAGACAGTTGGTCGATAAATTAATTTTTCCGGCATAAAACCGCCCTTCCAATTCATCATTATCTGATGCTATTACTCCTTTAGGTGTTTTTTTCCGTTCCAGAAACTCAAAGCACCAGGTTATTAAAGGCCACATTTCTTTTGATATATCCCGTTGCCCTGTTGCCAATGCAAATCGAGACGCACCATACGCAATCATAGCCATATCACCTCGATCACCGGCTCCATTCCAAATATCCGTGCCTTCTGCAATGATTGAACTGGGAATTGGCTTGTACTCAGGATTCATAAAGCGTGCAAAAAGCCTGTAAGCATTAATGGCTGATTCATTCCCATTTATATTGCCTAAAAAAGGAAAAAATGGATTGGCATACTCAGCCTGATCATTTGCCCATATCGCAGCATAGTATGCCCCGCCGCCCGGACCATGCATCAAACCATTTTTCGTATCATAAATACTTTCGGTAGTTCGCAATTTGGAAACCGCGAATTCTCGATTTATCGTATCGTTTGGCGTTTCCAATACCAAATTATTGAAAATATCCTTCACCATTCCATTTCGTTTGTTCAACTCGAACTGATAAGAATAGCTATATGGTTCTTCACTTTGTTTTCGTCCGGAGTAAATTGAAGCAAAAGTAAATTCATCACCAGGGGTAATGCTATGTATGCCTACTGCCTTCACATTCTTTTCTACGATGTACATCCCATAGACTCCTTTTGCCGGATCAGTCAAAACAGGCTTCGAATTATTCAGGATTTCCACAGTATAAACAGAATCACTCTTATTTTTCATTGTCATAACCTCTATCAATGCCTGTTTATCTACTGAAGGGAAGATTATTCTATTTATTTCAAGCGAACTATTTGTTGAACTTTTTACCTCCAGTTTCCCATTCAGACTAAAAAACTGGGGATATTCTTTCACCACCTTCCCATTCGCTATTATCTGAAGCTCTCCAAGATCATCAAAATTAACGCTCAAACTGGCATGGGTATCGTTTGGCACGGTTCTTAACATAGGGAAAATCAATTTTTTCTTCAGGGAAAGTGATCCATCCTCATTAGCTCCATAAGAAACAATACTAGAAACTTTTAGCCCACTCATTTCAATGTGGTCGGAATGTGCTTCTCCTTTAGTGACTTTCCATTGAATTCCGTTATCATCCAGAAAACGCCAGCGTCTCGAATTTTGTGCTAATAGTATTTCACTTATCAGCATTAAAAAAAGCAAATAGTTTATCTTTTTCATCCTATTATGACAGATTAATTCGGTGTTGTAGATACAGTTATTTTTTCCCCAGGGGCAACCGTTACTTCCGTATATACGATTGAATTACCTCTTGAATCAATGATTTTCCAAGAGTTCAATCTCTTATTGTTAAAAAAAAGTTTCTTTCGATCACCCATAAACATGGGATGCCATTTTATAGGTTTATTACCTTTATTTAAAATAGTCGATTTAGAATTTCCAAAATGAGAAACATCAATTGTTGTTCCTAAAACAGTTAAGTTTCTTATTTCTGATGTTTCCAAAGTACTTGATCTGTGTAATGTACTTATTGTTCCTGTAACTGCATTTGGATCAATTCCCATTATTCCACGTACGATTGCTTCGATTACGGCAAATGATACTTCAGGATATTCTCTCCGTTTGGTCTTTGAATCCGAAAGCCGTTTAAGATAATAATATGCCACGTCCGAATAATTTTGTTCATACATCGCCAAAGGAAGGTAACTAAGACCTTCAATATTAAACCAATTGTAATCAACATTATTGAGCCTATTTATTGTTTTATTTTTTCGGATAGTATCATTTATTGCATTAAACCACAATAAAAAAGTGTTCTCGATCTCATTCCGTCCAAAACGATGATCTTTTGTGTAATAGGTGTAATAGGTCTCAGATTTGCTATCCCACCAAAAGTTGTCTAAATGTTTCAGATAAGCTCTGGCTTTTATTTTCACTTCTTTTGATTGTCCTGTATTTCCATTAGCCTGAAGAATACTGGAATAAGATAATAGACCCCGATATATCGATGCTACCAAATCAACACCCATGACTAAATCCTGTACTCCCTCATTATAGGAGGATAAACCACGACTCCTGTGATATGGGTCTGCCGAATTGTACGGAGATGGAATATTAAGATGTGGTTCGCGAACCAGCAATGACTCTGGTTCAAGGTGCCATTTCTTTATATATTCATTTGTTGTTCTTTGATAAAAGTTTAGAAGTATTGGATCATTTAAATAAGTTATGTCTCCAGTCCATAAATACAACCTCCAGCAAGCATATACGATATCAAAATTAGAGGGCAAGTTATACCAGAATTCCTTATCATTTCTGTAGTCATCAGGACAAGGTTTATTGTATCTGTTAATTTCCCAAAAGGTGCACCAGTCTTTATTTTCAGAAATGTTTTTTGCAAAAAGCATAAACATATTTTTATTTTCCGAGGTCAGGTTGAGTATCTCTGCACCAATACACTGGTGGGAAACATCACGCATACAAAAGGCCTCTCTGGGCGGCAATGCTGATTCATACCACGACCCCACCGGATCAAGACTACTTCCCTTATAGCATAAAGCTTGCTTTTTTGCCCAATCAAAGATTTTAACCAAGACAGTATCTGTAGAAATAAATCTGAGTCCTTTCTCAGGAGTTTGTTGCGCATACATCGTTATAAAAGAACAGAAGCTCAGGATAATAACTATCAAAGTTAAACGAACTATTTTTTTCATAAAATATCAGGATTAATTTTCGGTTGATTTAGTGATAAATTATGTAAGGAGGGTGTTTCAACCTCAAGAAACACCCTCACAAACTAATTTTTGAGTCTTAGTCTAAACTTCACTTGTTACCACAAAAAAAGAAGTGCTGTTCAGATTCAAATGTAGCTACCAACCAGGGCTTTGTCCAAGATTTGGGTCTTTATTGATCTCTGACGTAGGAATCGGGATATAATATATGCGAGGATCAAATTTTACCAGATTATCTACTGTTTTGACACTGTATTTCTTTGATCCATCTGCCTGTTTCTCAATTCGAATGCCATAAGCTGGCAACCCTAATACCTGATCATAAATTTGCCAGCGTCTTACATCATAATATCGATTCCCCTCGAAACATAACTCGACTCTTCTTTCGTGGCGGATTTTTTCTCTATCCACAGATGTATATGCCGGCATATTCACACAACCTCTCTGCCTGATCTGATTTACATACCACAAAGCATCGTGACCCTGAGAATCAGTTGTTCCCAATTCGAAAAGAATTTCTGCTTCATTAAGGTAAAATTCGGACAATCGATAAACAATCCACATCATATTTTCAACTTCGGGAAAAACAAAAGCTGCTTGTTTCTCACTAGTAAATTTACGTACTAGATATCCACTTTGTGAGGCATTCCATCCTTCCATCTCACTTTGAGGAGAATCCTTTCCTCCAACAAATGTTTCAACTGTATTATTTCCTCCATAAATAGCGCCATCATACAACAAATTGGCATAGAAGCGAGGATCTCTGTTTTTATATGGATTTTGATCATCGTACAAACTGCTTGTTGTTACCATACGTCCCGAATTCTTGTCATACGTGGCAGGAATTACTGTTTGTGAGCCGTTCGTAACTTCAAATGCATCGACCAATTGTTGAAGGGGATTATAAGCGCCATAGCCGTGTATGCTATTCATTGCCAAATCCCTGTTCATTGTATTCTGTCTATCTTTGAAATTCGCGCTACTCTCGTATTGTGCAAAAATTACCTCAGAATTATTAAAGTCCAGAAAAATCTTCCGATAATCATTAGGGGAATATAAAGAGTACATTTTCTGACTTCCGTTAGAAAGATTAATAACAGCCTCTGTTGCAGCTTTGGCTTTTTGCAATTTTGTTGCATTATAACTACCTCCATTGTATAATGGACTTGCTGCATACAAAAGTTCCTGAGCTTTCAATGCCAACGCAGCACCTTTCGTTGCCCGGCCAGTATTATCTGAACTTTGGTTATAAGGTAAAAACATTACTGCACTATCACATTGTTCTGCAATGAATCCGATGCCCTCATCATAAGTGCTTTTTGCAACCTTGAAATCAGAATCCAAATCAAATGCTTTCTTTACGAGCGGCACTCCACCATAAAAGTTCACCAATTCAGAATAGCAATATGCCCGTAAAAAATACATTTCTCCTTTCATCCGGTTGACTAAATCATCATTTCCATGAAGATCTTTTGCTTTTGAAAAGAAAATATTGATTGATCGGATGTTTTTATAATAAAACAACCATCTTCCATTAGTACTACTGGAATATATTGTTGTTTTAACCGAATTATCGGGAGTTAATAACCCATGGGTAATAATAGACCTTTCATTACACCAGTTGAAGTTTGAATAAGCATCATCTACCATCGAACTTGGGCATAGACCTCCTGTTACATAGGTTTCAATTCCATTATAAACTTCGTTTACAAAAAGCTCAGCTAATTTTGGATCACTCCAAACATCTGTTTCTGAATACCTGTCCAGTGGCTTTTTATCCAAAATCTCATCGGTACAAGAAACAAGAAGGAATAACAGTATAATTATATAATATAATGCTTTCATAATCACTTTTATAAATAATTATTAGAAATTGAGATTTAAACCTAACTGAATAGTTCTTTGCAAAGAGTAGGATAACCCATCATTACTATTTAACTCAGGATCAAAGAACTTTATCTTATCTAGTGTGAATAAATTGGCTCCGGATACAAAAACTTTAGCACCCGACAAATGGATAGCCTCCATCCAGTGTTTAGGCAGATTGTAAGATAGATAGACATTTTTCAGCCTTAAAAATGCAGCACTTTTAAGCCAAAAAGTCGAGTTATAACTGCTTTGCCCAGAAGTAACAGTTGGTCCACAAAACGTACGTGGATACTCACTATCACCTTGTTTTTGCCATCTTCCATCGAAATAATCTGTTTCGTAATTCAATCTGTTTGGTTTAACCATTAAATAAGCATGGGCTTGCCCCTGGAAAAGGACTGATAGATCAAAATTCTTGTATGTGACACCTAGATTTAGACCGTAAACAATTTCTGGAGTAACACCATAGAATTTACGAACTTGATCTTTTTCGTTAATTGTTCCATCATTATTCACATCGATCAATTTAACATCGCCAGGACCTGTTCCTTTTATGTGAGGATAATTGTCTACCTCCGCCTGAGTTTGAAACAATCCATCTGCCTCATAAAGCATCCAGGAATCAATTGGATAGCCCTCTTTCTTTTGATAATCAGGAGTCAATGGCGCTTCATCTAAGTACTTGACTTTATTGCGAACAAAAGAGAAATTACCGCTTACTAAATAGGATAGATCATCGGTAAGTTTATTTCGATGAGTGAGTTGAATTTCAATTCCTTTGTTCAGAACCTTTCCTATATTCTCATCTGGAAGAGTTAATCCGGTATAAGCTGGAACTGATAAATCACGTTTTGCCAAAATATCCGATCTTTCTGATCTGAAAACATCGATGTCGAAGTCCAACTTATTATTGAACAGGCTTCCTTCCAGAGCAATATTAGTCGTTGTTGCTTTTTCCCATGTAATATTGGGGTTGGGAGTACCACTTTCAATAAAACTTTTTACATAATTTAGATTGTCGCCAAAGGTATGTCCGGTAGTTGCTTTCCACCACCACCATGCGTTTGTACCATATTTATAGGAGGCGAGGTACTGATATTGATTTACATTGTCATTCCCCAGAATACCCCAGGATGCCCTCAGTTTAAGATTATTAACGAATGGCAAATTTTCTTTGACGAACGACTCTTCAGACAATCTCCAACCCAATGAAACACCAGGGAAGGTACCAAAACGTTTTCCTTTGGGGAAATTTTGCGAGCCGTCATATCGTAACGTAACCCCGGCAAGATATTTCCCCGCAAAATCATAATTTACACGGCCAAAATAATTAACGCGTCCTGAAGTTGCTTCATATCCATCATTGGTTTTGTTTGCATTATCTGCCCCTGCAAATAATTGATCAACGGATCCACTAGGGAACCCGTCACGGTAAGCATACAGATGGCTATATTTATACTCACTTTGTTCATAGGCCACAAATGCATCAACATTATGCTTCCCAAAAGAGTTCTTATATTCAAGCTGAGTATGGATGGTCGTTGTAGATAAGTCGTCTTTATTCAACGTCAAATTTATTACAGAGCTACTTGGAACTAATGTATATACTTGTGTTTCAGAATTATAAGTGTATTCATTCCAGACATTATTAAACTGCTTCTGATTGAAAAAATTTAGATCATAGGCACCATATCCTGTTAATGCCAATCCTTTTACAGGCAATACCCAGCGAAAAGTTACTTTAGAATTTAAAATATCGTTTATCCTTTTGTCATAGCCAGCATCAGGAGATGTTCTTTTTGCCATGTTACCCCCGGCTGTCAAGCCCAGACCTGCATATCCATTGGGATAATAAGGGATAAGGTAGGGGTAAACGCTTCTGACTTCGCTCCAGAAGTCGCTCATATTGCTCATTGCCAGCCAGTTTCGTTTTTCTTTGCGATAAGCCATATCAAATCCGGCAGAAAAACTTTTTGTCAGATTAGCATCAAGGTTAGCTCTCCACTGAATTTGATCGTAATTATGATCTCCGTTTACAAAATTTCCGCTTTGATATAAGTATTGTCCAGATACAAAATACCGAATAGCCTCTGTGCCTCCACGAACAGATACTGAATGGTTAGATTGTACTGACCAATCTTTTAAAAGTACTTTAATCCAATCAGTATTAGGATGAGTCAAAGGAGAACTGCCGTCTTTAAATTTTGTAATATCATCCGGAGTCCATTTATGCGCCTGACCAGAAAAATTATCGGCATATTCATTTTGTGCTGTTGCATACTGCCACGAGTCTAACAAATCTGGAGTCCTTGTTGGCTGTGACCAGCCAACACTATTGTCAAACGAAAAGTCAGGCTTCCCGGCTTGTCCTCTCTTGGTGGTAATTAAGATAACTCCATTGGCGGCCCTTGCTCCATAAATAGCTGCAGATGCATCTTTCAATACAGTGTAAGACTCAATGTCTTTAGGATTTAGTCGGGAAAATCCGCCCCTGTCTGGTATTCCGTCAATAACAATCAAGGCATCCGTACTGCCGGTTGTTCCTTTACCTCTGATTAATATTTTTGCATCATCGTCGCCAGGATTCCCCGAGCGAGAATTAACTATAACCCCAGGTAATTGACCTGCAATATTATTTGACAGGTTCACTACTGGCGCTTCAGCCAGCTTTTTCCCGTCAATAGTCGCAATCGACCCCGTAATTGTTGCCTTCTTTTGTGTTCCATAGCCAATAGCAACAACTTCATCAATTCCAATAGTCTCATCAGTCATCGTAATATTGATTGTGGACTTCCCTGCCACTCTCAACTCTTGGGACTTCATCCCAACAAACGAATATTGCAAAATCGCGTCAGCCGGAACGTTTGGAAGAGTATAATTCCCGTTTGAGTCAGTAATTGTACCATTGGTTGTACCTTTAACAACAACCGAAACTCCGGGCAGCGGCCCGCCGGAAGAATCAATTACCTTACCAGAAACAGAGCGGGATTGCTGGATTAAGTTGTCGATAGGATTTCCATATTTAGGAAAAATGATAATGTTCCGGTCGACCAACTTGCAAGACAATTCAGTTTCTTTTAGTAATTCGTTCACAATATCCAGGATGTTCTTATTCGAAACATCAACAGTTTTTCTGCCCAAATCGCGAATCTGTTCATTTTGGTAAAAAAACCTATACTCAGATTGCGCTTCAATCTTGCTGAAAATTTCACTTAAAGTTCCGTTCTCAACTTTTACTGAGATTTTCGTACTTTGAGAAAAAGATGCCGAAGCATTAACTACAAAAAGTAGAATAAGAAAGGCTGTAAGTTTCATAATTTGAACCCATTTTTTCCACCCAGCTCTCGCCAGATAGTCTAATAATCGATTTTTTTTCATAGTTTTGAAAAGATTTATAATTTTTAAATCAATGTATTAAGGTGATATTTCGTTGGCGCGGGTATCACCTTTTTTTGTCTTTAATGTTTCTCATTTATTGAGAATGAGTTTGATCGTTTTATTATCTATTTCATAGTTAATTGGGATTGTGAGGTTAATAAATTCAAGAACTCTAGTTATGTTTAGATTGTTAATAGTGCCTGTATAATGAATGTTGTCAAAAGAGACTTTATTATAAACAAAGTTTATTGCATAGTATCTTTCCAGTTTGATGATCAGATCATTAAAGGATTCATTTTCGAAAACCAGAATGCCTTGTCTCCATAAAACATCATTTTGAACGATAGCTTCAGTTTTACCAAAAGTTTGATTTTCTGCATTATAATATACTTTCTCCCCCGGTCGAACATCAACAACTTTATTACTTTTATCTATTGTCATTTCTATTTTGCCGGAAAGAAGCGAGGTCTCAGTAATCTTTGATTCAGGATAGTGGGATACATTAAACTTGGTGCCGAGCACTTTAATTCTTGTATCTCCAGTTTCTACTACAAATGGATAATCGGGAGAATGATTTACCTCAAAATAGGCCTCCCCATTTAAACTGACTTTCCGCTCGTTCTTGTCTGGATGATATTTTATAACTGTTCCTGCATTAAGCCAAACCAAACTACCGTCAGGAAGAGAAACTTTGCTTTGTTGTCCTGCTTCAGTTGAGACTTCCACCCAATTACTTTTATAGAAGAGTCTTGTATCGGATGCTATATAAATGGATAAACTTGCGATGGAAAGAATAAATGCAAATACCGCTGCAACCCTTAGCAAATAGTAAACCAGCGATCTTCCGTGGCTACCTGCTTCTGTTGATTTTACGCGCGTCAAGAGTCTTTCTCTGGCAATAATTAATCCTTCCGATGATTTTTCTTCAACAGGAAGTTCCCAGAATGCTTTTAAGTTGCTTAAAAATGACGCATTTAAAGGGGATTTATTTTTCCACTGGGAGAGTATATCTACTTCATCTTTGTTAGCAACTTTTAGTAGTATTTTAGCTATGATTAAAGAGATGTCTTTCATTCAGAATAATACATTTTAACTTCTTTCGGAATAAGGACAAATCTTTTCTGGAATTTCCCCAAAAGAAATTGAACTATTTTGCAAAAATTTGAATGATAACTCCCAAGTTAGCGTTAAAACGAGAGCAGAAAAGTCATTAATCCATGCGAATTCTTTGGATTAGTAAGGTCGATATTTAATTTCTCAGCAATTTTCTTTATCGCAATAGCAATTTGGTTATCGACCGTTTTTACAGAAATGTTAAGAACCTGAGCAACTTCATTCCGGTTAAGTCCATCCTCTCGGATTAATTTGAAAATGATTTTACATTTAGGAGGCAGTTGCATCACAACTTCGTTTAGCGCACCAAACAGTTCAAGTTCGATAAGATCACTTTCCGCCGACGGCTTATAATCAGCTAACTGAATATGACAGTCTTCCAGAAGATCAAAATGAAATTTCTGTTCTTTTTTTAAAATATTTATCGATTTATTTCTTACCGAGATATATAAATAGGTTTCAATATTATTTATTGCCTCCAAAGTCTTGCTGTTCTCCCAAAGCTTCAGAAAGACATCAATAACAATTTCTTCAGCTAACAATTCTGATTTTACAATTGTAGTTGCAAATTGGCTTAACCTGGTGAAGTAAAAATCAAAAAAATCTGTAAATGATTCCTGAGATAATTCTTCTTTAAACCGTATAAATTTATATTTTCCCTTTTTCTCCAAGCTATAGGTATTGCTGAAAATGATTGATGCAATTTTAAGAATAATAACGGATTTTTGAATATCCTATCCATGTTGCGCGTTATTTTAGTTTTTAAGCCAAACTTCATGATTTTGGCGGAGGAGAAATTGATACTTTCAAGAAATTTACCCTCAATCCTATTCCATGCAAATTCTATAATTGTGATAAAATTTCTTTAGGTCGATAAAACGAGAATTATTCTAATTCTGCCGAATTAATAGATAATCCCACATTAAACTCATAAATTGATGGAGGGGCCGATGCTTTCATAATGCTTAACCGAATTTTAGAGGTTTGATAATCCTTCGGAAAACGAATGACCTTACAATCCTGCATTGGTTCGTCGCCCACATAAATGGTTTTCCAATCGCTATCCACCCAAATATCAATGGTATATAACTGTATCCGGTTTATACGCTGATTTGAAAAAATGTCGCTCAGATCATCCGATTTTTTGGTATCCTGATATTCGAAAATTGAAATTTTATTAAACCGATCTGCCTCATTCAGCTGAATAACCAATTCGGCTGAAGTATTGGCTGCCGCCCAACGGGTTTGCATACCTCCATCAATGGCAAACCTTGCACCATAATGAGTCTGATCTCCATCCCAAACGGAATTGGCAGAAGCTGTTTCGTTAAGCGAAATGAGTTGTTCATTTTTAGGTAAAGGCCTTCCTTTTCGAATCTTTAATCGCTGTCCTAAAGAAATAATGGCATTCGCCTCATTTTCACGAATACGTCCTGTGTTATCGGGCGGGACATTCATTACCAACACATTGTTGTTGCTTGTACATCTGTAAAAAAGTTCTTCCAACTCATCCAAATCCCGAACTGGCTGAGGCGTTGATTTCTGAAACCATGTCCAGTTTTTACTCAGGCAAATGGTATGTTCAAAAGGCAAATAGTACGATTCACCATCATGCAGATATTGCTTTTTATCTTTCAAATTAGCAATCTGGGGGTCCCACAACCTGAAATCGCCTGGGAAATACTGGAAAAAATATTTGTTGTCAACCGTCATTGAATCCGGGATAGCGTAGTTGCGAATCCCTTCTTTGTAAACAATCGTATGGTTAACTCCAATGGCGCAATGTGGCTGCAACCTCTTCACCAGAGTATAAAGCTGGTCAATCCCCCAATCTTTAGGCTCGCGGGTCCATCCGCCATCAAACCACAACTCGCAAATAGGTCCATAATTAGAAAACAGTTCCGTGAGCTGGTTCTTCATGTAATCAATATATTTCTGCGGATCAGGGGCAAGAAAAGATGGTTCGTGACGGTCCCACAACGAATAATAAACCCCAAAATTCAGCCCGTATTTTTTACACGCTCTGGCTACAGCGGCAACCACGTCAGTTTTTACAGGAGAAGCAGCTACATCGTAATTAGTATATTGGCTATCCCATAAGCAAAAACCATCATGGTGTTTTGTAACCAGAATAACGTACCGAAAACCGGAATCGCGCGCAATACGAATCCACTGGTCGCAATCCAAATTTGATGGGTTATATTCTTCTACCGGGATAGTTCCATCAGACCATTCAACATCGGCAAACGTGTTTATCCCAAAGTGAAGAAACATACCATAACCCCGGTCAATTAACTGTTGCTGCGTTTTATTGGGACGGGTAGCCGGGATAATTGTCTGGGCTGATAAAATGCTGACAAAAGATGCCAATAGAATCAGTAATACAAGTTTCATTTATAATAACTTAAGGGATAAAAGTAATTGTGTCGCCAATCATTGTTTTCAGAGTTATTTCTGAGCGGATAATATTCGCTGTTAGTTCGCCTCGTTTGCAACGGCATTTTTCCCAAGGCAGAATTAGATGTAAATCAGCGCCTTGTTCACTGACAATTGTAATATTTCTGACCTGTTCATTTTCAAGCGCTGCACTTACGGTAAAAGCTCCTGCTGCCCTTAAATTATTAAAAGATGCATTTTTTGTTTTGTCCCAGTTTGGGAACACCCTGATTGTTCCGTCGTAACTTTGCATCAGGCACTCGTTAATTACAGCCGGCAAAGCGAAATTTTCAAACCAAATTCCCATTCGATCCATATAGCCATAATCGGTATGGTCAGAATACCGGCCATGAACCTGAAGAATCCGGTCTGAAGCAGTGCCATTAGGCAATAAACAATAATTGACCTGCCGTTTAAATCTCTCCAGATCAAGTATTCCAAGGCGAGCAGCTTGCAAATTACAGAATACCAAGTCATTGCCTCCTTCATTTTTCTGATTCAAATATGTATTCCTTGCCATTTCAAGCAAACCGTTTTTATTGGCAATTCCAATGTCTTCTCCGGGAAAAACCGCAGCCAGATTAACCGGCACATTATAAACAACCTGATCGTGTTCTTCGGGAACTGCTATCAATACTTTTCCATATTTAGGTGAAACTGCTGTCGGGTAATCGGGGTAATGCGCCAGAATATTGTCGATTTTCAACAATAATTCGGCCTCGCTTTTTTCGGTTCCGAGCAGCTGAGTCGCCTGCTGAAAAGCCTTAAAGATAAAACGGGTAAGAGCTAAATCCATGCTGCAATCGTAATTGTATCTGAATCCGGGGCGGAGTCCGTACAGTTCAGGGGGAACTGTAGGAAAAATATGAAAACGGTCATCGTTCCATTGATCTTTGTTTCGGGCTTCGGGACGGCTCATGTAAGCCACCAAAAATTGAACAGTTTTTTTTATCGGAACATAAGCCCGTCCTTTTAGAAATTCGATATCGCCTGAATATAAATAATGCCACCAAAGCCCTTGCACAGCCCATGGAGTTTCGCAAATTTCCCAGCCCCAGTCAGGAACCGGATATGGATTTAAATTCATCTCAACAGGAAATGCCGAATGAGGAAAATAAGCTCCGGGTAGGCCATAGTATTCTTTTGCCCATTTTTCGCTAACCGGCATCATTTGCTCAATCAATTCCACATAAGAAAGGTTTTTCTCCAAATGATTACTGGAAAAAGTAAGCCAAAAAGGCTGTTGCGTATTATAATTCATATGATAGTCGCCATGCCACGAAGTTCCGATCTGGTTATAGTTCCAATTTGCAAAGATTCCGGGCGTACGTCCACCCTCTTTTACGGCGCAATTAAAAAAGTATAGGTTCTGATACCAAATCTGCTCCAGAAAATTATCGGCAAGTTTCACTCCCGATTTTTCCCAAAACTGCTTCCAGCTATCAACATTTGCCTCCCAGCTTTTCTGCATCAGATCATCGCCCGGAGACACGGTCTCAGAACTGACAGAAGCAACCTGTTTATGAGAACCATGCTCCAATGTTATGCACCCAAGGAAGTGACCCGCCGGTTTCAGGGAAGCTTCCAGTTCACCCATTTTTTCCAAATTCCCATTCCAATTTAAGCGATTCGCTTTCTCGAGGGACCCGTTAATTGTTACGGTTGTTTTAAAAGCTTCGTCTTTATCATTTCCGGTAACCAACGTATTTAGCTGATGAGGCAATATCTGACGAAAAGCCAGTTTACCTGTTGACAAATCTTCGCAGACCTGGTAGTGAGGAAATTCCGCAGGTGTCGAAGGATCAGGTATCAAACGCACGCGCGAAAAAATATTTTCAGCCAGTTGGTTCTTTTCATTCATTAGCCTCATCCATACCCGATCATGCTGCATATCGACAAACAACTGCAGTTTCAGCTTTTCTCCGTTCTTCAGGAAATAGACCTCGCACAAGCCATTTGCAACATCCAAACGATGTCCGGTAAGTTCAACTTCCCTGCGGTCGAACCCGATCAATACCGAACCGCATGGGAAAGGACGAGGATAGGAATGTGCATAGTTTTCTCCCGTCATCCGGTTGTAGGCATTATACCAACTATCTTGTGTCAGCATTGCAAGCGTATCCGGAATTCTTTTCACTTTCTCAAATACTTCCTGAAAAGTGCCGATTTTTTCCCTGTTATTCTCAGCCAATCGAATATCCCAGACATCATTATGTCCCAAATAAAGAACAACGCCATCAGGCCGGGTTGTAGCTACCACACCTAAACGGCCATTCCCGAGCAAAACTCCCTCGAAGAAATCGAATACCGGTTTGTTTTTTATGATAGGGTGAGTTTGTGCAACCTCATAACTTCGGAATACCTGATCATCATTCCCGCGTCCTTTAAGGCTGAATGCCAAAAGGAATAAAAAAAAGATGAATATGTTTGATTTTCGATTCATTTGGTTTTCTCTTATTTGTGTTTTGCCCATTTTAAGCACCCACATCACCATCCATAGAAAGGCGACTTGCCAAACGGCTGTTGACCCTGGCCGTGAACAATCAGGCATCGCTTTTATATTAAGGGGCCCATTCCGGTTTATTTAGTCAGACCTGAAATCCTGAAAAACATCACATCCTTCCCAGGAACGATGAATGGTTGATTCAGGTCTGCTGATTGTCCGCTCCATAATTCCTTCGCCTGCAAATCTGGAACTGAAAGTCCTATACGCCCGATTGGAAAAGGCAATGTGATTTTCTCTTCTCCATAGTTGAAAACAGCAAAATATGTATTTCCCAACTCGTCGGTATAAATAAACTGATTCTCAGACTTTTCTCCGTTTCCTTCAACCGGGCGGAATGAATGGCCCTGAGCTATCGCATTGACTTCCGGATTAGTCAAAAATTTCCGCGCTTTGCCCTTTCCTTCTGCCGGTCCGCCGATACTGAAATCATCTCCTGTGATAAGCAGACCGGTAATAACAGCAGAAGTTACCCTTGCCCGGTTTTCCCCGTCAGTAGCCTGTTGTAACACAACATGGTCGGCATCATTGTACTGGTAAACCCTGTCGATCCACCAGCCATACGATAAGGCATTCAAGGTGTATTCCGTGTCTTTGATTTTGTTCCACGCATCGCAGGCAATGCGGCGAGACTGTGCGTAATGGGCCGGGAAGATTGGTGAGATCGACAAGTTAATGTACATGCCGCCGAAATATTTATCAATCAGTTGCATGCCATAGTTGTATGCCTGAATTCCTGTTGTGACAGACGGATTGTACCATTTGTCGGCTTCCAATGCGCCATGGGTCATAAAATCCATTTTCACATATTTGAATCCGCAGCGATGGAACAGCTCTGACGTTTTTTTCATCATGGCCTCTATCGCCGGATGAGTCGGGTCGATGGCATAAGCGCCATCCAGTTCCTGCGGCTGACCGTTAGCATACAAGTAAACATCCTTAAACTTGTATTCCGGAACATCTTTAATTGTCCGGTCCGGATTTTTTCCCCAATCGGTAAAAGGAGTCCAGTAAATACCAGCAACCTGTCCATTTTCCTTACAGCGTGCGGCAAACGATCTGAGTTGTTCCTCGGAAAAACTGTTCCAGCCAGAATCCAATCCGATATAAACCAGCTTGTCACTGTTTTCGAAGTTATTGTTCTGAAGGTTATTTTTGAAAAAGTCGGATACTTCTATCGCTTTCTCATAATTCAGCTTAAACTGCAATACTCCCCAGCTATTCCAGCCGAAGGGTACGGCTTTGTTCCATGTGCGGGGCGGGGCTATTGTGGCATTCACATCTGCATAGGTTTCCATTCCGGTACGCCAGTCGTCAAACAGTCCGATCAGAATTTTCGGAGATTTAATTTTAATGCCTTTCAATTCTCCGTGAGGTTTTGCATCGCGAGTTGTTTCGTTGGCCGCTCCCCCGTAGCATATCAGGCTTTTCATATTAGGCGCATCCGATCCTCCGGTCATCTCAATAGCCGTTTTCCAGTTGTCATGCTCAACCGAACCAACTACCAATCCATGACGGTTCTCAGTATTGAAAACAGAAGTCACCTCATAGCTGGTCAGTTTTTCAACTGAAGTTGGATGCGATTGGAAGCGAATCCATTTATCGTTGTCAAACGGTATAAACAATACTCGGTTATCTCCTTTGTCCAACAACAATGACATCGAATCAATACAAACCGGAGCCATGTAATTGGATGAAATACCTCCTTCATCTTCCAAGGTAAAGTCTGTCAATATGTAGTCGGAATTGGCCGAAATATAAAAATTCTGCGTAAGCATCGGAAGTTCTTTGTCGGTATAAGTGATTGTGAAACTGCCTTCCCCGCTCTTTCCCGAACCGATCTTAACCTTCTCATAATTTTTAGTCGTTATGATACGGTCTCCGGTTTTATAGCTTGCATACAGATCGGTAGTAATAACCGTTGATTCTTTTGCCAGCTCCACTGCTTTTTTGTCCCGGTCAAAACGGATAGTCCATTTACCAAACTGGCCTGAAATTTCAGATTGAGCGCAGGCACTCAGAAAGATACTCACTAGAAGTATAGAAACGCTGTTAATCATTCTCATTTTCCTATGTGTTTATATCCGTTATTACCGAACTTCGGTCACTTCAAGTACAACACTGTTTCGTCCGGAGCGAACGTCCGGATTATATCCGATAGTCATCAGGAAATCGCCGGAATATACTTTGCCTATTTCCAAAGTTGAGCTTTTTCCCGGGTAAAGATTGGTTTCTTTAATCTGGTATTTTCTCCCGGCATCCAGCCCTTTCAGCCGTATTGGTGTTTGGCTTCCCTTATCGTAACGGTTATTTACCAGATAATTGAAAACAACCGCTGAAGAACCGGATTTGTCGACAAACATCATGCTGGCGACATCGCTTGTACGCGAACTGGTTAACCGGTACTGGTCGCCTTGCCAGATAATATTTTTCAGACGGTTATAATTCTGGATTGCCGCTTGGCAAAACTCCAAATCATCGCCACTTAAGTGATCGACCACAATATCAAAGCCCAACTTTCCCAGCATCGCCACATCAACACGGAATTTAATGGGCTGCTTGCCCCAGTCGGTCACGTGGCACGACATGCTGATGGATGGGTAGAAATAGGAATATTCCCATTGCATGAAAATGCGCTCCATAGGATCGGTATTGTCGCTGGGCCAAAATTCCGTAAAATACTGTAAGGCACCGTAATCTACACGGCCACCGCCGCCTGAGCAAAGCATCATCGGAACTGTTGGATATTTGGCCCGGATTCGTTTCAGCACATCATACAAGCCCTGGACATATTCGACATATAGCTGCGACTGGTTTGATAAATGTGCAGAGTGGGCATTGTATATCACTGCATTACAATCCCACTTGATATAAGCCAGATTTGGATTTTTAGTGAACAGGCCATCCACCACCCCAAAAACAAAATCCTGAACTTTCGAATTTGTTAAATCCAGCACAAGCTGGTTGCGGAAATAGTATTCGTCACGTTTGGGCTGTTTAATCACCCAATCCGGATGTTTTTCATACAATTCGCTTCTGGGATTTACCATTTCGGGTTCAATCCAGATTCCAAACTTCACGTCGTTTTTTGCGGCTTCCTTTACCAGGTAGCCAATTCCATCAGGTAGCTTATTTACATTCTCCTCCCAATCGCCCAATCCGGCGGTGTCCCCGTTACGTGGATATTTATTGCCAAACCAGCCGTCGTCGAGCAGGAAAAGATCGACACCGAGTTCTTTCGTATTTTTCAAAAGACCAGCCAGTTTTTGTTCGTTGAAATCGAAATAAGTGGCTTCCCAGTTGTTCAGCAAAGTCAGCCGCGTACCTTTGCCATCCAGAAGCTTATAAGTACGGGCCCAGTCGTGAATGTTCCGGCTGGCCAGACCTTTCCCTTCGCGAGATAAAGTATGCAAGAAAGCTGGTGTTTCAAATGTCTGGCCGGGTTTCAGGATATATTCCGAAGCATAATTATGAATGCCGGAAATCACACGCAGGTTATTCTGCGGATCCAATTCAAAGTCGACTTTAAAATTGCCACTCCATTCCAATGCCCCGAACATCACTGTTCCGGCATCTTCAGTCGCCGGTTCATCCAGCGAAACCATGAATGCAGAAGGCTGAAACAAGTTAGCTCTTGTTCCCAGCTTGCTATCGAGCGTTTTTATTCCATGGGTCAGAAGTTCCTCTTCCGGCTGCATCTCTTTAGCCCAATCGCCATGAAAATGTGTCAGCCAGTATTTCCCGGATTTAAGAACCAGGTTAGCCGAGGCATATTTACGCAGAATAATATCGCCCTTTTCCTGATGATGAATCTCAGTCCACTGTTCGACCATATCTTCATTATAAAACACTTTATAGTACAGTGTCACCTCAAACGGATATACCGTATCTTTTAAACGGATGGTAGTCAACGAAATGTTTTCGCCCTGAGATTGCACCGAAGATTCTGTGTATTTCAGATCAAGCGAATTATTCCCGTCGGCATGGGTTACTGCAATGGCAGGCTCAGCGAGGTTGCGCGATCCGGCCGGGGTATAGGCTGATGATAAAAGTCTGGTGTAATCCGAATTTTTATACTGAGAGGGAATCAGGCTATAACTCTCTTTATCTCCCAGTTTTTTCCCGTAATAGATAATACTCAGGTCTTTATTGGGTTCAACTTTCAGAACAAGGGCATTGTTCCTGGTTTCCAGAGGAATTATTTCCTGCGATTTAGCAATGTTGCCCGCCCACAAAATTGTAAACATTGCTACGGAAAAATACCGCAAAGGCTGAAATATTAGGTTCATTTTTATGTTGATTTATGTTAGTAAACAAAGTTGCTACAATTTTTCAGACATAATCGTATTCATCTCGCCATTCACTTTTACTTTTACGCTCCGGGGTGTTGGAGAAGTTATGCGATAACTGGTAACTTTTCCATCTTTCCAATCCATATCCACCGTAAAATTTCCTCGGGCTTTCAGTCCGGTTACCGAACCTTCTTTTTTCCAAAGATCGGGAATGGCTGGCAACAGGTTGATAAAACCGTCGTGGCTTTGAACCAGCATTTCGCCGATACCTGCACTGGACCCAAAGTTTCCGTCAATCTGAAATGGCGGGCCTGCTGATAATAAGTTTGGATAAACACCACCCCCTGCGCCATAGTTGATGCGTGTATCGAGGGTTGGTTTCAAAATTTCGCGCAACAGTTTGAATGCGCGATTACCATCCTGCAGGCGGGCCCAGAACAAAATTTTATAGGCAATTGACCAACTTGGCCCGTCGTCACCCCGGACTTCCAGCGTTTTACGGGCGGCTTCGGCCAATTCTGGAGTTGAATCGGGAGTAATCAAACCAGCCGGATACAAACCATATAAATGAGACAAGTGGCGGTGGTGAACCTCGGTTTCTTTGTAGTCTTTCAACCATTCCTGAATCCGGCCATCGGCAGAAACCTGGGCTATCGGTGGAATTTCCGTCAGCTTCTCTTTCAGTTTTTCGCGAAAGTCACTATCGACACCCAAAATTTCACCAGCCGTGATAACATTGTGGAATAACTCACGCATAATCTGGTTATCAATGGTGGGGCCCATACACACACTAGCGTGGTTTCCGTCAGGAAGATAGAAAGCATTTTCAGGAGAAACCGACGGGGCTGTAACCAGCCAACCGGTTTCTGGATCTTTCAGAAGCATACTACTGTAAAATTCGGCAGAACCCTTTAAAATCGGATAAATGTCTTTTAAATAATTCAGATCGCCTGTAAAATCATGATGCTGCCAAAGGTTATTACATATCCACCCCGAACCGGCATTGGAGATACCCCACGAGGCGCTTTCTCCGGGTTCGGTAAAACCCCAAACATTGGTAATTACATGAGCCACCCAACCGTCGGCATTGTAGTAAGCTTTGGCGGTTTTCTCCCCATGCGGCACCATCCGTTTTACCAGATCGGCCAGCGGAAGATTTAGTTCCGATAAATTGGAAACTTCAACCGGCCAGTGATTCATCTGAACATTTACATCCAAATGATAATCCCCATTCCAGGGGGTATGAATTTGATTGGCCCATAACCCTTGCAGGTTGGGCGGCAACAAACCGACGCGGGTACTGCAAATGGTCAGATAACGGCCATATTGATAGAACAATGCCGGCATCGCCAAATCGCTTTCAGGTTCATTGTAGTATTTTTGCAACCGTTCGTTCGTTGGGAGCTGGCTATTTTTTCCGGCGCCTAAGTCAAGACTGACCCTGTTGAATAACTTTTGGTAATTCCTGATATGTAATTGTTTTTCATCTTGATAAACATTTTTTACCGCCGAAGAAAGATTTGAAGCCACATACTCCGGAAAGTTGGGGTTCATGAAATTTGTTCCACACGACACATAAATGGACAGCTCTGTCGCCCCATCAACACTTAAGAAGTCCGGTCCGCCGGAAACTTTGCCATCACTGGAAACGGCTTTTACCAATGCCTGATATTTCATGCCCGGATCAGAATTGCCGCTAATCAACTGACCTTCCATTTTCAACACCGATCCATCACAGCTTACCTGGGCACGTTCTTCACGGCTAATATTAATCGTACAACTAATCATGCCTTTTTTGTCGGCGGTGATGCGAATTACGTTTACATCTGTTCCAAAACTTGTAAAATATTCGCGGTGATAGTTGACCCCTTCGTAAGTGAATGAACAATTGGCAACAGCGGTTGTCAGGTCAAGAGACCGGGTGTAGTTCTGAACCTGGGTTGCTTCCACTTTTTTACCTTTGTACAGATAATGAATCTGCAGGTTTCCCAAAGTCTGGAAACAACCAAAAGGTTCGCTGCCACCACCTTTTCCCAGGCACACGAAATCTTTATTGACCATTGCCTGAGCTTCATCGTTTTTCCCTTCAATTAACAACTGGCGAATAACAGGGAGCTTTTTGTGGGCTTCGTAATTGTTGGCATCCTGAGGGGCGCCCGACCACAAGGTAATATCATTCAAAACGATAGTTTCATCACTAACTTTATTATCTGGGGTCATTCCCAACCGGCCATTTCCTAACGGTAATGTTTCTTCCCATTGAGTCGCCGGTTTGTCGTACCACAATTTCAGATCAGGATTACCGGATGCGGCCTGAGAAAAAAACGGCACGGTAAACAGGACGATAAAAATATGAATAAACTTTAATTTCATAACTTCAGTTTTATCAGATACTTTCATATCTAAAAATTTAAAATACAATTACTGAGAATAATTAGATCGTTACCGTATAGACTGGTTATATTCTTTCACAGCCTCAAACAAGGCTATAATATTTTCAGGAGGTACATCTGGCAAAATGTTGTGAACAGTATTGAAAACGAAGCCTCCCCCTCTGGAAAATATCTCCATCCGTTCAAACACCTGATCCCTGATCTGACTTATGGAACCATTATTTAAGGTTCCAACATTCTCAATTCCTCCTCCCCAAAAAGTACAATCTTTCCCAAATTCAGCTTTCAAAAATTGGGGGCTCATTTGCCATGCGTTGGTTTGTACGGGGTTAAAAATCTCGATACCAGCATCAATCAAATCAGGCATAAGCAATGAAATTGAACCACAGGAATGAATAAACGTGTGCATCTGGCTATGCGATTTGACATAGTCGCACAATATTTTATGCCGGGGCTTAAACAATTGCCTGTAAATTTCCGGTTCCATAAATGGCCCCTGCGTCATTCCAAGATCATCGCCAAAACGAATGATGTCAACAACATCTCCCACAGCATCACAAACTTTCTCCAATGTGGCCAGATGCCGTTTCATCAGTTCGTCCAGTAATTTTTCAACCTGATATGGATCGCACATGAGGTCCATCATAAAATTATCCATCCGTCGCAAAAAAGTTCCCCATTCAAACAGGTTACATCCGCAAACAATCATCAGGGCTTTATCGGTCGTTTCCCTTAAATGAATGGCTTTTGCACGCAACTGCGCCCAAAAATCTGAATCACTGGCATGATCCCACGGGCTATGAACATGGCGGGACCACAGTACCCGATTCATTTCAATGTCCAGGTTATTATAATCATCCGGATACCCATCAACATAAGGGAAATAAACCTGATCAAAAAACGTGGCGCCAATTGGCATCCGGGACAAAACACGTTTTTTATCATTATCAAAAGTCAAGTAACTCCCATCAGGTTGTTTTTCCGGTTTAAACCATGCTGGGTAAAATGCAGTATCGCCATTGGCCATTTCTATTGGACTCCAGTCGTACTCTTGCTTATTAAATTCCCGTCCAATGTCCAATACATCAACACCAAACAAATTCAGGATATAATCATCTGGTTGGGCCAATTGTTGGACAACATCATAAATTAAAACAGGAAGTTCCTGTTTCCCAATATATTTCAATAAGTTACTATAAGCAATAGCAGAAATACCGGAACTGGGCGTGGCTCCCAAATCAATTGGAACCCGATCAGGGGCTTGGTGATTAATTGCTGCTAAAATTCGCTCTCTCGATGTCATTATCATATTTTTATAAAATTATATTGATCCACTGATGCCTATCACAAACGATGACAGGATTATAAGTAGTAATGAAGCAATCATCAGGTAATAAATCTTTCGGGAAGCCCCTTTCCATTCTTTTCTATAAACTCCCCACAGTGTTGCAGTAACAATTGTCAATGCCATAAGAATACCCCATGAAATAAAACTAAAAGAGCCGATCATACTTTTCCCCATGCTATAGGTAATAAATTGTGCAAACCACAGAAGGCCTGCCAGCAAAGCATAGAGATAATTATGCGAAAGGTTAACAGAATGAGACGACGATATATAATCGGTCAGTGACTTGTTTCTTAGCCCTAACAGAAAACACCAGATCAAAGTAGTGGCAAAAGTACCTGCAAGGAGTACAATTAAAATCGGCATCATTGCAAATAACGGGCTGGTTCCGTTCTTCTCGGCGATTTCAGAAATTGGAACTCCTTTTTCAAATCCGAGAGACATGGCTGATCCGGTGATCCCAACCAGCAATGCTGCAAGAGTCCCCTTGGTAAATTGGAACTCCTGTTTTTGATTGTCTCCAGATTTAACACTCACCGATTCACTTTTTATAAAGCCAGCCCAGCCTGTCAGGGCAATTCCCAAGCAGGCAAAAATGACCCCGGCAATTAATAAAATGCCAGCCTCTCCTTGTAGCATTTCGGATAACCTGCCATCCAGCATGGGAGGGACTAATGTGCCTATCGCCAACATCAACCCAAGAGATAACGAGTACCCCAGGGATATTCCCAAATACCTGATTGACAACCCAAACGAAAGGTTACCTACTCCATACACAGAGCCCAAAACAAAAACCAACAGTAATACTTCTGCCGGAGTTTTGTGCAATACAAGAAACCAATCAGGCGATAATACGGAGCAAGCGATTAATGGAAATAATAAATAAGCGCCAATACTGAATACAAGCCAATATGATTCCCATTTCCAATGTTTTATCTTTCCGAACGGAACAGCAAAACTTCCGGCAGAAAACGACCCTAATGCGATAAGGATAAACCCGGCTAGTAAAAAGAGTGTCATTAGTTATTGTTTGTTAGATTTTAAGTTATTTCGTGGAGTTGAACCATTACTTGATTCCAAATAATCCAACTGTTCAAATCCATTTTTTTCAAAAGCTTTTATACTCTCCTGAATGTTGTAATTACTTTGTTCCCAGATAATTTTCCATAAATGAAATAATCCGGATTGCGTTTCCGGTGGATTTTTTATTTCTTTTTGCGCTTGCCCTAACAGTCAATTCGTGTTGGCCTGAATTTAAATCATCAGCCAAAACAACAAACCAGGGCAAATACAACGTATTACTCCACTGGGTATATAAATCAACCGGAAGATAGGTTTTCCCGTCAACTGAATATTCCAGTGTCCCAGAGTCAGGACCGGAAAGCACACTAATACCGATAACGTTTCCTTTGAAATTCAGGTGAAATGAAGCCCCCGACTCAAAACTCTCAAGTACAGGAAGATGAACAAATCCCTCACGTGTGGCGACAGAATCTTTAGGGGTCCAATTATTGATAAAATTGAATTTATCCAATTTATCAACGTTTGATATATTCAAATAACGAGCATAAGCGTAGTTTAAATTATCCATTGGCGGAACCAGTTTCTTTGCTTTCAACTGTCTTGGCTTCACAAAATCATCAGAAAATAATGTTGTTATGGTATTGGCATAAAGCTTTTGGCCAAACATAGATGGATGAAGGTCTAGAAAGTCCTTTTCCCACGTGAATTCGCCCCGATCTATACGGTCGGTTACTTCTTTAGCCAGATTAATAAATGGTAAATGATACATTTTAGCTATTTCCTGATGTACTTTCACCTCAGCAGGGACTTTTCCTGCACGATAATCTGCAATCTTATCCGGATCAACAAACGCCATCAAAACAATATCCATAAACTGGTTGGCTGAGATTGCCTGTCGAATAATTCCTTCCAATGCCCTTCTTTGTATTCTATCAGGTGTATCATTCACCTGATCGTTAACTGCAGATTCAACAAAAAGCAGATCAATATTTCCCTTATCCAAGACATTTTTTTTAAATCTGAAAACATCAGGAAGACTTCCTAATGAAGGAATTCCTGCATTAATAAACCGAAATTTGACATCGGGAAAATGGGATTGCAAATCAGCGCATACTAAATCGCGCCAACCATTCATGTGTGTAATAGATCCTCCAAGAAAAGCAACTGTTAATGCTTTATCATTTTTTAGATGATAATAGGTATTTGAAATAGAGCCGTAACGTGAAATGTAATTTTCTTTCTTTATTGTTTTTGACTGTGAAGAAAATAGTACGAATAAAAAGAAAAGGCCCAATAATAGTTTCTTTATACAAACAGAACTCATTTGCTGATAGAAATTTAATGTTGTTGCTTTTAATCGAACCAGATACTTATATCATCAGTCCAACGAAAAATGGGATTAACATGTAAATAGATTTATTTACATTAATCTACTAAGAAGGAATATCTATTATGGTAGGTTAATGAAGCATATCCCGATTTGGGATACACTTCATTAATTGTAGTCAGATATTAATTGTAATCGGGATTCTGTATAAGTACACCACCGCTTTTATCAATTTCTGTCTGAGGAAGAGGCCATCTATATAATTTGTCCTCGAAATGGTATGGGAGCAAACCATCTTTTACATTATTCATTATTTCCTTGGCTATTCTCCAACGCTTAAGGTCAAAATATCTTAAACCTTCAAAGCAAAGTTCAATTCTTCTTTCATGTCTTATCCTCAGTCTCATTGCTTCTTTGGATAAACCAGCGGGATATGCAGGCATTTGTACCCGTGCTCTTAACTTTGTCATTGCATCATAAACTGTTTCATCAGGACCAGCAATCTCGTTCTGTGCTTCAGCATACATTAACAAAACTTCACCTAAACGAAAGATAACGGCATTCTGGGCACTAAGTGTCGAAAATCCAAATGGTAGATTTGCCGGATCAAGGTATTTCATTATACCATATCCTGTTGGACGGCTATTAGAGGGAATTTGAATCTTGCCACCGCCAAAATCTGGATGGTCTTTATAAACAGATTTTGCCAAACGCGGATCTCTATTTTTGAAAATGTCGTTGGTATCTGTTAGTGGAGAAACTCCGTATGGAAGGCCATCAATACATTCAAAATCATTAACAAAATTCTGAAGCGGGCTTACTACAACCCAGTCTCCATAATACATATCCCACGGAGCCGTATTGTTAGGCGCAAGATAATTAACCGAATATATAATCTCCTGATTCCCTTTTTGCCCAGCACTTCGATATAAATTATCAAAATTTGAAGAAAGCGAATATTCTTTTTGAATATGTACAGTTAAATCTTTTACTTGTTTTAGGGTCTCTAAATTAGGAGTTCCGGTATTCCCGTAAGCCACAAAAATTAAAACACGTGCTTTCAATGCTTCAGCAGAAGTCACGACCGCATGTCCTGAATTCTGATAATAAGGCACATCAGGTAAATTTGCAATAGCAAAATCAACATCAGCCAGTACAGCATTTAAAATCTGAGTTGCAGGAACTTTGGGTTGAATTTGAGTTTCAACTGTTAATGGTTCAAGAACTAAAGGGACATCTCCATACAAGTAGTACAGTTGAAAATAATAAAATGCCCTTAGGAATTTGACTTCGCCGGAATATTGTTTTTTTAAAGCATCAGAAATATCAGTACCCTTATAGCTCTCTAATTGCTTCAAAAAAATGTTTATTGTAGCAATCCATTTATAACTATCATTGTAAACACCAGCGACATAACCACCAGTTGAAGGACTAATACTACCAGCAACTATTTCTTTTGCACTGCCAGAATTATGCTGAGCATAAGCATTGTCAGTCAAGCAATCCCAAACAGGTTGTTCATGCGAGAATTCATACGATTGCATTGTTGCATAAATTGCAGTTAAAGCTTTATCAAAATCGCTTTTTGATTTCCAGAAAGTTGCTGAAGAAATCTGATCTGTAGGAAGAATATCTAATTGATTTGTACAAGAAGATAAAACAACAGATATAATTATGAATATTTTATAAAAATGATTTTTCATGATTAGTGTGTTAAAATTTAACATTTAATCCAAAAGAATAAATCTTGTTTTGTGGGTATTGGACAAAACTTCCGCTACCTCCACGTTCAGGATCTAGCCCGGGGTACTTTGTAAATGTGAGCAGATTATCGCCAGAAAAGAAAATACGCAATTGATCTAATCCAACTCTTTTTATAACTCGAGCAGGAATTGTATAGCCCAATGTTAAATTCTTTAACCTGAAATATGATGCATCTTGTAAGAAGTACGATGAAGCCCGTCTAACGCGGTCGGGAGCATTCCATCCCCAATATATGCGTGGCATTGTGGTTGAATGATGTGATTCTGTCCAACGATCTCGCCAATCTGTTGTAGGAGGAGCGCCTTGTACAAACGGGATAGTTCCCCAGTTATCAACAAAGAATTTTTGATTATCGATTCCCTGAAGCATAGTATAAAAATCAAAGCCTTTCCAGTTTGCTGACAGGTTAAATGAATAAGCTATTCCCGGATAATTACCAGACATGACTATTCTATCCTTATCATCTATCTTTCCATCGTTGTTCTGATCCTTAAATTTCAAGTCTCCCGGAACTGTTGCATCATTATATTGTTTTGGTGAATGTGCAATTTCATCCTGAGATTGGAAAATTCCTGTCCATTCAAGCATATAATAGGAATCCCATTCTTCACCTTCCTGCCTAATTCGGTAACCATTTATTTCGGGAGAACCAAACTTAACGAGTTCATTTTTATTCCTTTGAATATTCACCCCAAAAGTATATTCCAATCCGGCAAGTTTTCCTCCGGCAACTTTATGGTTGTATGATAAACCCAAATCAATCCCCTTATTGTCCAAAGTTCCGCCATTGATTACGGGAGCACCTAAACCTACAACTGCAGTAACCTGGGCTTGTCTCAGGATATCAAATGTTCTCCTTTTGTACCAGTCAAATGTGACATTTAATCCTTTAAAAGCACTTAAATCGACACCAAAGTCTGTACTTGCCGTTGTTTCCCATTTAATATTTGCATTTGATAAGCTTTGTTGTGCTACACCAGTTGATAGATTTTCATCATCAAAAGAATAATTTCCCATAAAATTTAACAAAGCGAGGTACGGATATAAACCAATGTTCTGATTTCCTAATTCTCCATAAGAGCCACGAAATTTTAAGTTGTCTAACCAATTTAAATTCAGGCTTTTTACGAAATTCTCTTCAGATGCTCTCCATCCTGCTGAAAATGACGGGAATACGCCCCATCTTGAATTTGGACTAAGTCTTGAAGATCCGTCATATCTTAGAGTAGTTTCGAATAAATATCTATCCTTAAAGTTGTAATCAAGCCTTCCCCAAAATGACATTAAGGCCCAAGCGTTTTGCGTTCCGTAAGCATATTGAATTGAAGGACTTCCCGCATTTAATTCACGTAAATCATCTGTCGGGTATTGTTTACGAGCACCTTGTAAATACTGATATGTGCTTTTCTCAGTACTGAACCCTAATTGAAATTTGACATTATGACTTTTAAAGCTATGCTCGTAGTTAACGTATGAATGTAGATTTGAATAAATAGTCTGTTGATCCTGAACTGTTAATCCTCCACCCAAGTCTAAGGTTGTCATGAATTGATTTGTCCTGAAGTTAAACAGTTGTAGCGGTGGACGAAAATCTTTATATTTATCAAATGAGGCATTGACAGCGCCTTTGGTATACCAGCTAAGTGATTTTGATAATTGCACTTCGACCCAGCCCAGAGTATTTACACTATAATCGTCAGTATTATGATTTATCTTGCCGTCAAGCAACGCTATTGGATTTTTGTTATTGTATTCAAAATCATAGGCCTTATAAGTATAATGTCCACTTCCGTCTGCCAAATATGGAGAGTATGTGGGAGCTTGTGACATAGCCGACAAGAACATATCTTCAGATCCAAAAACTGGTGCAGTTCTTTTGCCGCTTTTGAGCGCAATATTTACTCCAAATTTTAGTTTGTTGGAAATTTCAGAAGTTAGATTCAATCTGGCATTATATTTCTCATAATTGAATCCTTTCATAATACCCTCTTGATTAACATATCCAATAGATGCATTATAATGAGTACCATTACCTCCGCCAGTGAATGTCAAATTATGTGTTTGTGTTGGAGCAGTTTGAAAAATCAATGACAACCAATCGGTATTAGGATACAATTTTCTATCTGTTGCATTTCTATAGGTGTCTATTTGTTCCTGAGTATATAAGCCAGATGTTAATCCTGAATTAATTCTTGCCTCATTAAATAACTCCATATATTCAGCAGAATTTGTTATCAGGTCAAACAGTCTTGTAGCCTTGGCAATTGCATAGTTTCCTGAATATTCTACTTGCAATTTTCCTTCTTTTCCAGTTTTAGTAGTTACTAAAATAACACCATTGGCAGCTCTTGCTCCATATATTGCAGCAGAAGCTGCGTCTTTTAGGACAGATACACTTTCAATATTGTTCGGATTCAGATCAGATAGATTTCCCTGAATTCCATCAACTAAAACCAACGGATCGGAACCAGCATCACTAAAAGTTCCGGTACCTCTGATCCTGATAGACAGCCCCTCATTGCCAGGTTCTCCAGTACTTTGCGTCACTTGAACCCCAGCCATTGTTCCCTGCAACATTGCAACAGGATTGCTAACTGGTCGCTTCAATAATTGAGATTGGTCAACAGATGCAACCGATCCGGTCAGATTTATTTTTTTCTGAGTACCATAACCGACAGCAACGACTTCCTCAATACCAACGGTTTCCTCAACCAAAGTGACATTAATACTCGTTTTTACACCAACGGTTATTTCTTGAGTTTTCATTCCTACGAAAGAGAATACCAGTGTGGCATTTGTGGGTACACCAGTTAATGTGTAAATTCCTTGTGCATCAGTTATTGTTCCTTTTGTCTGATCTTTTATCGCAACAGTTACCCCAGGAAGAGGCCCTCCTGAAGAATCCGTGACCTTTCCCGAGATATTTTTAACAGATTGACTGACCGGTACGGAATTTCCTATTGTATTATCTTTGCCGGTAATAATAATGTATTCGTTCTTAATTGAAATTGACAATTTTTCTGTATCCAAAACTTTATTAAGGATTTGATCGATAGATTCGTTTGAAAACTCACACGAGATCTTTTGTGCATCATCTAAATCAGATTTGTTGTAGGCAAATCGGTATCCGCTGTTCTGTTCCAGATACAAGAACAGGTTGTTCAATGTGCTGTTTTCCATCTTAAATGAAAAACGGGTGTTCTGAGAATATGTTCCCGCCGATATCGCCACAAATGATATCAGCAAAAATAATCCGGTTAGTCGCATAATTTTCCAAATTTTTTCCAAGAGGGCATTACCTGTCCGGCTCCCTTTTTGGAGTAAATCATCTTTTTTCATAAATTTGAATGTTTTAAAAAATAATTTTTATTACAAAACCTCTAGGGAACGGCCAATCGCGAGTTGGTTGTTCCCTTCTTTAATGGATTAAATACTACATAGGCATCATTTTTTAGTTAAAATTAAATTACCAGCATCTTTTTTATATTGTATGCCAATGGTTTCATCAATAATTTCAAACAGGCGTTCCACCGATTCTCCTTTTTTCAATCTCAGGGTCAGATAATCATTTTTAAACCGGTTTGGTTCATATATAATTTTCACATTAAACCAACGCTCAGTGTTTTTAATCACTTCATCAAATGGGGTATTCTCAAATATCAGTTGCTTATCTGTCCACGCTTTGACTGTTTCGTTATTGGACAACCTCATTTGAGCTGAGTTTGTATTTTTGTTAAAAGTCAATGTTTGTCCGGGAGTCAATATCCGCTTTTCTGAAACTCCGTTTGAATTAATAATCTTTACATCTACTTTCCCTTCAACAAGTGATGTCTGAACAACTGCATCATCCTCATAGCCCCTTACATTAAAAGCGGTTCCCAGTGCTTTTACATCCAAATTCCTGACATGAACAACAAAAGGGATTGCTGCATTTTTCTTAACTTTAAAGTATGCTTCCCCATTAACGGTTAGCTCTCTTTCCTTTTTACCATAAGAAGTGCTGTATGTAATTCGAGTATCAACATTTAACCAAGCGGAACTGCCATCGGGCAGAATGACGTTTGTCTGTTCCCCTCTGCTCGTTGCCAGAGTAAAATATTCTTCCGGCGACAAAAAGTAGTGATAGCTTACCCATGAAGTATAAATGAATAGCGGCAAAAGCAATATTGCAGCATATTTCCGGGCAATGGGAATAATCCGTTTGAAGAAATGCGGTTGTTCTGTCCGCTTTTCGATCTCCGCCCAAACAGATTCAATTTTCAGTTTAATATCAGAAGGATCGCTCTCAGGAATTTCATGCAGATAAGAGTTAAGCTCGTTCAAATTGCCAGGGTTACGAAAGAACTCTCCAATATCTGCCAATTCATTTTTATCAAGAGGACGCTTTTGGTAAAGCAATCTTATTACCTTCCGAAAATCTGATTCTTTATCCATAAGTCTGGTTGCTTAATATCAGTTTATCACTAATACGGATTTCAAAATAATTTCCGTAATCGGGGTTCTATTTTTTTTGAAGAAAATTATACGGATGCAACGAATAAAGAAAGGTAAAATAACTTTATACTTATTAACTATTTTATTTACAGTTGATTATACACTAAGAAAAAGAATCAATTGTGTCAAATAGTTTTTTACGGCTTTTGATATCTCACTATTGGCAGACCTCATTTGCATATCTACCGTATTTTCGGAAATGCCAAGCAGTTCTGCTATTTCACGATAACTTTTCCCTTCGAGTTTTGAAAGCACATATATCTTCCTGCGTTTTTCCGGTAGCTGGTTGATTTTTTCCATCAAAAAACGTTCAAAATCCCAATACTCGACTTCGTTTTCTGTGGAACCTGATTTTGCAGAATAGTTTAAAAACAGCGAGTCGAGATATTTTCTTTTTGAATAAATCTTTCGAAGATGATCATAAATCTGATTCTTCGCAATCTTAAACAAATAGGGTTTTAGTGGTTTATCCTTATCAAGGTTGATTCTGTTGAGCCACAAACTAATAAATATTTCCTGAACAATACCTTCAGCATCTTCTTCGGCTGGCAGTGCTTTGCAAACAAACAAATACAAATAGTTTTTGTATTGCTCAAAAACTACGTCAAAAGCTTTTGGGTCTCCACTTTTGATACGAGCGACCAAATCTTTTTCCAATGTATCATGAATGGCATGCATGCGTGCAAATTTAGAAATATAGTTTAACACTCATATCGTTTATAACCATATTACCCCACATTCTCTCCGCTAACGCAATTTCTACTTGCTATATGCAATCCTGTCGCGACAATGACATCTTTAGCTTCTCCATATCCTTACTAATTTTTGTGTCTACGATCCTGGCATAAATCTGTGTAGTCTTTAGAGAAGTATGTCCCAGCATTTTTGACACTGTTTCAATCGGCACTCCATTTGATAGTGTTACGGATGTAGCAAATGTATGTCTTCCAATATGAATAAGACCCTGAAAAACGAGCAAAAACAAAACGACACAGATAAAAGGTAATCTGTTTAGAATGAGCCTGTTTGTTTAGTTTATTTGGTTTTGTCATCCTGTAAAAAAGACGGGAAAAGACAAAATTCCACAGTATTTCAGTTACCAAATCGTTAGCCGGACTGTTACCGGAATGCGGATAGGTAACGAGGTACAAATAAACGAAATCCAATCTGTTTATTTTTCGTTGATTCACAATATTTTACATAGCAAAGAACGCTTATAGAACGGGTAATTTTACCAATTAAATATAAGCGTATGAAAGAAGAAAAATTCAAGGTATTGCTCTACCTGAAAAAGAGTGATTTGGATAAATTGGGCAAGGCTCCGATTATGGGACGCATTACTGTAAACCGATCCATGTCACAGTTCAGTTGCAAGTTGTCTTGTACCCCCACGTTGTGGAATCCCCGCGAGAGCCGGTTGAACGGCAAAAGCGGGGAAGCAGTCGAAACCAATGCGAAGTTAGACAAACTGTTGCTTGCCGTCAGTGAGGCTTACGATACACTTGTCGGAAGAAAACAACCGTTCGATGCCGAAGCGGTAAAAAATCTGTTCCAGGGCGGAATGGCAACACAAATAACCCTGCTTAAACTCTTTGACCGGCATGTCGAAAGCATGAAGCAGCGTATCGGCGTTGACCGTTCCCCGAGAAGCCTTCCCAACCATATCTACACCCGGCGAGCCGTTGCCGAATTTATCAAAAAGAAGTTCAACGCCTCTGACCTTGCTTTCGGGCAGTTGAGCGAGCAGTTTATCCGCGACTTTCAGGATTTTATCCTGCAAGACAAAGGACTTGCAGTCGATACGTTACGCCATTATCTCGCAATCCTGAAAAAAGTTTGTAAGATGGCCTACAAGGAAGGCCATTCAGACAAACATTATTTTGCTTACTACAAGCTACCGAAACAGAAAGAAAGCACCCCTAAAGCCCTTAGCCGGGAAGACTTCGAGAAGATTCGGAATTTGAGTATTCCCGAACGTCGCCGCTCGCATGTCATTACGCGCGATATGTTCCTCTTTTCCTGCTATACCGGCACTGCTTATATCGACACAATATCCGTCGCCAAAGACAATCTGGTCAAGGATGACAACGGCGCATTATGGCTCAAATACAAGCGCGGTAAAAATGGACAGCTTGCTCGTATCAAGCTGCTACCCGAAGCCATTGCCCTGATTGAAAAATACCGGGATGATACCAGAAATACATTATTCCCGATGATACACAACGGCACGATTAAGCGGAATATGCAGGGCATACGGATTCTTGCGGGTATCAAGGGCAATCTGAGCTATCATATGAGCCGGCACTCATTTGCCAGCCTGATTACGCTCGAACAGGGCGTTCCCATTGAAACCGTTTCCAAAATGCTCGGTCATTCGGATATAAAAACAACACAGATATACGCCCGTGTTACCCCGAAAAAACTCTTTGAGGATATGGACAAATATATCTCGACAACCAAAGATTTACGGTTAGTCCTGTAAGAATGTCAAATAAATAACATCAAAAAATATTATCATCATGCGAAGTACATTTTCATTATTATTCTACATCAATCGTAACAAGGTGAAGGCAGACGGCACAACAGCCGTCATGTGCCGTATCAGCATCGATGGCAAAAATCCGGCAATCAGCACGGGTATCTATTGCCGTCCGGAAGACTGGAACAGTAAAAAGGGAGAGATCAGAACGGTCAGGGAAAACAACCTTCTGAAAGAGTTCCGAAAACGGATTGAGCAGACTTATGAGCATATCCTCAAAGAGCAAGGTGTTATCAGCGCCGAATTGCTCAAAAATACCCTTGCCGGGGTAAATGCCGCAGCGACCGGCTTGTTGCAGGGCGGCGAAGCGGAGCGGGAGCGGTTAAGGCTCCGTTCGCTGGAAATAAACTCGACATCCACCTACCGGCAGTCTAAAACCACTCAAAGCAACCTGCGTGATTTTGTTCTTTCACGGGGAATGGAAGATATTCCGTTTTCAGCTATTACGGAGGAGTTCGGGGAATCGTTCAAAATTTTTCTGAAAAAGGATTTGGATTACGCCACCACCCATGTGAACCACTGCCTCTGCTGGCTGAACAGGCTTGTCTATATTGCCGTCGATCAGGAAGTATTGAGAAGCAACCCGCTCGAAGAAGTGGAATATGAGAAAAAGAATCCGCCCAAGTTGCGTCATATTACCCGTAACGAGTTACAAAAAATCATGGAAACCCCCATGCCTTACGAGCGGCAGGAGTTGGCCCGCAGAGCGTTTATATTTTCGGCATTCACGGGACTTGCCTTTGTAGATGTGTATAAACTCTATCCGCACCATATCGGGCGGACAACCGACGGGAGGCAGTATATCCGAACCAAAAGGGCTAAAACGGAAGTAGAGGCATTTATTCCGCTGCATCCGGTAGCGGAGCAGATACTATCACTATACAATACGACTAACGATACCGCTCCCGTATTCCCGTTGCCCAGCCGCGATCAGATTTGGTTTGAAATTCATGAAATAGGTTTTGCTTTGGGAATCAAGGAGAACCTAAGCTATCATATGAGCCGACATTCGTTCGGAACGCTTTTGCTCTCGGCAGGTATTCCCATTGAGAGCATCAGCAAAATGATGGGGCATACCAATATCAGCAGCACACAGATTTATTCAAAAGTAACCGACGATAAAATTTCCCAAGACATGGATAAACTGATGGTACGCAGAAAGGAGGTATGTCTATGAAAAGAACAATAATAGCCATAGAGAACGGTATTGTAACCATACCTCAATCCGGTGAAGTGAGAATGTCAGCATTTGAAATCGCCTCATTATTTGAGGTCTATGTCCAAACAGTCAATGGCGGCATCAAAACTATTTTGAAATCGGGCATTGTCAAAGCGGATATTCCCTGTCTTGTAACCGTTACCGGGAATACCCTCATGCCCGATATTTACGGGCTGGATATGATAGTTGCCCTTTCGTTTCGGATAGAATCGAGAAATGCGGAGGTACTTCGAAAGTGGCTAATGAGAAAGGTAACGGCAAAGACTTCGGGATTGCAAATTTTTGATTGTCGCAGTCTGGACAAATTCTCTGCCAATTAGTTTAGCTTCTGTATTGAATAGCAATTTGTTATTTGTTTGGATGCGATCCAGTGTAGGATAGGTTTTTGTTTTATTTTTGTAGGCACTATATTGAGTATGAATCCAAATACCGAATACGAAAAATTTGCCCAAGGGATCTATCAAGGGTTGGTCAATGCTGATGTCGTCAAAGCGACAGATGTTAAGCATAATGTCAAGCTTGTTGGCAAATCGGGGCAAACACATCAAATTGATGTTTATTGGGAATATGAAATCGCAGGAGTTAAACACAAGGTCGCTATTGAATGTAAAAACTACAACAACGCAGTTTCAGTCGGCAAGGTCAGGGATTTTTACGGCGTGTTGGCTGATCTGAATAATACTGCCGGAATTATGGTAACAAAAGTAGGTTACCAAGAAGGTGCAAAAGACTATGCCTCTCATTATGGTATAAGTCTGAAAGAGTTAAGAATACCCAATAGAGGGGAAGGAATTATCGGCGAAATGGCGCTTAACGTAAATATTGACATACGGCATTGCTTGTTTTTAGTTGATGACGAATGGGCAAAAGCGAATAATCTTGACTTTTCGCACTACAGGAATTTTCTCGAAAGTATGAGCAGTTTTCGCCATCCACCGAGAAAACAGAGTATAGTATGGACTAATGCTACGCATATACCCTTGGAAACAATTCCGAATGCTAAAATTCGTGATGAAAAAGGAAGAGTAATCACTACGTTTGATAAATTAGAGCGCAATCTACCGGAAAGTTTTGATTCAGGTTCGGATCACACTTTTTACTTTCAGGATGCTTATATTGATACCCGTTGGGGGTCAATAAAAATCAAAGAAGTAAAATATGCTCACGAAAAGGAAAAGCAAACTACTGTTTTTTCTATTGATGCTCAGGCGTTTATTAAAGCTGTACTTAAAGATGCCCTAAATGGTGAAATCAGGCTTATTGCAAAGGATACTCTGCATTGAGATAACAATGAGAATCGGGCAAACTAAAACCGAAAACCAGCCGTAAGATTTCCTTTGACGGATTTTCTTAAGGCCGGTTTTTATATTGGCAAGCGGGAACGAAAATTACCTGAATGCCGGACAGAGGCTTTTATCGAGGATAGCCTGAATATCGCTTTCCCTGAAAAGTATCTTACCCCCTACTTGCAGATAGGCTATCTTTCCGCTGTAGCGCCATTCCTGCAATGTACGGCGGCTGACTTTCAAGCGTTCCGAAACCTCAATATCTGTCAGGTATCGTTCGCCATAGAACAAAGGCTTAGAGTTTCCCGCTATTTTTTCAACCCCTTCCAGTAGTTCATCGAGCGAAGCGAAGAACCCGGCGACCTCCGGGCTATCCTGGGTGATGAGGTCATCCCCCGTATCAAAATACCCAAAAATTCTATTTCCCATTTCGCACCTCCTTTCTGGTAACGGATGCGTCCAAAAACTTCTTCACATCCTCCCTCCTGTAATACACTTTATGGGCAATCATTGTAAAGCCCAGCTTGCCGGTTTCACGGAGCGTTTGCACCGTCCGCTTGGTGACACCCAGTATTTCACAAACATCCTGGCTGTCCAGCCATTCTTTCAATTCCTTGCTTTCACTGCGTTTGCGCAGGGCTGCTACCGTTTGGGTCATTGCCTGAAAGCGGGACATCATCGCCTCGAATGTACGGGCTTCTATGCTTACTATTTCCATCTTTCATTTTTTAATGGTTTATTATCACGGGAAGGCAAAGATAAACCGATTATCCCGGCTTTGTATCAGTTGTTTAAGCTGTGGTCGCATCAGGCAGCAAGTGGCACAGGACGGAGCCAAAAAAGCCCCTTGCCGGGCTTCGTTTTCAGTTGAAGTTATGCCGTTTCATCGGCTCCAGCGTATAGAATTTTGAGAACGGATAATACTTTTGTTCGCTCCCCTCCATTTGCCACCACTCCACAAGGCCGTACTTTTTGACAAACCAATCCAGCCGGGCGTTGTCAATATCAATATAAGCCGTTATAAACGGGTGCTGGGACAAGGGAAAAGCAACCGTAGTCGCATCGGGGAAGCCTTCAAAATCTTCGTGAAAAACAAAGTGATTTTGACACTCAACACTAATATTCTTAAGTATCTCATCATCGGATAGGGTTATCTCACAATGTCCTTCCATCCCCGGTTGATCATATTCGATCAATAATTTGCCGACCTTGCAGGCATCGCGGTACAGATCGCGTAACTGTTCCACCTCTAAATGTTTGAGTGGAAAAAATCGTTCCATATTGCCTGTATTTTAATTAGTGTATCAAATATACTTGAAATATTTTGGCTGCCAATCATTTGTCCGATATTGGCAGGGTGTGGCGTTGTTTGTCCTAATCCCCGCCAATGGAATTTGACCCACGGATGCAGAATTGAACCGTGGGATCGATGTTTTTTCCGTCCGTATCTTTTTATTATTTCTTCCCCGTTTAGCGGAATGCCATCGAAGCCTAATGAGAGTTCGATTTCAGGCGCAAAGGTATTTCCGTGTTCTTCACGCCGCCGCAAGGTCAAGCCCTGGCGGGTTTGTCGAAAAATCTTCCTCTTTCCCTTCCTTCAGCTATCCGGGTGAGCGTATTTATTCGCCAAAACCTTGCACGGCTAAACACTACCTTTTTTAAGCTCCTGAAACTCGAACACTCCTCACCGGCTCCGATACGGCATAGCGTTAAAAAAAAAGTCAGAAATTATGATACGAGCAGAAAAAAATATGAAACATCGATCCTCCTACCTTCCAATTAGCATAGGTTGGGTTTTAAAGATAGGGTTTGCAGTTGCAGGATTCGCCCTGTGGGGCTGGTCTTTCGTGGCGGTGGTTACGGGAGTGTATATTGGGTTTAAATTCCTGAAAGGGCTTCTTTCCTGCCTTCTCTCGCTTCTCATTCTGGCGGTAGCAATTGCACTTTTAGTAACAATCATTTTTCTAACATTCTAAAAATTACAGTCATGGCAAAAAAATATTTATTGTTTGCAGGTAAGGAAATCGACACCGATAAACAGACCGTAGAAGTCAATCAGGTTATCCAATTGGAGGGATACAGCTACGACAAGTATGTAGTGTACGAAATCGCTAAAAATCAGTGGGGTATTACTTATAAACTGCTAAACCTCCGTACAAAGGAGTTCAGCACATCCGACCTAATCAGGCCATTGAGCGAAAAATTTGGGATAGGCCACTATTACGATGATAAGAACCCGCAGTTTTTAGATGCTTTCGAGGTGGCGGTATTACTAGAGGAAGCACAGGCAAAAGCCAATGCGGAGCGGGAAGCGGAACAGCAGGAGAAGCAACGGCGGGAAGAGGTTGCAGCCATTGGACGGGAGCGCCTGAAAGAGATAATCCCAGCCGATGCACAAGCCGTTATAATTGCCTGTGAGCGGGAAGACAATTCCGACCCCTATACGGATTATTATTCGGCATCGACCGTGCGCACCGTGATTTTAGGCTTTTCCTCCCACATGAAAAACAACTTTCAGGAAATGCGCAGCCATGCGGGAAACTTCGGGGAAACCATCTATCTGACTGAGAAAAACGAAGAGTACGAACACCGTGAAAATTACACGGGCGGTCATGGCTACTATCTGGGAGAAAGCAAATATCACGGGTGGATTATCGAAAAAGAACGGATATACGACAGGGAACGCTTTATAGAGGAATACGCCTATACCGCAGGAAATGAGGCAAATATTCGCATCAAAGCCGCTCCGCAGACGACAGAGGCAACCGAAACAGCAGAACCGGTAACAGGCAGTTACACCATTGTCGATTATTCCGAGAAATCGGTAGCCATATTCGGTGACACGAAAGCCATAAAAGATCAGCTTGCAGCATTGGGCGGACGCTTCAATAAGTACCTCACCTTGAACGAACACCGCCAAGCTGGTTGGATATTCCAAAAGAGCAAGGAGGACGATTTACGTCGGTTGGTAAACCTCAGTTAACAAACAGATTATTCACACAGGGCGGAGCAATCCGCCCTACAATACCCCCACAAATATGAAAGCAACAGACAATTTCAAAGCAACGGTAAAGGCTTACTTAGATCAACGGGCAGAGGACGATATACTCTTTTCTTTCAAGTATTCCGCACCGAGAAAAAATATAGACGACTGCATAACCTATATCCTTAATACAGTACAAAAAAGTGGTTGTAATGGTTTTGCGGATGATGAAATCTTCGGTATGGCAGTGCATTACTATGACGAAGATAACACCGAGGCAGGCAAGCCGATGAACGCCCATGTAGTTGTCAACCATGTGGTAGAACTGACCGCAGAGGAAAAGGAACAGGCTCGCCAAGAGGCCATACACAAGGCGCAGGACGAAGCATACAGGAAGATAACACAGCCTGTAAAAAAGGCCAAGAAAGTAACCCTTAATCCCCAACCAAGTTTATTCGATTTTTAATATACCGACTTATGAAACCTAAAAATAAATTCCAACAGCAAATAGTGGAAGCGAGTAAAACGCTTCCTACTATTACCCAACAGCAGATACAATGGGGGTATGATAATGCCATTGAACACGTTGGACGGAGAACCGAAAAAGGTACAATTACCTGTACCCAATGCGGTCATTCGTGGCAGGGCGCAGGGTATTTGGTATCTGTCCTAACGGATTGCACCTGCCCTGAGTGCAACACGAAACTAAAGGTAAAAGTCACCAAAAAACGTGTATTTGACGACAAGTATTACATGACCGTAATCACCGCCCATAAGGGTTTTCAGGTAGTGCGTTCCGTAATGATAAGTTGCACCGCCAAAATTGGCGAACAAACGAAATACTCCCACAGCGAAGTGATGCAACGGTGGATAGCTCCAAACGGCAAATATTGCACCATTGCCCGCCTTCGTCAGACAATGGGTACTCTGTATTACGATTCGTGGATATTCGGTACTCCGTTGGAACTTCGTAACGAAAACAGCAACAATAAATTTTGCATCAATGTATATGACAGAATCTATACAGGTATTGTCTATCCACGCCAGAAACTTATCCCCGAACTCAAAAGGACAGGCTATAAAACGGCATTGTACGGACAAAAACCGTTAGACCTGTTCCGCACTCTGTTATCTGACAGCAGAGCAGAAACCCTGATAAAGACAGAACAAACCGAACTGCTGAAACGGTTGCTGGATATGGGTTGGCAAAGGAACATTGACAATTATTGGGCATCCGTCCGCATCTGCATCCGCAATAATTACACGATCAAAGATGTCACGCTTTGGTGCGATTATATCGACTTTCTACGCTTCTTCAGTAAAGACCTGCATAATGCAAAATACGTTTGCCCTGCCGACCTGAAAGCCGAACACGACCGCTATATGCGGAAGAAAGCACAAGCAGATGAACGGCAGAAACTTGAAAAGCAATTGGAGAAAGAAGCCGAGTACAGAAAAGCCAAAGAACGATTCTTCGGGTTGATGTTTTCGGACGGACTTATCAATGTTCGGGTGCTTGAAAGCGTTGCCGAGATAGTGTTAGAAGGTCAAAAAATGAAGCATTGTGTAGGCAGTTACCATTCAAAGACCGATAGCCTTATCCTCTCTGCCTGTATAGACGGGAAACGGATTGAAACCATTGAAATATCGCTATCCAAATTGCAGGTTATCCAATCGAGGGGCATATGCAACACAAATACGGAGTACCACGAGCGGATAATCAAGTTGGTAAACAACAACATTTCTTTAATTGAAAAACGATTGGCAGCATAACTTAATAATTCAACAGATATGAAAACAACAGAAGTAAACGAGAACCTGATAGGAAAGCGTTGCAAGTGCATTTTTACAGGCTTAATGGTAACAGGTGTTATCGAGGAAACAACCATAACCCAACACGTCGCAGAGGTCAAAGTACGCTTTGATGAACCGCACCAATGGGGAAATGAATTATACGAATATGATTGGGCACACGCCCGACTGCATGATGAGTTCGGATCGCTTCATCATTTGGAAATCATAGACGACAGGTACGAAACAATAAAGGTTACATTCTCGCAGACCATCCGGGAGATAAACAGAATGTTTACGGGCGACTACTCAAATTGGCAGACCGTCAACCTGAAGGAATGGATTGGCAACTACGAATCATCCCGATTTACCCAAATAGACGAACACACCGCGATTATTACCTCCGAATACAACATGGATAACGTGAAAGAATGGCTTGTAAAAAATACACCAGTGAGAATAATCGACAATTTGAACTAAAACAAGATATAGCAATGAAGACAAATTCAATCAACCATAACGGCTGTTCCGTATGCGAACAGGGACAAGAGAATTACACAACCTTTATTGCGGGTGCGTTCAGAGGAACAGAATACTTCCAATATGATTACCGCCATACAGACGGAGAACTTTTTTCTACCGTCGCCAAATCGTTGGGAGAATGCCGGAAACGGCGGGATGAATGGCTTTCAGAAAAGCAGGAAAGAACCAATACGGGCGGCGAATAACCGCCCGTTACTTTTTCCATGACTCACTAAACGAACGGGGAGAAAAAGTAACAAAAAGCCAACATGACAGCGGATTTCCTTTAGAGTTTTAAGCCTGATCCGCTGGCATTTCCTATCTTTACAGTCTGAAAATATCAAATATATGGCCGTAAAAATAGAGAAATGGGTTGCCGCCCAAAAGAAACATAAGCTGTCCGATAAACACATCCAAATGGCTCGCGAATTGGGCTTAAACCCTGACAAGCTGGGCAAGATCGACAACCATAAGCAGGAGACGTGGAAAGCGCCGTTGCCCCAATTCATCGAAGAAATATATTTCAAAAGGTTCAAGCGGGAGGAGCCACTTTCTGTTAAGCCCCTCAAAGAGATTATAGCCGACGACAAGGCTAAAGTCGAAAAGAAGAAGAAAGAGAAAGAGCAGAAGCGGCAACAGGTGATGCAACCCGGTGGCAATGAAACATCAAACCCGGAATAGGAAAGCTGACAATCATTCGACATTATAAACTTTACAGATATGGGTACAGAAATTAAATTTGCGGTTATACATTCCTTTTTCGACAATCCGCTTGAAGTATGGGTAAAATGGAATTTACCTTTTCTGCCCAGGGCAGGGGAAGATGTCAATGGGTGGGTGTGGATTGATGAAAATCTCCAGAGGGAGGACATTATGGACAACCTCACAACGGAAGGAAGGAGAAATTTAGCTCAATGGAATGGTGACCTTTCGGACTGGCTTTACGAAGTAGGTATAGCTGCCGGAACGGTCAGTTCTGTCAGTTTCAATGAGAAGAAAGACAAGAAGGGCGAAATTTATGCGACAGTATGGTTGAAGGAAGATGAATGAAATAAAAACGCCCGAATTACTCCGAGCGTTTTCTCAACCTAAAAACTATAGTAAACAATTAACAGGAATAGGCTGATACAGACTCCTATCAGTCTATAAAAGGGGTTTAATCTTCACCTTTCCCTTCCTCTTTGATACTCTCGTTTTGGAACGAGAATGTCTTTTGAACAACCTGCCCGAACGAATCCTGTATATACACGTCAATCACTTGCTGATCTGTGCAGCGGGACGTGTAGTAGAGCCGGAACACCTCTTTTGTGAGCGGATAGAGGTCATTCGGGGCTAACACCGTTCCGTCCTCCATGTGAAGCTCGCCCATGCCGTCGGGCTGGAAATAACGTATATAAAACTTCGCGTCCTGATAGTTACCCTCCTTTACAAGCTGGCAGCGGATTTCCACCGTTTCGTCCTGCACAATCCTTTTAGGAACCGGCATAGTTTCCAAATCAAATAAGTAGCACGAACGAATATCCAAATCGTCGTTACAGGCGAAGGCCAGCAGCATCATAGCCACCAGCCACATTGTTATGCCTAAGAATTTTCTAATTTTTCTCATGGTCGCTTATTTTAGTTGATGATGAATTTTAACCCCACCCCAAACTGCGTATGGAACTTTGACACGTCGGAACCGGACAGGATGCGTTCACGCCCGGTGAGCAGCAAAACAACGCAGTCGGTCAGGTAGGTTTCCATTTCCAACGTGATTGCCCCGCCGTACACAAAGCGGTCGCGGGTTTCGAGGGTCGAGCCATCGAACAGCAGCTTATCTCCCCAATTCACCGTTTCATAACCTGCCACTGCCGAGCCGCCCAGCGAAAGGGAAAAGGTTTTTGACGGATCGGACAGGACATTCAGGAAGTAACCGCCTTCGGCGGTAAACTGCGCCACCGGCAGGCGGCTGTCTTTATAGGGATAGTATCGCTCAAAGTATTCCCCGCCGAACACCCACTTATTGCCGCTCTTAACGTAAGTTGCCATTGCAGCACCGAAGTAATAGCCCGTTTCACTCTTGGTCGGGGACGAGTAAAAGCCGTCCACCATGCCGCCCGTTACCTGTATGCCCCGCATACCGGGTAAACAACGCTGGGCGTATGCCCCGCCCGGAAGGGCGAAGCATAGCACCAACGTCAGAATAAATATTATCCGCTTCATGACTATTTCGCTTTGAGTTCGTTAATCACCTTTGCCCGTACCAGGAGGGCGTTATCCACGGTAAACCGCTGATGCCGCCCTCCGTTTTGTTCGTTCAGTTCCACGACCAGCATTTTATCGTCTGGAATGGTGAATTTCGGCAGTACGAAAATCATCCGTTCGGTATGCTTACCGCTAATCAGCATAAGGTTGTTGTAAGCGCGGAGCGGCCAAATCACCTGTTCCTGAATGGCGGTGCGCTTGGCCACTTGTTTATCCACGATTTTGAAGGTGATAAAATCGACATTAAACGGAACGTTCGATGAGTTTTTCAACTGGAGATGAAAATAGAGCAGTCCATTATGCGTGTAAATACCTCTCAGCGTATGCTGGATACCGAACCGCTTGCATCCGATATGTTTGATTTCGCGGTCATTATTT
>CALGIG010000032.1 GCA_937915865.1 uncultured Prolixibacteraceae bacterium | reverse complement strand
GGAAAGTAAGGGTTGGATTGGCATCGCCATAGACTTTGGTTTTGGTATCGGCAGTCACGGTCAGTGTTGCTTTTGTGATTTCCAGTGTGATTAGGGTTCGGCTTGCACTAATACATCCTGTTGTTGTATTTCTTGCTTCAGCATATGCTGAATATGTTCCTACGTTTGTTCCTGTCGGAGCAGTAGCGGTGGTAGCGCCAGTTGCATTGGCATACCAGTCAACTGTTTCTCCTGCTCCAACATTTGCCACTGCTGTTTTTGCCGTTCCATCATACGTATAAGAATTACTACCTGCGGTTGGTTCCAATGGCAATGCGTAAACCGTCATCTTTACCACATTCGATTCTGCTGCACCTGTCCAGTCGCTCATACAATCAACCCTTGACAGACGTTTGTACCAGGTACTCACAGTAAGAGATCCAGGATCATAAGTAGCGGTATTACTGGCTGCAATATCACTAAAACCGGCGTTACTGCTGGTGGTTGAACTCTGCCATTTGTATTCGAGGGTTCCGGTATGACCTGTTGGTAAAGCTGTACTTGTAAATGCATTTGGTGTAATGCCTGAACAAATAGTTTGAGATGTTGCAATTGTACCCCCTGAAGTCGGGTTAACACAAGTCGTCCCGCCATCAGTGATAGTCCAATTATTGGGTGCGCTTGTGAGCGTTGCTCGTGCCGTGGTGGCTGTTCCTGAATATTTGCTGTTTCCTCCGTCAAATGTAACGCTACTTTGTACGCTTTGCGCTGCCCAGCCAATCAATAATGCATCGTAGTTGGAAGGAGAAAGGGTTACGCCTGTAAACATAGAAGACATATTGGTAACCGAAGTAATGTCCCAGCCGCTGATATCCTGGTCAAAAGAAGTGGCATTGTAGAACATAGCGCTCATGTTGGTTACATTTCCCACATCCCAGCTACTGATATCCTGGTTGAAAGCAGTGGCCCCGAAAAACATACCACTCATATTGGTAACATTGCTTACGTCCCAACCACTGATATCCTGGTTAAAAGAAGGGGTGTTTCTTAACATATTATTCAGATAGATTACGGTAGAAGGCAGAGCTGCTGGAACAGTGGTTAAAGCAGTGGCATTCATGAATGCACAATACAGGCTGGTAAGCCCAATATCCCCAAAGCTGACAACTTCAGTCAGGTATTCTTCCCCTGCCAGTAAACCGGCAGTTCCATACCCACCTAAGCTACCGCTGATTTCCACCGTATATGTTCCTGCTGATGCAAAAGTATGTGGTTTGTTGCCAATGGTTGTGAAATCTTCTGTAGCCGAGCCATCGCCCCAGTCCACAGTACAGTTCACATTAGCACTTAGCGGTAATTCAATGCTTTGGCCGTTGGCAGTAGTGGTGAAAACGAGCTTCATAGGTATAGGCGCAACAGATTGTCCCCCATCGGTAATGGTCCAGTTGTTGGGCGCAGCGGTTAAAACACCTCGTGCCGTGGCTGCTGCACCGGCCGAGTACTTACTGTTGCCGCCACTGAAAGAAACATCGCTTTGAACGGTTTTCCCGGCCCAACCGGTTAGGATGGCATCGTAATTGGCTGTTGAAAGCGTTACATCTGCAAACATATCACCCATATCTTCAACTGATGTAATATCCCAATTGCCAAGGTTTTGGTTAAAAGATGTTGCGCCAGCGAACATGCTATTCATGGTAGTTACCTTGCTAACGTTCCAGTTGCTGATGTCCTGGTTAAATGCTGTCATCCCAAACATAGCCATCATATTGGTTACATTGCCCACATTCCAGTTACTGATGTCCTGATTAAACAACGATTCAGCAAACATCATATACATATATTCAACCTTGCTTACGTCCCAACTTGAAAGGGGTTGGTTAAACTGATATGCTTTTTGAAACATTGACAGCATATTGGTTACCTTACCAACATTCCAGTTGCTGATGTTCTGATTAAACACTTCAGCATCATAAAACATATTTCTCATGTTTGTAACATTGCCCACATTCCAGTTGCCGATATTCTGATTAAAGGCCATAGCCATGCTAAACATATACGACATATCGGTTACCGAACTTACATCCCAGCCACTAATATCCTGGTTAAAAGCTGTGTTTCGGTTAAACATCTTACTCATATTGGTTACATGGCTAACATCCCACAGGTTAAGATTGGTGATGCTGGCTTTTTTATCGCATTCATAAAAAGCACGCGACAAATCAGTAATTGTAGCTGGCAAAGCAGCGGGAACAGAAGTGAGATTATCAGCATTATAGAATGCATTGGACAAAGAAGTAAGACCAAGTTCGCCAAAGGTGGTTACTTCGGTGAGATAGGCTACGCCTGCCCAAAGCGAATCTGTATTTCTGCCAAAATGAGTTAAGCTTCCGCTAATACTAACCGTATATGTTCCGGCTGAAGCGAAGGTATGCGGTTTCAGTCCTTCGGTGCTGAAAGCCTCGGTAGCCGAGCCATCGCCCCAGTCAACCGTGCAGTTTACCGTTCCGTAAAGAGGCAGTTCAATAATTTGGTTGGCGCCCGTGGTGGTAAACCCGAGCTGCATGGGGTTGGTAACAGCAAGATCCCCTTCGTTAAAAAACAGCACATGGTTTTGGCCGGCGCTCAGATTTTTCCAGGTTTGGCCGGTGGAAATGTACTCACCACCGTTGTCATATTGATTGAGGCAGTGCTCTCTTGAACTCGATTCCACCAATCCATTAATGTCGAGTACTACCCACCAGGTTGTACATAATCCCCCAACCCCGTCATGTGGATTTCTATACAGGGTAAAATTTTCACATCGCCGACTAGTAGTAATATTAAATTCAGGCACATGCGGTCCGCATGACAGGCATCTTCTGCCGGAAGCATAAGTATATATGGGGCATGTTGTTGCTGTAGCGGATTTTTCTTCACAACCGCAATCATCAGATTCTGTAGCCATCACACTACTTAATACGGGAGTATTTTTTACATAAGAACTGTCCCTGAAAACAAACGCATCGTAATATCTGCCATTGAATATTTCCCGGCCGGCACTATTATCCGGAATTTTGAGTATGGGAGTATTGCCAGTAAGTGTTGGGCTTGTTTCAGAAGTAGCCAGCCCCCCCCAGCGATACGGCAAACTATCGGATTTCATGCCCAGCGACATGCTTTTCCCGTAGTCAAAGTCATAGTCATTGGTCCCAATTTGTATCCACTCATCGCTACTGATGAGCGTAGGCGTGGTTTTATCTACATTGGTGCCATCGCCGAGCTGGTAGTTCGCGTTATCGCCCCAGGCCCAGAGGCTGCCGTCGGTTTTTATGGCCAGTACATAGGCTGCCCCGCATTTAACCTGTACCCAGTCATTGGCTGTACCTATTCGAGTTGGGCTTAGTTTGTCAACAAGTGTTCCGTCGCCAAGTTGTCCCTTCGAATTGTCGCCCCAAGCCCAGAGGCTGCCATCGGCTTTTATGGCCACGGAGAAAGCTTCACCGCCATCAATCCGGCGCCAGTTGCCGGCCGAGCCAATTTGTGCGGGCACGTATTTGTCGGTGGTGGTGCCATCGCCTAACTGGCCTTTGTGGTTGCGTCCCCAGGTCCATAAGGTACCGTTGTTTTTTAACGCCAGGATATGGTAAGAACCACTGGCAGCGTCTATCCAGTCGGTATCGGTGCCCACAATGGTAATATTGTTTGAAACATAGGTGCTACTGGTAGTACCGTTGCCAAACTGCCCGTATTCGTTGGAACCTATGATCCCTATTTGCTGGGGATATACCAACCTTGCTACCAGTAAGAAAGCCGTAAACAATATAAAATGCAGGAGTGATTTTTTCATCGCTGTACTATTTTTTGTTAACAAAATATTCGAATTAATTTTCTACAAACCTAAATATTCCCGTATGCAGGGAAATTCACTGTCGTTCACTGGTTGCGCATACCATTTACTTCGGTCACGATTTTGCGGGTTCGCCCGCCGGATAAGTTTGTATTTCATGATCCTGTATTTATGAAATTTAAAAATACAGGGTTACGTACAGGCATACAAATTATAAAGGTTGACAAAAGGGTGACATTTTTATTCTTTAGTCCTGTCAGGTTCTCAAAATCTGACAGAATTAAAAAAGCAGAAACCTGTAAAATTCAGGATTTTTATCTTTAGCTAATGAGCCGGGAAAACAATTCGGAATTAGAGGCAAAAATAGCATCGGTAATTTGCTGTTTAAACGCGATTATGTTTTCTGAACTGTCGGGGATTTGTTGCACGATGTCGAGAATATCGGAAACCTGGTAAATTTCAAAAAACTTTAACTGGTTGAGCCAGGGGGCTATCGTTTCTTTTTCATTGTCCGGCAAAACAGTAGAATTCTGTACAACCGTATTCTGTATTTCTTGCGATGATACAACCTGTCCGTCGAGGCTGAACGAAAAAATTACGCCGCCGTCAAAATTTTCAGCTTCGATGGTTTTCCCGTGTGCCTCCAATGCCATTTTGCAAAAGGTAAGTCCCAAACCGGTGGTTCTGTAATTAGACGAACCGGTTTTATGTGCCTGCATATATTTGTCGAAAATGTTTTTAATGTCTTTGTCAGGAATGTTTTTACCATAGTTTTTTATGCTGATTTTCACGGTTTCGTTTTTTAAATAACGTGCACTTATTTTGATGTTTTGGTTTTGGGGCGAAAAGCGTATGGCATTGGAAAGCAGGTTTTCGAATACCCGGACAAGAATTTCTTTATCGGCCCAAACCGTAACATCGTCCAAATCAATTGTAACTTCGAGGTTCTTTTCGCGAAGGCTGGTTTCCTGGCCGCCAACAGCTTCATCAACAATACTCCCGAGCGTATGTATTTCTTTATTGATTCTAAACTCGGTTTGCTCGTATTTATCGACATCCAATAAATTAGTTATCAGCAACAGCATTCTTTTGACCAGGCTGTTCACCGTTTTGTCCGACGATTTCGATATTATTTGTCCAAGAGGGTTTTTTAAATCGTGGACCAGGGTGCTGGTAAGGGTCCGTTTAAATTTATCAAGTTCTTCGAGGTGCTTGTTTTGTTGGCTCAGTTCTTTTGCCTGCGCCTGTATCTCAGTTTTTTGCGCAGCGAGTTCCCTGTTTTTCCTCTCCAGTTCAAAGGTGCGCTCGGCAATAGTTTCCTCCAAACGTTGATTTTCCTTTTCGAGCCGCCGGGAATACAGTTTTACAACCAGGAACAAAAGTGTGAGCCAAAAGGCAAACAACAAAAGGTAAAAGGGGTATTTCAGAAAAGCATAATGGTTTTGGTTGTAGCTGAACAGATAATAAAACAAGTGCGTATTAAAAACGAAACAAGACTTCCCGTTTTTTTGTAAAAGTGAAATTCCGTTTTTTTCGGGGAAAGGCGCAAACTCCTGTTCGATTTTAAATGTAGTTTTGTGACCGAACCCTTCGGAGAATACCACCATTTCGTTATTATCAAAAGCAATAATTTTTTTTTTGCTGTCGTGGTTAATGTCAAAAAAACCGCTGGCAAACGAAATATTTTTGATTTCCTTCACCGGTTCAAGATTCATGGAATACAGGTATAAAGTTTTGTTGCCGTAAAAAACAATATTTCCGTTCCCTGTAAAAACATTGGCAAAATCGTGTGACATTGGAGCCTGTTTTTCTATTTTGCCCTGTAGGGTGCAAACAGTAACAAGTTTGTTGCTTTTATCGCCTTTTTCGGTGTTGGTTATGGCAACAATATGAGGAATATTGTTGATGTTGAAAATTTCTGATTTTGTATAATTTGTCCATCCAAAAAATTCAATTGGCTCAAAAGCAAAGTCGAGGTTCTGATTGTACAATAAAATATAAGACGAGAAGTCGCCATATTGGTACTCTAAATGTTTTACCGATTCGTACATTTCCAGCGTATCTTTATTGGAAGAGTTTTTCAGGCTTTCTGCTTCTTCAGGCGAAATGGTGTTCCCGGTTGCCTTTACTTCTTTAGCCAGCAAATATTCCGATCCGTTAAACTGAACTGGTTCCAGTTTTGTGTTTACCAAACTGTTCAGTTTTGTTTTACACAGGCTTTTGTCTGAAAAATTGTATTTGTAAATGTTACGTGGCTGAACAGAGTAGCCGGCATGTAAATCGAAATAGATACCGGACTGGTACGCAACCAAACAATTGTTAATAATGTCGGGAGCATTATTGGAAAAACTGAACGTGTCTATTTCTACTTTTTCAACCGGGCTGAAGAGTTGTTTCTCTCGTTTATATTCAAGGATGTTTAAATAAGTTGTATTTGCTTTTGCCGAAACAAAAATCAGTTCCTGGTTGTGATCTTGGTTTACATCGGCAAAATATAAAAAGGGGCTGATGCAAAATTCATTTTCCCTAAAAATATAAATCTCGCGAAGTATGCTGTTTTGCCTGAATTCTATTGAGTGCCCCAATTTATTGATGTTATGGTGCAGGAAAAATTCGAGCTGGTTATCGTAGTTCACATCCGCAATATATTCCTGATCGGTTTCCGCTTTGTGCCAAACAGAATCCAATTCAAGATTGTACGATTCAAAATACTTTTTAGGAATCACCCGACTACTTAGAATCGTAAAAATAAGGGCAATACAAACAAATAATATGTAGAAAAATTTGTTCAGAATAAAATGATTTAATTGATTTCCTGCATAAAGCTATACAATGAATCCATGTTTTTCAGTCCGAGTTTACCTTTCAGCCGGTGTTTTGCCTTTTTTACTGTATTTCTTTCCTTGTTCATAATAGCTGAAATTTCTTTTGTAGCCAGGTTTAGTTTAATCAGGGCACAGAGTTTTCTTTCGTTCTTCGTTAATCCGGGAAATATCTTCTGAAGCCGGTAATAAAATGATGGGTGTACCTTTTGGAAGAGGGTTTCAAATTCCACCCAGTTTACCTTAAAATTGTTGACCCTACAATAAGAGATAATTTTTGTAATTATTGCTTCTCCCGTTTCTAAGTCACAATTTCTGAGTTTTTCCAAATCGCTGATAAGTTGTGATGTATTTTGTCCACTTTCTATCAACCTCAGTTTTGCAACTGTTAGAGCCGAAGTATTCATTTCGAGTTCATACTTCAGGTTGGCAATTTTTCGCTCGGCAACCTGTTGCTGAAGTTCAATGTTTTTATGGTATTCCAGATTGAGCCTAATCATCGATTTTACACGGGCAATAATTTCAACCGTGTCGAAAGGTTTCCGGATATAGTCGTTGGCGCCGGCATCAAGCGCAGCTTTCAGGTTTTCAACTGAAGTCATTTTACCGGTGGCCATTATAATGGGGATACTTTTTGTCTCAGACCGTTCCCTAAGCTGCTTAACCGCTTCAATGCCACTTGTTCCTGGCATATCCCAGTCCATAATAATAGCGTTTGGGAGGTATTTTAATGCCTGTTCAAAAGCAACTGCGCCGTTAGGGGCTGTGTAAATCTGATAGTTTTCGGATGCCAGCGCCTCGAAGAGAGACTTTAAATTTTGCGGTTCATCATCGGCCAGTAAAATTTTATATCTATCAGTTTTTTCCATAATTTGTGTTTGCTCAAAATAGGTTGCAGCTTTTAATTGCTATAAATTTCTTAAAAAACAAGAAACTATAATTGGGCATAAAGACTGTAGGCGTATTTCTGAAAACCTATTTTTTTGAGTGTTAAATATATTGATTTTTATTCAACTTTTTAAATACGATAAGCTGGAGGCAAGGGCGGTGGTCAGCAAAGGGAAAGAGGCCCAAAAGGGAATACTGGATTATACTTTGACCATTGTTGCAGTTGTTCGATAAATCGTGAAGCTTTTGGAGGTGTCTTTCTCTTGTTTTGCCGGGCCTTTGGGTAGTTATTGTATGATACCTTTAGTAGCTATTGAAATGAGCCTTTAACAGTCGTTGCAGGATGTTTGCAAGACAAGTGGCCTAAGCTTTTTTTAAATCTGTCAGGGGTAATGGGATAAAAAACAAAAAAAACCGGTCTGGGCACCAATCAGGACGGGGAGAATAAATAATGTAAATATTAACCGGGACCAATGCTCCCCAACAAACATTTAAAGTTATGAAAACTTTTAGTTAATGGAATGTGAACTATTTAATTGGGTGTGCGACAATTTTCCCTTTTCATTGTTCAATTATGCTGCCTTTTATTCTGTGCAATTAACTCATGTAATATAATGTCCCTGTTGGCTTGTTCAATACCCCCCGATCAGAACAATATCCCTTTTTCCTTAAAAAGTCCATTGCTAATGCGGGGTTCATTACCCATTTTGTAAAAATCGGCGCTGAACAAGGCTCATTTGATCTGGCTATGGCTTGTGGCTGCCGTGTAAAATTTAGATGATCATTGTTATAATTGCCACAAGCGAAAGTACAGAGATAATCATCCAAAGTAAAATGCCCTGCAACAAAAGTTTCGCTCCAACCGAAGCTAACAGTTTCCTTGAAAGTCCGGTGCCAATCAGAAATAGAGTAATCTTTAGTCCGATTTTCGAGATTATGACAATGAATGAAGTAACTGGTTTTATTTCAGGAATAAAAGTATTGATGAGCATGGCCAGTACAAAGAAGAAAATGAAATAGGTTTTTTTTACTTTTTTCGATTCGCTTTTAAATATAAACACAGAGACGAAGGATACAGGGATGATCTAAAGCGCCCTTTCGAGCTTGATGGTGGTAGCGGTTTGAAGGGCTTCGACCCCATACTTATGAGCTGCTCCAACAACCGAACTGGTGTCGTGTATGGCAATGGCCGCCCATACCCCAAACTGGTGTTGAGTAAGGTAGGGTCTGCTGAAAAACTCACAGTCCGTGACAATTCAAAAATTTAAGCTTGGGGCCATTTGCCATGCCGTGTTGCGGGCAATCATTATTTGGCACAAGCAGGTCAACCTTGCTGAAAAACCTTTGAATAACCAAATTATAGGGCAAAGGAGTGCCTCTCCAGCCATCCTGACCAGGTTCAGCACCAAAATAATGCTCGCAATCCACGTTTCGCTCGTCCCTTTTAGCCTTGCCCTGATACGGTTCAACCCGTACCCGGTCTTGGCCTGTCCGAACTTGCCCTCGATAGGGTTGCGTTCCCCCGGGCTTACGTGAAACTGCACTGCCGAAGGACGTCCAAGGGGTTTGGCCAGTAACCTGATGCCTTTCTCTTTTAACTTCACCCGGTTTTCACGGGTACAATAAATTTGGTCGGCAAGCAGTTCTGCCGGGTAATGACCGTGCCGCCCCCGGTATTGCTCCACATAGTCCATCATGTGCGAACCTTCATTGAAGGCGTCCCAGCTCAGTTCATCCAGAAAAGCGATCCCGTCGATCAGCGACACATGTATCTTGGCCCCGAACTCCACTTTTGCCTGGCTCTTGCCCCTGACGATAGGGCGAACATGGGGCTGATGGATGCTCACAATCCGGTGCCCGATACTGTGGGTGCGGGTGTCGTACATCTGTTTTTGTTGTTCGTACAAGGTTTGTATCACCAGAAAATATTTGTACTCTTTGGCCTCCAGCGGGATTGCCGGGTACGCATCGAGCAACTTGTTTATTGACCGGATGTTCCGCCTGAGGTACCGCAACTGGCGCACAACGGCTTTTCTTACCTCTTTCCTGAACTTGTTCTTTTTTTGTGCCGTTTTCAGGTAATATTTGCGGGCTTCCAAACGGTATGTCCGTGGTTTCTTTTTGTGCAACACCTTGTCATAAAGAAGGTCTACCAGTTGTTCTGACTTTTCCCTTGCCGTGGACAGCAGGTCGAGGTCGGTCGGATAGGCAATGTCCTGCGGGCAAGCCGTGGCATCGAAGATAACCCTTCCTTTGTTCTGAATGGACTGGCCACCGTTGTCCCCCGTACTGCCTGGGTTGCCACCAGATCCCGGAGTTTTGTCTTCACCCCCGTTTGCATCCCGGTTCCTCAACTGCACGATCCGCTCGTTGATCAGGTTGATCTTTTCCATGCCCAACCGTTTGCGGAACTCAACAAAAAGCGATGCATCGAAAGGTGGTTCGCTACTGAAGCTCTGGTAACCCAGAAAATATTGCATGTAGATGTTTTCCGATATCTGGTCGACTGTTTCCCTGTCGTCGAGATTACACAGGTGTTTGATGATCAGAGACCCTATTACCACCCGCGGACTCAATGGTGGGCGGCCAGTACTGCTTGCCCCAATGTTTTTGAGGTACAAACTGCATATGTCATCCCAGGGGATAAGCCTCGCCAGAACAACCCACCGGTTGCGCGGATTAAGGTTTTGTTCAAAAGGAGAACTGAAACAATCAAAACTGAGCTGGCTCGGGCTCAGGTACCTTGGTGACGGTGCACGCTTTTTTGTAGGTCTGTTCATAATTCCTTGCACTTATTTGCCCGAATATCGAAAGAATCAGCAACTATTCAAAGTGTTACTCTTTTTTCAGCAGACCCTAAGGTAAAGTTGGTGCCCAATCCAGGGGAATACAACCAGCGCCACCGAATTCAGAATAAAACCAGTTCCCAAAGCGGTAGTAAGGGAATACTCAACGGGGAGTATCACTTCGCTAAAGTATTTATCTGGAATAAGAGCATCAACCAGATAGAACCCCGGATGCTGGTCATTCGCAAAACAATGTCTGCCAAAAATACGGTTGAAATAAAATATTCGTTCACCAATGCCAATTTGGAACAATATACCCCCAAGGCATTAGCCTACATGCAGGCACAGCGGTTCTTTGTCGAACATTGCATCAAAGAATCCAAACAAATACTGGGATTAGACCAGTTCCAGACCCGTAAGTGGCTGGCCTGGCAACATCAGGTGGCTTTGAATTTTTTAGTCTCGGCCTTTATCCTGAAAGAAAAACTAAGAAACTTTGAAGATTTGCCGTTGCTTTCAGCAAATGACATCAAAAAATGGTTCGTATTTAAGCTTTATAAAGATATGACCGAAGAACAGTTCTTTGACCAAATGTACAACCGTCACCTTATCAGGCAAAGAGACATAAATAACTCATATCTAAAAATTTAAAAGTGTTAAAGTAGAATTAAACAGTTTTACCCCAAACTCCGATTCGAGTTCTTTAATGTGTTTGGTGATAGCAGGCTGAGTAATGAATAGTTCTTTTGCAGCTTTGGTAAAGCTCAAATTGCGTGCAACACTCTGAAATACATTTAATCTGAAGTCAAGCATCGAAGAAAATATTAATCGCAAAGTTATTTTTAGTGTCTGCTGTTGCTATTACACTCTGATATCCATCCTTGCAAAAGGAACTGCATCCATTCCAATAAATTCTCCTTTCTGGTATTTAAAATAGCCGGTGATAGCTATCATAGCTGCATTGTCGGTAGTAAAGGCAAATTTAGGGATATGCATTTTCCAATGCCGTTTAACAGCAGTTTCAGTCAAGGCATTACGAAGACCTGAATTGGCAGAAACACCACCCGCCACAGCAACTTCTCGAATACCATGATCCTTGGCCGCTTTAATCAGTTTATCAAGCAAAATATCGATAATCGTTTTTTGAAGTGATGCACATAAATCAGCTTTTCTATCCTCAATAAAATTAGGGTTTTCTTTTAGTTGGTCCCTGAGGAAATAAAGAAAACTGGTTTTTAATCCACTGAAACTATAATCGTAATTCGGAATACGTGGTTTGGCAAACTTAAAAACTTCAGCATTTCCTTCTTTGGCAAGCTTGTCAACAAAAGGGCCACCCGGATAAGGTAATCCCATCACTTTTGCACATTTATCAAATGCCTCACCGGCGGCATCATCAATAGTCTGGCCAATTACCTCCATATCCAGGTAATCTCTCACTAAAATGATCTGAGAATTACCACCAGATACCAGCAAACAAAGAAACGGGAATTTAGGAGGATTGAAAGGAGTATCTTTTTCCTGGATAAAATGAGCCAAAACATGAGCCTGCAAATGGTTGATCTCGATCATAGGAGCTCCGGTAGCCAAAGAAAAACCTTTGGCGAAGGATGTTCCAACCAAAAGCGAACCCAATAAACCAGGTCCACGGGTAAAAGCAATAGCTGTAACATCTTCATTTTTTATTCCGGCTTGTTTAATAGCCTGATCGACAACCGGAACTATATTCTGCTGGTGCGCTCTGCTGGCCAGTTCGGGTACAACACCGCCATAAGCTTCATGTACTTTCTGACCAGCTATAATATTCGATAGTAATGTTCCATTACAAATTACCGATGCCGAAGTATCGTCGCACGACGACTCAATTGCCAAAATATATATATCTTTTTCTGCGCTCATAACATTCAATAAATTGTCGGGAAAAAACGTTTAATTCGTCACCCGATTGGTTTTTCATGTGTATTTGTATTATTTTGTATTCAAATTCTGAGCGGTAAAATTATCAAAAAAACACTTAAAATAGGGCTCCCCATTATTGGCACCGTTTTGGCGCTTTTGTTTTCGTCGTGGTTGATTCTGCAAAGCCCGATGGTTCAAACTTATCTTACCCAGAAAATCGCCCAAAGGTTATCAAAGCAATTCAATACAACAATTTCTATCAAAGGAGTTTCCATCACTTTTTTTAATAAAATCCTACTCAAGGATGTTTTAGTTGAAGATCAAAAACGCGATTCACTTTTGTTTGTTCACGAGTTATTGGCCAGTATTGATTCTTTCAGCATTAAAAAACGTTTTGTTGCTATTAATAAATTGAAACTTGACAAAACGCTTTTAAACCTGAGTTTTGATACAAATGGAATACCTAACTACCAGTTTTTACTGGGTAATTCGCAAAAAAAAGATTCAATAAAAAACGATTCGTTGAATTTTGGGTTAATCCTGAAAAATTTCAATTTTACTGATGCCCGTATCCAGTATGCTTTTGTTGATAGCACTGGCTCCCGCAAAATTTCGCTTGATGATGTTTCGTTTGATGTCTCAGATGTAAAATTAGATGAAAATAATGTAGCCTTCAATGTTAATAGTTTTAAACTGAACGACCAGAAAGAATTTAATCTTGAGGATTTTTCGGCTAAGTTTAGGACAACCAAAGATTCTATAATTATCAATCAACTAAAAGCTAAAACTCCAAATTCTGAAATTACGGAGCTTAATTTTTCAGTTGATAAAAGCAATATTAACAAAGAAATCGATTTAAAGAAGTTAAAAATTTTCCTCAGCTTAAAACAATCATTCATCAGCTTAAAAGATGTTGGGCTCCTGGTTCCAGATTTAAAAGGAATGGACGAGAAAATTGAAATTTCAGGGCAGATTTCAGGAAGATTAGTCGATTTGAAGGGAAAAAATATCGCTTTAAGTATCCGTAAAAATACACGACTGGCCTTCGATTTTTATTTGAGCGGTTTACCCGATATAGCCAGTACGTACATGCACATTGATTTGAAACAATCGTTTGCCGATTTAAATGAACTAACAAACGTTAAACTTCCTGATAATTTTCCGCTCACTCAGGTTAAATTGCCCGAACAGTTTATTAATGCAGGAATAATTGAATACAACGGTAATTTCACCGGGTTTCTTAGTGATTTTGTAGCCTATGGAACCTTTAAATCCAAATGGGGAGTGCTGAAAACCGACTTATCATTTGTTCCGACCACAGGAGATAACCTGAAGATAAATGGGAAGGTTAAAACCGTAAATTTTAAACTTCAGGAACTGGCACAAACTGATCTTTTGGAAAAAGTAACTTTTAACGGAAATATCAAAGGATTCCTTAATCAGCAAAACCACGACTTTAGCGCTTCACTTACCGGGAAAATTGATAGTATGACGATGAACGATTATCAGTATAAAAACTTTGAATTAAATGGCGATATCGAAAATAAACAATTCAAAGGAAGCCTAACCGCAGATGATCCAAACCTTAAATTTCAATTCAATGGTGAATTTAACCTAAACGTTCCTGTACCAGTGTTCAACTTTGATATGATGGTTGAAAAAGCTAACCTGAAAGCCCTAAAATTAGTCAAAGGATTCGATGAATCGAATGTTAGCTTTGCCTTAAACGCCAATTTTACAGGCAATAATATCGACAACCTTGCAGGTTCAATTCATTTCAAAGAAGGAAGTTATCAAAACGAAAACGGATCGTTGGCATTTAATAATTTCGATTTAAAGACTTTCAATGAAATAGAACCGATACTACAAATTAGGTCAGACTTCTTTGATGCTGATATTCGGGGAAAATATCAGTTGCATAACCTTCACAGTACCATTTTGAAAATTATAAGCAATTACTTGCCTTCAACAGGTCTATCATACAGCGATCAAAAGACTTTTAACAACTTCGATTTCAAGTTTAACCTTAAAGACATTAACCGGTTTACAAGTGTACTGATACCCGATTTAAAAATTGAGCCAGGGACTATTGAAGGAAGTATAAATTCTGAAAAAAACAGAATGACTGTTAACGCTTTATTTCCACAGGTGAAATTTCAAAATACTGTTTTGCACAAATTTAATTTAAATATAGACGGTGACTCTAAGCTTCATGTTCGAAATAAAGTTGATGAACTTGATTTTGGTGGACAATTAAAAATCTACAATTTATCGTTAACTGCCGATGCTTCAGAGGATATTCTGGATTCTAAAATCGCATGGAACAACTATGAATCAGTATCATACAGCGGAATACTGAATACAAGTACAAAATTTGTAATGCAGAAAAACAAACCACATATTGATATCTCGATAAAACCTTCGCGATTATACCTGGCTGATAGCCTTTGGTTTTTAAATTCAGCACTGGTTTCAATTGATTCGTCGTTTATCAAAATTAATAAACTTAAGATATCCAATAAAACTCAGTCAATTACAGCTGATGGAGCAATTAACAGAAACCAGACAGATAAGTTGAATTTCATATTTAGTCAGGTCGACTTAAGATCGTTTAACCAGTTTATTGGTGACGACCTGGAACTTAAAGGAGAACTAGACGGTATTCTTTCAATTTTCGATATTTATAACCAACCATTATTTCTCTCCGACCTGAAAGTTAAGAAACTAAGCCTTTTGGGTCAACCTCTTGGCGAAGCAAAAATTCAAAGCCGCTGGAACCCGGAAAATAAAGAAATTAATGGAGACCTTCTGTTAGACTCAGATAAAAAAGAGTTACTTCATGCCTATGGTACATACAATCCGGAGCAAGACAGTTTATCTGTTTATACCAATTTTAACCATTTTTCAATTCTGATTTTACAGCCACTGATGGGTAGTAGTTTTACGAATTTTCATGGAGATGCCACCGGAAAAGTATGGATACACGGACCTTCAGGCCATATAAAACATGATGGTGCATTGTATGCAGAAAATGCAGGATTAATGTTAACTGATTTACAGGCCAATTATACGTTTAGCGATTCGGCCCGGTTTTCGAACGATAAAATCATCTTTCCTAATATAAAAGTTCACGACGATTATGGCAATACTGGAATTTTTTCGGGAACAATTCAACATCAAACTTTTTCAAAGATGATTTATGATTTGTCGGTAAAAACGGAGAAGGGAGGCAAAATATTGGCTATCAACACAACGCCTGAAACAAACGAACAGTTTTATGGAAAAATGTTTGGTAGCGGTAATGTAAAAATTACAGGGAAAGGTGATCAAATACTTATTTCGGGAGCCGCACGTACCGAAAAAGGAACTGAAATGAATATATACCTCGAATATGAAGACGATGCACAGGAGTATGATTTTTTAACTTTCATTTCGCATGGGTTTAAGCCACAACAAACTGAAACAAATAGAATCATTGATGACTCCGATGTACAAATGAGATTTGATGTTCAGATAACTCCTGAAGCTAAAGCACAATTGATATACAATTCGAAAATTGGCGATGTTATTAAATCTCAAGGTTCAGGTAATTTGCGGGTTAATATCGATAATAATTACAACATATCCCTTTATGGCCAATATACTGTCGAACAAGGAGACTATTTGTTTACTTTGAAAAATGTAATAAACAAAAAATTTGATATAGAACGAGGGGGAACTATCGAATGGAATGGCGATCCTGTTGTAGCTACCATTAACCTGAATGCTATATATAAGCTAAAAGCCTCGTTAAGCGAACTGTTGGCAAATACACAAAAAACATCATACACACAACGGGTTCCGGTAATGTGCAAAATTAACCTGACCAAAAATCTCACAAACCCTGATATAAAATTTAATATTGAGCTACCAACAACTGAATCAGGAATACGTGATGAAGTTGCACAATACATTAATTCAGAAGAAGATATGAACAAGCAAATTCTTTCGTTGCTTGTTTTAGGTAAATTTTTTACTCCTGAATATTTACGGGGAAGTTATTCAAATATGGGTAATAACCTGGTTGGCTCTACTGCAAGCGAATTATTTTCAAATCAACTAAGCAACTGGTTATCAAAAATTAGTAACGACTTCGACATTGGTGTCAATTATCGCCCTGGGAACCAATTAACTAATGATGAAGTAGAACTAGCCTTAAGTACCCAAATATTTAATGACCGGGTATCGATAAATGGAAATATAGGAAACAATTCTTCGCAAAAGACCACAACAAATGGTAATGCACTGGTTGGCGATGCCGACATTAATGTAAAATTAACAAATAACGGGAAGCTCCAATTTAAAGCATACAATCACGCGAACAACAACCTCATTTACGAAACTTCACCTTATACACAAGGAATAGGTTTATCGTATCGCGAAGACTTCAACACCTTCAATGAACTCTGGCAAAAAGCAAAAAACGTGTTTAAAAGGAAAAATTTGCGTTCGAAGCTAAAAAAGCAAAATTAACTTTGTTAATTAGAATATAATCATTTGCTTGATTATCAATCAAATAATCACCAAATTCAGGTGTATGAATTTATATTTAAATATATCGTATTTTTGTAGCAAATACTAATCTCATAAAAACACCCGTTTTTATTCAGATTGGATAAAACAAATTTTTATATGTTAAATTTTATTTTATTGCAGGTAGGCACTAATTTAACTGAGGTTGTTAAACCTGTCAGTCAAACGAATCCTTCCGGTGGATTAATGAAGGAACTCATCCAAAGTGCCATTAAAAGCGAACTGGTCATGATCCCCCTCCTGGTGTTAACTATTGTTGCACTGTTTATCTTCTTCGAAAGATATATTGCTATTTATAAAGCTGGGAAAATTAATTCCAAGCTAATGAAAAAGTTGCGTGAACATATCCGCGACGGAAAAATTGAAACGGCAAGTTCACTATGCCGTAATGAAAATACTCCTACTGCCCGAATGATTGAAAAAGGTATTTCAAGAATTGGAAAATCACTTGCGGACATTACTACAGCCATTGAACATGTTGGCAATCATGAAATTGCACGGTTAGAAAAAAGACTTCCAATTTTAGCCACCGTAGTTGGTGCTGCCCCAATGATTGGAATTTTAGGTACAATTGTTGGAATTATTCAGGCCTTATACGAAATGGCTAGTTCTGGAGCAACCCTTAACCTTACTTTAATTTTCTCTAATGTTTACCAAACTTTGATTTCAACAGTTGTTGGATTCATTGTTGGCTTAATTGCATATTTCGCATACAACATACTGGTAGCCAGCGTAAAAGGTGCAATTACAAATTTAAAATCAGTTTCTATTGAATTTATGGATATTCTAAACGAAGAACCTGTTCCTGATAATATTTAATTCAATTTTTCGTTTATTGCAATGCAAAATGTAACTTGCACATAAAAATTGCACCGATAATGAAGTACATCTTAGAGCACAGGCAGGGATTAATTGGCACTATTGTGACACATGGTCTTATCCTGTTTTTTCTGATGTACTTCGGTATTTTAAATTCAATCCCAACTCCACCTGATGAAGGTATCTTAGTTAATTTTGGCGATTCAGAAACAGGTTTTGGCATGGAAGAGCCAGCTCCGGGCGAAAAAGATCCGGGATTAAAACCAATTGAATCGGCTTCAGAGAAGATTGTTGTTTCCACACCATCAAAAAAAGTAGATGAAACTACCAACGATGATGCTATTGCAACACAGGACATTGAAAAGTCGGTGACTGTTCCTAAGAAAGAAAAGAAAGTTGTTGAAAAAGTTGACCCTGAAAAACTTCGTTTAGCTGAAGCCGAGCGGTTGCGAAAAGCTGAAGAACTTCGAAAGAAGCAGGAACAAGAACGGCTTTTGGCTGAAGCTGCTGCCGAACAACGAAAAATCGGTGAAATAAACAGCAGAATTAAAAATGTATTTGGAGGTGGTGGTAAAGGTACTCCAGATTCAAAAAGTACCAGTCAGGGAATAACTTATGGGACAGGAAACCAGGGAGTACCTCAAGGTTCAGCTAATGTTGACAGGTATGGCCCAGGCGGTGGAACAGGAAACGGTATTTCATTTAGCCTTGATGGACGCACATCGCTATCGCTTCCCAAACCGCGTTATCCTGGTAATGAAGAAGGCGTTGTTGTAGTGAAAGTTACTGTCGATAAAAATGGTTTGGTTAAAAGCGCTGAAGCCGGTGTCAGGGGCTCCAATACTGCTGATGCAGAATTGATTGCAGCTGCAAAAAAAGCTGCATTGCAGGCTAAATTTAACGTCGATACCAATGCCCCGGCCTTCCAGGTTGGCACAATAACTTACCGCTTCGTTCTCGATTAAATTGATGATTAACAACAATAAAAGCCGGAAAAGAAGATAATATGAATCTTTCCCGGCTTTTATTTATATACCCAAATTATCGAATATCCTGAAGTACTTCAACCAATAGTTTCCAAAATTTATCAACCGATTCAATATCAATTTGTTCTCCGGGAGAATGAGCTCCGCGAATAGTCGGACCAAAAGAAACCATATCCAGTTCAGGATATTTTTCAAGAAACAAGCCACACTCTAAACCGGCATGAATAGATTTAACAACTGGATTATTTGCAAACAATTTCTTATACGACAACGTAGCTACCTTTGCTACTTTTGACTCTGGATTTGGCGTCCATCCAGGATAACCATCAGAGTGTTCGATTAAAGCGCCACCCAAAAGCATCACCGATTCAACCATTTCGGCAGCCATAAACTTACGGCTCCCAATCTCACTACGCTGACTGGTAGTCAAAATAATTTCATTATTACCAACAAACTTTACCGAAGCTAAGTTCGTTGAAGTTTCAACCATTCCTGGCATACGTGTACTCATCTCCAAAACACCGTGTGGACAGGCTGCAATCAACCTTAACAGGCGATCTTGCGTATCTTTATCAACTACAAACTCCGGTAAGATAACCGACTGGTGGTAAAGTTTAAGGTTGGGTTCAGCAAATTCGAATTCTAACTCCATTTCCGAAGCAAAAACATTCCATTCAACAATAAGGTTTTCTTTTTGCGAATGAGGTACAACCACTATGGCAAAAGCTTCTCTCGCGATGGCATTTCGTAAATTTCCACCATCGAAACCGGCAATTCGTAAATCAAATAATTTCGCTGCTCCAATTAAAAACCGATTCAATATTTTATTAGCGTTACCTCGGTTTTTATTGATGTCGTCGCCCGAATGGCCACCAAGCAATCCTTTTACTTCCAGTTTTACGGCGAATGATCCAGAAGGTAAAGCTTCAGGAGTATATTTAAGCGTTCCAACCGTGTCAATTCCGCCAGCACATCCAATAAACAATTCTCCTTCATCCTCCGAATCAAGATTCAACAATATATTACCAGTCAAAAAGCCAGGCTCAATAGCAAAAGCGCCAGTCAACCCCGATTCTTCATCAACTGTAAATAAGCATTCAACTGGTCCGTGCGATAAATTGGTTGATGATAAAACGGCTAATTGTGCAGCAATTCCAATTCCATCGTCAGAACCCAATGTAGTTCCTTCTGCCCTAACCCATCCATTATCGATATATGGTTTAATCGAGTCTTTTTCGAAATCATGAATAGTTTCGTTGTTCTTCTCGCAAACCATATCTATATGCGACTGTAAAATAACAATCGGATCGTTTTCACGTCCTTCTGTTGCCGGTTTCCGAATCAACACATTACCAACCTTATCAACGTTTGCATCAAGTTTATATCTGGAAGCAAATTCCAGGAGAAAAGCAATCATTTTTTCCTCTTTCTTTGATGGACGAGGTATTTGGCAAATATCCTCAAAATAATTCCACAATGGCTGTGGTGAAAGGTGATTCAATCGTCTCATAATTCTATTTTTACGACCGTTAAAGTTATTACATATAACCGAAATTCGCAGAAATGGTTAGCGAAATTCAACAATAACAGCTTTTAAAAAGATGATAAATGTTACATTTATCATGAAATAGGGAAACTTATTTTGCACAAAATTTTGAATATGGAATCGATTCGGGAAATATATAAAATCGGGCATGGCCCGTCAAGCAGCCATACCATGGGGCCTGCCAAAGCAGCCAAACGTTTTCTGGAAATATCGCCTGAAGCAGCACACTATAAAGTAATACTTTATGGTAGTTTGGCGGCTACAGGGAAAGGTCATTTAACTGATATTGCCATTCAACAGGAATTTAGAAACAAACAGATCGACGTATATTGGGAACCTGATATTTTTTTGCCCAAACACCCCAATGCTCTTAGGTTTGAATCGTACAACAAAAATGGCGAAATACTGAAATCGTGGACAGTTTATAGTATCGGTGGCGGAGCTATTATTGACGACAATTCGGAACTCGAAACCCGCAATGTTTATACACTGAATGAACTCGACGAAATTCTTGTTTGGTGCCATGAACATGGCAAACAACTCTGGGAGTTTGTTGAAGACCACGAAGGGAGTAGAATATGGGACTATTTGGCTAAGGTTTGGCAAATTATGGACGAAGCTATTACGCGAGGCATGAAACGTGAAGGGACACTTCCCGGAGGTTTAATGTTGCCGCGAAAAGCAAGTTCTTTTAATTTGAAAGCCCAAAATTTCAGTGGGCCGTTTAAAAAACGATCAAAATTATTCGCTTATGCGCTTGCCGTATCCGAAGAAAATGCTTCTGGCGGACTTATTGTTACTGCCCCAACCTGTGGCGCCTGTGGTGTGGTGCCAGCAGTATTAAAACATTACCAAAAAGTTTACAATGCTGATTTACAACAAATATATAAAGCATTGGCAACTGCAGGGTTAATTGGAACACTTGTAAAACACAATGCTTCTATTTCGGGCGCTGAAGTTGGTTGCCAGGGAGAAGTTGGAACAGCTTGCGCGATGGCTTCAGCAGCAGCTAACCAATTAATGGGTGGAACTATCAACCAAATTGAATATGCCGCAGAAATGGGTATTGAACATCACTTAGGTTTAACCTGCGACCCTGTGGCCGGTTTGGTTCAGATTCCATGTATCGAACGAAACGCATTTGCTGCCGAGCGCGCTTTGGCTCATAATACCTATGCATTAATGTCGGATGGACGCCATCGTATTAGTTTTGATGAAGTAGTAGAAACTATGTATAAAACAGGTAAAAACCTTTCGAACGATTACAAGGAAACAAGTAAAGCAGGGTTGGCGTTATTTACTGCACTACCAAGGTGTTGAAATAATTGTCGATTTCTTCTGTCATCTTTTCGAAACCAGAAAGCATCATATTATCAAAAAAGGTTTGAATATCAGGATCAACAACACGTTGTAAATCAATAGTATTAACGCTTATTGTCGATTTTGTTTCAGAATCATAACGACATGATAGGTGTTTTTTGAAAACAAGCGTTTGACCGCTGGAAGAATAAATCCTTATTTGAAGATTACCTGTAGCCATCAGGTTTGAAGCACCATTCGCATTTTGTACCGTTGGTATTTTTTCTGCTCGGTAGTCCAGAATATTAACCTGAACATAGAAATCAGGGTCAACATCCAGTTTGTCAGCATCACTTGCAGTAATGTACCGAACAAATGGCCGGCTTGTAACATCGCGTTGCGTCCAATAAAAAAAAGCCTTATCAACCTTTTTGGTAGCAACATTTAGCGTATTGAAATCTATCCGGACCGGCTCAATAACCACATTGTAAGTTGCGGCAACCTGGGCATTATTAATCAGCAAGTTGATATCTTTGATATCGGTAGATAATGCAAAAGCTTTTTTGAATAAGTAATAAGCTTCTCTGGACTTCTCTTTAGTGTTCTCTTTCAAAAGAGACTTTCCTTTTGACAATAATTCTTCAATTGCTTTAGGTTTCGTTTCAGCAAGTTCTGTTGAATATACTTTTAAATCAGCAATAGCTTTCGATGCTGTTTCGTTTGACCTTATTTTATTCACCATGTCATTCGATTTCAGCATAATTTCAAGTGTTTTATTCCACTTAAACGAATCGTTTCCAGCATTAATCTTTTCTAATTCAACCTGAAAATAAAACATTGCTTCCCTATAAACCTGCTGCAATGTTTGTAATGCTTTTTTGTCCTTGGGATTAACAGCCAACTTCGCTGTTGCCTCGGCTATAAGACCAGAGTATTTATGTTCATTCAACAACTTTTTAGTTGGCGAACAACTAAGTAAAACAACAAAAACGATACATGCTATCTTAAAGAATTTCATTAAGTTTAATTTGGTAGTTTATTCAAACGATCCAAATAAAAACGCAATTATTAATTACTTATTGCAAGTCAGATCAAATAGTTGGCATAAACTCTTTAATTAAACTTTCTAAAATAAGTAATTAATTTACCTGTTAATTGATTATAAATTGGTTTGGTAAATAAGACAAACATATCTTGCGAATCGGGTGGTAAAACCGATTTATTACTTACAATATTGGCTAGAGAGTTATCGAGCACTTCTGTATCACCAATAAAAATACCATACTTATTCTGCCACATGTATTTACCTGGAATTTTATCAGTAAAAAGAATTTTCTGCGACTGGAATTCAACAGCTTTTATCTCTAGCAATCCTCCAGATGCAACCTGATCAGTAATTATTTTAATCTTACCTTTTTTAGTTACCAGTCGCTTAAGCGTCACTTTTTCGCCTTTGGCAATTTTAACCGGAACCATGTTTGATTGTCCACCCTGGCCAGGCATATAAACAATAGTATCGCGCTTTACCCGAACATCATAGCTTTCTTCAACCTGATTCGACAAATCACGTGTTTCTTCAAAATGTTGAGGCCGATCAATAAAGAAATCATAAAAGCCCATACGAAGCACTATATCAGGATATTTTAGATTGGCCCGTTCTGCCTGCTCCGGCGAAAAGAAGAGTACAAAATCTTTTTCCTGAAAATTTTGATTGAGCATTTGAAATACGTTATCATAAAAAAACTGAGCAGAATACTCGAATTTGCCATTTACCGGAATTTGTTCTACAACAATCGTAGTTGTTGCTATTTCTTTGGCCAGTTTCATTTTTTGCTGAGAATCTTTAAAACCGGGAACTAAACCTTCGGCATTCATGAAACTGTAGTAGGCCTGTTTGGCCGATTCCCGTGTTTTCTGGTTAAGAGCATCCATTCCGGCATTGTAAAATTCCTGGGCGGCTTTACTTTGCACATCAGCAAGTTCAGAAGTATAAGTTTTAGGTGAAGAAATTAACTTACGGGCGGCAGGTATACGTCGAATTTCATCTGAAATCTGATTTACACTCTGCATTACATCTAAAGTCTTCTTCCATTTAAACGGCTCATTTCCCGAAAGAATCTGGTCAATTTCTTCCTGATAATAAGCAATAGCCAAAGGATATCCTTCTTTTAATACGTCTAATGCTTTTTTGTTTTCAGGATCAGTACTTAACCGGTTTACTGCTTTCATCAAAGCATCGTAATAATTTCCTTGTTGCAGGGCTTTACGTCCGGTTGAACAAGCCGACAATAAAATAAAACAAATAAAAACCAGTCTAAAAAAATTCTTTTGCATATACTGTTTCCATTAAATATATTACTCCAAATTCAACTAATTTAGGGCATAAACAACTTTTATACCCTGAAAGGTACCATTTCCAAAAGGAACAACTGTAAGGTGCGAATTTAATGTTCGATGGCTAACCAAATTACCCACCAGTGTCCCAATAGTTGCACCTGCAACAACATCTGTCAACCAATGTTGATTATCATAAATTCGAGAAATTCCGGCCAATCCTGCAACTGAATATGCAGTTATAGGAATCCATTTACTATCGCGAAATTGTGTTGCAATAACTGATGCCACCGCAAACGAAGCTGTCGTGTGCCCCGAAGGGAAGCTAACATTGGTAAACGGGCCGTTAAAAGTATATGGCCCATGTCCTGAATGAGGCCGTTCGCGACCAATTAATTCTTTGGGAACCCTGGTTACCAAACTTGCTAATGCAAAACTTTCGAGCGCCAGCAAAGCGGTACTTTTGCACTTGTCACTTTTAGTTAATAATCCGTATGCAAAAATACCCGACATCACAATAAAACTATGTTCAGCGCCAAAACCTTCCAAAATATTTGATGAAATGTAACTTGCTGTTTTACTTTGATTCGACTGAAAAAAATCCCTCACGGCGGGATCAACTAATGTCAACCCACTTTCAGCAACTACAAAGGCGCCTAATTTAGTCCAATCTTTACTTTTCCACCGGAATGGTGATGATACAATCGCTTTTGTATCAGTCCAGTATTTCTTAAAATAATATTGATTGAATTTTACACTATCTATTTGAGCATCCACGTACCCTGCAATAAATATAAAAAAAAATAGAAGACCTCCCCATCTTTTTAATCCGTCCATTGATGATCTGTTTTTTTTGCTAATATGATCATTTTTCATTCAAAGAAAAATCTTTTCATGAAAAACATAAGGATATATTTTCACTTTTACAGCCATATCATTTTGAATGTTGTAGCGTGTCATAAATATGAGACCAACTTCCCTGATTGTCCAACAGAATCATCTTGACTACAGTCATCCCGCGTAAAACATCAAGCACAAAGTGACGTTGTGTCATTTTCATTTTGAGTGGATTGGCTTTTGGGTTAATAAAAGCAAACTGGCAAACATAATCAGTCCATTCAGGAGCAATAGTTCAAAACCAAATTTATAGCCTCCCAGCCAGGATTCCGAATTGGTGTTGATGATATAAGTAAGCACCGGCGATAAAAATCCGGCAATAGGAACATAACGATCTTTCACCTTTCTTTTGGTAAGAATTCCAAAAGCAAAAAGCCCTAATAGCGGGCCATAGGTATACCCGGCTACTTTAAAAACCGCAGTAACAACACTTTCGTTGTTAATTATCTTGAAAATCACAATAACTAAAAACATCAGGAATGAAAATCCGATGTGTACTTTCATCCGTGTTAATTTACTTTCCGGTTTCTGCGGATCAAGATTCAAAAAATCGATGCAAAACGAAGTGGTTAAAGCCGTTAATGCCGAATCGGAACTTGAATAAGTGGCAGATACAATTCCCAGCAAAAACAAAACTCCGGCAATTGTGCCAAAATGATTCAAGGCTAACAAAGGAAAAAAGTCGTCAGTTTTGGCCGGAACTGCTATTCCTTCGCGTTGGGCAAAAATATATAGTAATACGCCAAGACAAAGAAACAGCAAGTTGACAACAATAAACGCCAGGCTAAACCAGAACAGGTTCTTTTGCGCATCAAACTTATTCTTACAGGTTAGGCTCTTCTGCATAATATCCTGGTCCAGACCATTCATTACAATAACAATTCCTAGTCCAGCTAAAAACTGCTTAAAAAAATTGGTTCCCGAACGCCAATCCCAGTCAAAAGTATGGCTCAATTGATTGCTATCGATAGCTTGTATCATTTTTACCAGGTTTAAATCCAATTGTTTAGATATGATAAAAATGGTAATAACAACCGAAGTCAGCAAGAAAGTAGTCTGAAGCGAATCGGTCCATATAATCGTTTTAATTCCGGCACGAAACGTATAGGCCCAAATCATGAAGATAGCAATGGCCACTGTTGCCCAAAACGGAATGCCAAGTGCATCAAAAAAAGCCAGCTGCAAAACTCCGGCAACCAGATACATGCGAAAAGAAGCGCCAATAGTTCGTGAAACAAGGAAAAAGAACGACCCGGTTTTGTACGACCTCAGTCCAAAACGCTGGTTGAGATATGTATAAATCGAGATGAGTTGTAACCTGTAGTAAAGTGGTATTAAAACCAAAGCAACCACCCAGTATCCGACAAAATTACCAAGCAAAAATTGCAGATAAGTCCATCCCGAATGTCCAACTTCGCCAGGAACCGAAATAAATGTTACTCCTGAAATTGTTGTCCCGATCATGGCAAAAGCTACCATATACCATGGCGACCGGCGATTTCCGGTAAAAAATGTTTCATTATTGACATTACGCGAAGTAATGTGCGAAATACAAAAAACCAAGCCAAAAAAACTTATCAGAACTAAAAACAGAATGGTTGAACTCATTGATGAAGATTTTAAGCCCCCGCCCAACCTCTCCCCAAGAGTGAGGCTTTAGGCAGTGCATATTTACAAGGTTTTACTTTTCAAAACAATTATTTCATATCTGTGATCACTTGTTCCCCTCCTTTGGAGGGGTTAGGGGAGGTTGATTGCTTCCATGTGCCAGCTCCATTTGTTGAAATAGAGGTTACCCCCATCCCACTCCAACTCACCACGTTGAAAATCATAAGGTTCGCTTCTCATAAACCTTTTATCTGGAGAAAATTGTCTCCCAAAATCATCGTTTACAATCAGGCGATAAGCATCAATTCCGGTTTGGTAAAAATTCCGGACTTTTTCATCGGCAGAGTTTTGCTTTCCAAACGATTGATCCACAGGAACCCAACCAATACCTTCGTAATAAACTTCGCACCAATCGTGGAGATTAACTTCATGTGGATGGAGCATCCAACCACTCTGCCATTTCGCAGGAATTCCCTGCGAGCGGGCCAATGTCATAAACAATAAGGTTTGCATCCCGCAATCGCCATGACGATTCTCCAAAACGTAGTGAGGAATATTGAAAAATGTACTGTATTCCAATGCACTGGCCCATCTCACAGAATCGTTAATCCAGTTATATATTTTTCGAACTTTCAAAAGTGGATTTGTCTCTCCGGCTAAAATACGTTCGGCCAGTTTCTTTATTTCAGGAGTAAAGACTATCTGAGGAACACGTTCTGCAGTAAATTCTTTATAAAGCTCGCTTTGTATATCATAAGGTTTTATCTGTTCAAGTTTTAAATCGAAATACTGTGCAGCTGTTTCAACCTCAAATTCCAATCTAAAAAAAGTCGGTTTGTCTTTCTCTGCTTTTCGTTCCAGATAAACCGATCGCTGAAGGTACGAATTATCAGCAATTACGGCATTTCCAGGTTCGGTACTTATCAGGCGTATGTTTTTCTGGCGCGCATTTCCTTCACGAGGAAAAGGCAACCAACACCGTATGGTTTTTCCATCGGGCACTGCATTTATATCAACATCTACCAGATAACTCAGTCTGATTTTCACAGGTAAAGTAACTTCCCCTGATTTTTTTGTGGCTTCAATCACCCTTTGAGTATGAGCCAAACAAAACAAATCAAGCGAATCGACTTTTATTCCATCCACTTTCTCTTTAAATGGCCGGGCGCTATCATCAAGCCTGAATAAATTGGGGACTGCATTTCCAAAATATCGTTTTTCCCCATTAATACGGCGCATTTCAAGCTTTCGGGTATGTTCCCATTTTTGCATAGTCGTGCTATCTAAATCCGGGAAATACTTGTTAAGCTTTTCCTTGATTTCTTTTTCAGCGAAACGAAAATCAAGCTCCACACGGTTCCCAATCTCAACAATCGAATCAAGTTTCCTAATTTGGCCATCCGTTAACTTTTGATGTGCTTTTATAGAATCGCAAACAGCCTTAACTCGTTTAAACTCGCCTGAAGCCTGAAGCCGGTTGATTTTTATAAAGTCAACCGGTCTTTCTATGACTTTACTGCATGAAACAAAAAAAATACCTGCCAGGAGAAAACTCCAGGTAGTATTTCGGAATTGCAAAATATTATAATTCATAAGACATTGTAATCAAACCAGTAAATTACCAACAATTAAAACCTTTCTGTTGAATATCCCTTTCGTCCCAACCATTCGAGCAATTCGCCCAAATGGTTATAAAACTTGTCGGTACGTTCGGGAGCTGTTCCCAGGTGAATCAGCATTATACATCCATTAAGCCCATTCATATTGATCCTTTCAAAAGTCTTAATGTCGTTCATAATAGTTTCCGACGAACGATAACCCTTCATATCAGGGGTTGTATAGTCGGAATTCGAACGAATTCCTGGTGTAAAATTAATCACTTTCAGCCCCAACTGACGACACCAGTCGACACTTTCGGCATTGTACCATTCGTAAGGAGGTAAAAAAACATTTTGTGTTTCCGGATTTAAACCAAATACTGCCATTTTTAAATAATTGGCTTTTAAGTCATCCGACAATTCCTTTTTCGAAACAAGCGAAGAATCCCGCTTGGTCCAATCGGCATAAAGTAAATGGTTATCAGAATGGCCACCAACATAATGGCCACCGTCAATCATAGCATTAATAAGTTTTTTGTTTTCAGGATTAGAGTAAAAAGCTCCGGTCAGAAAAAAGGAGGCTTTGTCTTTATACTTCTGTAACGTTTGTAAAACTATATTTCCACCTTCAGCATATTCGTGAGCCGAAAATATAAGGTAAACTTTCTTCTCTGCAGGATTCATTCGAACAATAGCGCCCTCATTATCAACTATTTCATTTTTATTATTTTCCTCAGCTTCCATTGTCGAAAGTAAATAACTTAAACTGGCTGTCCCATCCATCGTAGGTTCATTGGTCGAATAATCGCCAATATCGTCATGATAAACTGCTTTTCCACCCTGAAATTCGGGATACTGATCAGAACGCAATAACTGTATTCCAAGCAAGCTCTTGTAGATGTTCGAATACACCGGACCATCAACCAGTCCGCCGGTAGTAGTTTCGTGCATATAAACAGTAATTGCCGAGTGCGGTTTTTCAGGATAATCGCCACCAGCCGGAAGACCACAAATCATCGATGTTCCCCATGGATTGCAACCCAAAAGCCAGTCGGTTAAAGCGCATTCCATTTCCTGAAACGTATTGTCTCCGGTAATCTTTCGGTACAATTTAGACTGGGTTACTGCCGCAACAACAAAATTATTTGAACACCACACAAACGGGACACCAATTCTGAATGGATCATTCCCTGCATATTTCATGATTTGCGCCAATCCTTGCTTCATTAATCCGGCAAACTGTTTGGCAATAACAGGATCGGCGGATTGCGCCAACAAAGCATGACCCAGATTGACAAACGGATAATATTGATAATGACGAGCCCTGTTTAGCTCCATCCATGGCGAAACAGGTTCCAGTTCTCCCCAATATTTAGCTTCTTTCTGAAAATCAAACTGTTTATTGACTGGCGCCAATGTGGCTGCTGCCAATTCCATGTCGTCAACCCAATTGTCTTCTTCATAAAAATAGGGCGAGATCATACAGGCTGTCTGGCAATTTCCTGGATCGGACTTGGCAAAATTCCAGGCTTCAAGCGATTTCTGGTGCATAGTTTCGGCAAATTTCGCATCAATCGATTGAAAAACAGCAGCACCTAAAGCAAATGATGATGAAAATTTCGCAGCAGTTGACGAAACGCCTGTCGTACGATTTTTGTATTTACCCAAACCCTGTGGTTTCCCTGTTACAAAATAAACCGGACGATATTTCCCGAGGTCGTAGCGCCCAATGGTATCGAGTGTTGGTATTTTGAAACCAATATGGTCGCGGTCGTCAGCAATCTGATTGTACATTTCATTTTTAGCAGGATTCATTTTAATCAGCCATTCGAGCCCCCATCGCGCTTCATCCAAAATATCCGGAACTCCATTCGATCCGGGTAATCCGTTTGCCTGATATTTATCGCTATAAACATCCGGGTTTTGTGTATAGGCGAACAACATTTGGTAAATGGCATTGGCCGAAGTTGTTGTATACTGCAGATAATCAGAAGCATCGTGCCAGCCACCAATCACATCAATGTGTTGGCCTGTTTTCGTTGGATGATCGACAATTATTCCGTCATGAGTATGGCACGAATCTTTAAGGTATGGATTAAAACCACAGCGTTGCTGACGCATATAATTCAGAATAAAATCGGCAGTTCCTTTATAAACGTCATTTGAAATCCGAAAAGAAGGTGACTTGGTTTTTCCTAATTGAAGATAATATCCACCATTAGTTTTATATTCCGAGAAATTCAACCTAAAAGCGGTTTTCATTCCCCAGATCGTTGCATCAGCAAACTCAACTTTGCCTTCAAAAACAAGCTTTCCGGAAAGTGATTCATACAATTGGAAAGTTTGTAAACCTTCCTTTTCGTCGGATAAATAGACAGCAACTTTTACCGATTGTGGTAAATAGCCAAGTTGGTTTATACGAATATATCCTGAAGCAAAGGAATGAACAGATAAAAAGCACAATAATGCCAAAGCCCAAGAATACTTCATAATACATTTATTTATAATCATTTAACTATTGAAACGGTTATTTGCAAATTTTTAGTACATGACAAAAATATAAATAGCTGAATATCAGTAAAATAAACATTAA
>CALGIG010000031.1 GCA_937915865.1 uncultured Prolixibacteraceae bacterium | reverse complement strand
CACAACAGATTGCTTCGTCGTACCTCCTCGCAATGACGCTGTACAATAGAACGTCATTGCGAACATAGTGAAGCAATCTTCTCGCGTACCGTCATCACGATCTGGACGAAGTGATCTAGCAAGCCCCCTTCTAATTCCCCCAGACGGGGAAGGCTTTGGGCAGCGGTTCGTGGTTAGCTTGCTTGTTGGGGCAATGGTTTTATATCTCTGGATTGCTTCGTTTTATTTCGGGCACAATGATGGGAGGTGAAGGTCCACAACAGATTGCTTCGTCGTACCTCCTCGCAATGACGCTGTACAATAGAACGTCATTGCGAACATAGTGAAGCAATCTTTTCGCGTACTGTCATCACGAGCTGGGCGAAGCGATCTGTTAAGCCCCCTTCTAATTCCCCCAGACGGGGGAAAGTTTTGGGCAGCGGTTCGCGTTTAGTTGCCCGTTGAGACATTGGTTTTATATCTCTGGATTACTTCGTCTTCGTTCCTCTGCCTCGCAATGACGGGTGGAGAAGGGTTACGGTAGATTGCTTCCTCCGAAAACTTTCGGACTCCTACCAATGACGCGACATTCATCTGTGTCAAACCGAATTGAGCCATCCCCGTTGTCCTATAAATTGTTTGCCAACCTCAATGTTGTTTAATAAATCTGAGCTTAAATCAATCACTTCGGGAACCAAATCACGAATGGCTTCCGGAATGTACTCATGGGCAATCTGATTTCTTAAATCCCTTATTCCGATCATCTGATCTGCAGAATCAATAATCTTCATTTTTTCAGCCTTGTCAAGCATATCAATGAAAGGGACAAACCCTTCGTGCATGAGCATCCAAACCGTGCGAAGAACCTTTTGAGTGAAAATATCGGATGTTCTGGAGAACTTGGAGGTCAGCGAGTCGAATGATTCCAACTCTTCAAACGAATAGTTTTCTTTTTGTCCGATTAATTTGCATTTGGCAACTGATAATTGCAAGGTTACAACAGACGCGCGTAATAATTCCAATTCGTTTTTAAGTAATTCGGCAAGTACCTGTTCTTTTTCTGAGTTCATAGCTGAATACAATTGATGTTGATTAACCGGCGAAAGGCCGATTGATCGGAATAAGTAAAGTTCACCAAATCAATTTTTCGCCATCCAAACTTACGGATCAGTTCTATCCTTATCTTACGGAATATGCGTTTATCGGCTAACTCCTCTGTCAAAATCAACAAATCAATATCTCCACCGCGGGCATGGTCGTCAATACGCGAACCAAATAAATAGATCGTTGATCCAGAAATTTCGGATTGAATAAGCTGTTTCAGATATTGTGCAACTTCCTGATCTAAACGCATGTGGTTTACTTACTATTTTGTTGCAAGTTATGAAATTTAATTATACTGGAGTACCGTCAACTCGGGTTGAGCGAAGCGATCTGTTAAGCCCCCTTCTAATTCCCCCAGACGGGGGAAAGCTTTGGGCAGCGGTTCGCGTTTAGTTGCCTGTTGGGGCAATGGTTCTATATCTCTGGATTGCTTCGGCTTCATTCCTCAGCCTCGCGATAACGGGTGGCGGAGGTTTACAACAGATTGCTTCGTCCTCCTATAGTAGGACTCGTAATGACGCTGTACAATAGAACGTCATTACGAACACAGTGAAGCAATCTTCTCGCATACTGTCATCACGAGCTGGGCGAAGTGATCTGTCAAGCCCCCTTCTAATTCCCCCAGACGGGGGAAGGTTTTGGGCAGCGGTTCGCGTTTAGCTTGCTCGTTGGGGCATTTGGTTTTATATTCGGCTTGCTTCGTTTTATTTTAGACACAATGACGGGTGTGAAGGTTCACAACAGATTGCTTCGTCGTACCTCCTCGCAATGACGCTGTACAATAGAACGTCATTGCGAACATAGTGAAGCAATCTTTTCGCGTATCGTCATCATGAGCTGAGCGAAGCAATTTGTTAAGCCCCCTTCTAATTCCCCCAGGCGGGGGAAAGCTTTGGGCAGTGCTTCGCGGTTAGTTTGCTTGTTGAGACATTGGTTTTATATTCGGATTGCTTTGGCTTCGTTCCTCAGCCTCGCAATGACGGGTGGCGGAGGTTCACAACAGATTGCTTCGTCCTCATATCGTCGGACTCGCAATGACGCTGCATTCAACCGCGTTTTGTCATTGCGAATGGAGCAAAGCAGAATGAAGTAATCTGTCATTCAAATGCTCCAGTCAAATTACTTAATTGAAGAAAATAAAATTTACCTGCTATATACGAAGAGCCTGATTTTGGATAGTTCTTCTTGTTTATTTTCCGGGATCAAGGATTTTCATTACTGTTTGATAAACCTCTTGGGCAAAAGCATAAAATATTTGAGCTTGTTTCAACGTCGGTTTTCCTTCCGGTAATAATCCAAATTCACCTGGATATCGCGATTCAATGTACAAACTGTCAAGTGCAATCACAATATCTTCATCGAACTGAAAATCAATATATGCAGAACAACATTCGAATAATTTGCTTAGTGAATGTATTCTGGGAACACGATATTCATGTTCTTCCATCAATGCCTTTAGTGTTTTCTCAATAGCTTGTTGAGCATGGAAGGCAACGTGACCTGTCAACCTTTCATTTTGAAGAAGGTATCCGATACTTTCAATATCTGTACTGGCTGCTCCAAGCCAGTCGTTGGTAATTTGCTTCATAACAGATTAAATCAGAACGATACCTTTTTGCATAATCTCTTTTGAAAAAGAACTTCCCAATTCAAGAAACTTTTGATGAACAGGCAGTGTGTGAACCAAAATATCTGAAGCGTATTTTTTTCTAAATTTGCTTAAAGCCTGATAAACTCTTTTTTTTATTTGCAAGTTTTCATCATAAGATTGAGGTATAAAATCCTCTTTTGTTACGATATAGAGATCAATATCACTGTCCTGATTTGGCGATCCGTAGGCATAACTTCCGAACAAAATAACCTTTGCAGGATCGATTACCTGTAAATTTTCTATTAGCTCTTGTTTTATTGATTCTGACAGCATGATGTTTTGATTTAAAACGGAAAGATACAGATTTCAACCCTTATTGCGAATACCATGTTTGACTAACGAAAGATTGCCACGCTCCTTAAAGTCGCTCGCAATGACGCTGCAAACAACCGCGTTCCGTCGTTACGAATTTAGAGAAGTGATCTGTTAAGCCCCCTTCTAATTCCCCCAGACGGGGGAAGGTTTTGGGCAGCGGTTCGCGATTAGCTTGCTCGTTGGGGTATTGGTTCTATATTAGAATTGCTTCGGCTTCGTTCCTCGCCTCGCAATGAACGGGAGGTGAAGGTCCACAACAGATTGCTTCGTCGTACCTCCTCGCAATGACGCTGTACAATAGAACGTCATTGCGAACATAGTGAAGCAATCTTTTCGCGTATCGTCATCATGAGCTGAGCGAAGCAATTTGTTAAGCCCCCTTCTAATTCCCCCAGGCGGGGGAAAGCTTTGGGCAGTGCTTCGCGGTTAGTTTGCTTGTTGGAGCAATGGTTTTATATCCGGATTGCTTCGCTTTATTTTAGTCGCAATGACGCTGCGCGATAGAACGTCATTGCGAACACAGTGAAGCAATCTTTAAAGCCCCCTTCTTATTCCCCCGAAGGGTGAAGGATTAGACCGCGCATAATTGCAAGGAAGATGTTATATTCACTGTCCAAACTCCCTTCTCTTTTGGAGAAGGGCTGGGGATGAGGCTTTGAGATTGCTTCGTCGTACCTCCTCGCAATGACGGTGCGCGATAGAACGTTCATTGCGAACATAGTGAAGCAATCTTTTCGCGTACCGTTATTTCAGAAAAAGATGTAAGTCGGAAAGGACTGGTAATGAATTTTGAGAATAGGGACACCGTAATTCCCCGATTTTGGATTTAATTCAATGGTTTCAGTCTTTTGTCCCGAATCGTTAAGGAAAAAGACTATGCTTCCTACAACGCTGTATATGCTGGTGATGAGGATGTTTGAATGATTTTTCTAACGCGAATTCTCGCTTCCGCCAAGAATATCGGTTATTATTTGATTGATTCGTGAATTAAACCACTGGGGCGAAGGTGGCTCTATTATCCAATTTATTTCCTGAAGCTTTTCAACCGGGAACTGTTCTAAAATCTCGACAACATTTATCGGGTTTACCCATAGGTTTTTTTCTGAAGCATCATTAACGATGTCTTCCCAGCTAAACTTTAAGGATTCGCAAGTATAAACGATATCAACAACATCTTTGGTCGAGTAGCGTCCTAAAGCTGTTAATTTATTCGACAGAATGTTGTTCAGATTGTCGGTTCTGATAAAAAGCGGTGTGACAATTGGGAGGCCACTACGAAACGGAACATCGTTTACAAAGTCGAGCTTTAAGGAAATATCACCATCAAAAACAAAAATTCGGGCGAAACCATCATCGGCAACTGAAATGTCGATTGGAAGACCCGCATCGACAATTGCCTTGAGAATGGTATTCACCTGCACTTTAAAATCAGGAACATTATTCACAAAAAAGCCGAGGTCGTCGGAGTAGCGATGATGCAGGTAAGCCCGGCTTAAAGCAGTGCCTCCGGTAAGGTAAAATCCAACAGAAAGTTTTCCGACAATTTCAAGTATTTTATCTTGAAGCGGGTATAGCGTATTTTGATAATAATCGTCGTGCATTTGTATAGTAATTGCGTCGTTGAACAGGAAAAAGCTTTTGAATGGTAGTATCGGTTAACAGGGGGGGCAAATTTTGAGCTCCCACAAGCCTGATTAACTCATACCATTTAAGGCTATTCAACACTTTGATAAAAATCTGATCGTCGTTCCTGAATGTATCAACTGGATTTGACAGTATTTCACCGACAATTTTTATTCTCTGGGTTTCTGGCATGTCCCAGAGCATCGCTTTCAATTTAACGTGTAAATCGACTTGCATGGTTTGTGGTTTTTGTAAAAATACAAATTAAGTAATGAGAATGAAATAATGTCGTACTTATGTTTGTATTTTATACTGACTCACCCCCTGCACCTGACGGTGCTTCCCCCTCTCTACTCTGGTAGAGAGGGGAAAAGCGAGCGTTGCGAGCTTGGGGTGAGTCAATAAACAACGAAAATATAATACGACATTTATTCTTAAAATATAATGGGCAACCACTAAAAAATTGACCTTCTCCTTTAGTGTCGTATCAAATTTTAAATGACCAGTCTAATGAGGTGAATCTGTTGTATTCGTTTCAATTTACTCGCCCCGTCCTTCGCTGGCTCAGGAGCCGCCCCTCTCTCGAAAAAGAGGAGAGAAGTTCCGCCGCGATGACTTATTATTCTTTTTGATTGATGTGAGCTTTAAATTCACGATTAACAAGGTTACTATTGCAAATCCCCATCATTCTGAAGATTGTGAAAAAATGAAATCATTTTTTCAATAAAATCGATCATTCCAACTGCATATCCAATACATCTTCTTTTTCAAACTGGATAAATGGGGCATAATCACCATCACTCCTGTTTTTAAATGCGTCTCTTAAAATTTTCCCATATTTAACTTCGATCAGGCCAGTCTTAACGAAAGTTTGATTAAACCAGCCCATTAATTGAGCATGTTTCGATGACTAAATTCATACCTAAGCGCTAAAGCCGTTAAACTATAAAATATTCCGTAATATATCCTGTTTACTGCAATGTTCAATAAGCCCGAATCAATTAGTTTACTGACTTCTTCAATGGTTTGTGTCGCTTGTTTAAGTCGGTATTCAATCAATATTTCACGGTCATTATCTTTTATCATGCGTGTAGCCCCTCTTTTAATGCGACCTTGAACATGGGATGTTTGCCGCGAATACTGTTCCTTAATTCAGATTGTGATATAATTTGAGTGTCGAGAAAAATATCATAATTGAGGTCGAAATCGTAACACAAACCATTGATTAATTTTTTCATCTTTTGGTCATAGTCTGTATTCAGAATGATTAACACATCATAATCGGAGTTGCTATCCGCAGTTCCTTTCACTCTTGAACCAAAAATGACGACATCCGCTACAATATTATTTAAATGTGCATTCAGATGTTGCTTTATTTCTTTGGCTAATAATTTTGATTCCATGATAATTGTGTTGTTGACTCAAAGTTACTTATTTAAAGATTTATTGAATATCCTTTTCATTACCTGGTGCTGAACGACGTGTAGCCGGCCTAAGCCGGTGAGCCGAAAAACAAGTGAAGACGGCGTTAAAAAATCTTTTTTGTTTGAGCCATAGGCGAGTTTAAAAGATTTTAGCCGTCAAACGTAGTTTTTCGTGTGAAGCGGGTTAAGCCTTGACCTTTTTTGATTACTTTTTTGTGTCAAGACAAAAAAGTAATTGGGGTCTTGGGGCAAAGCCCCAACGCTTAAATCATTTAGGCACGCTACCGGATATTCATTAAGATTTAAATGCACCTGCCAAATTCTTTTTTTGAGCGTGAGGTTGTTTCGTCCGGAAAAATGAATCTGTTGGTTTAAACCTGTCCGGTTTTAAAAACGCTGTCAGGTTAAGGGTGCGATTGCGTGTTCTTTAACTCACCCCAAGCCTCTCTTGCGAGAGGAGAAAAATCACCTGACTGACCAGCCTTGTCGGGCAAGAAGTGAGTCAATTTCGAAATACGACAACAAATAATTCTGATTACTTACCTCATTGGTTTATCATGAAAATCAATGAGGTTGGATTTTTTTGCCACGCTTTCTACTGGTTAGCCTAAAAAATAAGGTTTTACTTTACACTGAAGTGTTTCAACCTACAACAAAACCCACACAAAGCGTTATAGAACCCCCAAAAAGATGTAAGTCGGAAAGAGCTGGTAATGAATTTATATTTTGAAAAGAACACCTTTACTTTGTTAACAATACATCCTCTGGTTTTATTGGGGCGTATGGGCCTTCTTTCACTTCGAAAATAACACTGCCTGCTTCCAAAACCTCTAATGTGTGCCATTGCCCTTTGGGTATATGCACACCGTAATTCCCCGAGTTTGGATTTAATTCAAATGTTTCGGCTTTTTCTCCTGAATCGTTATAGAAAATCACCTTAATGTTTCCTCGAAGGAGGATATATGTTTCGTCGGTATGTGTGTGCCGGTGTATAGGAAGTTCGGTTCCGGGCTCCAGTGCGTTTAAAAGTCGTTGTACCGGTGAATCCAATGATTCGTGAAGGTTGTGGTTCATCCGCAAACGCAGATTTTCACTGGCTAAAACTGATAATTGGTTTAGTAATTGCCGATTGATTATGGTCATTTTAATCGTATAAATGGAGCATTGGATAATTCGTTGAGTGACACTTATTTAAGCAAATTTTAGTTTTTTGATTACAAGTATTCTGATCCCTAAATAGATTGCGGATAATATCAGAAGTAAAAACAGCATTAACGGGATGCTCATGTTTCCTTTTTGAATCAGTATAATAACCACACTATTTATTCCGAGCTGGGTAATGGCATAAATGGCCGATACCAGTACATGAGGCCAGCGAAGCTCATTCGCCAGGTATTGATACAGGTGTGAGCGGTGTGCCTCAAAAATATTTTCACGCTTTAAAAGTCTGAAAAAGATGGTTAAAACACTGTCAATACCATAAACCGAAAAAAACAGGATGTATTCAACCCTGCCGGTTGTAAACATTAGTAATAACATCAGCCAGGCCAGGATAAAAGCCATGCTTACACTTCCAACGTCTCCTGCAAAGGTTTTGGCTTTTTTTCGGACATTGAAAAAGGCAAAAACCAACACTGAAATGGTTAAAACCTCAATTAATCGATCCGGAGCAAAATGAAGCTGGCTGTTAAGAATAAACATGGTAACCAAGGTCGATAACCCATAAAAAGCAGTGATTCCGTTAATGCCATCCATAAAATTAAAGGCATTGATCCAACCAATAACCAGGATAAATGCCAGTAAAACTATATACCAGGGAAGGCTTAACACCTGGGTTTGGTTAAATAAGATACTTACTGAAATTAAATGTAAGGCGATTCTGATTTTAGGCGAAAGGCTGCTTACATCGTCCCAAAAACTAATAATGCTCATTATTACTAATGCGGCCATAATGGCTGGCTGCTGAAACCCATTGATTATAAACCACAATAATGCGGCAATTGGGAAAATTATTCCACCGCCCCGAATAGTAATCTTCGTATGCGAACTGCGCTGGTTAGGTTTATCAACAATATCAAATTTATCTGCAATAATGAAATATGTTATTAATAAGAGTAGAATTGTTAATGTTAAAATAAATAGTTCCATATCAATTGTTTACAACTTTATTTACAATTTCTATCACGTTTTGCCGGTTGATTTCAAATTGTTTTTTATCCCAATTCTTTATTTCTTCAATTCTATTTCTTACTTTCTCCACTTCTTTAGCTAAAATTATTTCTTCGATCTTACTCTCTTCTCCCTTAAACGTTCTTGAAAGTATTGCGGAGGAAGAACCTAAACGTAAATGTTCTCCTAAAATATTATCTGAGGGAAGAATTCCATCACCAATTCTTGCTATACCTCCAAATCCGAATTGAATTCCTTTCCTATTGCATTTTTCAGCCATATATTGCACTAATCCTCCACTAAGAATCTCAAACATAAATTTTAATCCTAAGCCAATATGTAAATCATTTAATCCAAAAAATAATTCATTTATACCATTAATCTCTAAAATAGAATCAAGACGTGTCATGGCTTGAGGTGTTTCTATCATCACACATGATTTAACTCTTCTATCAATCATATCAATGAAATTTTTTACATCGGTTCTGTCAAGAGCCATTGGTAACATCAAAATATCTGCACCATAATCAATAGCCTTATTTATTTCAATCTGAGAATACTGATGAATTGGATTTACTCTAACGAGTAATTCACTCTTACAAAGAATTTTTTTTATTTGTGGAATATCTTCAATATTATTATTCGAGAGGACAGTATTGCGTCCAGCTTGTCTTTCTCTTTTATTAATATATTCAAGGTCATAGAAAATTCGATCTATGCCGGCTTGTTGAGCCTTATTTGCAAAGGAAGGGTCAGCTGTTAATATCATTAATTTGAAATTCATTGTGCTATTTTTGATTTATTAAAATTTGAAAAACCACCGTCTAAGACGGTGGTAATGGACAAAGGGCTACGCCATTATAAATTGCCCATGAATAAAAATACATATCATGGGTAAATTTAGACAATTATCACATGTGTACTACAAATGTGAGTATCATTTAGTTTTTGTCCCGAAGTACCGATTTCGCGTGCTAACAGGGACAATAAAACTTCAAGTGGAACAAGACCTTCTTTCAATCAGCCAATGGAAAGAAGTAGAAGTATTGGAACAGAATGTTCAGGCAGATCATGTTCACATGGTTTGTTCAATTCCGCCAAAGATTTCCGTTTCGGATTTCATGGGACTGTTGAAAGGCAAGTTAGCCATGCGATTGTTTCAATCTTATCCGAACTTGAAACAAAAGCCTTATTGGGGCAATCATTTCTGGGCCAAAGGTTACTTCATTAGCACAATTGGGTTGGATGAAGAAATGATCCGAAGGTATGTTCGTCACCAAGAAAAAGAAGAACGTATAAGAGATCAGCGTTAAAGTTTTCCCCCTTTTAGGGGAAACTGAAAATTAAAGCCACGTCCTATGGGCGTGGTTGTTTACTTGTTGGTATAAATTATATCGGTCTTCGGTTATTAAACTTGACATATATTCTTGTTTGAAGTATAATTCAATTCTTTTTTTTCCTTGTTCAGAAAAACGATGTTGTAAAAACTCATCTTGTAATAGTCTTTCCATTTGTTGATATAGTGAATGAACATCCTTTGCGTTACATAATAGACCAGAAATGCCATTTTCAATTGTTTCTCCTGCGCCTGGAATATCTGTTGTTATTACAGGTGTCCCCATAGCTAATGCTTGTAATATCACTAATCCAAATCCTTCTCGATAAGTTGGATGAACAAGAATATCCATAGAACTCATATATTGAGGAATATCTTCAGAATATCCAGTGAAGATTATATTAGGACACGATTTGGCAAAAATTAGCAAATCTTGATCTAAATTTTTTGGCTTGTCCATAAATCCAACGATTAATAGTGCAATTTGGGGATAAATTTCCAGTAAACTCTTGAACGCACTCAATAGTTCGTTTACTCCTTTGTCTTTTTCAAGCCTTCCAACAAACCCAAAAACTTTTTTATTCAGAAGCTCTGGATGTTTTTCGATGATGTAGTTTCGAAATTGATTTCTTTTAGATGAATTAAATTTGTTCAAATCAATCCCAACAGCTCCACCTTTCCCTAAAACAAGAGCTTTTGATTTTTTATATAAATGCTCTTCAACAGCAAACTGTAAATTAAGTTGACTGACCGGCCTAATATGTGTAGATAAAGAGCATGTTATTTTTTCGATTAATTTAAATGTTTTTCGCTTAAACCCAGCAAGTCCAACATAACGTATCCCCCATTGGCAATAGATGCGAATTTTTATCCCAGTTATATATCCTGCAATAGAACCATAAAAAGCAGCATTTGGAGTTGAATATTGAACCATTGAAAATTGTTCATTTTTAAATATTCTTATAAATAACCAAATTGCTTTCAACATCCCTAGTAGTTTAATTCCTCTTTCCATTTGAATATTAATCAATCTAAATTCCTCTTGATATTTAGTTATAAATTTGTTAGACATAGACGATAAAAGACAAACTTCAAACCCTTTTTTTTTAAATTCTCTGGCAGAGGGAATAACAAATTGCTCCAAAGTAAAGTCTATTGTTGCGATAATACAAATACTTTTTTTTACCATAACTTCTTAAATAGTTTAAATCTTTTAGATAATTTAATTATAAAAGCGGAAAAAATAAGAACACTACCAGAATAAACAAGCAGTCCTAAATATGGCTTTTGTGCAAGTGAATGAATAAAGATGATAGGTAATAGCGATGGAATAGCTGTAATAAACAATCGTTGCCCAAGGAAAATTACCATACTCATTTGTCGCATCCAAATGAATATCTTACGTGGCTCGATATTAATATTGATCATCCATTTCATCATAAAGTAAGTGGATGGTATTAGCATAATCCCCATGTCGTTATTAGCTCCCATTTGAGAAGTTTTAATGAAAAAGGCTTCCATCACGAAAAACGAGCTTGATGCAAATAATCCAATGAAATTTATTAATTGATTATTTTTATTTTCTTTGGTGAATGCGAGATAAGCGCCGATAAAGACCATCGGGAAACCTGAAAAAAAACCATTTCGAGTTGTAACAAAGATCATATTGTAGTATGAATATAAATTTTCGATAAAGGTTCCTTTGATTAGCTTAGTATATGAATATCCAAGAGATCCTAATATCCACATTATTATTGCAATGATTCCAATGATTTCAATTTTGACATTTTTTTTCAGAAGAAAAAAAACAATGGTAACACCAATCCAGAGAGCCGGTAGAAACCAGATCGTGCCATATGTTGAGAAAAATAATGCTTTGTGAAAGTATTTTAAAATTTCAATTGTTTCAGTTTTGTTTATAATCCATCCTGTTAATACAAATCCAAAATAAATTAGACTCCATATTAAATACATTAATCCTATTCGTTTTGAGAAATTAATATACTCTGAATTATTGTTCTTTTGTTCAAAGGCTTTAAAATGTAAAAAGAATAGATAGCCGCTACAAGCAAAAAAGAAGGGCACTGCAAAATCATAAAGCGAAAAAACCATTTTTAGTTTTGGGTTGATCGAAACATTTTCAGAACTGATGTGAGCGAACATAATCAGTATGGCCATGAAAAATTTAGCAATATCTAAAGCTGGATAGTATTTTTTTGTTTTAGCAGTCATAATATGAACAAAGGTGTTTCATCATTTTCAATTCTGTTAATGTTTTCTTCCACGAGAGCTTGCAATCTTATTTTTATTTCCTTAGATATAGCTGTAACTCCCGGTAGAACTTTAACATTTGAAAGTCTTCTGTATGGATTTGTAATTGGATTTGGTATTTTTTCGAACATATCTAATATTGCTGACATCTCTTTATTTCTTTTCAATGCTGATATGAAGTCAATATCTTTGATCAAACCTCGTCTTCCGATATTAATAATAGTCACATTTTTTTTGCACTTTGTCAAAAAATCTGCATTTATCATTTCATGAGTTTGATTATTGTATGGTATCGTGATTACTAAATAATCACATAAAGGCAGAAGTTCTTCGAGATTCTTATAAACTTTTTCAATGAAGTCGCATCTTTCTTTAAACGGGTCATACCCCATTACTAGCATTTCAAAGCCAGATAATCGTTTTGCTACCTGTGTCCCAATACTGCCACATCCTAAAATTCCTACATTTTTCTCGGCTAGTTCTGTAATATACTTATATCCTCGTTGTATCCGAATTCTTGGGTTTTTGATTGAAATATTGTATCTTTTAGCTGACATAAGCATTGCGTAAACAATATATTCAGCCATTCCGATTCCATATACATTGGCAGCATTACTAACTTTTACACCTTTACTTCGGTATTTTTCAATATCTACACCTTCGTATCCAGCACTTAAAAGCTGTATAAATCTCAGATTAGGTAGATAAACTTCCTCAGCTTTTTGAGCTAATTGGCGCGTACCAATAATTGCTTGTATTGTTGTATCTCCATGAAATTTTTTGATGTCTTTATGATCTACCACTAGTGAGTTAGCGATGATTGATCCTAAGCGTTTGTCGGAGGTTAATATTTTCATTTGTTTTTTTTATTATTTCATCATAAAAGTCTTCCCGCTTTTTTTTCAAAATAGATTCTTTGTAATACTTTGATTCATATAGATTTCGGCGTGCATGGTAGTTTGCGAAATTTTTGTTTAAAATAAAATGCTCTATTTTTTTTGCAACTGCTTTGGCATCGTTGGCTCCAACGAGAGCACTTTCGTCAAGTAATTCTGGAATACCTCCGACCCTTGTTCCAATACATGGTAACCCTGCGCCCATGGCTTCAATTATGGCTCTGGGTAATCCTTCTGTTCTCGAGATTAATATGAATAAATCTGTATCCAGAAGAAAATCTCGTACTTTACTTGGTAATATTTTCCCAACGAATTCTATTCGATCACTTAGTCCTTTAAAATTAGCATAATCAATCATGCTTTCTTTGTAAAAACCATCACCAACCCATGTTAAATGGCAATTAAATCCATTTGCTTTCAAAATCCCAATTGCATCAATAGCTATATCCGGAGACTTGTACATTTGGTCAAGGTAGCCAACCGAAAGAATCTTTATTTTTTCGGTTGATTTTTTTTCAAAAATTCTAATGTCATCCAATATTAATTTATCAGGTAAAACAACATTGGATGCACTTGTTGAAAAAATGCCTTTGGATGTTGGGTATCTTTTTTGTAACTGTTTTTGAGTTACATAGAGCGCGGCTGATGAATCTTTAACGACTCTGCGAAGTGATAGATAAGAAAATATTCTCAAAAAAGGGGCAAATTTGTTTCTAAAGGTTTTTTGAGAAAATAAGTCCCATGGATCTCCAACTACTTCAACGCCATATTTAATCCCCCTTTTTTTTAGAATTGAAGCAAAAGAATATCCCAGAATACCAGGAATCCTACATAAATATGCTCTGTTAAAGATTGCTTGTTTGTTTAATATTTTTATAACCTCTTTTCTGCTTTTTAAGAAAGCACTTATACCTATATAATATGGCAGGGCCACAAATGATACTTTTTCTGAACTTGCTAGTAATTCTGAAGCGTGCGATGTTTCAGAATCTTTAATCCTAGCAATTATTGTAATCCTATCAAATTTATCTAAGTATCGGCTCCAAAGTTTTAAATTATAAGAGCCAGTAAGTGAATATATATTTCCTTTTGCATCTTTTTCAAATCGTGCTTCAGTGATAAATACCAGATCCATTAATATTCTCTTTTGTTTTAAAAGTTATAGTCCATATAATCAGGTACATTAATATAATGCGTTTAACGACAAAAAATGCGACGTTGTTGGAGTCAGAATCTATCAAATTTATTACAAGTACTGGTAATAATGATATAAAGTAGTATCTGGCATCTTGATTAGTAATAGAAATACTCCATAGCTTTATGAGGGTAAGGCATAAGTATAGTGCAAAAAAAGAAAATAGAATGGATATATAACCAAAATTTAGAATTGATTCTCCAATAAAGCCAAATATTCGCGTATTCTTTCGAGATAAAGTTCTTTGTTGTCCATCATAGTTAAACATTAGTTGACCAGCAGCTTCTGTTCTTGTAGTTAGGTCCAATTGATCTTTTATCGGACTACCCCAAGGTATAAAAGTTAATATTGAAGCTAAATATGTACTACCCATTTTGTATTGGTAATGAGGATTATTTTCCAGCATAAATATTTCATATGTTAGAATATTGTATCTAGTCAAATCTGTAATTATAATACTTTCGACGCTTGAAGTCTTTTTACTTATTTGATAATCTTCATATTCATTATAATTTTCAATAAAATTAATTCCTTCACTTTTATATATGCGTCCAATGATCATAAATAGAAAAAATGCAGTAATCATTACTATAAAGTGAACTCTTTTAAATCTGTAAATTGAAAAGTGAATTAATAATATTGCCTGAAACATTGTCATCACAGTATTACTTCGGCTACCTCTTAATCCGCCAAAATATAATGCACTAATAAACATTAATAGTAGAAAGATTAAAACACGTATTAATGATGTGGTTTTGTTTCGCGCATGGATAAAATATAATAATAATAAAAGGTATGGAAATATTTCTGAAAAAATGAAATATAGACCAAATCCGGCGAAATTTCCTTCAGACATAACATCCCTATCAGAATATGTTTTTATTACTCCTATAATGCCTCCGTTTTTGAGATAGAAAAGTGTTTGTAGAATAAAGGAAATGAACATCAGTATTACAATTATAAATCCAGCGTTGTTTTTAAATTTCCAAGTTTGTTTTTGTGTTATTTCTTTAACAGGTAATTTCTCCATAAAATAGAAAACGAGCATCCCGAATAATAGAATTGAGCTAGTTATTAAGGATAAACTGGACCAATCTCTAGGTAAGATGTAAACATTCTCTATCCAATAATCTCTTGAGAAGTGAATTAATGGTGCAACAAATGTAGTTAGGAAGAATACAATCCATACATAAAAAAAAGTATCATTTAAATAATCCGGCGATTTTGTTTTTTGTATAATCTTATTAAATGAAAGTATTCCACCTAAAAATAGTGGTAATAAGTACCAATTAATTGGAAGAAGATTAAGTGAAATAAAGACAAGTATTAGTATCAAAATTAAAAAAAAAGATTTGACAATGCTCATTGTATAAATGCTTTAATTTTGTTTATTATTTTAACCAGAGTTGGATTATTATAGTAATACCCATCTAATACTAATATGTTGTCGTGAAAGAAGTTGATTGTATGTAGCCCTGCATTATATATTGTTCCTTTTTGTGGATAAAATCGTTTAATTTCCGTGCTAATTAATTGTTCATTGTTTAAATCAATCTTCGAGATAACTACTCCGTTACCGTATGCTTTTGCAGAGTCTTGAGATGGTCTATATAAATTGCCATTATATTTAAAAATCTTACCTGCACCTCTTGCTGTTCTAGCGGCTACCTTAAATTCACCTTTTTTTTGGAATTCTCCATTCCACTTTGTTGATTCAAATACTGTTACTGTATCCTTGCTTTGATTGGGTTTAATTGTGCCTAACAGAAGGAATCTTTCACCAATTTCTAAAAATTGAGCATCTACTATCGGTAAATTTTGTATTATATTGTCTTGCTTTCTGACTTCATTGTTTTTAGGGTTAAATAAATAGAAATCAAGAGTACATGATTCAGCGTTTTCTGGGTAAAAATAGATATTTCCATTTTTACAAAGTATGTTGGGAAATGATAAATGTGTAGGTAATTCGAGTATGGTTGTTAAAGACTTTATTTCCATACTTTCTTTATTAATAATCATTCTTGATATTTTCCCTTTCTTGTTTATTGTATCCATCTCTTCAACTAAAATGTCGTATTCATTTTCCGTCGTATCTAAAAAAAATGGATCAGCAAACCAGCGATCTTTAAACTGATGTTTAACCCACCTAATTGTTCCTATTGAACCATTTTCTACTAATTGTTCTTTCGTGCAATTCGAAAATCCGATATTCCATTGTACCGCATTATATTGTATAATCTCATTTATACATCTTAGTATGTCTATGAGCATTGCTTGGTATTATTTTTAGAATTAGTGATGATGCAATTTCAATTCCTTCTTTTGAATAAATACTTTTAAAAAAATATTTACTTAATATTAGATAACTAAATAACATTGTCGTTATTTGTATGAAGAAGCTTATGTAAAGATTGGTCGTTCTCGGTATAGTTAGGGTTATTGCCCAAACACATATGGTTGAAATAATTGTTGAAGAGAAGGACATTTTAATATCATTGAGCATCTCTCTTATTTTGTAATCGATAAGTTTTCCTCCGAAAAACATATAAAGTAGTGTTGTCACCGTTCCACAAAAGACAATAGCGTATAACATTTGAATAATTCCAATTGAAATGAGCGAAGTTACGGCTATAATTCTTAAAAGTTGTTTTACCAATGAAAGTTTTAGTAGAAGTTTACTTTTCCCCTTTACTAAAAATATGTTTGTACTTATAGTGCTGATCGGGAAGATAAAACCCCAAATTGCCCAAACTCTTAAATATTCCGCTGATGGTATCCATTTGGGGCCAAAAATAACAGAAATAAAATTCTCTGCTGTAAACATTGTAAAAATCATTAAAGGAGTTATGCAGAACATTGTTAATCCGATTACTCTGCGATATCCATTCTTTAATCTTTCTGGTTCATCCTTGAGTTTTGATAGTGATGGATAAGTTACTTTTTGAACTACATTTGTTGTAGTTTGACTGATGTATGCGTCAAAACGGCGTGCTTGAGAAAAATATCCAAGAGATTGTTTTGTGTAAAAGCGCCCAATAAGAAATGATTCAAGGTTTGTTACTATCTTATCGATTAATCCTTGAAACAGTAAATTAATACCAAAAACAAAATACTTTTTTAAAGAGGTTAAACTAAAGTGCAATTTGGGACGCCAGTTGCTTTGAATCCACAACATTAGTGTTCTAATACCAGATATTAGTACTATGTTCCAAGCTAATGACCAGACACCCCAGCCACTAAATGCCATGATAACTGCTACTATCCCTGCAATAATTATTGCACTTACAGATGCTATCGCGAATGGGCGAAAATTCAGATTTCGGTTTAAGTTTGCATTTTGTATTATAGCAAATGAATCTAAGATAATTGACAAAAATAGAAAACGTGTTAAATATATTAGCTCTTGAGTTTTAAAAAAATTAGCTATTATTGGCGCGCAAAAGAATAATACAAGGTATATTATTACTGATACTATTATATTGAAGAAAAAGACAGTTGATAGGTCTATTAATGACGCATTGTTATCTCTAATTATAGCTTGAGTGAAACCGCTATCAACTATAACTGTTGATAGCGATGTAAATACAATCATTAATTCCAAAATTCCAAAGTCTGAAGGTGTCAAAGCCCGGGCTAGAATCATTGTAACCATAAAGCTTATAACACCACTACCTACCGTTCCAGAAAATGTCCAAATAAAGCCGGCAATTGTTTTATGTTTAAGTCCCATTCTTTATCTTTTCTTAATTAATTTACAAGGATTACCTACTGCAATACTATTTTCTGGAATACATTTAGTGACTACGCTTGATGCACCAATGACGCATCCGTCTCCAATAGATACACCATCTAAAACTACAACATTCGCACCCAACCAAACATTGTTTCCAATAGTAATTCCTTTACTATTGATTCCTTGTAATTTGATGTTACGTGTAGTGTCTGAAAAAACATGATTTGAGCCAACTATTATACAAGCCGGAGCTATCATACAATTCTTACCTATTGTCACATTACCCATTATAAGGCTGTTTCTGTTTATCGAGCAATTGTCGCCAATAGAAATACTGTTTTTTAAGTTACATCTCAGTTCAACATTATCTCCAATATTTACATCATCTCCTATCTTTACTTTCTTATAGATACTGACATTATTTGCAATTTTTACCCTTTCTCCAATATTTATTTTATCACCATATATTATAGCATTTTTGCCAATGCGAAGCCTTTTAGCATTAGGGCATTTGATTATTAGTCGATAGAAATATCCACGAAAATATCTGAAAAATAGTTTAGAATAATAATAGTAATTAAGAAGTTTCATTTTTTTATTTCCATTTGTTTCATAACTTTTGCAGGATTCCCAGTTACAATTGTCCATGCGGGGACATCTTTTACAACGACAGAGCCTGCTCCTACAATTGCTCCTTCACCAATTGTTACACCTGGCATTATTATTGATGCCATTCCGATGCAACACCCATTCTTCAAAGTAATGTTTTTTTTGATGTGCGGTAGCTCATTGTAATCATCTCCAATGTAATAATGACTTAAATCTCTTTTATGACATAATAGTAAAGCTCTACTTGCGATCCACACCCCATTTTCAATTATTATGTTTGACGTATTCCCAATATCATAATAAACATCGTAACCGATCTTAATCTTACCGGTTATTTTTACTCCTGTCATCTTCCATAGCATTGGTCTTAGTCGATAGCTAATTACATTGAGAATTACCCAGTTTTTTGCTATTTTAAATAAATACCATTTAAGAAGCATTATAATTCGTCCTTGTATTTTTTTTAATATTCTCATTGATTCGTTTTTTTGTTTAAGTTGTTAAAAATATATTGTGAGTTTTTCATAGTTACTTTTGATTTACTTGCATTTGCAATTCGAAATGACTGTTTTATAACATTATGAGTTCTTATAAGAACTGAGGATTGAAAATTTCTCTTGTGTTTATTAGAATTTTAAAGCCATTGTTGTCTAAGACTGTAGTAATGGACAAAGGGCTACGCCATTTTATCTTACTCATGAATAAAAAATAAATATCATTGGTAAATTTAGGTAATTATCGCATGTGTACTAAAAATGTGATTATCACGTAGTTTTTGTTCCATAGTACCGTTTTCGAGTACTATTAAGAACAATAAAAATTCAAGTAGAACAAGATCTTTTTTCAATCAGCCAATGGAAAGATGTTGAAGTTTTGGAACAGAATATTCAAGTGGACCATGTTTACATGGTTATTTCTATTCCGCCAAAGATATCTTTTTCGGATTTCATGGATATGTTGAAGGGCAAGTTAGCCATGCGCTTGTTTTAATCATATTCTAACTTGAAACAAAAGCCCTATCGGGGTAATCATTTCTGGGTCTATGGTTACTTCATTAGCATCATAGGACTGGATGAAGAAATGATTCGAAGATATGTTCGTCATTAAGAGAAAGAAGAACATAAAATAGACCAGAGTTAATATTTTCTCCTCTTTTAGGGGACACTGAAAATTAAAGCCATGTCTTATGGGTGTTGTTGCTTGCTATATTATTTTTTATTAATGTTTATTTAAAAGTTTTGATGTAAATATTATCTTTAAATTTATTTATTTTAATTTTAAGTGTCTGGTACTGTCAGTAAGACTTTTATAACGAAGTCCAAATTATAGTTCATGGTAAGCATTTAGTGCTATAGAATTACTTGTTAGGTATTATTACAATGATACTATGATTCGATACTTTTATTGTTCTTTCTTTAATCTCAGACTATGCGATAGAGGGGTGAAGATATATAAGTATTTTATATACAATACTTTAATGGTGAACTTTTCTTATGAGTAGCATTGGACATTTTAAAATAAAAAACAACTGTATCTATTGTTCTATTAGGCTTCCAGAAGTTTTTCGTATTCAATTTTAACTCCAATGCGTAATTTGGGTTAAAAGTGTTAGCGTAATCCAAGTAAAGAGGTTGTGACTTTCTTGTCCATGGAGTAGTTAACTAAAAATATACTTTTGATTACAGTCTGCCATCAACAATACTAAGATTGATGATGCCTTTCACATCATAAATTACACAACCTTTATCTTTACTTTCTTGTAAATTAATCAGCATAAAATCCTTATGCGCTACCGCTAGAATAAGCGCACTATACCCCCCCTCGACTGGGCTCAAGAACCTATTCCTTTCAGGATATTCATTCAGGCTTTTAATCCCATATTCATGCTCTACTTCTTTCGGATCAGCCCAAGGATCATACACATCTACTTCCATGTTATATTCGCGCAGCTCATGGTAAATATCAATGGCTTTGGTGTTACGTATATCAGGGCAGTTTTCTTTAAAGGTAATGCCCAGCATAAGTACTTTAGAATCTTTAACCTGTATGCCTTTTTTTATCATCAACTTTACCACCTCTGATGCTACGTATTGCCCCATACTATCATTCATTCGGCGTCCTGCCAGAATGATTTCTGGATGATAACCATATTCCTGTGCTTTTTGTGCAAGGTAAAAAGGATCAACACCAATGCAATGTCCTCCTACCAACCCCGGTTTAAAAGGTAGAAAATTCCATTTGGTACCGGCTGCTTCCAGAACAGCATGGGTATCGATACCCATCTTGTTAAAGATTTTGGCTAACTCGTTTACAAAGGCAATGTTAATATCGCGCTGGCTGTTTTCGATTACTTTGGCCGCTTCTGCCACTTTAATGGTAGGGGCCAGATGTGTACCGGCAATGATAACTGAAGCGTAAATATCGTTTACAACTTTCCCAATCTCCAGTGTTGAGCCTGAAGTTACTTTTTTAATCTTTTCTACAGTATGTTCTTTGTCGCCCGGATTAATGCGTTCGGGAGAATAACCAGCAAAGAAATCGACATTGAACTTCAACCCTGAAACTTTTTCAACTACAGGGATGCAATCTTCTTCGGTGGCTCCGGGATAAACTGTTGATTCATATACCACAATGTCTCCTTTGGAAATGACTTTTCCCACGGTTTCACTGGCTTTTACCAAAGGGGTCAAATCGGGGCGGTTGTTTTTGTCAACCGGAGTAGGAACGGTAATGATGTAGAAGTTGCAATTACGGATGTCGTCGAGCGAAGTGGAACAGTATAAACCAGAGGCCCCCTTCTTATCCCCCCGGAGGGTGGACGAAAAAGAAGTGCTTTGTTCAGGAACATCAGTATTTGTGGGATTGCAATTAAGTAATACTGATTTTAGTGTTTTTTCATCGACTTCGAGGGTAGAGTCGTTGCCCTGCATGAGTTCGGCTACACGGGCTTTGTTGATGTCGAAACCAACCACCGTGTATTTGGTGGCAAACAAGCGGGCGAGGGGAAGACCTACATATCCAAGGCCAATAATAGCAATTTTTATTTGGGTTGTCATGTTACTATTTTGATAATGATTATAATTATAGATATATGAGTTAACTGTTCGGTGTTGATTTCATGAATTTTGACGAATTACACGAATCTTAGTTGACAATTCGCTTATAAGTTAATGAAGGCGAGCCAAAATTGATTAATAATCCGAGTTTGAATTTTGTTGCTTTTAATTCAAGGATAATGGAATTGAAACATACAAAATCAGCACGAAAGTATTTATTTAGAGGCTTTTCTTCGTAAAAGATAAGTAGTTTTTTCTCTCGTTCATAAGCTATGTTGAGTTTTGTGAATTCTATCTCTAATGCTTCCGAATATACACTTTCCAGAAATCCACTTCCAAGTTTTTTGTGAACTTCCATGCATGCTCCTATAATCTTATAACTCTCTGCTTTAAATAGAATATCAGGCATTGGAGCGTTTGTGTAATTCGTAATTAATTCGTGTAATAGTGTCTATTGCGATTAAATATTTTGCCAGTACCATTCGCAAGCCAGATCGAAGCCTTCAGCAGCACTGAATTGTGGATTATAGCCGATTAAAGTTTTTGCTTTTTCGATGGACGCTTGTGAATGAGGAATATCGCCATTACGGTACGGTCCGTAAATGGGTTGCATATCCACGATCTCGGGTTTATATCTGGCCAGATTATCGCGTAAGGTTTCAAACAATTGGTTTAAGGTAGTATTTCCACCATAAGCCACGTTAAAAACCTGGTTGATATATCCTTCTTTGTTTTTAAGACGATCGGAAGGCGAATCTATGGATTTTAGATTAGCCTCAATAACATTGGCTACATACGTAAAATCGCGTGAATATTCGCCGTTCCCGTTGATTACTGGCTGCTCTCCCCGAATGATTTGCTTTACCCATAGTGGAATAACAGCTGCATAAGTACCGTTGGGGTCTTGTCGTTTACCAAATACATTGAAGTACCGTAATCCAATACACTCCATCTCGTAGGTTCGGGCAAAGACATCGGCATACAACTCATTGACATACTTAGTTACTGCATAGGGAGATAGCGGTTTCCCAATGACTTCTTCCACCTTTGGCAAGGTTGGACTATCACCATACGTTGATGAGCTCGCCGCATAGACAAATCGTTTTACTCCGGCATCCCTGGCAGCAACAAGCATATTCAGGAATCCGCTAACATTTACTTCATTGCTTGTAACAGGGTCTTTAATCGACCGGGGTACTGAACCAAGAGCAGCTTCATGAAAAACATAGTCGATACCGCTAACCGCTTTTTGACAATCATCGATATTACGAATATCTCCGGTAATTAATGTAAAATGAGGATGGTTAAGTAATTCAGTAATATTCTCGAGTTTACCGGTTGAGAAATTATCGAGACAAGTGACCAGTGCACCGCTATTAATCAAAGCCTCGCAAAGATTTGACCCGATAAAGCCTGCTCCACCTGTAACCAGTATTTTTGTGTTTTGTAGCTGCATGATAATGTATTCTGTTATTGGAATTTTTTAAATGTTCGGTGATTATTTAGCTTGTTGTTTAAGTTCGGAGTGGACGAAACTGTTTCGGTTTGCGAGATAAAGGTTTCACCACAGATTACACAGATTGGCATCGTTTTAAAATTGTAAATGGTTAAATTGTTGGCTTACTGATTACTGCGATTTTTAACTGTTTCGGATTCCGGTTGCACCACAGAGAACACAGATTAACACAGAGATATAATTGTGAATGGTTAAATTGTTTGATGGTTTAATTGTTGGTTTACTGATTACTACGACTGTCAACTGCGACTTTTCTTTTGTGTTTTGGAGCCTTGGTGGCTAAGAAATTTTACAGTAGAGAACCCTGATTAATATGTTTTTCAACACGGAAATGAAATTAATTGAAAACGAATAATAGTGAATTGATAAATATGGCGTAACTTACTTACGATATTATTTATTTTCAACCCCATAAATTTGATTTATGTCAATTTTAATTAAAGCGGTGGAGCGGGCAAACCCGCAAAACCGGAATGAGAAGAAGTATTATGCTACAGTTGCCACTCGTGGCACAACCGACCTGGATGGCCTGGCCGATTTGGTTTCCAAGTTTTCGTCGTTGAGTAAAGGTGATGTACATTCGGTTTTACTCAACCTGCTTGATGCGATTCCCAATGAGTTGCTCGATGGGAAGGTGGTCAAGCTCGGAAAGCTGGGCAGCCTTTCGTTAAATGTCGATAGCGAAGGTGTTGCCACTGCTGAAGAAGTTACCGGCGACCAGGTTAAATCGGTTCATGTTGTTTTTCGTCCCAGCCAGGAGTTTAAAAGCGATCTGGACAAATTTACCATTCGTACTTCGTAGCTCTTTAGCGGTCTTTAGTTCCGCCCTGGATCGGCCTTGCTGATCTTTTTTAACACTGTTCCTGCTTCATCAAGCGTCCTCTAAAAGTTATACGTATATCTTGTTTGTGTTTTGCGTGTATCTCGTTTGAGTTATACGTGAATCTCAAATGAGATATGCGTATATCTTTTTTTGAACTGCCGTATAAGTTGTTTAATTGTTGCGGGTTACTGGCTATTGGCAACTGGCTACATGCTACTGAGACTGAACACTGCGACTGGGAACTGTGAGTTCCGGGTTTTTGCCTCAGCTGGTTATACCGTCACTGCGAGGTACTGCCTGTCCCGTTTTTTAACGGGAAAGCAGTCTGATATTGCGAGAGGATTACTTCGCTCTGGTTTTGTAATGATGTGTATTCATAAAACCAACAGATTGCTTCATTCCGCTGTGCTCCATTCGCAATGACGTTGTGCGGAGTGAACTAAAGTGCCTAAAGTTCGGAATTCAAAAAACTGTTGTGGATTCCGGGATACGGGTCTCACTACAGAGAACACGGATTAATACGGCTAAGATGGTAATTGTTTAATTGTTAAATGGTTTAATTGTTACCGGTTGTGTGTTACGCGTTTCGTTCGCAGGAAAATCGCTTTTAAAGATCAACCGGGAAATTCTTGATAGATTTTCCTTGTACTCACCCCGTTGCACCTGCGATGCGCCACCCCTCTCTCACGAGAGAGGGGAAATCCCGAGCTTGCGAGGGATGGGGTGAGTTCCGAATAACAAAAAACACAGATCAATGATTCAACTATAACTTAAAAGCGATTTCCTTGGTTTCGTTCGCGAAGCCTTGTGCTTTCATCTTCAAATTTCCATATTTTCACATCTTTTCATCTTCACCACAGAGCGTTTTAAGTTCAGAGTGCTTGGTGTGCTTGGTTCGGAGTTGAAAAAAACTACAGGTATTCTAAGAAACTGTTTAAAATTTATTTTACCGTTCCGTTAGGAACAAAATGTGGGTAGGAAAAGAATGATTTTAGATGATCTCTTGTCCCGTACGGGACAAAATGAAACGATAAATGGTCATTTTTCTACCCATATATTTTCCCTCCGGGAAATTTAAACAGACTCTAAGTAATGAGAATGAAATAATGTCGTACTTATGTTTGTATTTTATACTGACTCACCCCCTGCATCGTCCGCCTTGCGGACGTCGGGGTGAGTACATTTAAAATGCGACAATAAATTTTTCCGATTACTTATTTCCACGTCCGATAATTTTTTTGGTTGATACTTCCGGTATTCTGTTTTGGCTTTTTACGCTACATGCTGTGCAAAACTTTACCTGCATTTTCAAAGAGTTCTTCACCACTGGAAGTTAAACTATTGTCAAGCTGCATCGTCCGCCCGCGCGTTAAAAACTCATCGGGTTATGAATTTTCAGAGCTGGTTCTATATTTTTAAAATCATCCACATTTGCCGTTATAAGCTCCAAATCATAAATTACAGATGTTACGAGAATAATCGCATCCGGGAGTTTAATTTTGTGTTGCGAATAGAGATAACTTTTTCGATAATTTCAGTATTTAAGTTGATTACCGGAAAATATTTACATAGTCTTTCGACTGTTTGTTTTTCAAAATTGTTTTCAAATCTGAATCCTAAAACCTCCATATAAGTAATAACCGATATGGATAATTTGGTTTCTTCTGAAGCTATTTTTTCCAAATTTAACTTTCGTTTTGAGAGATAAATTATTATGTTGGTGTCAACGAGTTTCCCATTCATCACGGATATTTTTTTGCCATTCTATGGGGTTAATTATTGTATGGAACAAACGATCAGGCTCAATGGAGTTAAAGATATCTTTTAATAATATAAATTGATTTTCAACTTTGGGAAAAGGCAACTCTTCTTCTACTTTTTTTTACAAAAGTCATTGATTTTAAGAGCTTTGCTAAAAGTTGTGCATTACTTTTATTGTCAACTGTAATTTTGAGAGTAGTCATAGTTTTTTATTTTTCTGTTCAAAGTTATAAAACTTCTAATTGGATTTTATAAGATCTTTCTTAATGAATAAAAATCGAGAACTTTTTTAATCATTGGTGTCCGGTTAAAATTTGTCCATCTGCTTAAAACGCTTATTGGGTTTAACCTCTACGAGGTAAAAGGCACTTAGGGCTTGTTTTTACTACAATACTGAATCTCCTATGGAGAATTTTCCGCGTGGCGGATAACGTATTGTAGTTCAACGCAAACGAAATTCGTGTTTACGCGTAGCGGATAAACTTTTTGATTTACCGAACAACAATGTTTTTTTATATTCAATACCCTTACTTTCAAACTTTACATTGTCATTTTATACCAAATGCAATTTCAAATCAATTCAAAGCTGTTCTGGTATAATGCCGATGACAGGTCACGTATTGCTGGAATGCATTCATTCGTATGGAGCATGGTTAAATTATCATGGGTCGCGGTAGAGGTTGTTGTGGTTATCGTTGTTATATTAAATGGTTTTTGCTAAACGATACTAATGGGGTTGCTGGCTATTGGCAACTGGCTACATGCTATATGCTACTGAGACTGAACGCTGCGACTGAGAACTTTGAGTTTCGAGTTTCGGGTTTCACCACAGAGAACCCAGATTAACACAGAGATATAGTTGAAAATCGTCAATAGCTAAATGGTAAGTTGCTAAATTGTTGAATTGTTAAGTTATTGTCGTTATCTCAAAATACGAATTAAGTGAATGAGAGTGGTTTAGCCATTTCGATTGGTGTTTGGTTAATCCCCAATGTGTTTGGTTTGGCCCGGAAAAAATCATCAGCAATTTGACTAAGACGCTTTCGGGTTATATTCAGATCGACCGGACTGTTTAACCAATTAACGTTTTTGAGCCATTCGACCGGAAAAGAAGTTAAACGTTGTACGATGTCTAACTCATTAATTATCGCTTTTTGTTTTATGAATATCCTTTTCGTTGCCTAACGCTGAATGAAGTGCATCGGCCTAGGCCGGTGAGCCGAAAAACAAGTGAAGACGGCGTTAAAAAATCTTTTTTGTTTGATCCCGGTTTAACCGGGAGAGTTTAAAAGATTTTAGCGGTCAAACGTAGTTTTTCGTGCGAAGCGGGCTTAGCCTTGACCTTTTTTGGTTACTTTTTTGTGTCAAGACAAAAAAGTAATTGGGGTTTTGGGGCAAAGCCCCATCGTTAAATCAATTAGGTATTCTATGGGATATTCAATTTAAATTATCAGTCGTAAATTAATATCGTATTGTTTAGAACGCCATTACGAGCCAAAGCGAAGTAATCTATTCGCGAACGAACTGCTTTATTCTTTGCAGTGACGGGTTCTATGAATCGGGTTTTTTAGCGAAACGACATTGAATTGTAAATGGTCAATAACTAAATGGTCAAATTGTTTAATGGTTGAATTGTTGTTTTGCTGACTGCTGTGACTTTATCTTAGTGGTTACTCAGTCTTCTTATCCTTTCGTCTTCCGGTCTCGTCGTCTGATTGAATTTCCAACTCTTCCAGTTTTGATTTTTCAGGCATTACTGTTTGGCCGATTGTTCGATAGTTGTCAGTATATTTTCAAGCAACGGGATTTGCAAAACCAAATAATTCAACTTGTCAATTGTTTCACTAATCATCATAGGATACTCATGGGCCAAATCATTTCGAAGTTCCCGAAGCGAGAGCCAGGTGTCGGACGAATCAATAATCTTTAAACGCTCGAGTAAGTTAAGGATGTCGCGAAAAGGTTTATCGTTAATGTCTTCCTGTAGAAAACTCAACAATAAGCGGAATGTGTTTGTTCCCAATTCGTCCTGAAGCTTGGTGAACCGATATACCAGTTGATCAATGTTTCCAATTTCGGCATCATTCAAGGTCTGATACCTATCTGTTGTTAACGGGAAAAGATTTTGTGTTTGAGTTGTGGCATATTGAAGCCGCTGAAGATGTATTTTGCATTTCTGAATGGATGTTGATAATCTTTCAGATGTGATTTGTTGTTTGTCGGTCATAGCTGAACTCCTTTTTTATAAGCATCTTGAAAAACCGGATTGTATGGCTGGCCGCTATCAATAATAACATCGATTTTTTGATCTCCGATAATTTTTTTGAGCTGAACCAGAAAGTTTATTTTGCGTTGATATTGATCAGCTCGGGAAAGATATGAGTCGCATCGAATCAATAAATCAATATCTCCTCCTCTCATCTGATCATCAGTACGCGATCCAAATATCTTTATTGTTGAATTCTCTCCGAAAACCAATTTGGCGACCTTTTTTATCGCTTCAATATCTTTGTTTCTCAATCGCATAAATAAAAATACAACATTAAATACCGATTTTATGAATCATGACAAATTTATGCGAATTGATCTTTTGGGCGAGGTTATGGGTTTCGGGATTCACCACAGAGAACCCAGATTAACACCGAGATATAATTGTAAATTATCAATCGGAAATCAGTATCGTATAATATAGATCGTCATCACGAGCCAAAGCGAAGTAATCTATTCGCGAACGGACTGCTTTATTCTTCGTAGTGACGGGTTCTATGAATTGGGTTTCTTAGCTAAACGACATTGAATCGTAAATAGTTAATAACTAAATGGTCAAATTGTTTAATGGTTGAATTGTTGTTGTTTGTAACAACTAACTATTGCCCATATTGAAGTGCAAGAGCAGTTCCTCCAACCAAGCGGGTATTGTATAATGAATCAAGCCCCTGTAATCCTTTTAATAGTTCCAATGTGGAGCTTTCGGCTGTCTCGAGGTATAACATTTGAATTTTTTTACAGGGATGTTGGTTATTGCACTGATGAAAGATAATGAGGTGCGTTCGAGGGTCCTGACCTTTTGCATTTCTGCTGCAATTGTATTTATGCCGTAACTGTTTTTAATAATTTCCCAATCAGAACGGATTCCATACTCCAAAACCCGTTGAATGATGAACCGTTTATTTTCTTCCATATCGAGATCAGATACATCAACATCCCAAAAAAGATTTTGAGAAAAATGAAAATCCCGAATAGTGGCTTGAACCGACATCACAAGATAAAATTAATTGTCCAAATTTATAAAAATTGTTTCGTTCTTTCGCTTTGCTGAGTTGTTTCTATTGTTTCTGGCCTCTTGCAACTGGCTTTTGGCAGCTGGCTGTAAGTTACTGAAACTGAAAACTTCGACTTTTTATATTATTGTCTTAGTTGTAATCGTTACAATAGTTATTGTTGTTAAAAGAACTGCATCTCCTAATCTTTAAAGTTTCACCACAGAGAGCACAGATTAACACAGAGATATAATTGTATTTTATGAATATCCTTTTCGTTGCCTAACGCTGAATGAAGTGCATCGGCCTAGGCCGGTGAGCCGAAAAACAAGTGAAGACGGCGTTAAAAAATCTTTTTTGTTTGATCCCGGTTTAACCGGGAGAGTTTAAAAGATTTTAGCGGTCAAACGTAGTTTTTCGTGCGAAGCGGGCTTAGCCTTGACCTTTTTTGGTTACTTTTTTGTGTCAAGACAAAAAAGTAATTGGGGTTTTGGGGCAAAGCCCCATCGTTAAATCAATTAGGTATTCTATGGGATATTCAATTTAAATTATCAGTCGTAAATCAATATCGTATAGTTTTAACGTCATTACGAGCCAAAGCGCAGTAATCTATTCGCGAACAGACTGCTTTATTCTTCGCAGTGACGGGTTCTATGAATCGGGTTTTTTATCGAAACGACATTGAATTGTAAATGGTCAATAGCTAAATGGTCAAATTGTTTAATGGTTGAATTGTTGTTTTTGTAACAACTAACTATTGCCCATATTGAAGCGCAAGAGCAGTTCCTCCAATCAAGCGGGTATTGTATAATGAATCAAGCCCCTGTAATCCTTTTAATAGTTCCAATGTGGAGCTTTCGGCTGTCTCGAGGTATAACATTTGAATTTTTTTACAGGGATGTTGGTTATTGCACTGATGAAAGATAATGAGGTGCGTTCGAGGGTCCTGACCTTTTGCATTTCTGCTGCAATTGTATTTATGCCGTAACTGTTTTTAATAATTTCCCAATCAGAACGGATTCCATACTCCAAAACCCGTTGAATGATGAACCGTTTATTTTCTTCCATATCGAGATCAGATACATCAACATCCCAAAAAAGATTTTGAGAAAAATGAAAATCCCGAATAGTGGCTTGAACCGACATCACAAGATAAAATTAATTGTCCAAATTTATAAAAATTGTTTCGTTTTTTTGCCTTGCCGAGTTGTTTCTATTGCTTCTGGCCTCTTGCAACTGGCTGTAAGCTACTGAAACTGAAAACTGCGACTTTTTATATTGTTGTCTTAGTTGTAATCGTTATAATAGTTATTGTTGTTAAAAGAACTGCATCTCCTAATCTTTAAAGTTTCACCACAGAGAACTCAGATTAACACAGTGATATAATTGTGTTTCTTCAATTGCAAATCAATATCATTCGGTTTAGGTCGTCATTACGAGCCAAAGCGAAGTAATCTATTCGCGGACAGACTGCTTTATTCTTCGCAGTGATGGGTTCTATGTATCGGGTTTCTTAGCTAAACAACATTGAATAGTAAATCGTCAATAACTAATTGTTTAATTGTTTAATTGTTAAGTTATTGTCGTTATCTCAAAATACGAATTAAGTGAATGAGAATGGTCTAGCCATTTCGATTGGTGTTTGTTTGGCCACCAAAAAAATCATCAGCAATTTGACTAAGATGCTTTCGGGTTATATTCAGATCAACCGGACTGTTTAACCAATTAACGTTTTCGAGCCATTCGACCGGAAAAGAAGTTAAACGTTGTTCGATGTCTAACTCATTAATTATCGCTTTTTGTTTTATGAATATTCTTTTCGTTGCCTAACGCTGAATGAAGTGCATCGGCCTAGGCCGGTGAGCCGAAA
>CALGIG010000030.1 GCA_937915865.1 uncultured Prolixibacteraceae bacterium | reverse complement strand
CAATTATAGAACCCTACTGCAAGCAAGGTAAACAGAGCTTGCGAAAATTAAATTACTTCTTTGTTTTTCAAAACAATAGGTACGAGAAAATAGTAGATAAATACAAAAATGTAAAAATAAGATATGGCTTAATATATTCCATTTCTATGGTTCTGGGGGCTTTCTTTTCCGCGATTTTGTATGGAATTTTAACTAGTACTAAATAGAGCACGTCTTATTCTGTTAGGATAATGTTGAGAAGCTGCCCTAAAGGGTGGCTTCTTTATAAACTTTTGTTAACTTAGCCGAGCGTTCTTTGAAGTGATAACCAAAGCTTTCCCCTTAGGGGGAACGGGAAGGGGGCTTTTTACCGACCCAACAGGCAACAAATGGAACTGGAATTGGCTTAACCCCTTGTATTGGTTCAGCGAAGGAATGCAGACCATAAACGACAATACGAAGCAATTAAGGCAGAATATGGCCAAAGCGGGCATACCCAGTTTTAGTATTGGCACTTCGGTAAATTTATCTGGAAATGTAAATTATAATGCCAGTTATATGGGGCAGGAAGTGTTTAACACCGAATACATTGACCGAAGCAATGCTGAACTAAAAGTTGAAAAGGAAATAGCAAGGGTAAATGGGAGATACGGGGATGAATGGAGAGGTATTGAAGTCGATGCCATAAGCGGAGCTTGGGCTCCATATTGTGGAGATTGTTTGGATCGTTCGACTGTAGGACGGAATATCAGATTGATAGGAGGCAGATCGACGTATGCAGGAGGGGATAATCCTATGACGAACAATGGAAAATATTCATACTCATATGTACCAGATATGTTGACTGATTATCCAGCAATAGGGCACGATAGATTAGGAATAGACGGATTACATGGATTACTAACTGATACAAGAGCCATTGGTGCAGATTTCCGATTTGTTTCAGAAGAATTTAGTATTGCTTTTAATCCCGGAGTTGATTCAAAAACACGAATTAATGCTGGACTACTTGGCTTTGGACTGGGAGCTCTTGCGATGCCTAAAACTTTATATCAATACTACTTAAAGCCTGATGGTGTTTTAGAAATGAAGTTTTGGTATAACATAAGTAGTATTGGTGTGACTAATTTACCTAATACTCAAAAATATTAATACGACTTTATGAAGACCAAGTTTCATTTCATCATAGTGCTAATTTTAATTGTATTATTCAGTTGCTACGCTTGTAATTTTGCCCCTGGAAGTTATCCGTATGCTGAAAAGTATGAACTCAAAGTCAAAGAATCTGAATTGGTGAACGCGATTAAGAGATTCAAAGAAGACTACCCAAGCTACAGTGTTCCTCCTCAAATCCAGTTGTTTGATGGGAAAAGTAAGGATATAGATGATCATTGGTATCATGTCTATTTTTATTATCAAGAAGAAAACCAGATCATATATACTTGGGTTCGTCAATTTGATATGGAAACGACTTCTTTTGCCTTCGTTGCTGTAAATGATGGATTACGATTAGGTAATTGGAAAAAGATTAATAAAGATTTTTCACGTAAAGAAAATAAGCTTCAAAAGGAAAAATTTGAACAAAGGATTTTAAATGAGATTAAGAAACAGATAGAAAAATAACTTATTCTTGGAAGCCCGGAACTTGTAAGAACCGGGCTTTATTCAAAATAGGAATCGTCAATGTACTTTAAAAACAACATTTTCTGTGACCACCTGCACTATTACCCACTTAAAAACAGGTAGCACAACCGACGAGTATAGCTTCGATGCCTGGGGAAGGCGTAGGGACAAGGACGACTGGACATACACCTTAACCAGCGAACCCGCTCTGTTTGCCGACCGTGGGTTTACCGGGCATGAGTATTTGGAAGATTTCAAACTGTATAACATGAATGGCCGTTTGTACAACCCGGTAGTTGGCAGATTCTTGTCTCCCGACCCGGTTGTGCAAGACCCATCGTTTACTCAGAATCTGAACCGCTATAGTTATTGTTTGAACAACCCGTTAAAGTATAACGATCCGAATGGTGAATGGATCATGTGGCCTATCGTTTGGTTAGGTAACTGGTTATTTGGCGTAGCAGATAAAACCATAAACCAAAAGCAATCATTGAAACAAGCAGTTCAGCAAACGCCAATCATGCTTAACTTCGATTACAGCCCAAGTGCCAACCAGTTCTCAAATCCGCAAGTCAACGCACAAAAGACTGCGAATAGGGATACTGCGGCAAAAAATGCAGTAAAGGAGATTGTAAGTACTAGGAACCAGAATGGAGCAGAATGGCGTGCATACTCTAATGGAGATAATTGGCTTGCTACTCTAATGCAATTAGGGATTGATCCTGCTTCCAATTTGGCATCGGCTGGTGCTGGTCTTAAGTACACTGCCACTAATTTTTTACGTGAAGGATATTGGCAGGGAGTCAATGGGAAGTACTATTCTTTGTCATTGGCCCAAGAGGGTTCAAAAGGATGGGTGATATACAAAGGAAGTGCTGATATAGCAAAAAATTCAGTGAGAAGCTTAAATATGGTCGGTCAGGGACTTGGATATTTAAGTTTAGGTTATAGTGCATACAATTTTGCAACAAACCAGAATTGGGGAAATGGCATAGATTTAGGTATTAGTATAACAAGTGTTGCCCTTTGGGAAGTAGGGGCAATTTATTATTTCGGATCAGGAATGGTTAGTGCAAGTTCAGGCGAGAGAAGCCAAATACGAAACAATATCATGGAAGGTCGCGACCCTTTATATAATGTTTATAATCCTTCTCTAGGTTATTAATATGGATATGAAAAATAAAACTGAAGACAATGAGATTGATAGATTTTGCTTTTTTGAAATTATTTCATTTTGTATTCTACCTGAGAAGGGAAAAAGATAGCGCAAAATGGGGCGCGTTTCTCTATCTGAGCTCTTATTTAGCAATTTGCATTATATCGTTCGTATGTTTGCTTGGCTTATTATATGACAATAAATTATGTCAATATTTAAAGAGCAATTCTCTCTTTTTTTGGATGGCAGCGTTTATTTTGAGTCCAATTTTAATGAGTTCCCGTTATTATCGAAAAGCGAGCATTACTGTTATCGAGACGTCATATAATACAATGGAAAGAAGCAAACGTAAACTCATAGACAAGTTGATCTATGTCTCAATGATAGCTCTTCCTGGTTTAACGTTTGTTCTCTACAGATTGTATGTATTTGGTCATCTATAATTATAGTCAGGAGAAGAAGCTACCCAACTTGATCGGGATTTGTTTTCCCGGCCATGAATTTAGGATTTTGAATCCTTTTGATAACAGCGAAGCTGCTTTTACAGGTGGCTTCGTTTTAAACTTTTGTTAACTTAGCCAACAAGTTCTTTGAAGTGATGAACAAAGTCGTTCCCCCTTCGGGGGAACGAGAAGGGGGCTTTTATAGCTTCGATGCGTGGGGACGCCGCCGCAACCCTGCCAACTGGGGCTACGATTTAACCAATCAGCCCGAACTATTTGCCGGGCGCGGATTTACCAGCCAATGAGTACCTGACGTACTTTAACCTCTACAACATGAACGGCCGCCTGTACGACCCATTGGTTGCCCGCTTCCTGAACGTGGACCCCTACGTGCAAATGCCCGACTATACCCAGAATTTGAACCGGTATAGCTATTGCCTGAATAACCCGTTGAAGTATAGCGATGAGAGTGGGGAATTATTTGGATGGGATGATTTATTGGTAGCAATCGTTGGTGGAACAATAAATTGGGCATCAAATGGGTGCCAATTTAATAAAGAGGGTTTAGCTTATTTCGGCACAGGCGCAGTAGCCGGGGTAGCTACTTACTATGGCGGCCCTTTTGCCGGGGCTGCTGTTATGGGTGCAGGGAATAACCTCACGCAACAAGTCTCGCAAAATGGTTGGGGAAAGGTAGATTGGTGGGGTGTTGCAACATCATCGGCATTTGGTGTTGCAACAGCTTATGTTGGAGGCCAAATCAGTAGTGGTTTATCCCCCTATCTCTCCAAATTTGCCTCCAACATTTCCGGCAGTCCTGTTATTCAAGGTGCAATTAAAGAAGGATTGACCTACACCGTATCTGGCTTCACCTTATCAACGGGCATGGCTTTAGCTAACGGTGAAGACCTAAATACAGCATTAAAAGAAGGAGGCAAAGGCGCTTGGCAGGGGTTACAAATGGGATTGGTTAACGGAGTAGTTAGTGGGTACAAGTATGCAATAGACAAAAAAATTGATCCTTGGAACGGAGAGAAAATCCAGATGCACCATTCTGACCCGTTGTTCGCGGGAGGCGACCCTAATCAACAGTTAACTCGAGAACGCCAATCAACTCACCAGAAACTGCATAGCGACATGAACGATTTCCTTTATAAGCAGCGCGATGCCTATGGAAACCATATGAGGCCGCAAAGCAATAATAGCGGCGAAGACATCAGAAACATATTCGGAAGATCCCAATTGCGAAATAGTTTAAAGCTGTTTTACGACAACAACAAATGGACATACCCACGTTCCAGATACGATTTTTACAGAAACAACAACTTAAAATGGTGGCCATGGTAGTAGCAAAAATTATTGGCAAAGCAGATAACAACACCTTTATGCACAAGGTATATCCAAACCTTTGCCCAAAATGTGGATATTCAACAAAGGTAGAGATTAACGAGTATTTCAGGCTAAACAAGCGGAAATACGATGTGTCGGCTACTTGGGACAGTTTCCCGATTGTTTCTCAAAAGTTTAAAGATTTTTGCGAAGTTGAAGGCTTTGAAAATATTGATTTTGTGAGTTTTATAAATGAACCAAACTTTTATTCTTATACTATCAATAAAATCTTTAGACTTGATTCTGCCCGTAGAAATGTTGTCTTTAATAATTTCTGTGATGCATGCAAAAGATTTGAAGAAATTGTTGGAGCCGTACCTTCGTTTATCGAAGAAGGTTTCGTGATTCAGGAAAACTCTTTTTATAGGTCAGAGTTTGAATTTGGAGGTTTCAACCGAAAATTCCCTTTAACAATTGTCAGCATAGATGTCGCAGAAAAGATCAAAAGACAAAAGTTTAAGGGGATCTATTTCAAAGACGTACTACTTTAGTACATATTCTGGACGGATCGGGATTTATCCATTCAGGTTTAAACTCAGGTTTTTTGACCCTTTTTATAGCGAAGCTGCCCTTTCGAGTAGCTTCGTTTTTTAAACCTTTTGCTAACTTCGTCAAACGTTCTTTGAAGTGATGGCCAAGGCTTTCCCTCGGGGGAACGGGAAGGGGGCTCTTACAGCTTCGATGCCTGGGGCCGCCGCCGCAACCCTGCCAACTGGACCTATACCCTGTCCAGCGAACCAGAGGGCGAATGGTTCTTCAGTTTAATATTCCCTGGAGTTGGCACTGTCATTGACGTATTTTTATGGAGTGCAACAATTGACTATGCAACGCAAGTTATTACCAATTATGTAACAAGAGAACCTGGATCAAAATTCTCAGATTGGGCTTGGAAAAACATTGATTGGTTTGACGTTGGCATTTCTGGTGTTGCCGGAGTTGCAACAATGGGGCTTGACAATGTTTATAAAGCGCATAAAATTAGTAAACCTTTGTTTAAAGCTGGGAAAATCGCTGTAGATTTTGGACTTCCGGCATTATCTGCCCGATATAATTGGACACCTGCATCCAATGATAAGAAGTTTTCCATTAATAAAGGAGCTGATTTCTGGACCGACTATGTCCTCTTCTGAAATAGCTTGACGATAAATCGAGTTATAATGGAAAATTTAAAGTCGAACCTGACCGACAATATGGAAGGGTTTATTCAGGAGCAAGTAGATTTAAGTAAGTATGAGAGCAGTTTTCGCCGCTGGCTGGTATGCGAGATTGAGTCAGGGCGGATGAGTTGGCAGGAAGCCCGGTCAAGGTTTAATCTTCCTTATCGTTTTGACAGAACCTATAGTGAATGGCAAAGAAAGTATAGTGATCAGATTATCGTAACTTTGCCAGTTATGAAAGCAGAAGACAGGACAAACAACCAGGCGTTGGAAAAGCGGATCAGGGAATTGGAAAAACAGTTGGAACTGGCCCAGATGAAGGTGGTCGCCTTAAATACGGTGATCGACATAGCCGAGAAAGATTATAAGCTGGAAATCCGAAAAAAATATGGACCCAAGCAGTAGTCGTACTGACGCCGATGTACCCCCGCAGCACAAAAGGGGAACTCTGCGGACTGTTTGGGTTTAGCCGCCAGGCCTGGTACGATAGCCAAAAGAGGCACGCCTCGACCGATATGCAGGAGGTTTTTATCCTGAAACTTACCAAGGAACTACGCAAGGAGCACAAGCGGATGGGCATTGAAAAACTCCATCATTTGATTGGCCCCACCTTGCAGGAACATGGAATCAAGTTCGGAAGGGACAAGTTGTACTTCTTGTTGGGCGAGCATGGCTTGCTGGTCAAGCGGCGCAAATACCGCCCCGCCACCACCAACTCGAACCACTTTTACCGCAAATACCCCAACATTGTGAGGGATTTAAACCTTGAACGTCCGGGGCAACTTTGGGTAAGCGACATCACCTATGTTCACACCGAACTTGGTTTTGTTTACCTGTCGTTGATCACCGATGCGTACTCAAAAAAGATCGTTGGCTGGTGCTTATGGCCCGATCTGACCAGCACAGGGGCATTGAACGCACTGCGCATGGCCATTGAAACCGAAGGTGTCAAGACAGGACTGATCCACCATTCCGACCGCGGCATACAATATTGCTGCACCGACTATGTGGTATTGCTCGAAAGCTCGAAGATCGGCATCTCGATAACCGAGAACGGCGACCCCTACGAAAATGCGGTAGCCGAACGGGTGAACGGGATATTGAAGGATGAATACGGCCTCCAGGACACCTTTGCGGATTATCTCTCGGCCAACGAAGCCGTTAAAACGGCCGTGCACAAATACAACAACATCAGGCCCCATGCCAGTTGTGATTATCTTGTCCCGGCCGAGGCCCATAAACAAACCGGTGAATTGAAAAAAAGGTGGTACAAAAAGAACAAAAGAGCAGGGACAAAAATGGAAGGAGAACATCAAAATGATACTGATGTACATGCTTTTGAAAATGCAAAGGTAACCTGACCCCCGGAATTTTTGCAAGGACAAGCCCTTCGGGTTTTGCCCAAAATCTCCACCCTTTGGGTCGTATTTTGGGCAAAATCCTTGCAAAAACACGGTTGTCAGCATTTTTCGGTGCATAACAAAACCATGCACCGAAGTTCCAGCAATTACGGATAAACCTGTATGAAAAAGCAGGAAATAGAAAAAGAAGAAAGCACAAAACAGGGATAAAAATCCATGAGAAGTAAAAAACAGGAAGACCGGTAATCCCGGATAAAAGAACAGGAAAAAGAAATATCAAAGGAGAAAAAACAGGAATATTAAAATCAGTGAAATATAAACCAGGAATAAATCCTATGTTTGTATCCACTTCAACAAAAAAGTAAAAATCCTGTCAAGCTATTTCAGGGAAGGACAGACCTGCCGGGCGCCGAACCGGTTTACATGGTGTACGACAATCGCGACCGGCTGGCGCTCTCGCAGGACGGGGTGCAACACGCCTCGAACAAATGGTCGTTCACTAAATACGATGCACTAAATCGCCCAGTGTTAACCGGCGAG
>CALGIG010000029.1 GCA_937915865.1 uncultured Prolixibacteraceae bacterium | reverse complement strand
TCTCAATTTCCACCGGATTAATATTCTTCCCGTTGGGCAGAACGATGATTTCTTTCTTCCGGCCTGTAATGAACAAATAGCCTTTCTTATCGATGTAACCCAAATCACCGGTATGCAACCAACCATCTACCAAAACTTCGGCGGTTTCTTCCGGGCGATTATAATAGCCTTTCATGATACTTGGGCCTTTGGCGACAATTTCGCCATCGCGAATTTCAACTTTCAATCCGGGTAAAGCCTGACCGGGTGACCCAATTTTGATTTTCCCCGGACGAGGAAAAGTAATCATAGGAGCAGCCTCAGTCATACCATAACCTTCCATTATATCAAAACCGATTCCATAAAAGAATGCTCCAATTTCCTTATTCAGGGCAGCACCTCCGGCAACCATGTATTGTAACTGGCCGCCAAACCCCTGATGTATTTTATTAAAAATAATCCGTCCAAGTTTTCGGCTCTTGGTTTTCATCACAAAAGCCAATAGAAATTTTGCAATTTTACTTTCGTCGATTTTCGCTTTTATCCCGCGGTACATCAGTTCGTAAAGTCGAGGTACACCTATAAAAACGCCAACCTGATTAGATGCAAAGGTTTTCATCAAATCAGCCGATTGCATTGAAGGTACCATAGGAACGGTTGTACCCACGTAAAACGAAACCATCATCGATCCGAGTAAAGGAAAGATATGGTGCAACGGTAGGAAAATCATAACCTGACGATCAGAAGTGAAAATACCGCAATCAATTACAGCCTCCATGTTTTCCTTCAGGTTGGTATACGACAACATCACTCCTTTAGGGCTTCCGGTTGTTCCAGATGTATAAATAATTACAGCTGTTGTCTCGTCATTTTCAGGACCAATCCATTTACTTTCTTCAACAGAACCATCAACTACAACATCTTCAAACACCAACAATTCTGGTTTTCCGACTACCTTCGCAGCAACTTTTGCATAGGTTTCCTCCATGCTTCGGCTTATAAAAAGCAAATCGGGAGTACAATCATCCAGAATATAGGCTACATCCTCAACTGATGCAAGAAAATCGATAGGTATTGCAATGCAGTTATTTTGAAGGGCAGCATAATAACCGTAAATCCATTCAAGGCTATTCTCGGCGTAAATCGCTACTTTCGTGTAGTCTTTCCCGTTAAACAAATCAGCAAATTGCTGTATCTTCCTCAGCAGTTGAGAGTAAGTAATATCGCCCCGACTGGTTATCAAGGCCTTTTTATCCGGGAACGAACGGTTTATTACGGGTTTTGTCATTTCTATCTGTTAAATCAAGCGTCATACGTATAATACTCAAATTGCATCAACAACCTGAATAAACACGCCAGGTTAATTAATTTAGGCACCGCAAAATAAATAAATCCTGAACAATCTTTCGAATGATTTGATTTTCAATTTTAACATTCGTGAAACCTTTCTGATCAGGCAGTCCAATTATTTCAGCTTTTTCTGCACTTTTGCATTTCCAAAATCATTTCATTAATCCAATTGGTATGTATCAGGTTTACTGGGAGCTCAAAGTTAAATTCAAGGAACGTAACAAATTCGAGGCATTTTACGATCCTAAAGGCGAATGGGTTAAGTTTTTTTCGAAATCGAACGAATACCAGGGAACCGAAATATTGGAAAGCGGCGAAGGCGACGGTGTATTCCTTATTCTTGATGAATGGACATCGGAAGAAGCATTTTTGTCTTTTGTTCAGGAAAACAAAGCAACTTACGACCAGCTTGAAGAACGCGCCAAACAAGCCAGCCGAACCAAAAAACGCGTTTGGATTAGCTTCGATTCCGAAGAGTAAATATTGTTACGGGTTGCGAGTTACAAGTAACCTGTTGTAGCCTCGAAAACCCGAAACACGTAACCCGAAATCTGAAACTCATTTATGTCGCACTTTACACATATTCTTTTTGATCTCGACGGAACACTGACCGACCCACGCCTGGGCATTGGCAATTCGCTTAAATACGCCTTGCGCCAAATGCACCTTGATGGTTACAGTGACGAAATTCTTGATAAATTTATTGGTCCGCCACTTCAACACGGTTTCAAAACCCTGTTTGGAATGAACGAACAAAACACAAACCTGGCCGTGGAATATTTCAGGGCTTATTTTGGCGACCGGGGACTGTACGAAAACATTCCTTATCCGGGAATTCAGCAACTTCTGGAAGAACTTCATTTTTCGGGTAAAAGGGTGTATGTTGTCACTTCAAAACTAGAGAAATTTGCCAAAATAATCATGCAACATTTCGGGTTCGACAAGTACCTCGACGATATACAAGGAGCCGAGGCTACCGGCGAACATTCAGGAAAAGGACAACTAATAGCTGAACTTTTGGAGAGAAACCGCATACCGGTATCTTCGTCGGTTGTCATGATTGGCGATACACATTACGATTTGGTTGGAGCCAAAGAAAACAACATTTCGGGCATTGCGGTAACCTACGGTTTTGGTTCGTATGAGAACTTAACATCCTGCAATCCCAATTATATCGCTGAATCAGTTGAAGAACTTGCCGATTTGTTACTGGGATGAAAACAATATTCAGTCTCAGTAAACAGCAATCAAGAGAATTTTTTCTGCGACTGAACGCAGCGACTGAATACTGCGACTGAATACTGAACACTTTTTTTACTTATCTTAAAAGCCTGTTAACCCAACTTTATACTAAGCGTTTAAAATGCAGGCTCCAAACAAATGGTTAGTAATTTTGAACCCACATGCCGGATCGGGACGTGGAAAAAAAGACAAAAATGAAATTCAAAAGAAATTGCAAAAGGCTGAATTTGACTTTGATTTTGTCGTTTCAGAATATCCCAAGCACATTATTGAACTTACCATACGTGCTATTGAACAAGGCTATCGAAATCTGATTATAGCAGGTGGCGATGGATCGCTAAATGAAGTTGTTAATGGAATATTTGGGCAACAGGTTTGCCAGCCGGAAGAAATAACCGTTGGGATGGTCCCTGTTGGAACAGGCAACGATTGGATAAAAACATTTGGGATTCCGAACCACTACAAAGAAGCTATAAAAATCCTTAAGGAAGGAAAAACAATAAGGCAGGATATTGGGCGTATTAACTACTCTATCAACAACCATGTAAAAAATTGCTATTTTGCTAATATGGCCGGATTTGGATTTGATGCGATGGTAGCCGAAAAAACAAATACATTGAAAAACAAAGGCCGAAGTGGGATCATATTGTATCTGCAGGCTCTTATTTCAAGTTTTTGGACCTTTAAAACTCCATTAATCCACCTGCAAATAGATGATCGGACAATTAATGAACTCATTTTCTCAGTAAGTATCGGAATTGGAAAGTTTAATGGCGGAGGAATGAAACAAGCCCCTAATGCAATACCAACCAACGGACTCTTTGAGGTTACAGTCATCAAAAAAATTGGAATATGGGGAATTTTACGCAACATAACTGGCTTATATTCTGGAAATTTCATTAAAGACTACCGGGTATCCACGTTTCAGGCAAAAGAAGTAGCTATATCTTCATCAAAAAACATTTCAGGAGAAGCTGATGGAGAATCGTTGGGCGATAATAAATTTTCGATATCTATTTTATCACAAAAATTATCGGTAATTTACAATCCTCAAAAGTATCTTGAATAAGCATTTTTAACAACCAACCCCAAAATCATGAAAAAAACAGGTCACGAATTAGGTCAAAGAGGAGAAAAAATTGCGAAAGAATATCTTCGTTCGATTGGATATGAAATTTTGGAAGAAAACTGGATGTGCCATCCATTGGAAATAGACATTATTGCAAAGGACAAAAATGAATTGGTAATAGTTGAAGTAAAAGCACGCGGCAACGATAGTTACGAACACCCTTCAGAAGCTGTCTCAAATAAGAAAATACGATTCCTTGTAAATGCAGCTGAAGCCTATATCTATCAAAAAGACATTAATATAGACACGCGGTTCGATGTTATTTCGATTATCTTCTATAAGGGAGAATACAGACTTGAACACTTTAAAGATGCGTTTTATCCGCCAGTCAACTAAAAGCTGGTTACCTTTTTTTCGCAGAAAATCAAATGTTTATGAAGTGTTGCCAATAAAGACTCCATTTTTATTGGCTTTGTAATAAAATCATCACATCCTGTTTTTTGCGCTTCTTCTTTGGTCGATTGCATAGCATAAGCCGTTTGAATAATCACAGGTAATTCGGGCCAAATTTTTTTTATTTTAGCTGTAGCCTCCAAACCATTCATCTTTGGCAATCGAATATCCATCAAAACAACATCAATTTCATCATTTTCTTCAACTATCTGAACAGCTTCGGCCCCATCGCCGGCAAAAAAAAGATTTGCTTTGGTTTTTTTCAGCGCCTTTTCGAAAAGAAAACGACTAACGGCCTCATCTTCTGCTATAAGAATAGTTTTTCCTATAAAATTGTAATCCATAATCAGAACAGGAAAAGAATAGAATACACAAAAATATTAAAAATGAATTAAAAATAAATGAATTAAAAACATTTTTCATAATTTGAATACAGTGACAATAATTCTCCTTCCGGCAGACAAGCCGAAAGGAGAATCACAAAGAATATCTTTGTCAGAAAGCGGTATCCAGCGTTCTAAACTTAAATACTTCATGAAGTTTCTCTTCGGGTATAGAAGTTTGAAGTTGAACTTTCACCTTTTGACCAGGCAATAAATCGAAGTAATTGTCGCTAAAGAAGCCTTCTTCATCACCTATGGTCATATACAGATTTTTAGCCAATTTGTCGGTACTCAAGATAATTTCGAAACCGCCTTTAACCTGTGCAATTTCTGTTTTAACCTGCGGTTTTGGTAAAACTACATCTTTTATTGGCTTGAAGAATAAGGTATTTGAAGATAAAACTGAATTATTATCAATTAGTTCAACGACCAAAAGCTGGTTATTTACCTGAAGTTTTTTCAGGAAATCTAAAGTCTTAACTCCAAAATAACTATTGCTCGAATTCGCCGGGATGACAACATCTTTCGTTTCTTTCCAAATTTCCTTGCCTTCAAAATCAATTACTTTAGCTACCAACTGGGCTTTAATTTCAGTTAGTTTATCGTTGATAATATCAATCTTTACAGAATCAGTTGTGGTGTATGGGGAAACCAAAACCGGTTCAAATCCCTTCTTGGCAAAATACTGCAACGCTTTCCAGTGCTGGTAATAGTCGGTCGAACTCCATGAAGCTACCGGCCAGCAGTCGTTGATTTGCCAAAATAAACTGCCCATGCAGAATGGAGCTGCCCGGCGATGCCCCTCCAGGGCAAACTTAATGCCTTCAGCCTGAAGTACATGATTTACATACAGAAACGACTCGAAATCCTTCGGTTTCTTATAATCCTGAAGCATATAATATTCAATCGTACCGTTGCCAATCGACGAGCGCTGGTGCGACTTCATCACTTCAGAAAAAATATCGTAATCTTCGGGAGTGGCATATTTCTTAACTGCTTTCATCTCGGGAAACGACTGAAAACCATACTCGCTCATGAAACGGGCAATATGAGTGGCATAATTTTTAAATGGTTCTTTGCCCCACCAAACGCCCCAGTAATGGTCGTCGCCGTTATTTAAATCGGAAGGAACACCCAATCCGGCGCAAGGCGATGAACCCCAGTAAGCTCGGCCCGGATCATAAGTCGCCACAGCTTCAGGCAAAATATGGTGGAAAATATCGTCGTAAGCTTTCCATATTTTATCCGCATTTTCCTTACTTTTTGCCTCTTCTTTTTGTTTCCAGCCCCATCCGTACCAAGCCGACAAAATCTCGTTATTTCCGCACCATAAAGCAATGCTCGGATGGTTTCTCAGTCGTTTGATGTTGTCGGCAGCTTCGGCTTTCACATTGTTCAGAAAAGCTTCGTCGCCAGGGAACATGGCACAGGCAAACATGAAGTCCTGCCAGATCAAAATACCATTCTCGTCGCACAAATCGTAGAGCTTGTCGTATTCATAAATTCCGCCTCCCCAGATGCGCATCATGTTAAAGTTCGATATTTTGGCCGTGTGTACCAGGTTCTGGTATTTTTCGTCGGTTACACGAGCCGGAAAAATATCGTTCGGAATATAATTGGCGCCTTTCATAAATACCGGCACTCCATTCAACTTAAAATAGAACGAAGTTCCTTTGGCATCCTTGTCACGAACAAGTTCGAGCGTGCGGATTCCAATTCGCTCCGATTTCTCGGTTACGCGTCCGCCCAATGTTACTTTCCCTTTAATGTTGTATAAATGAGCTTCACCAAGACCATTTGTCCACCACAATTTCGGATTCTCAATTTTAAATTCAACCGGATAAACTGAAACACCTTTGGTAACTTTTACATCAGTTCGGGCCAATTCTTTTCCATCATTTTCAATGATTAAAGTGGCTGAATTATCTGCATTCGCTTCAATTTCGAAGTTGGCAGTTAAAGTGGCTTCTTTCTCAGAAACAGTGTTTTGCTTCAACTGAAGGCTTGCAATCCTTGCTTTGTCCCAGACAGTTAAATAAACCGGGCGCCACAAGCCACTCGAAACAAAACGTGGCCCCCAGTCCCAGCCAAAATGATAACCGGCTTTGCGCGTGTAAACCGAAACCATTTTTCCTCCCGGAACTTCGCCATTCACTGCCTGATCGTTATCTGAAACCGGAATCACAAAGCCATTGGCATCGTATTTTTTAAGCCCTTCAACAATTGGCGAGCGAAACAGAATGCGAAGCTCGTTCGCTCCTTCTTTTATTTTATCTTTCACGTCAACCAACCATTCGCGGAACATATTATCGGCAGACAAAACTTGCGAGCCGTTAACAAAAACATCAGCGTAAGTATCTAGTCCTTTAAAGTCGAGTGCAATACGGTCGCGGTTCATTGCATTTTTATCAACCTGGAAGGTAGTTTTGTACTCCCAGTTCACCTTGTCGATCCATTGCAGCTTGTGTTCGTTCAACCTGTAAAACGGATCTTCAATTTTACCATTGGCCAATAAATCGGTGTGAACACAACCTGGAACTTTAGCCGGGAGCCATTCATCTTTGTCGGCCTGTCTGAATGTCCAGTTTTCAGAAATTTCTCTGGTAATGGCCAGCGACGGGTCTTTTTTTTGACATCCGACCATAAAAATGGCCGATAGAATAAACATAGGTAGAAAGATTTTTTTAGTCATGATTTTTGCTTGTGGGTTTAAGTTTGGTAAAAATGGGAATTTTTTCGATAGTATCTCACTTTTATTCAAGCCAAAACCCGGCACAACCAGTGCGCCGGGCTTCACATACCTCAAATTTTGGGTAGTAACCAGCTACCCCATTATTATAACCACAGAATGCTCGTTGCCATCCTGAAATATTGGAACGATATTCGAAGCATTAAAATTGCCATCAACCCTAACTTCTTTTACGCCTTTACTAACACCATTCGGATTTTCAACTTTTATCCGGTAGGTTGCACCCCTGAATTTGCGTATAACCTCGTATCCTTTCCATCCTGAAGGAATACATGGATCGATTTTGATGCCATCATAATCGGGCTGAATTCCCAATATAAACTGACTGATCGCATAGAAATTCCAGGATGCAGTTCCGGTAAGCCACGAGTTTTTTGCCTCGCCCGGTCGAAAAGCATCTTTACCGGCTACCATTTGCGCGTACACATAAGGTTCGGTTTTATGCAAGTCGCTGATGTCTTCGAGGTACGCCGGACAAATCTTCTTGTAATATTCCCATGCCTGATCGCCACGGCCAATAACCGTTTCGCCAATGATGATCCACGGATTGTTGTGGCAGAAAATACCGGCATTTTCTTTATAACCAGCCGGATAACTTGAAATTTCACCGTATTCGATGTAATATTTCGTAAATGCCGGATTATTCAACACAATGCCAAATTCGCAATCGAGCCGTTCTTTCACCGAGTCGAGCGCTTTTTCGCAAAGACCTTCTTCCTTGCCAATTCCGGCCATCGTACACCAGCCGTTCGATTCGATGAAGATTTTGCCTTCTTCGTTTTCGTTGCTGCCAATTTTCCGGCCAAAATAGTCGTAAGCTCTAACAAACCATTCGCCATCCCATCCATGTTCTTTCACAGCTTCTTTCATAGCATCAACATGCGCCTGAGCACGGGCTGCTTCTTCGGTTTTGCCCAATTTTTTACATAAATCAACGTAATCCTGACCATAAATAACGAACAAACCTGCAATCATCAGCGATTCAGCTTTCGAGCCTTCCGATTTATTTTCTGTAGTCTGAAATGATTCATTCGGATCGTTCGAGAAGCAGTTCAGGTTCAAACAATCGTTCCAGTCGGCGCGACCAATCAGCGGCAACTGATGCGGACCAAGGTTATTCACCACATGATCGAACGAAACGGTAAGGTGATCGAACAAAGTGCGGGCAACACTCATATCGTTGTCGAACGGCACCATTTCGTCGAGGATTGAGAAATCGCCCGATTCCTTGATGTAGCTGATTGTTCCAAGAATGAGCCACATCGGGTCGTCGTTGAAACCACCGCCAATGTCGTTATTTCCACGTTTAGTCAAGGGTTGGTATTGGTGATAGCAACCTCCATCGGGGAATTGGGTCGATGCAATATCGATGATCCGTTCGCGGGCACGTTCAGGAATCTGGTGCACAAAACCGATCAAATCCTGGTTCGAATCGCGGAAGCCCATGCCACGGCCAATTCCGCTTTCGAAGAATGATGCTGAACGCGAGAAACAGAAGGTAATCATGCACTGGTACTGGTTCCAGATGTTCACCATGCGGTCGAGTTTTTCGTCGCCCGAATTCACATTGTAAATACTCAACAAATTGTCCCAGTACGCTTTTAATTCAGCAAAGGCTGCATCCACTTTTTCGGTAGTATCCAGTTTGGCAATGGTGGCTTTGGACTTGGTTTTATTGATTACTCCTTTCGATTCCCATTTTTCGTCTTCAGCATTTTCGACATAACCCAACACGAAAATGAAATCTTTCGATTCGCCGGGTTGTAGCTCCACTTCAAGATAATGTGAAGCAATGGGCGACCATCCGTGAGCCACCGTCATGCGCGGTTTCCCTTCCTCAACCACTTGCGGATTTTCGAAACCATTGTACAAGCCAATGAAATTTTCGCGGTCGGTATCAAAACCCTGAATCGGTGCATTCACCGAATAATAGGCGTAATGATCGCGACGTTCCTTATACTCGGTTTTGTGGTAAATGACCGAACCTTCAATCTCAACTTCGCCAGTCGAGAAATTTCGCTGGAAGTTTTCCATATCGGTTGCGGCATTCCACAAGCACCATTCCGTAAAAGAGAAAAGTTTTAGCTTTTTTACTTCCGTAGAATTGTTGGTAAGTGTTAATTTCTGTACTTCAGCCCAGGTTTTCAGCGGCACGAAAAACAAAACTTTTGCCGAAACGCCATTCTTTTCACCTTTTACTGAAGTATAATTCATTCCGTGGCGACACTCGTAGCTATCGAGCGGAGTTTTGCATGGTTTCCATCCGGGCGACCAGGTTGTTTCCCCGTCTTTTATATAGAAATAACGGCCACCGCTATCCATAGGTACATTGTTGTACCGATAACGTGTCAGCCTACGGAATTTGGCATCTTTATAAAAGCTATATCCGCCTGCCGTATTCGAAATCAGCGAAAAGAAATCTTCTGTTCCCAGGTAATTGATCCAAGGCCAGGGTGTTTGTGGTGTGGTAATTACGTATTCCCGCTTGGAATCATCGAAATATCCAAATTTCATATTTTTATTTTTTTTTGTTGTTGTTATCTCCAAGTGATGTGAATTACTTTTATTGTATTTAAAATAACTCACCCCAAGTCGCCTTGCGATGACTTTTCCCCTCTCTCGCGAGAGAGGGGCTGAGCGAGCACTGCGAGCTCGGGGTGAGTCCTAAAATAGGCTTGGGACATTTTATCCTTCCGCAAATCATTTTATACTACAGCCGCTTTTCGGCGGTTATTTAATTCATCGCTAATTTCATCCATTTTCTTCTGGTCGAGCGGATAGAAAGCCATCACTCCTGCTGCAATCAAAGCTATAATTGTTGGTATCCAACTCATTAGCATAACAATACCCGGAATTGCACCTTTTATAGCCAATTCGTTCATTCCGTCGTAACTAAAAGCTGACAGAACCAGACCAATAATGGCGCCGGCAATACCTCCACCAAATTTCGTTGCAAACGATCCTGCAGAATAAACAAGCCCCGTTGCCCGCCGTCCGTTCTTATATTCGGAATAGTCGGCAGCATCGCCCAACATGGCAAAGAATAAGGTTGGGAAAATGGCGGCTCCGAATTCAGAAATAATCCCAAGGGTAAAAATCCCAACGATATGTTGTGGTCCGCAAAAAACAAGCAAAGCATTCACCGCTCCTGAAAAAATAAGTGCATAAATGAACAGTCTTTGTTTGCCCAGTCGTCTGCCTAACGGCGAAGTAACCATTGCACCAGCGATTGAAGCTAACATTAATCCAACCATATATGATGCAGCCAGTAATTGATTGTGCAAATAGTGTGTGAAGTAAATGACCGTGATACCCTGCTTTATCGAATTGTATACATTAAACAAAAGGCCAATAAGCAAAAGAATAATCCAGGGGCGGTTACGGATTAAGTCTTTCAAATCTTTACCAAGATTAGTTTTCTGTTCTTTTGGTGGCTGAACCCTTTCTTTTGTGGAGGCAAAAGTCAGAATCAGAAAAAATGAAAGAAAAACCGAAAGCAGATATATGGAATTGCTGTAACCTCGTTTCTGGTCGATGATATTGATGTGTTTGGCATCCAGATTTTCTTCGCCCGAAACGATGAACGAATAGTCCTTATTGGCTTCCATCGAAAAGCTTTTACCCTGCGTTGGTACATTTTCGCTGGTTGGTTTATCGATGTTCGCCCATGTGAACAATGCGATCCCATCTTTAGTCTTAATATTCACATTTTTAACATCTTCAGGAGCTGAAACTGTTACTTCGTATTTCTGAGGCTCCAGTTTTTCGAGTTTCACAGTAGGATTGATGTTTCCGAAGTGCGCAACCAAAAACAAAAGCGCTCCCTGCACCAACATTCCTCCTGAAAAAGCGCCAACCATGCGGTACGATCCCAGGCTCGTGCGTTCTTTGTCGTCGCCGGTCATAACAGCCATTAACGCACCATAAGGAATGTTGTTGGCGGTGTACATCAGGAAGAAAATAAGGTAGGTAACGTAGGCATACGCCACTTTGCCGGTTGCACTAAGGTTTGGTGAAGTAAACAGCAGCGACAGCGTTACGCCCAGCGGAACAGCCGTCCATAAAATCCATGGACGGAACTTACCATACTTAGTCTTTGTCCGATCGCAAACAATACCCATCAAAATATCGATGATTCCGTCGCCAGAACGGGCAATTAGCATGAGCAATCCAACTGTTGCAGGATTCAGCCCAAAAACATCGGTATAAAAAATGAAGAGGAAAGTAGCCACACCACGCCAGGCAATATTAGCAGCGCCATCGCCTAAAGCGTATCCAATTTTTTCCCTGATAGCAAGTTTTTCCAACATAAATAGGTTTTACCGTTAGTTAATTAATCGGAAGGTTTTAGCAATAATTGGTCAAAGATGGAATTTTCTTATTGTATTTGCAACAAGAAGTGTTAACAGACATGTTTTTATTTTGCAACAAACTTTTAATCAATAAAAAACCCGGCTGTTAACCGGGTTTCAAAAAATCATTCTTTAAACTCAAAAACCATTTGATGATGGCCAATTATCTTCCGCGATGACCGCCTCCATGGAAGCCGCCACCATGATAAAATCCGCCACCACCTCGCAAAACAATTGTCGGTGCAAGATTCCATCCCCAATAGCTGTATGGCCAGCCATATCCATAACCGCCATACCAGTACCCCGGATTATAATAAGAATATGAATCCTGAGACTGCTGTTTCTTGCGAACCAGGTCGATCTGAGTTTTTTGCATGTAATTCAACACTGTATCGGCTACTCCAGCTTGCTGCAACTTTGCGTATTCGCTTGCTTTAAGATTATAAGCTGTATGCGAACTCCTGATTTCATTGATTATATCACCAGGCGGAACCTTATCGCTGGTCATTTTAATAATATCGGGTACGGTAACCGGAGTAAAACTGTATGGTTGCTCTTTATAAACTACGCAACTACTCAACAGCAAAACAACAGAACCTACGATAAACAAGAAAACCAAACCTTTGGAATCAATTAATTTCTTCATTTTAAGTCCTCCCATTTCTCTTTAAAATTGATTTAATGGAGTTAAAAGCGTCAAATTCTATACCTTAATGAGAAATAAATTGTTAAAAATCAAAATGAATCGAAATGAGTTAAATTACTGATTTTCAAAGAAATAACAAATAAAAAAGTAATTTAACAAGTATAAATAATGTTAAAAACAGGGAGAAACTGAAATACCAAAAGCCCGAAACAATTAGTCCCTGGCTTTTGGTATTTCAGTTAAGAAAAAGTCTTAGATTTTAGGTAATGCCCAAGGCGCACGGTACTCAGGCACAAGGAATTTATTGGCTGCGTCGTCGTTAATAAACTTGCTGGCTTTGGTATCCCAGTACAAACGGCGACCGGTTCTGTGTGCAATATTTCCCAGGTGAGCAACCCGCGCCGTATTGGCAGCCACAGTAATATTGGCGTTCAGGTTACGGTTTCTGTCTTTAACGCCTTCAATAAAATTAGCCATGTGCAAATCGAGGCCTTTCCCTGTTCCTTTAATCAATGGAACTGGTTCAATCAGGTTCTTATCTTTCTTCTTTTCAGGAATTACTTCCCATCCATTACGGTCGACAACAAGTGTTCCATTATTTCCAACGAAGCCAACTCCATGGTTGCGCCCGTAATATCCGCCGTCGATGCCGGTTCCATGATCCCACAGCATGGTGTGACCATCGAATTCATACAAAGCCTGAAGTGTATCAGGAGTTTCGGAAGCATCGTCGGGATAAGCAAATTTACCGCCCATAGCCATGATCGATTTTGGAGAAGGATCGCCCATTCCGAATAAACCATAGTCGATAATGTGCACACCCCAGTCGGTCATTAAACCACCGGCATAATCGTAAAACCAACGGAAATTAAAATGAAAGCGGTTGGGATTAAACGGACGTTTTTTAGCCGGTCCCAGCCAGAAATCGTAATCGACGCCAGCAGGAGCTTCTCCATCAGGTTTCACCGGAACAGGTTCCATCCAGCCTTGGTATGCCCAAGTTCGAACAGTCCTGATTTTCCCAAGCTTGCCCGATTTTACAAATTCAACAGCATCGCGCCAATGCGGATCGCTACGTTGCCACATACCAACCTGTACAACGGTTTTGTATTTACTGGCTGCACGTTCCATAATGTTGATTTCTTCAATTGAATTACCAAGTGGCTTTTCACAATACACATCCTTCCCGGCCTGGCAGGCTTCAACCATCGGCAAACAGTGCCAATGGTCCGGAGTTCCGATAATTACTACATCAACGTCTTTATCGTCAATAAGCTTTCGGTAATCACTATATAATCGAGGTTTCTTGCCATGTGCTTTTTCTACTTCGGCAGCACGTTTGTTCAAAACATTGCTGTCAACATCGCATAAAGCGACACATTCGGTATTTTTCTGGCGGAGAAATGCAGCAAGGTCAGCAAACCCCATTCCATTAACCCCAATTACTCCACATCGAAGTTTTTCATTTGCTCCTGAACAGGCACTCATAGGGATGGGCATAGCAGCTGCCAGACTAATGCCCACAGCAGCGGTGGTTGTACTTTTTAAAAAATTGCGACGGTTGGTCATAGGTAGTTTTTATTTAGTTGTGAACTGATTGGCAGAAAACTGATCCGATGAACTTGAAATCATCGGATCGGTCAACCTGGAATTTGAAATTTTGAACCTGGAACTATTTCTGCATGGCATCATCAAAAGCCACATCCGACGGATCGAAGTCGCTGTAACGAACAAAATCGCAAGCTTCAGAAGCTCCGGCATCACGGTTCATTCCGCTGTCTTCCCATTCAACCGAAAGCGGTCCATGGTATTTAATGTCATTCAAAGCGCGAATAATGTTTTCGAAATCAATTTTTCCACGGCCTAAACTGCGGAAGTTCCAGTAACGGCGATTATCGCCAAATTCGGTATGACCTCCGAAAACTCCAATTTCCATTGGGTGTTCGTTCCAATATGCATCCTTCATGTGAACATGGAAAATCCGATCGGCAAATTCGTAGATAAATTTCACATAATCGACACCCTGATAGCCCAGGTGGCTTGGATCGAAATTGAAACCAAAGGCCGGATGGTAATTCACGGCCTTCAAAGCGCGCCGGGCTGTTGCAATATCGAAAGCAATTTCGGTTGGGTGAACTTCCAGCGCAAACTTGACTCCCATTTTCTGGAATTCATCTAAAATCGGAATCCAGCGTTTTGCAAATTCCTGGTAACCCTGGTCGATTCGTTCCTGACTAACTGCAGGGAAAGAATACAGCATGTGCCATATCGGGCTTCCGGTAAAACCAATTACCACATCCAAACCAAGCATTTTGGCCACTTGGCCCGTCTTTATGATTTCGGCAGCTGCACGCTGACGCACTCCTTCCGGATCGCCGTCTCCCCAAACATAGTCAGGAAGAATTCCTTTGTGCCGCTCGTCAATCGGGTCGCAAACGCATTGTCCGACCAAATGTGTCGAAATTGCAAATAATTGCAGATCATATTTTGCTAATAATTCTTTGCGTGCATCGCAATAAGCCTGATCGGCTTTGTCAATTTCTATATGATCGCCCCATGTACAAAGTTCAAGGCCATCATAACCAAACTCAAGCGCTTTCTGGCATAAGATTTCAATGGGAAGATCGGCCCATTGTCCGGTAAATAAAGTTACTGGTCTGCCCATATTGTTAGTTTTAAGAAGCCTCTCCCCCAGCCCCTCTCCGAGAGAGAGGGGAGTTTGAAAAGGCGAGGATTTTACAATTTCACTTCAAATTTTCTGTTATTACGGAGCGGGAGAACAAAGGTCGCAGGCTCCAAATTCTCCCCTTTCGGGGAAGTTAGAGGGGGCTCCTATTTAAAAGGTACCCATTTTACATCGTCGTTGTAACCGGCATTAACAACAGCGTCAATGAACTGCATACCGCGAATACCATCCTCAATTCCCGGATAGTCGAGCCATTCAGGCTTGGGCTGTTCGCCATTCATTTTGGCACGCAGATGGAACGAGAAGTTACGGTAAATATTGGCGAATGCTTCCAGGTAACCTTCGGGGTGACCACCTGGTGTGCGTGTATTTGCTGATGAGGCCGATCCTATGAATCCAGTTCCGGTCCGGTAAATTTCCATCGGTTTGTTAGTCCATTTTACAATCAGGCTATTAGGTTCCATCTGCGACCACTCCAAACCACCTTTTTCGCCATAAACCCTAATTTTTAGAGCATTTTCTTCGCCTGCAGCAATTTGTGTGGCAACTAATACACCACGTGCGCCACTGTCGAACCGTAGCAAAACAGCACCATCGTCATCAAGTAAACGTCCCGGAACAAAAACATTTAGTTCGGCACACAATTCGATAGTTTTTAATCCGGTTATATACTCTGCCAAATGATGTGCATGTGTACCAATATCACCCATAGCCCCTGCTTTTCCCGAACGTTTAGGGTCGGTACGCCATGATGCCTGAGCATTTCCGGCGTCCTCAACTTTTGCCGAAAGCCAACCTTGCGGATACTCAACAAAAACTTTCCTGATTTTTCCGAACAAACCTTCAGAAACCATTTGTTTGGCCTGTTTCACCGCCGGATAACCCGAATAAGTATGGGTCAACGCCAGCAATAACCCCGTTTCCTGTAATTTGGCCTGAAGTTGCAAAGCTTCGTCGAGGGTAAAAGTAATAGGTTTGTCTATTACTACATTAAACCCATTGTCGAGAGCCATCATAGCAGGTCCGAAATGCGCGAAGTTTGGAGTAACAATAGTAACAAAATCCATCCGATCGCCTTCAGGAAGTGTAACCTCATGTTCGAACATTTCCTGATAGCTTTTGTAAACTCTATCCTCAGGCAGATAGTATGATTTTCCTGAAGAAACGGAAATTTCGGGATTTATACTAAAACAGCCACAAACGAGCTCTATTTGTCCGTCCATAAAAGCTGCCAAACGATGAATAGCTCCAATAAAAGCGTCGCTTCCACCGCCAACCATTCCCATTCGTAATTTTCTGTTGATCATGCCTATTCAAATTTAGTTGGTTAGTAATTTGTAATTATTGTCTTTTTTCTTACTTCAACACGTTCAAAAAAACGGAATATTTTACGCTGAACGCTAAAGTCAAAAAACCCGATTTTTTTCCGGCTCCCTTTAAAGACAAGCATTAAGCAGTACAAAAACCGAGAGTTACTTTAAATCTGCTAAAGTAAAATTAAGTTCGGATAAAATTAGAAAACTTTTTCAGATCAAACCGAATTGTGAAATAAAAAACCGACCAGACCAGACTAGTAAATATTCAGGCATATTTGCGTTAAGCAAAGTAGTTTTTTATCTTCGGACAATAAATCTAAACCAAACAGAACATGGAACGAAGATCATTTTTACGCAATGCAGCCGGAACCATCGCTGCCATTAGCCTTGCCGGAACAACAAAAGCCTTCGCTACGGAAAGAAAAATCTCCAACGAACCTCAATTTAAACTGAAATATGCCCCAGGTTTTGGCACTTTTAAAGAAAGCGCAGGCGAAGACCTTTTCGATCAGATAAAATTCATTAGCGACCAAGGGTTTCGGGCTATTTTCGACAATGGCCTGATGGGAAAAGAACCAGCTATCCAGGAAAAAATAGCTTCTGAACTTGCCCGCCGGAACATGGATTTGGGGCCATTTGTGTTGTATGCCGATTTTGCTGTTAAATCGATGGTAACTCAGGACCCGGCCATAAAAGACATGCTGAAAAAGAAAATGGAACAAGGCGTTGAATGTGCCAAACGAACGGGAGCCAAATGGGCGTTGGTTGTTCCAGGCCACTTCGACGAAGGATTGGAATGGGAATATCAGACCGCCAACGTGATCGACAACATGAAAATGTGCTGCGAAGTAGTTGAAAAAAGCGGATTGATACTGGTCATGGAGCCGCTGAATGCCTGGACAAACCATCCGGGATTATTCCTCACAAAAATTCCGCAAGCGCACCTGATTTGCGAAGCCGTAAATCACCCGTCGTGCAAAATAGTCGACGACCTTTACCATCAGCAGATTACAGAAGGCAATCTCATCCCAAACATCGACAAAGCCTGGAAAAACATAGCAGCTTTCCACATTGGCGATAACCCCGGACGCAACGAACCTACCACCGGCGAAATTAACTACAAAAACGTGTTCAAGCACATTTACGACAAAGGCTACAACGGCGTATTGTGTTGCGAGCATGGCCGAAGTATTAAGGGAAAAGAAGGTGAGATGGCGTTTATTAAAGCATACCGGGAAGTCGATTCATTTTAGCCAGTTTGCGGGAATAAGCCTTCAAAAAAGAAGATTTTTCAACAAAAAACGTGTTTGCCAATATACCGTTGACAGACACGTTTTTTCGTTAAAAAGTAACGCATTTCAAATGCAAAAATTTACTAACAAGTGTTAATATCTCAGGTTTTATAGGTAAAAATACTTAGCTTCACAGCACGAACATTAAAAAATACGTTTTGAAGCTGCACCAAATACATATTTTAAGGAGCATTTTGCTATGTGTTTTGTTCTGTCTTTCGTTTGCAAAAGTAAAGGCATCGGGCACTCATAAAAAGGTAAAATACAATTATATGCTTAGCCTCCCGGCTGATTACGATAAATATCCTGACAAGAAATGGCCAGTGATTTTTTACCTACACGGTCGCCATGCGAGCGGCAAACACCTCGAAAGTATAACTCGTTACGGATTACCATACTATTTACAAAAAGGCAAAAAGATGGATTTCATCGTGATTTCGCCTCAATGTCCGTGGAACAAAAACTGGGCTTCGGAAGACTGGTTCAATCCGGTTTACGACGAATTGGCAGCCAAGCTGAAAATTGATGATTCACGCGTTTATCTTATCGGGATGAGTATGGGAGGTTTCGGGACCTGGGCTCTTGCCAACCGCATGCCCGAACGGTTTGCTGCTATTGCTCCTTTCTGCGGAGGAGCTGATCCTAAATGGGCCGATCAGTTGCAAAAAGTGCCAACCTGGGTTTTCCACGGAACGGCCGATCATGACATTCCGATCAGCCGTTCGGAAGTAATGGTAAAAGCTCTTCAGAAAAAGAATGCAGAAATAAAATTTACCCGACTGAAAGGCGAAGGGCACGATATCAGCAAACATTTTAATAATGATGAGCTCTATTCGTGGTTGTTGCAACATTCGCTTAAGAAAACGCCATTCTGGGAGGAACCATTGCCATTTATAAAGCCCATATTGGCAAGCAAAGTTGTACCCAACGCTCCATTGAATCAAGTTAAATACGCTTTTACTGATTGAATCCTCCCCTAACCACTCCGAAGAAGGAGGACATAAAAATTTTGGGCGCAAAAGACACTTTCATTTTTTCAAAAATTCAGGTTGTAAGGCTGAAACAGCTTTCCCCATTCGGGCGAACAGGAAAGGACTTTCTCCACAATTAGTTCTATCTTTGCAATTATGAGGGTAATTCTGAAATACATTCTTAGGTTTTTGGGCTGGTTATTGATTCTCCCTGTATATTTTTACAAATATGCTATTTCGCCATTAACACCAGCTTCGTGCCGCCATGTTCCCACCTGCTCGCAATATGCTATCGAAGCCATAAAAATTCATGGACCATTCAAAGGCTTTTGGCTGGGGACTAAACGAATATTACGATGCCATCCCTGGGGGACGCATGGATACGACCCGGTTCCTTCGAAAACAGAGAAAGCCCCACCCAAACCCTCCCCGAAAGGGAAGGGAGTCAGGCCAGACAAGTTCTGAACGATCGAAATTTGAATAGGAGGGGACAGAATTAAATTATAAATTCACGCACTCCTATTCTTTCTCCCCTCCTTCGGAGGGGTTGGGGGAGGCTAAAATCGAACTATCTTTGAACAAAAATGTTTAATAAGGTCTTTCAGATTCAGAAAAAACCATGAAACGATATCTTTTTTTATTTTTCATTCTGTTTGCAGCCTGTCAGACCGCAAAAAAAGAACAGCCGCACGCCGTTACGGTAAGCATACTTCCACAGAAATATTTAATAGAGCAAATTGCAGGTAACTTACTGCAAGTGAATATACTTGTTCCTCCGGGGAGTAGTCCGCACAACTACGAAATTCTTCCGTCGCAAATGAAAGAATTGTCGAAATCGAAAGTTTGGTTCCAAATCGGCTTACTCACTTTTGAGGATGCATGGAAAGAAAAAATAGCTGAAATCAATAAAGATTTGCTCATCGTTAATTCGTCGGAAGGCATTTCGTTAATCGCCGGAAGTGAACACGAACACGAAGGCGGCAATCATCGTCATGCCGAGGCATTTGATCCACACGTGTGGCTGGCGCCTGCTGAAATAAAAACACTAGCGAAGCATACACTCGAAAGCCTGCAAAAAAGCTTTCCCGAACATGCTTCCGAATTTCGGAAAAACTATGATACTTTTATTCAGAAAATCGATGGCCTTTCAGCACAAATTGACCAAAAGCTGGCACCGCTGAAAAACCGGAATATCCTGATCTTTCACCCTGCGCTGGCTTATTTTGCCCGTCAGTTTAAGCTGGAACAAATACCTCTGGAGCTTGACGGAAAGGAACCCTCGCCTAAACATATAAAAGAAATTGTTGATCTGGCACACCAGCAAAATATTCGGGTTATCTTTATCCAGAAGGAATTTGACCCGGCATTCGCCCAACAGATGGCACACGAGATTAATGGCCAGGTTTTGGTGATTGATCCACTCGACTATAACTGGGAAAAACAAATGCTCGACATTACCGAAAAAATTGCAACACAGGAATGAAGAAACTGATTGAATTAATAAACCTTTCTGCTGGGTACGACAAAAACATCGTGCTCGAAAATGTTTCATTCAAAGTATTCTCAGGCGATTTTATTGGCATAATCGGACCAAATGGTGGCGGGAAAACTACGCTGATTAAAACTATTTTGGGACTTATTAAACCAACTTCAGGCGAAATGAACCTTTATATCAGCAAAACCAATATTGGTTATTTGCCCCAGGTGAATCAAATAGACAAACGTTTCCCTATTTCGGTAATTGATGTGGTGCGCTCCGGGAAAGCCAATTCGGCTTTGTTTTCATCGTTTCATAAAAATACTGAAGAGAAAGAAAAAGCCGAGGCCTTACTTGCCGAGATGGGAATTTTGCACATTCGGAACAAACCCATCGGCGAACTTTCGGGTGGACAAATGCAACGTACCTTTTTATGCCGCGCCCTGATGAACCAGCCTGAACTTCTGATTCTGGACGAACCCAGCACTTATGTTGACAATAACTTCGAGGGCGAATTGTACCTGAAACTGAAAGAACTAAACGAGCAAATGGCCATTCTATTGATTTCGCACGATGTAGGGACTATATCGTTTTTTGTGAAAACCATAGCTTGTGTAAACCGCTATGTTCATCATCATCCGAGCAACATCATTTCCGAAGAACAACTGGCTTCGTACAACTGTCCGCTACAAATTATTACGCATGGAAATATTCCGCATACCGTATTGAAACAACACAACGAACACAACCATCATGGGCACAATCATTGAGCTATTTTCCTACGACTTTTTTGTGAATGCCTTTCTGGCCTCCCTGCTGGCAGCTATTTCGTGCGGGATTGTTGGTACTTATATTGTTTCGCGCCGGATTGTTTTTATTAGCGGAGGAATTACACATGCTTCGTTTGGTGGAATTGGAATGGGCTATTATCTTGGTATCAGTCCATTGTTAGGTGCAGGAATTTTCTCAGTTCTCTCCGGAATGGGAATTCAGCTTTTCAGCAGTAAAGCTAAAGTACGCGAAGACTCGTCGATAGCGATATGGTGGTCGCTTGGAATGGCTATCGGAATCATCTTTGTATACCTGACACCTGGCTATGCACCCAACCTGATGAGCTATCTTTTCGGAAGTATTCTCACCGTTTCATCTACTGAGTTGTGGCTGATGCTGGCGCTTTCGGTAATTATCGTGTTGTTTTTCACTTTGTTTTACCGCACCATTTTATACATTGCCTTCGACGAAGATTATGCCCGAACTTCTGATCTGCCCGTTGATCTGTTCAACTATTTACTTATGGTTCTAATTTCGTTGACCATCGTTTTGAATATCCGGGTGGTTGGAATTATCCTGATTTTGTCGTTACTTACCATTCCGCAGGCTACAGCCAATACCTTAACCCGCGAATTTAGCCGGATGATGGTTTATTCAGTTGTATTTGCATTTCTGGCTTCTTTTGTTGGACTGCTGATCTCCTATTTTGCCGATATTCCTTCAGGTGCAACCATAATCTTCACACAAGTAGTTTTGTTTGGATTGGTAAAGCTAATCCTATTGCTTCGACCTTCCACTAAATAAACATTTCATGGAAGACAACAAGAACCAGGTATCGTGCACCTACTGTGGAAAGTCTTGGGATAAAACTCAACTCGACCGCTCGTGTAGCAACTGTTTTGCCTGCACCGCCTGCGAAGCTTATATCTGCCCAAATTGCCGGTACGAGATAGTACTAAAGCCACCCCGCCCAATGAAACAGGGGAAAAGCGAAAAACACTAAATCAAATATTAAAAATAGCTGAAAGAACGGGAATGAGAAGAGCGGTAGTCCTTATGTCCGTCAGGTTCCTCCGTATGAATCTGACCGAATCAGACACATAGTTATCAATAGTTCCAACCGACAACCCAGTTTCAGATGCAATCTCTTTGCTCGTTTTTCCTTCGATACGGCTTTTAATAAAAACGATCCGTTGTTTTTCAGGTAATTTTTTGATGATTATATCCAATTGTTTCAGCGTAAAACTAAAATCTATCTGTTCTTCAGTTTCGTAACTAATATCGCTCGACTGGGTAATTTCTTCATGGTAAAACCTTGCAAATGAATTTCTCCGCCTGAATAAATTGCATATTTCATTAAATGCAATAGTAAAAATATAAGATTTGAACGAAGTGTCACATTTTAGCGTTTTACGTTTTTCCCACACTTTCAAAAAAGTTGACTGAACCAGTTCTTCCGCTTCATTTTTATTTTTCAGGTATTTTAGCGCAAACACATAAAGCCTGCGGGCATATTTTTCGTACACGTCATCAAAGGCTTTTATTTCTCCTTTTTTCAGCCTTTCTATTACCATTATGTCAGCAGAATAAATCTTCAAAACGAACTACCTGAATTACCAAAATTATAAAAGAACTGGTTGATGTACTACTGAAATTAATGATTTTTTAATCTAAGAGAAAAAAGGCTGTTTGAAAATCGCGTACGAAATTGAAACAGCCTTATAAAAAAGAAAGACTTATAGTGATAATATAGAACTAATAAGGTTTATTGGTTCCCTGTAATAACCACATTTTTGAATAAGAATGGTCTTTTGATTGACCGGTTGGCACATAGGTTGTAACTTCTAGTTTTTCAACTGCAGCATTGTAATTTACAAGATACTTTGCATCTTGGTTAGGAGATGGATACATGAAGCGCAAAGGCATTGCAGCGCCGTATTGTGCAACAGGTCCAGGTTTGAGGTTTGGATAACCAGTCCTTCTCCAGTCAAACCAGGGTTCGATACCTAACCACGAAGAAATCCATTTCTGAAGCAAAATCCTTTCGAGCTTATTCGTTGCAGCCGAATAATTTACCTTAGCACTGCTATAATATTTTGAGAAACTGAAAGAATTAGCTCCATCGGTTATACCCCAACGGTTCATAGAAGCGACAATACCATTTTTATAATGATCTTCGGCTGTACCTGTTACAGAGAAGTTGCCACGAAGAGCAGCTTCAGACAACAGGAATTCAACTTCGCTGTAACTCATTAAATCCATCTGCACATAAGTTTCCACGTTTTTGCGAAACCTATCGTGCAAGTAGGAAATGAACGGACTTCTTTCTGTTGGATAAGTTGTATTGTCAGTCCCTTTGTTAAAGTTAAGTGTAGTATTAAGCGGTAGTCCCATTGGAAGACCAATATAAAGCGATGTATCAACCTTGTCGGCTAATGTAGCAGGCCAGTATTCAACCGAAAATGGGTCTCCAAAAATGTTTTTGACTGTTTTTGCAGTTACCTTGGTTGTATTGTAATCCCATTTGTGTAAAACAGGGTTTAACCAACGGTACAAACGAGGGTCGTTTTGCGATTTAAGAGTATCGACCATTGTAGCGCAGGGCTTTGTTGAATAAGGTGGATTAGCCGAATTCAGCGCCCCGCCCTGGAAGGAGTTTGCGGCTGTTGTGCCAATATAACTTACTTTAGCGTTATCACTGTTTGAGGTAAAAGCATAAGTTGCGGCATCGTTAAATTCGGTTATAATGTTTATCCCAAGCGCATTCATGTCGGTTTGTTTGTTCAGTAACCTCATACAATAGCGTAACCTGAGCGAGTTGGTAAACTTCCTCCATCTCTCGATATTTCCACTATAAAGTACATCACCCGATGCAATCGAATAGCTCGAAATGTTGGACTGCGACAGCAACTTATTTGCATTGCTCAAGTCGGTTAAAACGCCCTTATAAATTTCCTTTTGGTCATCGTATTTAGGGAAATACAGCTCGCTTGAAGCCTGGAGACTTTCGGAATAAGGACAATCGCCGAAAAGATCGGACATCATTCCGAATATGAAAGCTCTCAATGTAAGCGAGATTGCTTCGTAAAGCGGGTTAGCATCGCGTACTGCATTTTTATTTATGATTTCGATGTTTCGGAGAAGATCGTAATACCCGGACCATGAACCTGTTCCCCAGTCGTAATAGTTAACTCTCGAAGCATCGAAGGTAATCCCGACCTGAACATATTGAAGAGTCCCGGCAAGATTCGAGCTGTAGTTTCCCAGTGAAGTATAGTTTTTACTCAAATTAGTCAAAACATAGGTAAGGATATAATTTGAAGGAACATCAACCGGGTTGTTTGGGTCCTCGTTTATTTCGTCGAGACTTGTACACGAGAACATGGGCAGGAATAGGGCCAATATTATTGAAAGTGCCAACATCTTAGCTGATTTCAGCAAGGTATTGCGGCTACAGCCTGTGTTATCAACTGTATTGTGGTAAGAAAATATGCTTTTCATAATCGTTTCAGTTTAAAAGTCCAGATTCAATTTCATTCCAATAGTACGGGTCCAAGGCATGGCATTATAATATTCAATACCTTGTGTCCAGCTACCAATATTTCCACCGTTTGTCCCGGCATTATTGGGTTTAAACGCTCTTTCGGGATCGATATCTGTTTTAACAGCCGTCCATTCAAATACATTGTTGGCAAACACCGAAATGGAAGAGCTATGAATTTTAAATTTTTCATTCCATCTCTTCGGTAACCGATAAGTCAGGGCAAGCTCTCTAAGTTTAACATAGGTTGCATCGTATAAGAATTTGTCAGGACCAGTGTTCCTGTTGGCTGTTTGGTTTGCGTTAAACGGGTCGAGCCAGTAAGTGTCTGAACCACCAAGGTTTTCGACATACTGTTTTGTTCCGTTTACTACAACCTGGCGAACCCCAACGTTAAAGCTGGCATCCTGAACACGGCCTGAACCTTTACCTGCAGGCCAGGCGAAACCACCATATTCGGCATTACGGCCACCTACCCATTGGCCAAAGAAGGCGTTGGGGTTGGCTTTTATCTGGGTTACGATATCCTGGTTTTTATCGTACGAAGCGCCCGAGAAGCTATCGTCGCTCCATCCGTTATTGTTGAAAAATACGCGTGTTATCGAAAAATAATCACCTCCCTGGCTCCAGTCGATATTGGCGTACAAGGTAAATGCCTTGTAACTGATTGATGGCTGGAAACCCAACGTAAAATCGGGATTCGAGTTACCAACCTTTACATGGTGATTCACATCGCTGTCAGCTTGATATTTTCCATCGGCTGTCAACAAGGGATAACCGTAGTATGGTGAAGCCGTATCGGTAACCTTCAGGAGAGGTTGCATGTAAAGGTCGCCAATTGTACCGCCTTCGTAAGTTTTCACATAGATTTTCTGGAATTCGCCCCATGAGTAGTTGGTCATCCCTTCTGCCAGCGATTTGAGTATTGTCCTGTTTCGCGAGAAGTTTAAACTCATGTCGAATTTTAAATCTCTGGTCTTTATAATATCGAAGTTCAGTCCTACTTCCCAGCCCCGGCTTTCGATAAGGCCGGCATTGATTAATTTACCTGATGCTCCCGATTCGATAGGCAATGATGTGCTAAGAATCTGGTTTTTATTCCGAATATCGTAGTAAGTCACATCAAATTGGATGCGGTTATTGAGGAATTTAAAATCAGCCCCAATTTCTTTTGAGGTAGCAATTTCTGGCATGAGAGTAGTATTTTTCAATGTCCCCCCCATATATAACTGCTTCAGGCTGCCCCAGTCATCGCTGATTGAGAAAGATTGTTGAAGGCTGTAAGGGTTGGTGTCGTTCCCAACTTGTGCAAAGCCAGCACGTAACTTCGAAAAACTGATCCAGGTTGGCAACTCAAACATTTGCGAAAGCAGTAAGCTAACCGAGGCCGATGGATAAAAATACGACCGGTTATCTGATGGCAATGTGCTCGACCAGTCGTTACGGGCTGTCAAATCGAGGTAAATCTGATCCTTATACCCTATTGAGGCCATCCCGAAAACACTTCGAATTTCTTTTTTCGACCAGGAGCTTCTATATGTTACCGTGCCTGGGATCCCGTTCGAAATAGAATACAAGCCTGGAATGACCAGCTGCGAAGCATAATTCAAAATATTACGCCCGTAAGCATACATCCTGTTCCCGGCAACAAAAGCGTTAATACTCCAGTCTTTGTTAAATTTTTTATTGTAATTCAGAGTCAATTCCATGTTGGTTTCCTTGCTATAGTCGTCCGACAAATCGTATCCACCGGTAACTTGTCCGTAAGTACTAAACCCTTTTTTCGATTCAGAACTCTGTACATACGAATCGCGGGTGTACTTACCGGTAAGTTTCAGGTCTTTGGTTAAGGTCCAGTCGAACTGAATTTTGCTCATTAACCTATCGCGATTAAACGCATTGGTATTTTCGTATGCCAGAAAATAAACGTTGTTTTGTTTCGATTTGCACCTGAGTTGGTTGACACCTTCCTGACCTTTGATCCAGTAGTCCCTCAAATCGAGTACGTTAACCTGCGCACCCATTTCGTAAAGACTGCGGACAATGTCGCTACGGTCATCACCATTCACACTCGGACGGTTGTCTGAGCCGGTTTCTGTCCAGTTTACGTTTGCCGAAACACTCAGGTTTTTGGTTACATTGTAACCTGTATTTAAATTGATAGATGTACGGAACAGGTTAGTATTAGGAATAATCCCTGTGTTGTCCATCTTTCCTGCTGATATCCGGAAGAACCCTTTATCGTAGGTTCCGTCGATAGCAACGTTGTTCGTGGTTGTAAAGCCATTCCTGAAAAAATCTTTTAACCTGTCGGGATAAGAAACGAGAGGTACGGCTACCCCATTGCTGTTCCATTGTACCCAGTTCTGCCCGGCATCAAGCGGAGCTCCCCAGCTTTCATTTTCGGCTTCTTCAAAAATGTGGGCACCTGCCTTTCCCGAACTAAATTTTGTTTGAAAGGGGACATAATGATAAGGCACCTCGAAAGAGTTAGCTGTGCTAAACGAAACACCTATGCCTTTTTTCCCTTTACCCGATTTGGTTGTTATCAACACAACGCCATTCCCGGCCCTTGAACCATACAAAGCAGCAGCGCTTGCCCCTTTCAATACCGAAATAGATTCAATGTCGTCGGTATTCAGGTCGCTAATAGCATTTCCAAGATCGGCGCCTTCAAAGAAGTTATTCAGCTGGTTTTTAACCGGAACACCATCAATTACAAACAAAGGCTGGTTGTCGCTTGTCAGCGATTTTTGCCCACGTATAATCATATTGACTGACGAACCGGTTGTTCCGTCCATTTGCGATATTTTAACACCCGAAACTTTACCGCCAAGGGCATTTAAAACATTCCCGTTAGGTGTTTCAGTCAAACTTTCTCCACCAACCTGCGATATTTTATATCCCAATGCTTTTGCATCCCTTTTCATACCAAGGGCAGTAACCACCACCTCGTCAATCTGCCGGTCTTCGGCAACCATAGTAACATCAATTACCAGTTTGTCGCCAACTTCAATTTCCTGCAGCCTCATTCCAACGAAAGAGAAGGTCAGCACGGAAGTTTTACCCGGAACATTGATTGAATAGTGGCCGTTAATGTCGGTAATGGTTCCATTGGTAGTACCTTTAATAACTACCGAAACCCCCGGAACCGGCATTCCTTCCGCATCTTTTACGACGCCCTTCACAAGACTGCCGTTATTCACCAGCAATTCTGTTTTGATCGAAGTTGGAGCCAATACAATTTTACGGTCAACAATGTTGTATTCAACATCCGATCCTGAAAATAACGTCTTCAGTATTTCGCTAATGCTTTGGTTGCTTACATCTATTGTAACAATCCGGTCGGTATCGACCAGTTTCTCGTTATATAGAAAATAAAACTCGGATTGTGCTTCAATCTGGTCTAACACCTCCACAAGCCTGGCATTCGAAAATTTGATAGATAACTTTGCTTTTTGAGAATAGGAATTATTAGCATAAATCTGCAATACACTAACAAACATAATGAAAACAACAATTCGCATGACTAAAAGTGTTTTCTTCAGGGCATGACAAAGCAACTCCCCAAATGGTTCATTTTTTTTCATAAATTTACAGTGTTTAAATTAGTAAAAAGATTCTGAAAAGATGACTTTTCGAGGAAACCGTTGGCGCGATTTCCTCTTTTTCTTTACGTAGTATTCATAGCATTCATAAGTTAGTTAGAATTAGTTAAAGTTTTTCGGGTATAAATAACAACCTTTTCTTTTCGATAAGTTCCATCGGTATTTTGAATCCGGGGCACAATCTGGTAGGTAATTGGCGATGTCATGCTAAGTAATTTAAGGACTTCGGGCAATGAATCGTCTTCAAATGTTCCCCTGAATGAGAACTTTTCCAATTCGCTGCTCGACAAAACCACATCGACATTATACCAGCGGGAAATTCGGCGGGCAACTTCCTTCATATTATCACCCCTGAAAATAAGTTTTCCTTTGGTCCATGCTTTGTATTTTTCAGGATCTACTTTGGTTAAAGCTATTTTCTTTTCGTTAAAAACGATTCTTTCATCTGGAGCAATTTCAACTCTCTTTTCATTGGCGATAAACTCAACCTTGCCTTTTTGCAGCACCAGTTCCACATATTTTTGATCGTCGTAGGCACAAAGGTTAAAACTCGTTCCAAGTACTCTTACCAATGAGTTCCCTGCATTTATTTCAAATGGATTTAGACTGTCTTTTTTCACATCGAACCAGGCTTCGCCTTTCAAACTAACCTTCCGGTTTTGAGAAAATGGCACACTATAAATGAGATCAGACCCGCTATTCAGCCATCCCGAAGTTCCATCAGGCAACTCAAAAGAAACCCTTGAACCTAAAGGGGCATGAATGTTTTCAGAAACAATTTTATCTTTGGAAGGAGCAACAGGCTGGTCATATTTATTTACGAAAAAGAAGATGTTAGTGATAATCAGTGGGAGTAAAAGTGCAGCGGCTACTTTCATGTAGCCGATCACTAATTTATGAACCAGCCTGTTTCTCCTTTCGAGTTCATATTTTAAAATGATCTCGTGTATATCGTTTTGTATTAACTTCAATTTTTCTTCATCGACACATTGATTATCAACCAAGTCATGCCATTTATTTTCAAGATATTCATACAATTCCGAATCTGGATTCTCCTGAGAAAAAATCTGTTCAATCTGTTTTAAATCCTCCGGATCAGCCAAATCAGTTTCATATTTTTTCAATAATTCTATCTTTCTTTTATCCAGCATGTGGGCTCTGTTTTTAAATCGTTGGCAATCGATCTTTTTGTCTTTCTAAATAGTTATACACACAACACCTGAAAATCTCATAAAAAAATTTCCTTTTTATGAGAAACTTATGCTTTTCGCCTCTCCGACAGTTAAAATCGCTGGCTAATTTTCTGATATAGATTAAATTTTGAACTTTTGTCCATAAATCAGATTCTTCTTCAAACTATATTTACTTCAGATTAGGGTGGAATAGATCATTGATTGTCTTTTTGTACATTACACAATTAAATACTATTTTAACCCGATTGAAAACTCTAAACTTAACCTAATGTATCTGAGAACTATCTTCGTCCTCCTGTTTTGCTTTTTTATATTGTCCCTGGGAAAAGCTTCTCCGTCAGCCAAAGACTCTATTAACCAACCCAAAAAACCATCCAGGATTTACACAACAACACGTTTGACAACCCCCAAACCAGTTATCGATGGAAAACTCGACGACGAATGTTGGAAAACAGGGGTTTGGGCAGGAAATTTCACCCAATGGATTCCCAAAGAAGGAGCTAAACCCAGCCAGTTAACTGAAATAAAGCTACTATACGACGACAAAAACCTCTATTTTGCCATTCGGGCTTATGATAGTGAACCTAAGAAAATTTCACGAAAACTTGGCCGGCGCGACGAAATAATAGGCGACGCTGCAGGTATCGCATTCGATAGCTATCATGATCATCGTACGGGGTTTGAATTTACAGTTACAGCTGCTGGCCAGAAGGTTGACCTGATTGACATTAACCCATTTGCTTATGATATGAACTGGAATGCCGTATGGCGGGTAAAAACCGGGCTTGAAGATTCGGCCTGGGTTGCTGAATACGAAATTCCGTTAAGCCAACTACGTTACAGTAAAGACAATGAACAAGTTTGGGGAATGCATGTTTGGCGTTGGATCGACCGTCTCTCGGAAGAAAGTGACTGGGAACCGCAATCGCTTACCGGGCCAGGAATTCTTTATGCTTTTGGTGAATTGAATGGCATTAACAACCTTCCAAAATCGCGCCGCATTGAAATAATGCCTTATGCTGTTGGCAAATTAAAAACATTTGAAAAAATACCGGATAACCCTTTTGCAAAAAACGGCCATTCGTGGCTCGGGAATATCGGACTCGACGCCAAAATTGGACTTTCGAGCAATTTCACAGCCGACTTTACAATTAATCCCGACTTCGGGCAGGTTGAGTCCGACCCTTCAGTAATGAACCTTACGGCCTTTGAGACTTTTTACGAAGAAAAACGTCCGTTCTTTCTTGAAGGGAAAAATATTTTCAATTTCGACCTCGGCGACGATAAAATGTTCTATACCAGACGTATTGGACAAGCGCCCACATATTACCCCGAACTAAATAGCAGGCAATATCTCGATTACCCCGACAATACTTCTATTCTGAGCGCTGTAAAGATCAGTGGAAAAAGTAAAAAAGGACTGGCGTTGGGCATTCTGCAAAGTATGACTGCCGGCGAAAAAGCCGAACTATCGACCAATGGAGACAAAAGTAAACTACGGGTTGAACCGCTTACAAGCTTTACTGTTGGCCGCATCCAGCAGGACTTTAACCAGGGGACCACTGTTTTGGGAGGTATTTTCACCGCGACCAACCGCTTTATTAACGATTCGTACCTCAAATTTATGAACCAAAATTCGTTTTCCGGAGGGTTTGATTTGTTGCATCAATGGCACGACAAAGAATTTTATATCGACACAAAAATTATTGGTAGTACAATTAACGGTAGCGCCACAGCTATTCAAAACCTGCAATTGGCCTCGGCCCGTTATTATCAACGACCTGATGCCAGCCATATCAAATACGATCCTAACCGTACTTCACTATCAGGCCAGGGTGGAAAAATAAAAATAGGGAAAGGCAGCAAAGGTTTATGGCGCTATTCGACCGAAATTAGCTGGCGCTCGCCAGGCCTCGACTTGAATGATATTGGGTATATGCAAAAAGCTGACATGATAACCCAACAAAACGAAATTTCCTATTTTGTGAATAAGCCGGTGTCAATTTTTCGGACCTATTCTGTAGCCTTGTCACAAAACAACAACTGGGATTTTGGGCCCAATTATTTGTACTCAATTTTCACTTTCACCTCTAGCTTCGAATTCAAAAATCGATGGAAGATTGCTCCAACACTCAATTACATGAATGAAGGGCTGGATAACAACATTCTCAGGGGAGGCGAATCGATGCTTATGCCTGCACTCTGGAAAGGAACTCTGGCAATGAATTCCGATCTTTCGAAAAAATTCTTTGTCAATTTATCGGCTATCCATTCTAATTCAGGAAACAATAATTCGCGCTATTCGTTTGTGGAGTCAACAGCAACAGTTATTCCTTACAATGTTTTGAAACTTTCGGCCAGCATAAATTATTCTGAAAACATGGACAACCTGCAATACGTTGACACCAAAGTTTTAAGCACCGGAACCAAATACATTTTAGCCCACCTGAACCAAAAAACACTGGGAGCCACATTCAGGATAGATTACAACATTACTCCTGATTTATCGATTCAATATTATGGAAGTCCGTTTGCCTCGATTGGAAGGTATTCTGGACTAAAGGAAGTTACTAATGCAAAAGCAACCTATTATTCCGACCGGTTTAAATACCTTAATGCCCAACTTGTTAATAATATTTACCAGGTACAGGCAACAAGTACTACCCCAGCCTATACCGTAAATAATCCTGATTTTACATTTAACCAATTCCGCAGCAATCTCGTTTTCCGTTGGGAATATAAACCCGGATCGCAATTGTATTTTGTGTGGAGCAACGAACGGACCAACTGGCAAAATCAATACAAATCATCTGTTAGCGATGCAATGGGAGACCTTCGCCATGTGAAGCCAGTCAACATCTTCCTGGTAAAACTAAGTTATTGGTTCTCGCTGTAGAAAAAGAGAATGGAGAAAAGAACGTAAGTTCCTTTCTCCATTCTCCCTTTGCCCGGTTTTATTCAACCGCAATTTCATCGACAAACAACCATGCGTTATCGCCTGCTCCCTGATGACCTTTAGGCGCCTTACCCAAACTGGTTGCTATTACTTTTACAAAACCGGCTTTTACCGGGACAAAACTTACCGAGTATTCTTTTATCTGTCTGTCTTTCGAAAGCGGATCAACATCGGTCACCACTTCACCAACTTTTTGGAACCTGGCTCCGTCAGCCGAAACAAAGAATTCAACCTTTTTCGGAAAAAATATCCATGCACCTGAATTCTGCAATGCACTTATAGAAATTTTGCTCACATCGGTTTGTTGCTGAAGATCAATAACTACATCCATATTTTTGCCTTCCCAGCCTTGCCATTCGCCATCAGAGTGATTCGTTGTTCCGTGTACACCATTTACCAGCGTGTATTCGCCCGAACCCTTATAACTGTCGCTGTACTGAGAAGCATATTTCACAGGTTTTACAGTTGCTTTGTTGATATTGAACGATTGGACCAGAACATTGCTGTTTGGCTTTCCATCAATTACTGTTATTGCTTTTAAAGTGGCTGTTTGAGTTATTACAACCGGCTCTTTGTAAATTGGAGAACTGGCAGTTGGTTCACTTCCATCGATAGTATAATGTATTTCACCTCCTGAAATTTCACTTTTTAGAGCAACAGTCAATTGTTTTTTCTGCGCATCGAATTCGGGCGTGGCCGATACTTTAAATCCACTTTTGGCATAATTGATACCTAATTGATCGTAACGTTTCATGAATAACTTGATCCGCCGCGAAAAATCATCCCAGTTTTTAACTTCTTTTGGGCTCCAGACTGCTTCAGCCATCGCAGCAATCCGAGGAAAAGTCATATATTCCAAATGTATGAACGAAGGAACAAATTCTGTCCACAAATTGGCCTGCCCGCCCAGGATGTGTTTAGCGCCTTCAGCGCTGATTTCCGGAGCAATCGGATTGAAATTATACACTTTACTTAAAGGCAGGTAACCGCCAATAGCCAGAGGTTCCTGATCCATCGGTCCCTGGTAATAGTCGAAATAACAATCCGAAGTTGGTGTCATCACTACATCATGTCCCTGGTTAGCTGCTTCAATTCCACCCTGAAAGCCGCGCCAGCTCATTACAGTAGCTTCGGCTGGCAAGCCACCTTCCAGAATTTCGTCCCAACCCAGCAAAATCTTACCTTTTGAGTTGATGAATTTTTCCATCCGTTTCATGAAATAGCTTTGCAACTCGCCAACATTTTTTAGTTTTTCATCTTTGATTCGTTTTTTGCATTTAGGGCATTTTTCCCATTCTGTTTTAGTAGCCTCGTCACCACCTACATGGATATATTTCGATGGAAATAAATCGATCACCTCAGATAAAACATCCTGAAGGAACAAGAACGTTGAATCGTTTCCGGCACAATAAATATCGGTAATGGGCCAAACCCCACCCGGAGGAACAGTGAGTGGTTTCCCTTTACACGAAAACTGCGGATATGCAGCAAGAGCAGACATCACGTGGGCTGGCATTTCAATTTCGGGAACCACATTGATGAAATGAGATTGGGCATAATCCACAATTTCCTTGATATCAGCCTGCGTATAAAAGCCTCCGTAAGTTGCTTTTTCGCCGGGTTCCTGTGCCGGACGACTACCCCAAGGCATGTCTTCGTGATCGACTCGCCAGGCGCCGACAGAAGTCAGTTTTGGATATTTCTTGATTTCGATTCTCCATCCCTGATCATCGACTAAATGCAGGTGAAGGGTATTTATTTTGTGTATCGATAAATTGTCAATCATTCTCAGAACATCTTCCTTCGGGAAGAAGTGACGCGAAACATCGAGCATAAAACCACGCCATTTGAATGCCGGACTGTCATTAATGGTTACCACAGGAACCAGCCATTCGATATTCGCCTGCTTTTGCTGACTTTCTATTTCAGCCGGAAGCAGTTGCCGAATAGTTTGCGTGGCATAAAAGAATCCTGCCGGTTTTGAAGCCTTAATTTCAATCCTGTTTTGCTTAACCTCGACAGAATAGGCTTCGGGCCCCATAACCTGGTCGGTTTTAAAGTAAACCTGGTTTGAACCTTCATTTCCACCAACAACTACCTGCGGCTTCCAACCAGCAGATTTTTCAAAGAGACTGGCAAATTTTCCCGCAATCACCTCCTGATCAACGCTCTCAACAACAAACTTAGTGTTTTTAGTAAACTTAAACGACGACTGTCCCAGGGTCATTTTCTGAACCTGAGGGATCAGAGCAATCTCACTTTCGGTGAAACTTCTGTTGGGCTTGCAACCGAAAAAAGCAATGCTTCCCAGCAAAATAAAAAATACTGCAAATAACTTCTTCATATCTTGGTTTGATTTGTTTTAGCAACCCCCAAGATAAAATAAATTCTCATTTGAATAATTTTAAATTGACAAAACCTGATCGAAGTTTTTGAAAAAATTTAAAAAGTTATCTGTTTTTATTTTCTAAATCCTATTTTTGAATTCAGTAAATTCTACAATAAACAAAATAATATGAAACGAGCATGTTTTCGCAAAAACACGAACAGGCGTGAAAATAATGGTATGCGAATTCCATGCGGCAACTTAAAAACAAATTATTTTCGGATGAAATCAATCAAAACTCTTTTTCTGTTTCTGGCTCTCTTGGCCCTAAAAGTTTCGGCTCAACACGAAGGTCAAACTTACATTCCCGATCCCAATCCACGTATTCAGCAACGAATCGACCAATGGCAGGACATCAAATTTGGTTTACTTATGCACTGGGGACCATACAGCCAGTGGGGAATAGTTGAATCATGGTCGATTTGCCCCGAAGACGAAGGCTGGTGTGTGCCAGATACAGTGAAAGACTATTTCCATTACAAAAAACAATACGAAAACCTGGGAAAAACTTTCAATCCGACCAAATTTGATCCTGAAAAATGGGCTAAGGCTGCTAAAAATGCCGGGATGAAATACTTAGTTTTTACCACCAAACATCACGATGGCTTTTGTATGTTCGACACCAAATATACCGACTACAAAATTACAGGCAAAGACTGCCCGTTCCGCACCAACCCCAAAGCCGATGTGACCAAAGAGATTTTCAACGCTTTCCGCAACGAGGGACTGTGGATTGGCGCATATTTTTCGAAACCCGACTGGCACTGCCCCGAATATTGGTGGCCGCAATTTCCACCATTTGACAGGAACGTAAACTACGACCCGGCTGCTTATCCTGAAAAGTGGAACAACTTTGTGAATTATACGCACAACCAGGTGATGGAAATCTGCTCGAACTACGGGAAGATTGATCTGATGTGGTTTGACGGAGGCTGGGTGCAAAAACATCCCGATCAGGGAAAAGCTCCAGAAGTAAAGGGTTTTCAAGTGAAGAAATACTACGATCAGGACATAAAAATGGACGAACTGGTTGACAAAATCCGCTCGAAACAACCCGATTGTATTGTGGTTGACCGTGCTGTAGAAGGGAAAAATCAAAATTACCTGACTCCTGAGAATCAGGTTCCAGATAAAATGTTGCCTTATCCGTGGGAATCGTGTATGATTTTGGGTGGTGGCTGGTCATTCTCTTATGATGCTAAAATGATGGAAACCCGCAAAGTAATCCACATGTTGACCGACATTGTGGCTAAAGGCGGAAATTTGCTACTAAATATTGGACCTGGCCCCGATGGAACCTGGTACGACGAGGCTTACAGCCGTCTGGAAGAAATTGGCGCCTGGTTAAAAATAAATGGAGATGCTATTTACAATACACGTACCATTGCCCCATACTATGACGGACAACTGCGTTTCACCCGCGGGAAAGACGGTTCGGCCAATACCATCTATTTGTTGGCTGATAACGAAAAGCTTCCGACAACCATTCAGGTAAAAGGAATTGTTCCAACCAAAAACGCGAAAATAAGCATGATGGGCAAAAAAGGAAGCTCTTTGAGATGGAAAGCCGATGGCGACGGATTCAAAATAGAGGTTCCGGCAAGTTTAGGAAAAACATTGCCGTCGAAATACGCAGTGGTATTCCATATCTCACAGGTAGCTAAATAAATATCCGATTAAGCATCCATTTTAGTCAGTGGGTGACTTAAAGTCACTCGCTGACTAAAAGAATCAAATCACTTGCTGGCTATTCTTTCTTTTTTCATGTGTATAAATTTTTGTTTAACGCCTTAAAATCTGCGCATTAGCATTTTTTATTTTTGAATGTCACACCGAAATGGAATAGCCATTTATTCGCTTCGCGGATTTCCGCTTCGCTCCAATTCATTTTCGGTTTGTCAAGCCTAAGGCGAGATGGCTATTTCATGTTGCAGAATAGCCTCCTGGTAAAAAAATATTTTCTTTCTTTGTATGTCTGAACATTTGAACAAAATGGAATTAAAAATTGATCACAACAGTCCGGTGCCCCTGCACTACCAGGTGGAAGAATTGCTACGGAAAATGCTTGAACTTCCGGAATACCAAAGCGGTGGATTTCTTCCTAAAGAAATTGAACTGGCCAAACGGCTTGGCATTTCGCGCAACACGATCCGCCAGGCAACAAATAAACTGGAATATGAAGGATTATTAATCAGAAAGAAGGGCGTCGGCACTAAAGTTTCGGAAAAAACAGTCACCACGAACCTCGACAGCTGGCACAGTTTTACCCAGGAAATGTCGGAAAAAGGAATTGAGTTTGTCAATTTCCTGATTGAAACACGCTGGGTGAAAGCCGAAGAAAAAACAGCCTCATTCATGCAAATTCCTGAAGGAACAGAAATCTTGTGTCTGGCCCGGTTGAGAGGTTTTGCCGATGGTCCTTTCGTTTACTTCGAAAGCTATTTTCATCCGCGTATTGAGATGACTGGCAAAGAAGATTTCACCCGACCGCTGTACGACATTATTGAGCAGGATTACCATATTGTTCCTTCTATTTCCCGTGAGCGAATCCGGGCCAAAGCTGCTTCGGCAATTACAGCCAAACGATTGAAAATTAAATCAGGAGAACCTATCCTGGTACGCGAGCGCTTCGTTTCCGACCAGGGCAACCGTCCAATTGAATACAACATTGGATTTTATATTGCTGAAAAATTTACCTACTCCATCGATATAAAACGATAAACTATGACCAAAAACCTTGCTATTGGTGTAGATATTGGCGGAAGCCACATCAGTTGTGCCGCCATCGACTTGACTAAAAAACAATACAAAGCTGAAACTTTCGTCCAGACAGACCTGGACAATCATGCTTCTGCTAACGAAATTCTTAACATCTGGACAAAAACAATAAGTGAAACAATACAAAAGTCGAATACAACCCAAATCGCTGGAATTGGTTTTGCCATGCCCGGCCCGTTCGATTATGCCAATGGAATTGCCTGGTTTGACGAAGGTGTAAAAAAATATGAAAGCCTTTATGGACTTAACATTGCAGAGACACTGCGTACTCAAATGAATCTTCCTGATAATTTTCCAGTTCGGTTCATCAACGACGCAACAGCTTTCGCCATTGGCGAGGATTGGATCGGGAAATCATCGGGAACCTCGCGCTCCCTGGCAATTACTCTCGGAACCGGATTCGGCTCTGCCTTTTTGCGCAATCATTTGCCAGTTACCCGTGGAGATGAAGTGCCAACACTTGGCTACATGTATCATCTTCCTTTTGATGGCGGAAATGCTGACGATTATTTCTCGACACGAGGTTTACTTCAACGGTTTGAAAAACGCACGGGACAAAGACTTTCAGGAGTGAAAGAACTGGCGTCATTGGCTGAAACCAGCAACATTGCCGCTGGTCTATTTACCGATTTTGGATACAAACTTGGCACTTTTTTGAACCCATGGCTGAAAAAATTTGACGCAGAAGTTTTAGTTATTGGCGGCAATATTTCCAATGCATTCAACCTTTTCGGGGCAAACCTTATGAGCTGTTTCGAAAATGAGAAAGTTCGTGTACGAATCGAAATTTCGGAGTTAAAAGAATCGGCATCAATGATAGGTAGCGCTGTTCTTGCAAACAACAACTATTACAACGCAATCCGAACATCTATTGAACACATATCACAGACAGTTTGACCAACCCGAAAAACAGAAAAGCATGTATCAAGGTAAATTATTGATATTCATATTTATACTGATTGTATTTCAGTCGCTCGCACAGCCAACAGAAATAAAGCTTAACAAGGGCTGGAAAGCAAAAAAAACCAGCGATCTAACGGTGGACGGCACTGTCATTACTGGAAAAGATTATCAGCTTTACGACTGGATGGAAGCCATTGTTCCAGGAACTGTACTGACTACGTTGTTACATAATCAGAAGATTCCCGACCCGTTTTTCGGGATGAACAACGAACTGATTCCTGACATAAGCCAGGTAGGACGCGATTATTACACGTACTGGTTTTTAAATTCTTTCCAGTTGCCTGAAATAAAAGACGAAGAGCAGGTTTGGCTGAAATTCAGGGGAATAAATTACTCGGCTGAACTGTTTCTGAACGGGAAAAAGATTAATCCCGATACGCATGAAGGTATGTTTTTGCGCGAAAAATACCTGGTCACGCCGTTTCTGCAAAAAGGCGAAAACCACCTGGCCGTACTGGTTTTTCCGCCCGATCCGGCTGGAGCACCAAACGGGCAGGGCGGCGACGGAATGATTGCCCGCTCGGTCGCCATGCAATTTACCGCAGGCTGGGACTGGATTTGCCCTATTCCGGACCGCAACACCGGCATTTGGGACGAGGTTTCGATTGAAACAACCGGTCCGGTTGATTTGCTCGATCCGCATGTAGTGACCAAAGTTCCCGGAAAGCGCATTCCAGTTGGCAAGCAGGACCCGGCAATTATCCACACTTCAGCCGATTTGATGAACCCGACGGACGAAGTTCAGTCTGGAAAACTTATTGCCAAATGCGGAACCAGCGAGGTTTCGAAAACGGTTACAATTTCACCCGGCGAGAAAATTACAGCTGTTCTTCCAGAATTTAAAATAAACAATCCGCAGTTGTGGTGGCCAAATGGCGCTGGTGATCAGCCACTTTACGACATCAAATTTTTGTTTATCCAAAATAACAACCGCATTACAGATCAGGAAAACGTGAAGTTCGGAATCCGCGAAACAGGAACGCGTTTTGACGAAAAGCTTGGAGCCCGGATTTTCTCGGTCAATGGACAGGATGTGTTCATTAAAGGCGGAAACTGGATAGCCTCGGATGCCATGCTCCGCTTGTCGCCCGAAAGGTACGACGCCGAAGTTAAAATGCACGCCGAAATGAACATGAACATGATTCGCGTGTGGGGCGGTGGCCTGACCGAACGACCCGAATTTTACGATGCCTGCGACAAATACGGCATCCTGGTTTGGCAAGACCTGTGGATTTCGGGCGACTGCAATGGCCGTTGGTACGACCCCGCCAAGAAAGAATCACAGGAACGCCGCCGCGCCTATCCCGACAAACACAGCTTGTTCAACAACTCGGTTATCGATCAGGTGAAGATGTTGCGCAACCACCCGAGTTTATACCTGTGGTGCGGAGGCAACGAATTTCCGCCACCAGCAGATATCGATCAAATGCTGAAAAACGAAATTTTCCCGGAGTACGACGGTACACGCTTCTACCTGAACGAATCTACCTCTACCGAACTGGCAGTGAACAAACTGGGAGGAAATGGCGACGGACCTTATGGTATCCAGAATCCGTTGCATTTTTTCACAGTACAATCCTTTCCGTTTAATCCCGAATTAGGATCGGTTGGAATGCCAAATGTAGAAACCATGCGCAAAATGATGGAGGAGAAAGATTTGAAACAACTTCCGGCTGAACGTTGGGAAAACGAAGTATGGCGCTACCACAAATACATCGGCTATGGAAATTACATCGATCAATACGGAAAGGCTACCACGATTGACGACTTCTGTAAAAAAGCGCAACTGGTGAATTACGAGCAGTATCGGGCACTTCAGGAGGGTTTTACCGCCGGAATGTGGAGCAAATATTCGGGGATGCTCGTGTGGAAAAACCAAAATCCATGGACGGCACTTCGCGGACAATTTTACGATGTTTTCCTGGATCAGAACGGCGGCTTCTATGGCTATAAACACGGCGCAAAACCGCTTCACCTGCAACTCAACCTGAACGATTCGATTGTTTGCCTGGTTAACCAGACTTTTCAGGATGAAAAAAAACTGAAAGTGAGCGCCGAGTTATTCGATATTCATGGAAAGCTGATTTCAACCGACAACTATACCTCCTCAATTGCTGCCAACGCCATTTCGTTGCTTCGGAAAATTAGCACTCAGAACATTCATGAAGATGTTTTCTTTTTACGATTGAAGCTACTGAATACCAGCGACAAACAGCTGGACGAAAATTTCTACTGGTTGGCCAAGCCTGGGAAAAGCTTTGAAAAAATGAATGAGTTGAAACAAGTTGTTTTAGCGGCAGAATACAACGGAAAATCAGTTGAGATCAGTAACCCTGGGAGCGAAACGGCATTTTTCATCAGGCTAAAAACCGTTGACGAAAAAAACGGAGAGCTCATGCTTCCTGTATTCCTGGGAGATAATTACTTTACTTTATTGCCCGGCGAAAAAAAGGAAATCAGTATCGACACATCGCTGCTTTCTCCTGAAGCCCGGCAAAAATCAATTCTACTCGTAACTGAAGGGTGGAATGTCGAAACAAAATCAGTGAAACTTGAATAAGCTCTAATGACTGGAAGCAGAATGCAACTCATTATAAATGAAAACTATTAAAACAAGTTGTAAGAAGTTTGAAAAATCTTGGAAAACTTTAACTGACTCGAATAGGGGTTTTGAGCCAATTATGAATATTAATACTAAAAAACCTAACCCATGAAAAAACCTCAAATCATTTTATTGCTTATAGCCGTTTTTGCCTGCTCAACGCCGGTAAAAAAAGAAGCCAACAACAAGCAACTGGCAGAATCAATCGTGAAAAACGAATATTTCCCATTCGTTAAAAGTAAAGCTATCGAAATCATGAAAAGCGGGTTTAATGCCGGATCGGGCTACCGCGAAGTATGGATTCGCGATTACAACACATTTATTGAACTGGCTTCGAATGTTTTTCCGAAGGAAGAGCTGAAGGAAAACCTGTTGGTCTTTTGCCGGATGCAGGGCGACGACGGAAACATTATTGATGGGTTTACTCCAATTGAAAAGATTCGTAAGAACTCATACGACTTTAGCTATTCGAAGCTAGAACCACGCTATGCAGCCCATAAAAATTCGGTAGAAACTGATCAGGAAAGTTCGCTGATTCAGGCCGTGTTCAAATACATCAAACTAACAGGCGATTCGTCGATCCTGAACGAAAAAGTGGGTGACAAAACTGTATCCGAACGCCTGGAATGGGCAATGGATTTTTTGATGAAAAACCGTTTCAACAAAGAATACGGACTAATCATTGGCGCAACAACCGCCGATTGGGGCGATGTGCAACCAGAACATAGTCTGGGTGTTATTCTGGATGCCAACACCCATCCGGCCATCGACATTTACGACAATGCCATGTTCGTCATTGCGCTGAACAACCTCACGGAAATGCTTCCAACCACTCAACCCAAATGGAATCCAATTAAAGAAAACATTGTGCAAAATTGTCGTAAATACCTTTGGGACAATGGAAAAAAGAAATTTATTCCTCACATTTACCTCGAAAAAGGTTCGCCATTTCCGGCAGACTTCGATGAGAAAGACATATATTACTTTGGTGGAACAGCGATTGCTATTGAAGCCGGCTTGCTGAGCAAAGACGAAATAAAAGCTTCGCTTAACGAAATGGTGCGTCGCGTAAAATTAGCCGGTGCCGCTTCCATTGGAATGACACTCTACCCGCCTTACCCGAATGGATTTTTCAAAAACAAAATCATGAACCCGGAATACAGCTACCAAAACGGCGGCGACTGGACCTGGTTTGGTGGCCGGATGATTCAGCAGCTCATCAAAAACGGGTTTGTTCAGGAAGCATACGAGCAAGTACAGCCCATGGTAAAACGGGTGAAAGACAACAATGGCTTCTTTGAATGGTATTCGGTTGATAATAAACCTCGTGGTTCGAGCACATTTAGAGGTGAAGCAGGTGTACTGTTTACTGCAATCCGAATGTTCGAAGAATGGAAAGCCCAACAAAAATAGAACAGTCTAATTCACAACTAATAAATTTCGTCATGCGCTATCTCGTCATCGTACTTTTAGCATTATCACTTTCTGTTTCAGCACAAAAACAAACAGAACTGGTTGACTATGTCTGTCCGTTAGCAGGAACAGAAGCCAGCCGATGGTTCTTTTTCAATGCGGCAACACGCCCATTCGGAATGGTTAATTTAAGCCCGGATACCCGTACCGGCGCCGACTGGAACGGCGGCTACCTATACGGTGACAATAAAATCAAATATTTCAGTCATATTCACGGCTGGCAATTGTACGGCATTGGAGTAATGCCGTTTACCGGATCGCCCAAAGGTTATTTGGGACAAGAAGCCTGCCAGTCGGAGTTTAGCCACAACGAGGAAATTGCCAAAGCCGGTTACTACAGCGTGAATCTGAAAACCTACCGCATAAAAGCAGAGTTAACCTCAACTACCCGGGTGGGAATGCACCGCTATACCTTTCCCGAAGATTCGGTGCCCGGAATTAACTTCGATTTGTGCGGCGTTTTGATGGATAAAATACAGACCGCTTCACTTCGGAAAACAAGCCCTACTGAATTGGAAGGTTCGGTAACAATGGCCGCAACCATGCGTAGGCCGAAGCCGTTCACAGTGTATTTCGTGGCCCAATTTTCGGAACCAATTGCCAAATTAGGGAAATGGCGCGAAAACCAGGTAGTAGCCGATGGAACCGACAGTATTTCAGGAAAGAATACGGGCGCCTGGGTTGAGTTTGCCAAAACAACAAAACCAATTTTAACGAAGGTTGCCCTTTCTTACACGAGCATTTCAGCCGCGCACAAAAATCTGGAGATCGAATTGCCTCACTGGGACTTCGACCGGGTAGTCAGCGAATCGCGCCGGGAATGGAATTCGTACCTCGGTCGCATTGAAGTGAGCGACGAAAACCAAGCTTTGAAACAACGTTTCTACACCGATCTATGGCATTCACTTCAAGGTCGCCGTGTGATCAGCGATTGCGACGGCGCTTATCCTGATAACACAGGCGCTACAACAAAAATTCATTACACCGGAAAAGACATCCACGGAAAACCTTATCCGCATTACAATTTCGATGGGTTTTGGGGAGCCCACTGGACGGTTTCCCTGTTGTGGGGACTGGCTTATCCCGAAATTGTAAATGGTTTTTGCAACACCATGCTCGATATGTACCGCGATGGCGGGCTTATTCCGCGTGGTCCTTCAGGAGGAAATTACACCTTTGTGATGATTGGCGACCCTTCAGCAGCGTTTATGGGTTCGGCCTACCAATACGGCATTCGCAACTGGGACGCTGAACTTGCCTGGCAAGGATTACGGAAGAATGCTTTCCCGGGCGGGATTCGCGACCATGCGGGCTACGAACATAATATGAAAAATCCCCAGGGGGGCGGGATAAAATATTACGTTGAACGCGGCTATGTTCCTGAAGGAATTGAGGGAGAAGGAATGCATAAGGATGGCGCTTCGATGACGTTGGAATATGCTTATCAGGATTGGTGCCTTTCGGAAACGGCCAAATCGCTGGGCAAAACTGACGATGCCAAGCTTTTTGCAACCCGTGCCCAGAACTATAAAAATTTGTGGAACCCCGCAACCGGATACATGCACCCGCGAAACATTGACGGAAGCTGGATTAAAGATTTTGTGCCTGTTGGTAAAGAAAAAGACTTCAACACACTGGGTTTTTGCGAGTCGAACAGCATGATTTATTCGCATTACGTTCCGCAAGATCCTTACGGACTAATCCAGCTTTTCGGCGGAAATGATAAATATGTATCGCGGTTGGAAACACAAATGCATAAAGGACAAGAGAAAAATTTCATCGTTCCTCACGGAGAACATGGAAGCGCCTGGACCGATTTCGAAAACGAACCTGCACTCGGAATGCTTTGGGCGCTGAATTACGCCGGAAGACCTGATTTATGCCAGTATTGGGTGCGAAAAGTTAAAGAAACGCTTTTCACAGTTACAACGCCGAAAGATGGCTATCATGGCGATGAAGACCAGGGCATGATGGGTTCGTTTGGAGCATTAACGGCCATAGGACTTTTCGATTTTCAGGGTGGAGCTGCGCAAAAACCAACTTGGCAAATTACCGCGCCTGTGTTCAATTCCATTACCATTCACCTGAACAAAGACTACTATAAAGGCGAAACATTTACCATTTCAAGCACAAAGAATAAACCCGGAGCTTTCTATATCAAATCGGCCAAACTGAACAATAAAAGTATGGACACATTCTGGTTTTACCATTCCGACCTTACCAAAGGTGGCAAGCTGGAATTGGAATTGAGTGATGTACCAAACAGGGCTTGGGGAAACACTAAGAAATGAAAACAATAAATAAGCAAAATTGGAGAAATACCGATCAGTTTTTGATGCCGGTAAACAAAGAAATTCCGGCCAAGGGGAAATATGATCTTTACCCAACATTAAAGATTGAAAACGGGAAAATAGATGAAGGATTTTCCTCGCTGGCTCGCGCGGTTGCTGATGAAAAGCAACTTATAATCGACGGCTATATCGGCGTTTTCTTCGAAGATTTCAGGGAAAGTCTTCAAGCTGAATTTGTCAAGTTGGGAAAGTCAGTAAACTGGATAAACATTGGTGATGCATTAAAGCCCGAAAAGGAAATCGACCAGATGATCGCACCGTTTCTTGGTGGCGACGACCCACTTTTTGGTACCCGGACAAACCTGCAACTGATCGATTTCTTTGACACAGAAAAACTTCAGGAACTCAGGAACTCAGGAACTCAGGAACATTTTTCCAACAACCAAATCATTTACGGTTGCGGCGCAGCATTATCCGGATGGAATGCCAAACTCATTTACATCGATCTGCCAAAAAACGAGTTGCAGTTCAGGTCGCGCGCCAAATCTATCTGCAACCTGGGAGCATCCGGCCCAACCGACGCGAAAACAATGTACAAGCGTTTTTATTTTGTCGATTGGGTGGTATTAAACCGTCACAAGCAACAGCTTTTACATGAAATTGATTTGATCGTTGATGGGCAACGGCCCGATCAGCCCACCTGGATAAAAAGAGACGATTTGCGCCTATCGCTAAAAACAATGAGCCGGAACGTATTCCGCGTGCGTCCGTGGTTTGAGCCAGGAGCCTGGGGCGGACAATGGATCAAGGATAAAATCGATGGGCTGAACAAAGAAGTAATCAACTATGCCTGGTCGTTCGAGTTGATTGTTCCCGAGAACGGGCTGATTGTGGAAAGCTCGGGGTTAATGCTCGAAGTGTCGTTCGACTGTCTGATGTTCCAGGAATCGGGAGCTGTTTTAGGAAAACATGCCGAACTATTCGGTGTTGAATTTCCCATCCGTTTTGATTTTCTGGATACATTTAATGGTGGAAACCTTTCGGTACAGTGTCATCCGCGACCCGAATACATGAAACAACATTTCGGTGAAGATTTTACCCAGGAAGAAACCTACTACATTCTCGATGCAGGAGACGATGCCACCTGTTACCTTGGCTTTCAGGAAAATATTAATCCTGAAGCATTTGAGAAAAACCTTCAGGAAAGTTTTACACAAAATAGTGCCATCGACATCACCCAGCATGTACAAATTCATCCGTCGCACAAGCACGACCTGTTTTTGATTCCTCCCGGAACCATTCATGGCGCCGGAATCAATAACCTGGTGCTCGAAATCAGTACAACTCCATACATCTTCACCTTCAAAATGTACGACTGGATGCGCCTCGACCTCGATGGAAAACCGCGCCCAATCAATATCGACCGTGGAATGGACAACCTGTATTTCGATCGTAAAGGGTCTTATGTGACTGACAAATTAATTTCGCACCCTTACTTGCTTTCCGAAGGCGACGACTGGAAATTATACCATTTGCCCACCCACGAAAACCACTCGTACAACGTCCACCGATATCAGTTTAAAACAGAAGTGGAAGTGCAAACCGAAGACAAATGTCATGTGTTATCGCTGGTTGAAGGGCAAAGCATCCGTGTGGAAACAGCAAACGGGTTGTCGCAACGGTTCAATTACGCCGAAACTTTTGTTATTCCTGCCGCCGCCGAAAGCTATCGCATCGTCAACGAATCAGACGGAGAAGTGATGGTGGTGAAGGCATTTTTGAAGTAATATTGTCCATTGAAAACCTAAACTGAAAATACGATGAGCAAGTTCAAACTAACCGGAATTTTGATTTTACTGACCTGCGCTGCCTTTCAACCCAAAGCGCAAGATATCCAAAACAAGGCGATTGAAAAGCTGGTTTCAAAATCGAAAAACTGGTTCGAAGGCTTTAATCAAAATGTTGGGAATAACGAGTTTTCGTACCACAGCTTCCGTTCCGACATTAAAAAATCGCTCCTGACCCGCTGTACTGATGGCAATATGGCCATTGAGTGGAAAACGCAGGTCGTTCCAACTGGGTTTGAACAATCTGAAGCCGGTTTTTTGTGGATTGCCGCTCTCGACCTGACCAGGGAATCCTTGACGTTCGATGTTTTTTTCAATGGGCAAAAACGATTCGAGATACATACTTCGGAACAAAAAGACTGGCAGATCAAATCACCCGATGGTGGCTCATTGTCGTTTGTAACGGTCGAAACTGACCAGAATGGCGATGCCCATGGATACATGTCGCTGGTTGCACCCCAAAATTGGCTGGTAAAAGGAAAGGAACAGACGATAAAAATAGTTGGTCGAGCAAGTAACGACAACACCTGGATCATTGTCTATCAGGCTAATGATGTCCTGAATTACCTCCAAAAATCGACCGAATATGAGGTCTGGGCTAAACTTACTATCGAAAAAACCACCCGCGATTTGCAATGCAGCCTCACTGCATCGAAAACACTTGCCGGAACCGACCTGACTTATACCTCTTCAAAAAAAACAAAAAGCATAAAACTTCAGCCTGAAAATGATCGGGCAGTTGGAACTATTGTCCTTCCACTGTCAACGTTGAACAAACCATTTATCCTGAAAGATTCAAAAGGCGAACTAATTGTCGTCGAACAACTTGGCGCAGAGAGCAAAATCACTAAACTACAAAATAAAGCAGTGCTTTTTATCGAAAGCTCCAATCGTACGGGGAAAACAGAACTCAACGCGAACCGGATTTACGAGTCAAAAACCGTTTCAGGATTATTTACCTTATCCAACTCCATCCTGAGCAAAGGGCAAATTTACCTGATGAATTCGAGTCACCAGGATATTGCCTGGATGGACTCGCCCGAGAAATGTGTCATCGAACGCGACACAATGCTGATTACGCCTTTACTTGAAATGGGCACCAAAGATAAAAACTACCGTTTCGACGTTGAAGACGGGCTGATGCTCCGCGAATACATCACACGCCATCCTGATAAAAAACCATTGGTGAAGGAAATGTTAAACGACGGACGAATTTCATGCGGATCGACCTACATTCAACCCTACGAAGAAATGTACTCGGGCGAATCGCTGGTACGCCAGTTTTATCTCGGGGCCAAATGGCTTCAGAAAGAATTTGGCTACAGTGCAACCGTTTACTGGAACGAAGATGTTCCGGGGCGTACGCTGCAAATGGCGCAACTGATGCGAAAAGCAGGCACTAAATACCTTTCTGTCAGTCGGCACGAGCGGGGCATTTACAACTGGTATAGCCCTGACGGATCGTACGTTACGATGTTTTCGCCCGGTCATTATGGCGATGCGTTTGGGCCGCTTCAGAAAAAATTCAACGAAGCAAGTCAGTACCTGGCAACCAGTTCGATGGATTGGGAGAAATTCTATACCGTCCAAACGGCAACACCAGTTATTCCGGTGCTTTCTGACAATGATATGAGTCCGGCCCGCGATTACACGAATTTGATCCGGGGATGGAACGGCATTCGTGAACTTCAGGATGAAAAAGGCAAACCGGTAGCTGTAAAACTTCCGCCAATTAAAGTAACTACAGCCCCGGAATTTTTTGATGCACTGATTGCTCAACAGCCGCAATTGCCTACCATCCAGGGCGAACGACCCGATGTTTGGCTGTATATTCACGGTCCGTCGCACCAAAAAGCCATCAAAGCGAGCCGCGAAGCCGATATTTTATTGCCGGTGGCCGAAAAACTGGCCACGATCAATGCGGTGATTGATGGATCGTTCAAAAATTATCCTGAAACTCAGTTGGCCAAAGCCTGGGAAACCAAAATTTACCCCGACCACGGCTGGGGCGGCAAACATGGCGATATTACCGACGCCCTGTTTCTCCAGAAATACGAGTTTTCGAAAGCCGAAGCCAGTCACATCATTGAAGAGAATCTCGGACAACTTGCTGCCAAAGTGATTACTCATCCCGAAAAAGGGCGTCCACTGGTGGTTTTCAACAGTATGAATGCCCGACGAAACGATCCGGTATCGATTGAAGTCAGTTTCAACCCGGACGAAGCTTTCGGTCTTGAACTTCAGGACGCCACAGGTCAGAAAATCGGCACTCAGCTCAGTAATGCCAGGCATTTCTCCGACGGGTCAATCAAAAGCGCAACACTCAATTTTATTGCAGAGCAAGTTCCGGCCATTGGATTTAAAACGTATTACCTGAAAACCACAGACAAGAAACCTGCCAATGCCCGTATTTCATTCGCGAATGAAGCCGAAAACCAATTCTACAAGCTGAAATTCACCGATGGAGGATTGTCATCGATTTTCGACAAAACGCTAAACCAGGAATTGATTGATCCGTCGAAATTTAAGGCTGGCGAGGTGTTCACCATGCACTCCTTTGGTAATGGGGCCGGCGAATTTATCGACATCCAGAAACCCGACATGGACGGATTTGACAAAACAGGGAATTACCCAACCAAATGGGAAATTGAGGAAAACGGACCTGTTTACACTGTTTATAAATTCAGGCAGCACATCAGGTATGCCGATATTGAATTGCGGGTAAAAGTGTATAATCAACTGAAGCGGATTGATTTTGAACCGTCCGTACTGAACTGGGAAGGTGTGCTTTACCGCGAATTCAGAATGGCTTTACCGCTAAATATGACCGACGGGCAAGTGGCTTACGAAGTGCCGTTTGGCGTGGTGGAAGTAGGCAAAGACGAACTGAAAGGCGCTGCCGGCGAGCGCTACCAAACGATTTGCAAAGACATGCACCCCAGAGGCATTGAAAACTGGATAGGCGCCAGCAACACAGATTTTGGCGTAACATTGAGCTCTTCGGTGGCTGTAGCCGACTGGATTGACCCTACCACCAACCCAATGAAAAACCAGGTACTCCAGCCCATTTTGCTGGCTTCGCGAAAAAGCTGCCACTGGGAAGGAAACGATTACCTGCAAACAGGCGACCATACGTTCCGGTTTTCGTTTACCTCGCATCCTTCAGGATGGGTAAATGGAAATACTTTTGGCCGTGAAGCCAACGAGCAGCTACTGCCCGTATGGGCCGACCACCGCTTAACAACGGCTTCGTTGCCCGAATCGCTGAGCTTTTTCTCAACCGATCAGGAGCAAGTGCTAATCTCTACCATCAAGAAAAGCGAAGATACCGACGAAACAGTTATTCGCCTGGTCGATCTGGAAGGAAAAAACAGGGAAGTGAAACTGCAATGCTTCAAAAAAATTGAAGGCGCAGCGCAAACCAACCTCATCGAAAACGAGGCCAAAACATTGCCAGTCAACGGGAATAATTTGCCCATTCAATTGGGGCATCATGCTATTGAAACATTTAGAATTGAGACTCTGAAATAACGGGCTTTGTTCCGGGCTCTCAATTAACAAAAAATTGATTTCCGGGCAGTGAAATAGTTCTATCTTTACGTTTACAAAAAAACACCACTATGATTCGATTAAATGTATTTATCCAGGTTAAAGCTGAAAATCAGGCCAAAGTGCTTGACGCAGCTAAAGAGTTGACTCAATTTTCGGTAAAAGAAGATGGCTGCATTGCCTACGATGTTTATGAAAGTTCAACTCGCCCCAACGTTTTATTGATCTGCGAAACATGGCTCGACAGCGCTGCTCTTTCGGCACACGAAAAAACAGCCCATTTCGTTAAAAACATTGCTATCCTTCAGGAATTCTCTGAAATAAAACTGGAGAAATTTGAATTCTGATTTTCGCATTTTATCCTGAAAACTGTAAAATTATGCAAACCATACTTGGAGCCGGCGGCCCGATTGGAATTGAGCTTGCCAAAGCATTAACCGCTTACACAACCGATATTCGCCTTGTAAATCGCCATCCGCAAAAGGTAAACCTTACCGACAACCTGATGCCTGCCGATCTGCTCGATCCTAAAAACATTCGGAAAGCGGTAAAAGGCTCCGAGGTGGTTTATGTCACTGTCGGTTTTCCTTACGTGACCAAAACATGGCAGAATTGCTGGCCAAAGTTTATGCGCAGCGTGATTGACGCCTGCAAGGAGTTCAACGCCAAACTGGTATTTTTCGATAATATGTACATGTACGACAAAAAGTACCTGAACCGCATGACCGAGGAAACGCCTATCAAGCCACCCAGCAAAAAAGGGAAGGTTAGGGCCGAGGTTGCTCAAATGATTATGGATGAGGTAAATGCCGGAACACTTACCGCGCTGATTGCCCGTTCGGCTGACTTTTATGGCCCCGGAATCCGGCGTTCGAGCATGATGAACGAAACCATCATCAAACCGCTGGTTATTGGGAGCAAAGCTAATTTACTTGGTAATCCGAATGCCGTGCATTCTTATACGTTTACCCCCGATGCCGGAAAAGCTACGGCTTTGCTGGGCAATACCGAAGATGCTTACAACCAGGTTTGGCATTTGCCCACCGCGCCAGAACCTTTCACTGGTAAGCAATGGACCTGGCTAATTGCCAGCGAACTGGGCGTAAAACCGCGCTACCACCGCATAAACAAGTACATGGTTTGGATTTTGGGCTACATGAGCCCGATCATGAAAGAAATTCTGGAAATGTTCTACCAAAATCAGTCCGACTATGTTTTCGACAGCAGCAAATTCGAGAAACGTTTTGGCATTCAGGCAACCCCTTACCACATTGGTATTAAGCAGGTTTTGGAGAACGACTATTTGTCGAAAATCAAAGAAAATAAGAAGTAGAACAATTGCTTCTGGCAGCCAGCAACTAGCCGCCAGAAGCAATTCGTTTTATAACGCTTTTAACTCCCCGTTAAACGCGTAAGTTTTTCCTTTCTGCGTATCAAAATCAACAGATTTTCCGGCGTAATTTAAATGACATTTCTGTCCAGCCTTGGATAAAACCTTTACTTTCTGAAGTTTGCCGTTTTGCCATTCAAAGGCCAGCTCGAAACCACCACGGGCGCAAACTCCCGAAATTCTACCATTCGGCAAAGCATCGGGCAAGGCAGGCAAAAGATCGATTGTTCCCAACTGGCTTTGGATAAGCATTTCAATCATTCCGGCAGGTGCGCCAAAATTACCATCAATCTGGAACGGCGGATGGGCATCGAACAAATTGGTATACGAACCGCCGCCTTTGGTATAAACCGTATTTTCAATTTCAACCGGACGGAACAGCAACTTAATCATCTCGTAAGCGTGATTTCCATCAAGGAAACGTGCCCAAAAGTTTATCTTCCATGAAAGGCTCCAGCCAGTTCCATCGTCGCCACGATAAATCAGCGATTGGCGGGCAGCTTTCATTAAATCAGGAGTATCTTTCCAGTTGATTTCATTTCCGGGATAGACAGCCCACAAATGCGAAACATGGCGGTGCGTATCTTTGGGGTTGTCCTTATCTTCCATCCACTCCTGCAATTGCCCGTATTGGCCAATTTTATTTGGAGCAATCTGCAGAAGCATACCTTTCAGTTTCTGCGCAAATTCCTTGTCGGTTCCCAGAATGTCGGAAGCTTCAATGCATGAGCGAAACAAAGCGCGGATAATCTGGTGATCCATCGTTGGTCCGGCAACCAAACCGCCGTTTTCAGGAGAATTGGAAGGAGTGCTGATCAGGTAACCGGTTTTCGGGTCTTTGATCAGGAATTGAGTAAAAAATTCGGCGGCACCTTTCATCAGCGGATAAGCCCTATTTCTCAAAAATTCTTTATCCTGTGTAAACAGGTAATGTTCCCACAAATGACGGCTCAGCCACGCGCCGCCCGAAACCCATATACCATGATTCGAATGGTTTATCGGGGCTGTACCGCGCCAGATGTCGGTATTGTGATGCAACACCCAACCGCTGGCATTGTAATGTTCTTTGGCCACGGTTTTACCGGTTTGGGCACAATCGGCAATCATGTTATAAAGTGGTTCCTGACATTCCGAAAGGTTTGCAATTTCTGCGGGCCAGTAATTCATTTCAGTATTGATGTTCACGGTCCACTTGCTGTCCCATGCGGGTTTCAGCTGATCGCACCAGATTCCCTGCAAATTGGCAGGCTGGCATCCCGGGCGACTGCTCGAAATCAACAAATATCTTCCGTACTGAATGTAAAGCGCCAACAGTTGCGGATCGTCGGGCGATTTGCTGAATTCGGCAATTCGTTCGTTGGTAGGCAGTTTTACGCGGTCGTTTTCCGAAAACTGAACATTGAACCGGCCAAACAATTTTTGGTAATCGGCCTCATGAGCAGCTAAAATCGAATCGAATTTTTTCTTTTCAACTTTAGCCAGCGTTGCCGCAACTTTTTGTTCCGGATTTCCACTCACATCTTTGTAATTCACGTAGTTGGTGTTGGCAGCAAGGTACAGGACTGCGTTTTGCGCTCCTGAAACGGTAAGCTGATCGGCTTCGGTTTTAATGGCTCCGTCGGTAACAACTTTTACAGTGGCAACGCCACGTAAAGCGCCATCTTTCACCTGAACATTCAGCGTAATTGTATTTCCTGAAGTTTTAACGGTTTTTTGTTCGTGCAGCGCATTCATTTTTATACTGAAATTCAATGCTTTTTTCTGGTCAGCAATTAAGCGAATGACAATTACCTGATCGGGATTCGACGACAAATATTCGCGAATGAAATTTACTCCGTTTGCCTGGTACGAGACACGGTGAATGGCTTTGGTCAAATCCAGTTCGCGGCGATAATTGGTATATCCGGCCTGGTTGGGAAAATGAATGTTTACATCGCCAAAAGCCTGGTAAGCCTTTTGAGTCAGGGGAACGCTTATAAATTCTTTCATAGCCAAATCTTCCGCTTCTTTTTGCTTTCCGTCGAAAAGCAATTGCCTTATTTGGGCGAGATACTGGTAAGCCCCTTTATGCGCATAATCGTTAGGCGAACCAGTCCATAAAGTTTCTTCATTAAACTGAATTTGATCGTCTTCAACGCCGCCATAAATCATGGCGCCCAAACGGCCATTGCCAATTGGCAGAGCTTCAGTCCATTTTTTTGCCGGTTTGGTGTACCAAAGTTTTAAATTATTGGGAGTTTCGGCAAAAGATATGAATTGAACAAAAACAAAAAAAGTAATACTGATAAGCTTTATCGACCTGAGGTTCATAAGTATTTAGGTTTGTTAATCAGCAACGAAAATAATCATTTTTAGGATGCAATTATCCTGATCTGTGCTGATGCTTTAAAAGTTTTTGAAGGGAACAGATTACCACTTTCCGTTAAGTCCGTCTGCCAATGCCTTTTTATAGTTTTTCAGGTTAAAGCAATACAAAGTTGGAGCTTTATGTGCAACGCCCTGTTTTACTTCGTCCAGGCGGATTAAAATATCATAAGCCAGTATTTTCCGCTGAAAATTACGTCGGTCGAGTTCCTGTCCGAGAATAGTTTCGTACAATTTGCGAAGTTCGGTCATCGTGAATTTTTCAGGAAGTAAATTGTATCCAATAGGCTGAAAAGTTAATTGCAACCGTAACGTCTCAAGCGCTTTATTCAGGATGATGTTGTGGTCAATCATCAGCTGGCCAACCTCGTCGATATTCGCCCATTTGCAGAAATCGGAAAGGTCGTCAGGCTGCGGCTGAACCTGCGAAAACTCCACCAAAGCATAAAATCCTACGGAAATAAAGCGTTGGTCAAACCATTCCAACTCGGGGTGTTGTTGGCCAGAACTTACCAGATCGGAAATAGCAGGGTTGCGGTTCGAACGGTTAGGTTCGCTAAAAACATGGAACTGACGCAAAAAGATTTCATCCATTTGGGTACGTTCTTTCAACACCCTGCTGGCTGCAACTTCCAGCGTTTCTTCCTCGCTCACAAAACCACCGGGTAATGCCCATTCTCCTGTAGTTTTCAGGTGAAGCAGCAAAACTTTTAACTGATTGGCGTGAAATCCAAAAATTACGCAATCGAGCGAAATATGATCGAGATAATTATTCGAGTATTCTTTTTCAGACATTTTCGGCAGGGTAAAACGATTAAAGCCAAACAAAGAAACTAAATTCCTGAAATCAAAATCAGGAAATGAACCAAAAAATCTAGTTGGCTTTCGATGCCGATTGACTCACAAACCAGTAAACATATTTTTTTAGTTGTGACCCCAGGTAATACGGAAGGTTTAATAGCTTGTATGTTTTTCCCGAAGGTGTTTCTGGCTGAGTAATTGTCAATTCTCCGGCATAAAAACGAACAGCAAACGGGTGAGGCGCCTCGTCCATGAAAAGGTGCAACGATCTGAGAGTTCCTTCTTTTCCCGACTTAACTTCAATTGGAATGAGTTTTCCTTCAATTAGGAAAACGAAATCTACTTCGGCGTTTGAGGTCTTTTTCTCCCGAACCCAAAAATTCAGGCGATCTAAAGCCGAAGATTGCACCGATAGAATTTCCTGCCCGATCAAATGTTCAATTAATTTGCCCTGATAAACCAAATTCAAATCGGTTGTTCCCAATATTTCCCGTTGAATGCCAGCCGCGTAATTCATTAATCCTGAATCCAATATCTGCAATTTGGGCGACTTTTTAATGTCGGGCAACAACGGCAATTTGGCTGACGTCACCGGGAACAACAACTGAATCAAAAGTGCTTTCTCCAAGGTACGCAACGCCTCGCCCATGTCGCGCGAACGGTAGGGTGAATTTCCAAAACCTTCGTACTTAATCCGGGTTCCAGCCTCCTGAAACGAAGCCCGGATAGCATGCCTGATGTGCTGAATTTGCGAATCGGAAGTCGCATATTTCTCCACATCGTCCATGTACGAAGCAATAAGCGAGTCGTAAATCGGCGACAAAGCCAGCAAATCTTTTTTCTCGCTGTAGGTTTTAACAATCTCGGGCATTCCGCCAATCAGCGCGTAAGTGTGAAACAACTGGAGCAATCTGGAATGAGCAAACCCGGCAATCGGAACGCGCATCAACTGCTCCAAAGCCGCAGTTTCGCCCATTGCATCCAAGAATTCAGGAAACGAAGCTGGCCGCACCACTTTATACTCGACACGACCAACCGGGAAACTGATGTTCTTGTCGAACAGCGACTCCAACATACTTCCGGCTGCAATTACAGCAATATCAGGCTCTTGTTCATAAAAATATCGCAAAGTGTTTAAGGCTGAAGGGATTTCCTGAATTTCGTCGATGAATAACAGCGTTTGTTTCTTCTTTTCGAGCGAGCAGTTTTTAATGAAAAACAATGCCTGAACAAGGGTCTCAATGCTGGTAAACTGAACAAATGGTTCGCGATCTGAGGGCAGTTCAAGGTTCAGGTAAATAAACTGGTCGAACTGAGAAGCGAACTGACGAACCAGAGTTGTTTTACCAACCTGCCTCGCACCTCTCAATACCAATGGCTTACGATCACTTTTTGTTCGCCATTCTTCAAGCTCACCGATGACATTGCGTTTAAACATGTCACAAAGTTAGGGTAATTTTCGACAAATTTTGGCACAAAGTTAGGGTAATTTTTGGCAAATCTTGTAACAAAGTTAGGGTTATTTCAAATTTTGGAGCGAAAAAACCGCTCTTGCGTACAAAAGCGGTTTCGATATAAATCTAAAAGGCAACAATCTAAAGATTCAGGTTTTTCAGATTCTGGTTATTGTTCCAAAAGCGAAGAAGTTCGATGTTGTTTCTGTTTATTTCCCTGTAAAACAATGAAATCTGTTTGTTAATCACGCAACGTTTTATACCCAAACGATTAGTATTCTGAAATTCGATATTGCCTTTTGCCAGCATCGTTTCAATTTCAAATACTTTGTCGATAAAGTTCTGAGCCTCTTTATCTGACCAGTTTTCTAGTAAGTAGCTGATGTTTTGATAGTAATCAAGCCGCGCAAGTTTGTTCCAGCGAACAGTCCTCATTTGAACTTCAGGTTTGGAAATTTATTTCTGGCTTCGGCAATTACTTCATTTTTGGTGTATGTTTCTCCTTCTTCGCTTACTTTTAAAGCCGAATCAATGGCTTCATTTTCTTCTTCCGACAATTTATAGTGGTTTGCCGATTTGAGAATTTCCAGTAACTGACGGTACACCCTTTCAAACTCTGCTTCATTCAAACTATCAATTTGTTTGATGATTTTATTTTTGAGTTCCAGCGAATTCATAAGCATTGTTTTTTAGCAAAATTAGCATTTTTCGCTATGCTCAGAGTTCGAATTCTGCCCTTTTTATCGAATGGTAAAATCCTGAATTTAAAAACCCGCCTTCTCGTAAGAAAGCGGGTTCGATTTATAGTGAGTAAGCAGCCGATCCGCTTGACGCGGCACTGAAGCTTACGAAGGACCACCCAACAGTAGTTGGGCGGTTTTATTTTTGGTCATCTTGGTAGGGTCTTTGTGGTAAGGACGTTGCATGCAACGTCCTTACCACAAAGACAAATATTTACTTAATCTCCGACCCGTTTTTAACCGGCGTGGTTGGGGCCACAAATTTCAGTGAGCCATCGGCGTCCTGTGCCATCAGGATCATTCCCTGCGACAGGATTCCTTTCAGCTCGCGCGGTTCGAGGTTCACCAAAATGCTCACCTGCTGACCAATAATCTCTTCGGGATTGTAATACTCGGCAATACCCGAAACGACAGTACGTTTGTCGATTCCGGTGTCGATGGTCAGTTTCAGCAACTTCTTGGTTTTGGCCACTTTTTCGGCTTCGATGATGGTTCCGGTGCGGATGTCCATCTTCTGAAAATCGTCGTACGTGCAATTTTCCTTTGCCGGATTAACCGGTGCAGCGGCAACTTCGTTGGCCTTTTTGGTAGCCAGCAGCTTGTTCACCTGGCGCTCAATCACATCGTCTTCGATCTTTTCGAACAACAATTCAGGTGTATTGGTTTGGTGACCCACGGCCAACAAATCGGTACGACCCAATTCACTCCATTTCAGTTCGTCCATGTTGAGCCAGCCACGCAATTTGTCCATGCTGAAAGGCAGGAATGGTGCGAAAATGATGGTGAGGTTGGCTGTAATCTGCAAGCAAACATTCATGATGGTTTCCACACGAGCCGGATCGGTCTTCACCACTTTCCAGGGCTCGGCATCAGCCAGGTATTTGTTGCCCAAACGGGCAAAGTCCATCGCGAATTTCAAGGCTTCGCGGAAGCGGTATTGCGAAATGCTCTTTTCAACTTCAGCTTTGATCGCCGACATTTCAGCCAAAGTCAGCTTGTCGTTTTCGGTCAGTTCGCCGGCAGCCGGAACTTTTCCGTCGTAATATTTTTGGGTGAGCACTAATGCGCGATTTACGAAATTGCCCAAAATAGCTACCAGTTCGCTGTTGTTGCGGGTCTGGAAATCTTTCCAGGTAAAGTCGTTGTCCTTGGTTTCAGGAGCATTGGCCGTGAGCACGTATTTCAGCACATCTTCTTTCCCGGGAAATTCATCCAAATATTCGTGTAGCCAAACCGCCCAGTTGCGCGAAGTCGAAATTTTGTCGCCTTCAAGGTTCAGAAACTCGTTGGCCGGAACATTGTCGGGCAGAATGTAGGTTCCTTCGGCCTTAAGCATGGCCGGGAAAATGATGCAGTGGAACACAATGTTGTCTTTGCCAATGAAATGCACCATTTTGGTTTCCGGGTCTTTCCACCATTTTTCCCAATCAGGAGTCCATTCTTTGGTGGCCGAAATGTAACCGATTGGCGCGTCGAACCACACGTACAGCACTTTGCCTTCGGCTCCGTCAACCGGAACAGGCACACCCCATTCGAGGTCGCGGGTTACGGCGCGTGGCTGCAAACCACTGTCGATCCATGATTTGCACTGCCCGTAAACATTCGATTTCCATTCTTTATGTCCATCCAGAATCCATTCTTTCAGCCAGCCTTCGTATTGGTCGAGCGGCAAATACCAGTGTTTGGTTTCGCGCATCACCGGCGGGTTTCCGCTCAGTGTCGATTTCGGGTTGATCAAATCGGTGGCGTTCAGGGTGCTTCCGCAGGCTTCACACTGGTCGCCATAAGCACGTTCGTTACCGCATTTCGGACAGATTCCGGTGATGTAGCGGTCGGCCAAAAACTGACGGGCTTCCTCGTCGTAATATTGTTCGGTCGTTTTTTCGATGAACTTACCGGTTTCGTATAATTTTTTGAAGAATTCAGAAGCCGTTTCGTGGTGCACCTGGGCGCTGGTACGCGAATACACGTCGAATGAAATGCCGAAGCGCGCAAACGCATCTTTGATAATGTTGTGGTACTTATCCACAATATCTTGTGGTGTAACTCCTTCATTCTTAGCTTTCAGGGTAATTGGCACGCCATGTTCGTCCGATCCGCCGATAAAAGCCACATCCACGTCGTTCATCCGAAGATAGCGGGCATAAATATCAGCCGGAACATACACACCGGCCAGGTGACCAATGTGAACCGGTCCGTTGGCATACGGCAAAGCCGAAGTAATGAGGGTACGTTTATAATCAGTCATTGTACTTTTGATTTTATTGAGGGTGACAAAGATAGTTGATTTTTGCTAAGGACGAATGGGATTTGTAGGCTGAGAACCGATGATAAGATCAATCATTTATCCAGTCTTTTGAAAAAGCGTCAAACAGTTTTAATTTTAGTTCTTCACAATAATCTTCCTCATATAAAATTGACGTTATAACTTCATGAAGTAGTTCTTTGTCAATATTTCCAGCAGCAACATGATAACTTATGGTTTCCATTCTATGAAGAAAAACTTCAGCTACATTCAGATAACCATTCATTAAAAGAAACATACAACAGGCTGTTATTGCAATCCGTTTATTCCCATCCTGAAAACAATGGCTTTTATTGGCTATCCAAAACAAATGAGTTAATTTATCTTCAAACTCTGGGTAATAGTCTTCATTTTGAATTTGATCAATGGCACACTCCAATGATCCAAGTTGAATAATGCCATCCGTTCCGCCTCCACTTGCATTTATTGTCTTTTTGTGGATAGCGACAATTTCATTTACATTTCTAAAATAAATACATGCCATTATTCGCTTTGTTTTAAACGAGTTAGAACCTCACTGGCATCATGAAGCTGCTTTTCAAAATTGATACTCTGCTCTCCCAAAAATCTTTCAAAATCAACTGGGCTGACAGAGCGTATATACTCCTCAAGTTTTTTATGCATAGCGTCCCGAAAATGTAAATCCCGCGATGCCATTTTTATGCGGGCATCCTCAATATAAGGATGTTGCTGTGGATGTTGAGAAAAATCAGCGAATATCTGATCTACCTCAAAAGGTTCAAGCATTCGATTAAGAGATTTGCTCCTTTTTTCTATTTCATAAGCAAGTCCGGTTTCAAATGAAGCTATACTCGTTAGTACTTCTGCATACATTGTATCCCGCGCATTATCATTTTCCTCTAATTTCAGTATTTGCTTATACTCTTTTGCATTTTCTTTAAATATGCATTGATAAATTTTGTCGGTGTACAATGAATATTTATAATTACCCATATTAATGTATCGACTTAGTGCCGAGGTGAAATCTTTGCGGTAGTTACTTTCCTGGATAGCGGCAGGTAAATAATTGGCATCGCGACGATTGATAAATTTGGTTCCTCCGCCCGTGCGTTCATTGATCGTGTCAATAACAATGTCAAGCATTTTGCTTCTTAAAAGCCGAGCATTATCACTCTCTTTAAGCAACATTGCTAAATTGAGGAAAGATCTAAAATTGAATAACCCAAGCTGGGTTGTTTTGCTCCCGACATTTATGACGGGAGCAAATTGCAATTTCAATTCTTTCAGCATCTTACCTCGTATTAAAGTATATCCGTTGTGCTTTAATTCATCACTAAATTGTTCCATGTAACGTTCTAGTGTACGTTCATCAATACAAAAAAAAGTCGCAACCATCGATTTGGTAAATTTATACTCCCCATCAAACAACATCCCTTCAAAGCCAACATAATCTTGTATCCTTTGTAGCGCAAACTTATTATTTAAGATATTTTGCCTTTCAACGCCTGAATTTGTAAGATCCCTGCTCATAACCAACTTATTGAAGAATTATTAAACGCAACAACAAACTTAACAAATTGTAATCAGACTAAGAGTTTTTTTTCTGCATCATTTTCCACCTCGCTGCGTCAACAATTCAGAAAACAGTAAATTTGGAAACATGAACGAACTTTTGGAAACCATCTGGCGCGAGAACCACGATCAGTTGCTGGCATTCATCAACAAACGGATCAAAAACAAAGAGGAATCGGAAGACATCCTTCAGGAAGTGTTCATCAAAATCCTTTCGAAGATTGGCACCCTGAAAGACAGCTCTAAACTTCAGGCATGGGTTTACCAAATGACCCGAAACACCATCATCGATTACATCCGTAAAAAGAAATTTCAGGAGATGGAAGATGAGATTAAAGACATTGAAGACGAAACCAATGAAAATGCCATGAACGAGGCTACCGGCTGGATTGGCAAGTATGTGGACGCCCTGCCCGAAAACTACAGGGAAGCAGTAGTTTTGTACGAAATGAAAGGAATTTCGCAAAAAGAAATTGCTGACCGGTTGGGTATTTCGTACACCAATGCCCGAAGCCGAATTCAGCGAGGACGCCAACTACTAAAAAAGAACCTCACCGATTGCTGTAGCTTCAACGTGGATGTTTACGGAAACATTATCGACTACCATGGCAATCCAAAAGATTGCTCCAAACAATAATTTTCGAAAAACAGAAATACAAATGATTTTTACAGAACTTAAACCGGATGAGTTTGATTCGACATTTAACTTGCTGAGCGAGACAAAACTCGATGCATCGGACCTGAAACAAGCCAACATCAGGCTTTTTACCCTGATAGAAAACGATCAGGTTGTTGCTGTTGGCGGACTTGAAATTATCGATGACGTAGCTTTATTACGATCAGTGGCAGTTAATCCGAAACACCAAAAGAAAGGCATAGGCGCACAACTTGTAAGCTCCATTGAAAAAATTGCCAAAGAATCGGGGCTTACCGCCCTATATTTGCTTACGAATACTGCCGCCAACTTTTTTACAGCTAACGGATACAAGATCATCAACCGTGACGATTTTGCGGAGCCACTGAAACGAACTGCGCAATTTTCAGGACTTTGTCCTGTAAGCGCTATTTGCATGAAGAAGGAAGTTTTGTACTGATCGACAATATTTTTCCTTACTACTGGCAACCGAGGCTAAACACTTATTCCTTCTGAGCGGTTTTGTACTGAAAGAATTCTTCAGTCCAGCGAACGATGATTTTGCCGTCGTGCCCATCGCTTGCCCAACCAATGGGCGACGGGCCAGAGTGTCCGCCAAGACCTCCCCTGCCATTCGGATTTCCGTATCCGCCTCTTCCTCCACTACCGCCTGATCCGCCGGAACCATGTAAGCCACCAGAACCTCCAGCGCTTCTGGCAACAATTAGGTTCTGGTATGGCATAGCATCAGGCGTAAAATATAAATTGATGGTCCCGCCATAACCGCCCTCGCCACCCAGGCCGCCAGGACCTCCCCAGCCGCCGTCTCCGCCATCTTCGCCCGGTCCCTGCTTTTCAATCGTAACAGGCACCCAGGTCTCTTCGTCAACATATACTGTTTCCGACACTTCAACATCTACTTCCACCTCGTATTCCTTCCCTTCGGCATCGGTCTTTTTCTGTTTTTCTTTATGTATACTTTTCTTTATAACCGGCTTTTTCTCTATCCGTTTTTCCGTATGTGTTTCAGTCCACTTTTCGCCGTCGCGGCCATCACCTCCATTTCCTCCGCGGCCACCGCTTCCCCCATTTCCTCCCGATCCGCCAAACGAATTCACCAATAGTTTTCCACCATCAGGATTAATTAAATAGCGATATTCCTCGCCAGTCCATTGATTTTGAGCATATACATAAAGCAGATCACAATTCAGAAGCGAATCGCGGTACAAATCCATAAAAACGTCGATATCGGGTCCATCTTCTCCAAAACCTCCATTTTGACCAGGCTGGCCATCGGTACCATGATAACCCGGAGTACCGCTGCTGCCATCGCTCCCCGAAAAACCCAACTGGCCGGAAGAGCCCGAGAAAGTGAGGTCGTAAGTGTGCCTGTAATCGAGCAAAACTTTAAAAGTATCGGCTAAATCCGGGTTCCGGAGCGACTGAATTGTCAGCGATGGCTGGTGATTCTCGATGTGCAAAAAATCGGGATCAATTATAAACTTTCCACGATCCCATCTTCCGCCATTGGGTAAAAACACAAAACGGTCAGTTTCATTACCATTTTTCAGATTTTTGCAAATCCGACTTTGACCATTATCAAACTCTGTAAGCAACTCGCCCCTGATTTGCCCGCCAGGAGCCTTTTCGAAATCTCCGGTTGGCCTGAATTCGATTCGGGTTTCGTAATTAAGGGGCAACAATGTCGTTTTGGCCAGTTCGGGCTGTTTCCTGGGATATATTTTAAGCTCAATATATTTTCCTTTCGATGGAATCAGCTCGTCGTTCACCCAAATGTTCCCTCCTGAAAACGAACCGCCCGCTACTTCTACCTTATAGCCCACCCACCAAGCATTGCCATCAGCTAATCCAACTGTCTTTTTCACTTTCCCGTTTTTTTGATAGGAAACAACTCCAATCGGAAATGATTCGCCCGGCAGAAGCAGGTTATTTCGATTGTACACAATTTGAATGGAATCGGCTTTGGGCGGCAGTGCTACACTCTCAAAAGACTGAATTCCTATACAAAACAATAGAATCAGCCCCCAACCCAACTTATATATCTGGCAAAACATAGCGATTATATTATCAATAACATTTTACTGTTAGGCAAAAATCGTTCCGCAGAGATACTTTTTTTTACTTTTCTTTAACAGCTTTTTTATTTAGCATTGCACTATAACGCGAACTAAGAATTACACCGAAGATTACTACTTTTATCCGTTGTAATTGTCTGCAATAATGGATTTATCGCACAAAGAAAAACGAAGTAACTGGGGAATTGCCATACTTTTTGCCATTTTCCTGCCTCTGTTCAACATCATCATTAACAGTCAGCACCGGGTTGAAACCAACCTTGGACGGATGTTTCTTACCAGCACTGTTACGTTCTTGTTTCTCCTGATTGCATGGATAGTCAACTCGTGGTTAACTAATTTCTTCATGCACAAAAAAGGCACAACAAACCTGATAAGGAAAGGTGTGTATATTTTGTTGGCTAATGCCATTTTGCTGACCTTGTTTGTAGCTGCCGGGATTTTTGTATTGAGCGAAGTTGGTGATACAAACCTGAAAAATTCGTTTTCACTTTGGTTGATTACTTTCAAAGGCGCTATATGTATCGTCCTGATTTACATCATTCAATACGCCCTCAACTCAGCAGAAAAAGCGCAGGCCGTTTCGCTGCAAAACGAAATGCTGAAAACCGAAAACATGCGCTCGCAGTTTGAAATTCTACGCCAACAGGTGAACCCTCATTTCTTGTTTAACTCGCTTTCCACATTGAGGTCGATGGTGCGTGCCAAGGACCCAAAAGCCGAAGAATTTGTGCTGCGACTTTCCGAAATTTACCGCCAGTTACTTGCCAAGCGTCAGTTCGATACCGTTTCCCTGAAAGAAGAACTTGAATTTGTAAACGACTATTCGTTTATGCTGTTTTCGCGTTTTGGCGCAGCCTTGAAAATAACGACCGACGTTCCCGACGAAAATCGCTCGTTTCGGCTACCCACTTTCAGCCTGCAATTGCTGCTCGAAAACAGTATCAAGCACAGTGTCATTTCCTCGGAAAAACCGCTCGAAATCAAAATATTTTCATCGCCAGGGTTTGTGACCGTTGAAAACCACCTGCAGCCCAAACTGACGGAAGCAGAACATTCAGGTTACGGACTGGCAAACCTGATACAGCGTTACCAATTGCTGGGTTTTGATGATGGTGTTTTTGTTTTTACCGATGAAGAAGTTTTTCGTGTACGCTTAAAATTGTTGGAACCATGAAGGTATTGATTGTTGAAGACGAACCACAAACGGCGGCGTTGCTAAAAGAAATCATCGGCGAAGTAAACCCACAGTCCGAAATTATGGGCATTGCCGAAAGCATTGAGCAATCGGTGAAAATACTCACATCAACCCAACCCGACCTGATTTTTATGGACATCCAACTGGCCGATGGACTGAGCTTCGAGATATTCCACCGAGTTGAAGTGCGCTGTCCCGTGGTGTTTTGCACGGCCTACGACCAATACACACTTCAGGCTTTTAAGACGAACGGCATTGAATACATCCTGAAACCAGTAAAAGAAGAAGATATTCGTGCAGCATTTGCCAAAGTAGAAAAGCTGAAGCAGGCTTTCGCCCCGAATGTTGAACTGCTAAATTCAATCCGCGACCTGTTTGGCGAAAAAAAGTCGTACAAAAGCACCATCCTGATTCGTTACCGCGAAAGTTACATTCCGGTTCCGGTGGAGAAAATTGCAGTATTGCTGTTGGAAGACGAGGTGGTTCAGGCGTGGCGTTTCGACCAGCAAAAGCACGCGGTTTTCAAAACCATGGACGAATTGGAAAATTCGCTCGACCCGGCGTTTTTTTTCCGCATCAACAGGCAAACATTGGTCAACAGGCAAGCCGTGCAGGAAGTGCAACCCTATTTCAACCGTAAAATGGTGGTAAAAACGGCACTCAAATTGCCCGAGCAATTGATTGTCAGCCGCCTAAAAGTGACCGATTTTTTAAAATGGCTGGAAGAAAAGTAAATTTACGCTTTCAGAAGCTGCTTCAAACGTCCCTGGTAGGCTTGCCAGTAGCTCCTTTGGGTGCTCTCGTCGAGAAAAGATGAAAACACTAAACGTTCAACGCCCTCGCTTCGGTTCAACATTTCAGTAAAAATATCCGAAAACAAATCCGTTTCAATTCCTGCTTCGGTGGCCAATACCCTAAACTGCTGACTGATTTTTCCCTGTGCGAGGTTTCCGGGCAACAAGCCACCTTCCAGCGCAAAATCGCGGTCGTCGATATGAATCCGGCTGTTCAACAAATCGTAGGCCGGGCTTAACCTGAAATCACCAAATGAAGTTTCTGTCAGCGAAAAATTCTTGAAATGGGCATCACCATTCGAAAACAGATAATTGAAAATCAGTACTTTCAAAAGTTTTGGCGCTTCCAGCTTATAAGCTGGAACAAACGTTTTTAGTAATGCAAACAATTCCAGGTAATTACCCAAATATTTGTAATGTTCGCCATGTGTTTGGGGAGACCGACCTGCCAGTGAGGCAAAATCTTCCTGGGCGATTTTACTTCCGTGGTCCTTCACATCAAATCGCCTGGTCAAATATGCCGGGTCCCCATTCCGGAAGAAAACCAAGGCATTCTCAGCAGTTTCAATCGCAAAAACCTGACGGGCAATTTGCATCGTAAGGTGCTCGTTGGCAGGCATCTGTTCGGGTTTCTTGCCTGCCGCCGGAATTGGTTTCAAAATGTAGGTTCCCCGTTCTCCTTCGCAAGCAAGGCGTAGCTTATTTTTCTCAAGCACCACCAGAAATTTTTCCTGAACGCCTGAAACAGACATTCGCTTCTGGTTTTCCGCAAACAATGCATCAGCGCCCAACACCGGAGAATCGTACGGCAAAACGTGAGATACCTTGCGCCCTTGAAACATGCGGTTCAGACAAACACGGCTGTAAGTACTAAAACCTTCAGCCAGCGTGCCGGGACAATTTTTTATTTCGGCCAAACTCATCCGTTTTCAGTTTTTACGACCCGAACAGCGCCAATAGCATCGTCCTTGGCCGATGTGAGCAATATTCCAAAATCATCGTCAAGATCAATCCGGTTGAGCAGACAAACCGCTTGTTTGTTTGAGCCTTCGGGTAACAGGTTGTAAAAAAAAGGGAATAAGTGCGCCGAATGAAACTCCTGTTTTGTTTTTGGCAGAGTTAGGCTAATGGCTGGTTTTGAGCTATCAGACAACCAGTTGTCGGCGTAACGAAAAGCAAACGAGCCATCGTCGAACTGGGTTAGTAGCCCGGCCTCCAAATCTTTATATAGAATTTTCGCTTGTCGCATAGCTTATTTTTTTAACGCTCAGAACAAGTTCCAGGCCCAGCACATCGACAATTTTTTCGATGGTTTGCAAAGTCGGATTGCCTTTGCCGCTTTCAAACTGTTTCAAAGTACGCAAACCCACCCCCGAAAGCCGGGCCAGCTCCTCCTGCGTAACCTGCAACATTTCCCTGCGCCGTTTCACGGTTTGAATAATCTCCTGAAAGTGCATTTTAAAGCTCTTTTTGGTGTAAAAATAAGAAATTAATTAGAAATAGCAAACAAAAGTGCGCTTTAATACACTATTTGTCGTAAATTTTTGACCCACCTGAAAGTATCGGAAGTTTAAAAGTGGCTAGAAGAAGTTTAAATCCTTAGCTGGCAGAATTTATCGTTTCAGCCGTTCCTGAGCCATTTGCGCCAAATCGCTATTGCCATCCATGTATTTCAGGTTGAATTTCATGGTGGTAATTTTTAAAACACCGTTTGCTTCTGAAAGGTCCAGATTGTAGGTGCCTACCACCGTCCACACATTTTTGCCCGATTCGTTTGCCAAATAATGGGTGGCTGTGCCATAGCAAAACACCTTAATCGCCGCAGAATCTCCTTCTACCAGATAGTTTCCCAGTTGATGGTGCGTGTAGTCGAAGCCCGGTAAAACGCCTTTCCACGAGTCGATAATTTGCTGCGAAGTGAGCAACGCAGGCTCGCCTCCGGCCATGGAAGTATAATCGAGCAAAACCTTGTCGGCAAACACATTCGACACTTGCTCCCAATTCCGTTCGTCAACGCCAATAAATAATTTGGTTACTGTTTCTATTGCCTGAAGTTTGTCCATGATTGAGTAGTCTAATTAAAACCTAAACGAAGGAAGCATTTTGCAGTTGTCTGATTGATATATCGATATATCTTGGATTAGAAAACATATTACTTTTCCTATCACTCCAAAGCTTAAGTTGCTCTAAAATAACGTCCTTCTCAAATGTATTATGCTTATTTGCAATTAGATCAATAGATGACAAAAGTTCCAATGCAAAATCGGAATAGAATCCAGCTAAGAAATTAATGGTTTTACTTGCAATGCTATGTAATTCAGGATTTCCTTCTATATGTTTTTTTACTGCATCGTAACCGTCAGCAACTAATGTCAGAGGTTCGAATGGTTTTTTGTTCATATCACTATAACCCATAACATAGCTTCCATTTAACACATTCAACACAAAACGAACCTTGCCTGAATATGGCCCATAAAAATTGGGGCTAAAATCAAGATTAAAATATTTTTTTGCTCCAAATTTCTGGAGAAAGTAACATACCTTTTCACTCGAAAACTCTGATACATATTCTCCATTTCTTACCAAATCATACAAAACATAGAGAAGCAATGCTCTCGCATCTGTCAACTTAACGCGTTCATTTTTTAGCTGTTCCCTGATAAACAAACTTGGCTCATATACAACTATTTCCCTGTCAAGACTTCCCAGTTTTTCTTCAATAATCCGTTTCACTTTTTCCCATTCCAAACCACCATTTCCAGCCCCTAACGGAGGAATCGCAACACTCTTAATATTGTACCTTTCCAAGACTCGTTTCAGGTCTTCCAGTCCCAATTCAATAAAAGGATACTCCGAAGGCTTTCTCCAATCCCGTTTTGTAGGAAAATTGATAATATACTTGGCCCCAGTTTTCAGATTAGAATCCTTAAAAACAAACAGCTTCCCTATCTCTATATCTTTATTCTTGCAAGCATTAACATATTCCTTGAAATTACTGGGGTAGGCATTCTTAAACTGCAAAGCAATCCCTTTTCCCATAACACCTACTGTGTTAACAGTATTTACCAATGCCTCAGCATTGCTTTCCAATATATCTCCAGTTATATACTTTATCATATCAATTTTTTAATAATACGCACTGGGGATGACCTTAATTTTAGTATCGGCAACTCCCATTGATACCAATTTAGCTTTCGCACTTTCATTAAAACAAACAAAGCCAAGAATGAGGTCTGAATTTACGTCTCCATGAATTAAAAACTCAGCTTGTTTTTTCCTTTTGATGTTCAGATTGTCTGTCCCTCCCCAATATGCAGATTTTACGGCATCCCAATCAATAATGTTTACAAGTTCTCCAATTCTCGTCTTATCGTAAAACGACGTAAGCATATCGGTAGCATGCCCATCAGTAAAGAAAAATTCTATTCCACTTCTTATTATTCTTGGCAGAGAACACGCCATTTACACGATATCCTTTGCTGGCGTAGGTTTTTCGACAAAATTACCACCGTGCTGCGCAACATAGAGCATTGGCATTTTTACGCCAAAATAAAAAGGGATGTAGTCGCCTAACCGTATCGAAGTTTTACCTTCTTCTAAACCAAATTCACCATTATCAACAACTACCACCTTTTTGCTTCGGTTTTCAATGAGACTGACATCTCCAATATTCCTGAAATTTTGATTTCGATTAACAGATGTTTTATGAGTGATGCCATGTTGAAGAATATGAGGTATATTCTCAATGTGAGTAATCCGATATATTTTAACCTCATTTAAATCCATTTACCACCACTTTTATTGTAAGTCAAATATAACTCTATCATTGAATTATTTTATCAAAGAGTTACCTGGCGAATTCATTTTTTTGCAAAAAAAATTTCCCTTGTTCACTTCGCCCCCCAATTTGTTCAATTCACCCGCTTTCTACTTTTAGTTGGCTTTTGTCCGCTTCATTTTTGTGACTGAAAACAAAAAGTACAGAACTATGAAGCAAATCATTTTATCAATAATCCTGGTGGTTGGAGCGCTTGCCGGTCGGGCCCAGAACGAGGGGGATAAAGTTTTGGGACGTTGGGTGAATGAGCAGAAAACCTCGAAAATTGAGTTCGTTCGGGAGGGCGACCGCTATGTCGGCAAACTGGTGTGGATGGCCGAAGCCAACGATGCCAGCGGAAAGCCGAAAACCGACCGCAACAATCCCGATGCGGGCAAGCGCAATCAGCCGCTGGTTGGTTCCATACTTATTTCAGGATTGAGTTACGCCAACGGGAAATGGACTGGCGGCAAGCTCTATCTGCCCAAACGCGGCATGTATGCCAATTGCAGCCTGACCATCGTAAACGGACAATTGCACATCGCGGCTTCGAAAGGGATGTTTAGCGAAACCAAAATCTGGAGCCGCGAGCCATGAGAACAAAAGCAATATACTTTTCAGCGCTGATGCTGGTCGCTGTTCTTCGTTTGCAGGCGCAACAATCGTTTGCTTCATTGGACGAACTGTGGCGTTTTGCCCTGGAGAACAACGTCGGTCAGCGCATTCAGCAAATGCAGGTTGAGCAGGCCAACGCGCAAAAACGGGCTGCCAACGCATTTATGTTTCCAACGGTCTCGGCAGGCTTCAACGGACAGGACAACATCGACATTTCGGAAACTCCCGTGCCGGGCGAGTTGATTGGGCAGCCTGGCGAAACGGTTTACATGAAATTCGGCAAAAAGTACAATTACTCCGCCGGAATCAACGTAAACTACAATGTGTTGAACTGGCAATCGGTTTACCAGTCGCGTACGACCAAAGTGAACCTCGAACAGCAAAAAGCCGGTCAGGCCTATTCGGAACAAAACCTGAAGGAGCAAATCGGGCAGCTTTACTACGCGGCGCTCACGGCGCAAAAGGCGGCGGCGATTGGCGAGAACGACTGGGCAGTTGCCGACACCTTGTGGCAGCTCACCCAAAAGCGGTTCGAACAGGGATTGACCGACGCCATTGCCCTGAACCAGGCACAAATCAGCAAAAATTCGGTGGCACAGCAACTCGAAGCCAGCCGGAACTACCAAAACGAGTGCCTCGCCAACCTGAAAACGCTGCTTGGGCTGGAAGCTGTATCAACATTGGAACTGACGGGTGCGCTGGAACCTGAAACGCCCAATGACGCTTTGCCTCAAACGCTTCCCAACAGCCGTTACACCGAACTTTTCAGGCTAAAAGAAGACTACGCCACTGCCGAACAGAAAAAGGCGAGCGCTGCCTTTTTGCCCGAAGTGAGTTTTCGTGGTTATTTCGGGAAAAACCAGTTCAGCGACGAGTTTTCGTTTTCGCTGAAATCGGAAAACTGGCGGCCCAACAATTACCTGGGGATGAGCATTTCGGTGCCGGTTTTCACGGGTTGGGGCAACCGCTCGAAAGTTTCGGCGGCCAAAATTGAGCGGCAAATTGCAGCTCAAACCTACGCCGACGAGTTGCGCAAATCGGCCATCGCCGACAGCCTTTCGGCGCAAAAGATGGCTAGCGCCCGGCAATCGGCTGCTTTGGGAAGAGAGACCTTCGAACTTTCGGGACAGAACCTGAAACTGGCCTCTGCAAAGTACGGGCAAGGACTCATCAGCCTCGACGGCTACCTGAAAATATTCGACGACTACCTCCAGGCCGAAAGCCGCTACCTGAACGATTTATCGGAATTCTATAGTTACAAAACAATATTCGACTCCAGAAAATGAAAACTAAAATACTTGCACTTATCATCGCATTCACGAGCGTTGCAAAACTGGCCTCAGCGCAATACTGGCCGGGCGACCACTGGTACGACAATCCGCTGGGCTTCGAGCCGGTGAAACTGCACACATCGATGGGATTTCTGATTCCGGCTGCCGCTGTTGGCACCTGCCTTTTGCTCACCCAAAAGAACGAAAACCTGAAAGACCGGTTGTCTATTTATAACGAGAGCGGTTTCTCGTGGGGTTACAAATATCCGCACACGTACATGGCACAGAACAACACGGGTTTTAACCTGATGCTCCGCAAGTTTATGTCGGTTGGCGCCGAGTTCGACCTATACTTTCCGTCTGACCAATACAACAAAACGACCGGATTTGCCATTCGCCCGTTTGCCCGTTTCTACGCAGTGAACAACCCAGAATGGCGGCTATACTTCGAATCGGGTGGCGGCTTTGTCTATTTTACCGACTACTTTCCACGCCCAACTGACCAGGACGACCGCCTCGGCACACAACTGAACGGAACAACCAAATACGGCATCGGGTCGGAAATAAACATCACGCCTGAAACCGGGATTGTGTTTGGCGTACGGCATTTGCACGTTTCGAACGGCGACACCAAAGGGGCCGAACGAAACCCATCGCACGACAGCAATGGCTTTTTCATTGGGTTCAACTACCATCTCTCAAAAAAGTAAAACCATGCAAACTTCAGTAAAAAAGATACTTCCGGCGGGAATTGTCATCCTGTCACTGTTGTTTACCGCCTGCCACCGGAAAGAGCAAACCACACCGCAGCGCAAAGATTTGGTAGATGCCGTTTTTGCCTCCGGAAACATCACCATGAGCAACAGTTACCTCGTAATTTCGCAAACCGAAGGCTACCTGCAAAAAAAACTGGTAAGCGAAGGCGACTCGGTTCAGCCCAATCAACTGCTTTTTCAATTGCTGAACGAAACACCCCAATCGCAACTCGAAAGCGCGGAGGCGGCCTACCAAAAAGCACAAGGCAACCTGCGCGAAACCTCGCCTGTGCTGCAAAAACTACATCAGCAGGAAATACAACTGAGCAACCAACTGCGCACCGATTCGGCCAATTTTGCCCGCTACCAGAACCTGGTTGGCTCCAACGCCGTTTCGCGGGTCGATTACGACCGTGCCCGGCTGGCTTACGAAAACTCACAGGCCGAATTTTGGGCCTTGCAGAACACCATTACCGAAACCCGGCGTAACCTGAAACTGGACTTAGCCAATGCAAAAGCCAATCTGGTGAGCCAACAGGAGAATAACGGTAATTTCTGCATCGTCAGCCGCGAAAAAGGCGTGGTGCTTCGTTGCCTGAAAGAAAGTGGCGAACTGGTGAAACGCGGCGAAACCATTGCCGAAATTGGTGCAGGCGAATTTATTGCCCGACTTCAGGTTGCCGAAGAAGACATCAATCGCATTGCTCTGGGACAGGAAGCTTTTGTTGAACTGAACACCAGCAAAAACCACGCATTCAGGGCAAAAATCTCGAAAATCTATCCGGCTTTTGACACGCAGGACCAGTCGTTTATCGTGGAAGCCCGGTTTGCCGAACCAGTTGCCGGACTTAAAGCCGGAACACAACTTCAGACGAACATTGTGGTTGGCGAGCGAAAACATGCCTTGGTTATTCCGGCGAAATACCTGCTGTCCAACGATTTTATTCTGACCGAATCAGGAGAAAAGAAACAAGTGACTACTGGAATAAAAAATACCGACTGGGTGGAAATTACCGGCGGACTTACCGAAAGTGAAACAATTGTTTTACCGGGCAAGAAATGAAAACGAACAGAAAACTGGACTCACCCCAACGTCCGCTAGCGGACGTTCTCCCCTCTCTTTCGAAAAGAGAGGGGAAAAGCATCGCAGATGCGCAGGGGTGAGTTCAAAAGAGTAAACAAAACACAATTTTCAGATTCAACTCATGAAACAATCCAAAATAAAGAAGCCGACGGTGAACAGGCAGATTGCCTGGACGCACCTCAACTCGAAGCCGGGGCAAACGCTGGTGGCCTTGCTGGGCGTGACGTTTGGCGTGTCGATGTACATTTTTATGAACAGCTTTATGAATGGCGTCAACCAGGCGCAGGACGACCTGGCTTTCAGCACGCTGGCGCACATCCGCATTTACAACGACGACGATAAACGCAGCTACAACCCGGCAGAAAGCTTTTTCGATGCCGGGACTCTTCTCAACATTCGGAACAAAAAAAGTCTGCAATACACTGACGGCATTAAAAATACCTCGCAGGTGATTTCCATCATCGAAAAGCAGCCCGAAGTCACAGGGATTACGCCGCAGCTCAACTTCAGCGTGTTTTTCCGCAGCGGCTCGAAAAAAATCAACGGCAGCATTTCGGGTGTCGAACCGGCTTCTGAAAACCAGCTTTTTGGCATTGGCAGCAAAGTGATTGCCGGAAGTTGGAATAAGCTTGATGTGCAGAAATCAGGCATAATCCTGGGAAAATTGCTGGCCGAAAAACTGAATGTCGGCCTGAACGACAATGTGAATGTGCTGAATTCGGACGGTGTTTCGAAAAACTACACGGTGGTCGGCATTGTGGAAACCTCGGTGAAGGAAATCGACAAGTCGCGCGCCTACCTCAACATTGCCACGGCCCGGCAATTTCAGGGCAAAAACTTCGACTATTCGAGCGACATTCAGGTGAACCTGCGCGATCGCGACCAAACCGCTTCGCTGGTCAGCCAATTAAAATCGGCAATTCCGTACCAGGTTGAATCGTGGCAAACGGCCAACCAGCAATTGCTGGCAGCCTCGCAACTGCGCAGCATCATTGCCATTGCCGTTTCGCTCACCATTTTGCTTGTGGCAGGCTTTGGCATCTACAACATCATGAACATGACCATCAACGAGAAAATCCGCGAAATCGCCATCCTGAAAGCCATGGGATTTTCGGGTGGCGACATCCTGAGCATTTTTCTGGCACAAGCGGCAGTTATTGGTGTAGTCGGCGGAATTACGGGTGTGTTGTTGGGGATGGGAATTTCGGCGGCGGTGAACCAAGTGCCGTTTAAAGTGGCCGGACTAACCACTTTGCCGATTACCTACAACCCGGCAGATTTTGTGTCGGCCATTGTTTTTGGCATTGCCACCACGCTTTTTGCCGGCTACCTGCCCGCCCGAAAAGCTTCGAAAATCGACCCGGTTGTAATCATCAGAGGATAAGCGATATGAAAACAACAGAAAACGCATTGCAGGTTCGAAGCCTGATCAAATATTTCCACGACCCACAAACCTTTCAGGTCATCAAAAACATTTCGTTCGACGTGAAAAAGGGCGAGTTCCTTTCCATTATCGGCAAGTCGGGCTCCGGAAAATCGACACTTTTGTACGTGCTTTCCACCATGGACACCGATTACGAGGGAAGCCTCGAATTCAACGGCGAACGGCTCACCGGGAAAACGCAAAACCAGTTGGCCGCCTTCAGAAACGAGCACATCGGGTTCGTATTCCAGTTTCATTATTTGTTGCCCGAATTCAGCACGCTGCAAAACGTGATGCTTCCGGCGTTAAAACTTGGTAAACTCTCTTCGGAAGAAATTGAACACCACGCCTACGAAAACCTTCGTTTACTCGATTTGGAAGATCAGTCGCTGAAAAAAGCCAACAAGCTTTCGGGCGGACAACAGCAGCGCGTAGCTATAGCCCGTGCGCTGATTAACAACCCGTCGGTAATCATGGGCGACGAACCAACCGGGAACCTCGACAGCAAAAACTCGCTGGCTGTTCAGGATATTTTCCGCAACCTGGCCCGCGAATTTGGACAAACCATCATTTGTGTGACGCACGACAACGACTTTGCCCGAAACACCGACCGCACCATCGAAATGGCTGATGGATTAATTCTCAAGTAAATCAAAAAAAATGATGACCCGAATTATTCTTTCTATTTTACTCTTTTTTTTATTGAAGACAAGTTTTGCACAGCAAACATCGCCTTTTTCATTTACCTACGAACCTTCGACAAGCAGTGAAATCAAACAGCGCGGAAGCATTCAACTGGCTTACCCGCTTTTGCGTTCGGAGCACAACCGCTTGATTATTTCGCCGCAGTATCGCTTCCTTCAAACTGGCGATTCGTTTCCGATTGAAGAAACCAAATTTACACAAACCTCGCTTCGGTTCATCTGGCAGCACGAACTGAATGACCGCTGGAACCTGAACTGGGTTATTGCACCGGCGTTTGCTTCCACTTCAGGAAATTACTCGCCCGAAGCGTTGACCGGGATAACCACCGTTCGGTTCAACTGGAAAAAGAGCGAACATATCACTTATACTATCGGACTTTCGTATGCGCAACGTTTTTCAGGAAATCTGCTGATACCGGTTGCCGGATTTCGCTGGACACCAACCAAACGGGCAACCTACACCGCCACACTTCCTTTATGGTTCAGGGCTGAATGGGCTGTCAGACCAACGTTCCACACCGGGTTCTTTTCAGGAGGAAACGGATACAATGCCCTATTGCCCAACAACGTTCAATACAGTTACATCTGGCTTCAGGAGCGAAATGCAGGCTGGTTTGCCAACCTAAAAATGACCAGGAAATGGTGGTTCTCGCTCGATGTTGGATATAAGCTTAATCAAAAACTTCGCGCTTATTCTGAAATGGACCGAGGCTCATGGGAAATAGGGACTCCATTAACCGGAAGCAAACAGTCGCCTGATTTTGAACATATTTCGAAAGGATTATTCCTCAGGTGTTCGGTCTTTTTAAGGATAAACAAAAGCCTGATTCCTGACAATTAAAAATGTCTGTTCTACAAAACGCTATTTTCTCTTGAAAACATGAAAAATATGACTAGTTTTACTCGCTTTTTTGAAGAAAGATATGTACAAATCACCTTTATACGGAAAAGAATGGGCTTGGCGTAACATTAAAATGGAAACGCGGGAATTGCATATTGATCTGTAGCTTTAAAGGCTGGGGAAAGGGACCTTCTGTATTTGTGCAGAAAGTCCCTTTTCCTGTTTTATGTTGATATTCAATTTAAAATAGTAACCAATAAAAAACTGACAACATGGCTAGATTAAAGAAAATCTTCCTCGAAGAATCAGAGATGCCAAAACAATGGTATAACCTGGCACCCGATTTATTAACACCAATGAACCCACCACTGGGTCCTGACGGCAATCCTGTTACACCAGAAGCGCTTGCTCCGGTTTTCCCGATGAACCTGATTGAACAGGAAGTTTCGCAGGAACGATGGATTGACATACCAGAAGAAGTTCGCCAGATATTGATGCAATGGAGACCAAGTCCACTCATTCGGGCATACGAATTGGAAGAAGCGTTGGGAACTCCGGCAAAAATATACTATAAAAACGAAAGTGTTTCGCCGGCTGGAAGTCACAAACCCAACACAGCTGTACCGCAAGCCTGGTACAATAAACAATTCGGGATTAAAAAGCTAACTACCGAAACTGGCGCCGGGCAATGGGGTTCGGCTCTTTCGTATGCCTGCGCCCAAATTGGCGGTATCGAATGTAAAGTGTTTATGGTCCGCGTAAGTTTCGACCAAAAACCGTTCCGCAAAATAATGATGCAAACCTGGGGCGGACAGTGCGTGGCCAGCCCAAGCATGGAAACCCAGGCCGGACGTGATATTTTAGCTCAATTCCCTGATACTCCTGGAAGTTTGGGTATTGCTATTTCGGAAGCCGTTGAAGCCGCCGTTACCGATCCAACCGGACAAACCCGCTATGCACTGGGTTCGGTGCTGAACCACGTAATGCTTCACCAAACGATAATTGGTCTTGAAGCAAAAAAACAGTTCGCAAAAATTGGCATTAAGAATCCAGATGTGGTGATTGGTTGCTGCGGTGGTGGAAGTAATTTCGCCGGAATTTCGTTCCCGTTCATGTACGAAAAAGTGCACGGTGCCAACATCCAGATTATTGGCGCTGAACCTTTTTCATGTCCAACTCTGACCAAAGGTAAGTTTGTGTACGACCATGGCGATGTGGCTAAAATGACACCACTATTGCCGATGTACAGTCTGGGTCACGATTTCATTCCGGCACCAATTCACGCCGGAGGTTTGCGTTACCACGGTATGTCGCCACTTGTAAGCGCCGCCCTGCGCGACGGATTGATGGAGGCCCAGGCCATTCATCAAAGCGAGTGTTTCGAAGCTGGTTTGCTGTTCGCTAAAACCGAAGGTATCATTCCTGCTCCTGAATCGACTCACGCCATTGCTTCTACTATCCGCGAGGCATTGAAAGCCAAAGAAGAAGGCAAGGAAAAAGTGATCCTGTTCAACCTGAGCGGACACGGCTCGATGGACCTTTTGGGATACGACAAGTATATGAGCGGCAAGCTTTCGGACTACGAATATCCGGAACACGAAATTGAAGCCAGCATGGCAAGATTAAGCGGGCTGCCAATGCCACAATAAGATTTTATTAAAAAAAACAAAGGGGATAATCCACAATGGTTATCCCCTTTTTAGTTGGTTTCGGTTAGCGCTTCTGAACAGCAGTCATATTCATCAAGCCCTGAGGAGTATCAATTTTTGCTGAAATTTTTCCTTCAACAAGCTTACCGTTCACTTTTACCGCATTGTAATCAACTTCTGTTGTGAACGAAAACGAATCATTTTCAATTTTCACTTCTTTTCCACTTACTTCAGTTCCATTGGTAAATTTGATTGTAATAGTTGGTTGTCCGTTTGCGGCTTCAGCAAAAACAATCTTCCCTGCAGAATATTCGTAAGGGGCTTCGGGAACCTTATAATCCCATGTTCCTTTAAATGCGTTTTTTACAGCAGCATAAGCCGAACCAATAACGATAAAAGAGACGAATAAAATCAAAACTAACTTTCTCATGTTTCCTGTTGTTTTTAAGTTGTGAATAAAATTTTTGCCAAATCTAAACAGGCAAAATCAATCAAAAAAACGAAAGGGACGAATGGAACTAATGCAGGGGTGAATTGCAATAACCGTTTATTTGGGACTTTTCAAAAACAATTTAAACTCAGGATAGTATTTACGTGAAACAGGAATAGGCTCAATTACACCTATCAATTTAATGCGGCAACAGGCTTTGTCATAATCAACAAATTCTATTTTCTGAAGATTTATCATGAACGAACGATGACATTTTTTCATGAATGAACCAGCTACCAGCAGTTCGATATTCTTCAAAGTATTACGCAAAATCTGTTTGGAAAGCTTTCCATTATTCAGATAAAAAATAATCAGGTAATTATCAGCCGATTCAAAATACAAAATCTGATCGGGCGCAATTGAAAATCGTATAACCCCCTTTTCATCCGGAAAATCAAAAAGTTTAGGTTCAAAAACAGGTATTACAGTATTTACCTTCAAGGTCTCAAACTTCGATTTCTGAATATTAAGCGTAATAAACAATAACGCCAGCGAGTACGGTATAAGGATACTTAAAAGTGTGTACCTGATACTATCAGGCATTTCTTTTATAAGTTGAATGAAATCGATGCCATGATTTGACTGATAGACAATAAATAAAAAAGCCATTGAAAACAGTTCGCCACAAAACCAAAGGGTAAAAGTCCATATCCGAAAATGGTCGACACCAAACAGCTTCCGGATAAACAGCTGTGAAATTGAAAGTACAACCCCACCAATTATACCAAACCCCGAGAGACGAATAAACTGATCGAATCCCGAATCCCTGCTCCAGCGGTTAATATTGAACGGAACAAAAACGTTCAGGAAAAATATGCTGAAAATTACAGTTACTGCAATCAGGATGTATCTGTGCCGTAAGCTGTCGAGTTGTACAAAAGGCAAATTAAGTATCCGCTTTAGCTCCATCAATTCAATTTTTATCCAACCGCAAATTTGGTTGTTCTCATCAAATAATAAGCAATTCAATCGCAAAAATCGATCGTGGTCTCAACATCATTATTCTGTAAAAATACTCAAGCCCAGAAAAAACTTTATAAAAATATAAAAAAGTACCACTTTACTTTCTTATTTATTTTAGATACATTTGTCTAAATTAAAACCAACAAAACGAATAACCCATGAAGAAATTCTTACTTATTCTTTGTCTGTTTGCTTCAGCAGGTTTGTTAGCACAGCCGCTGGCAATTATCCCCCAACCCGCACAGGTAAGTCAAACTGAAGGAGTTTTTAACCTGAGTTCAGCAACTGCACTTTCGTTCGACGCATCAAAACCAGAGTTGAAAAGTATTGCCGGCCAGTTAAACGAATTTCTGAAAACATATTATGGGTTTATCCTTCCGGTAAACGAAAAAGCAAAACAAACCCTCAGCTTTAAGCTAAACAAATCGTTGCCCGGAAGTGATGAAGGTTATTTGCTGAAGGTTGATCCCAAAGAAATTGTAATTGCAGCTAAAACTCCTGCTGGTATTTTCTATGGCGTTCAATCGCTAAAACAAATGTTGCCGGTTGCCCAGAATGGTCCGCTGACAGTGCCGTGCGCCGAAATAAACGATCAGCCCCGTTTCGCATGGCGCGGATTGCATTTGGATGTTGGCCGTCACTTCTTTCCCGTTAGTTTTATCAAAAAATACATCGACAACATGGCCATGTATAAATTGAATACTTTTCACTGGCATTTAACCGAAGATCAGGGATGGCGACTGGAAATTAACCAATATCCCAAACTCACCGAAATATCGAGCTGGAGAGATGAGACAGTTGTTGGCCATGCCTCGCGTTCGAAAGTTTATGATGGTATTGGCTATGGTGGTTTTTATACCCAGAAACAAGTAAAAGAAATAGTACAGTATGCTGCAGAACGTTTTATTACGGTTGTTCCTGAAATTGAAATGCCTGGTCATAGTGTAGCAATTCTGGCAGCTTTCCCGGAGTTGGGGTGCAAGGGTGGCTCTTATAATGTAATGACTACATGGGGCATTAGCAAAGATGTTTTATGTGCAGGAAAAGAAGAAACATTTAAATTTTTACAAAATGTACTCGACGAAGTTTGCGAATTATTCCCTTCAAAATACATCCACATTGGCGGCGACGAATGCCCGAAAGATCGATGGAAAGAATGTCCTGATTGCCAAAAGCGCATTAAGGAACTTGGGCTGAAAGACGAGCATGAGTTGCAGAGTTATTTCATTAAACGCATTGAAAAATACCTGAACAGCAAAGGCCGCCAGATTATTGGATGGGACGAAATACTGGAAGGCGGATTAGCCCCAGGAGCATCGGTAATGTCGTGGAGAGGCATAAAAGGCGGAATTGAAGCAGCCCAGCAGAAACATAATGTTGTAATGACTCCCGGTACGCACCTGTATTTCGACCATTACCAATCGAAAGAAACAGACAAGGAACCATTGGCGATAGGTGGATATCTGCCTCTTGAACAGGTTTATTCGTATGAACCAATCCCCGACGAACTTACTGCCGACGAACAAAAATACATCATGGGAGCCCAAGCCAATGTTTGGACAGAATACATCCCATCAACCAAATATGCCGAATATATGGTTTTCCCCAGAGTTTGTGCTTTAGCCGAAGTTGTTTGGACACCAAAAGAAAAGAAAGATTTTACCGATTTCTCGAAACGAATGGAAACAGAATATTTGCGTTTATACCGTTATGGGGTAAATTATCGTAAACCATAACGATTTTTAGGGTTTTAACTTTGCAAACGGGCCAATGTCACTGATGTTGGTCCGTTTCTTTTTAGTCTCTTCTATACAAAAATTCAAAATCACTTTAACTATCAGCTTTCTTAAAAATTTAACTTCAACTTTTTCACCGGATTATATGTTTTACTTTAAAAAATTAATATGGACTATCTACTGATTGACAACGCTGAAAAGAATCAATACGAAATACATATAAATGGAGATTTGGCACGAATCGAATACATCAAAGCTCAAGGAAAAATCTTTTTGACACACACCGAAGTTCCTTCCAAATTTGAAGGGAAAGGAATTGGGTCGGCATTAGTAAAGAAAGTACTCGACGACATTCGGCAAAAAGAGTTGTTTTTGGTTCCGCTTTGTCCGTTTGTTGCCGCTTATATAAACCGACATCCTGAATATAACTCGTTTATATCTAACTAAAAAGTTAAAGTAATGTCTGAAGAAACAATAAAAACCTATAGCAACGGTGAGATTACCATTGTATGGAAACCTGCGAAATGCACTCATTCAGGAATGTGTGTAAAAACATTGCCTCAGGTTTATAATCCGAAAGCTAAGCCGTGGATCGAGATTAATAATGCCACGACCGAAAAATTGAAAGAGCAATTGGACAAATGTCCTTCAGGAGCATTAAGTTATTACCTGAATGATTATAGCATGAAGAAATAAACCACTTGATGCAACAACCAACGGCTTCGCTGTTACATCAAGTGAATGTCAATTAAAGAACTACCAGCAAACAATTGAATTGCTACAGATAGGCATCAATCAATCCTTTTGCCTCGGCCCAATATACATCGCCTTTTTTATAAATAAACACAAACCGGCCATCTGGAGAAATATCCAGAGAATCTTCGTCTCCTGAAGTATTAATCTTTTCGCCGGCATTTACTGGTGGCAGCCACGAACCATCTTCTTTCCGATGCGAAATGTAAACATCATATCCTCCTTTGCCTTTTTGTCCCATCGATGAAATGATGATGTATTTTTCATCAGGATCAATAAACGGATCGCTGTTGCTACCAGGGCTATCAAACGGAAGATCTACTTTCTCGGGAATTGCATAAACCCCATTTGAGTATATCGACCGAAAGATATCTCCCTTCTGCGTTTTTGCATCCCAACGGCAGAAATAAACAGAACCATTTCTGGCGACAGAAGGATGAAATTCCCAAACATTCGGATCGGCAATATCGATTATTTTGTGCGGAATTCCCCAGCCAGACATTGTTCGCTCCATTCGCCAGATACAATATTGCTTAATGTTAGTTTCTCCTTTGCTTGATGAAAAGTACAGGTATTTCCCATCGGGAGAAAAAGCAGGCTCGGTAGCAAAACAATCCATACAAAAATCGGCCACTTGTGGCTTGCCCCATTGGTTGTTTATCCTCTTAACATGCATAATTTTAGTTTCAGGCCATTCCTTCCCTTCCGAAAAGAAAACTTCATCACCAAGGGGTGAAATAGCCAGCGACTTTTCTTTCACATCGCTCAACGACACAATTTTCGGTGCAAACAATTCAATAAGGTGGCCAGGTCCTTTTTGTCCGAAATAGTCAAATCCTGCTGATTGCGCCCAAATTGTTTTGGACAACAAAATCAAGCTTATTGCAAAGATTATACGTTTCATCATCAATCGTTAGCCTCCATTTTTAGTTCTGGCTTTGTCACCGACCAATGTGTTTGACAAATTTTCCATGTTCCATCGGCTTCAAAGCGGTAAACTTCCGTGCAATTCCACCTGTGTACTTTTTCACCTGCCTTCGAACTAAAGTTAAAGGTCAGAACGGCCATTTTATTTGTTGCCTGAACAACCGGATCGAGCATCTCAAACTGATCGGCGTTTACCTGTCCTTTTAGCGGCAGGTACAACCTGGTTAATTCTTCAAGCCCATTTATTCTTTTTTCCAGAAAAGGATCAAAATACACCACATCGGGCGCCGAAAGTTCAAGAAATCCGGTTGGATCGCCCTGTATCCAGCGCAAAAGGGCTCCTCTTTCAAGTTCAATAATTGTCGATTGAATCGAGTTTTTTTCGTTAGCATTTGTCATAGTTGTAAAAATTAAGCATAAAAATAAAAAATACTGTTTCATGGCTTTATATTTGATTTACAACACAAAACTAGCCACTATATTTTCAGCCAGATAACAGAAAACAGGGAAGAAACAGGACTTTTTAAGGTAGTCTGCCTTTTCGGAAAGCAAGTGGAGAAACACCAGTTTCGTTACGAAACAGGCGAACAAAGTACGACGGATCGTCAAAACCCAGTTTCCAGGCGATTTCAGCGACTGAGACCTCGCTAAACTGCAATAAACGCCTAGCCTCGGTTATCAAACGGTTTATAATATATTGCTTGGCCGAAACACCGGTTTGGCTTTTTACCAGCTCATTCAGATAACCTGCCGTTATACAGAGTTTTTCAGCATAAAAAGAAGTAACATGTTCGGTACAATAATAATTTTCAACCAACTGAAAAAAACTGGCTACTCTCCGATTTTGAGTTTTTTCGGTAAGCTGATACGCCAAGCGGTACACATTATTGAGCCAGGCCAATGCCTGATAAAGCAATGCACGTAAAAGGTGATTTTCCCTGCTGGATATTATTTCCTGCTCAATTTGAAGCAACAAATTAGTAAAGTATTGACCTTCAGCGACGTTAAGTTTTATTTGTGGTGGGGCCAGCCTATTCCTGAAAAATGATAAATTTTTGACAAACAAGGGATCGCTAAAGAAACTGCACAGGAATTCCTCCTCGAAGATAAGCACTAGACCACACGGGCTTTCAGCTACTTTCCATTCGCGAACCTGCGCCGGAGCCGTGAAGTACAGTTGATTGGCTTCAACCGGAAAGTCGATGTCGTCGAGGGCAAATTGTCCCGCTCCTTCTTGAATAAGAGTAATGTCGTAAAAGGAAAGAAAATGCCGCGGTGTTTTCCGGTTATACTTCTCAAGCGATTCGAGCCTGATCAGGTCGATCAGTAATTCGCTGCCGTATTTTCTCCTGCTGAACCCAAAAGTTTTGCAATCGGCGCTGGTTTTGCTCATTGTTTGATTATCATTGAAATTCCAGTCCGAAATTCATAAATTTTGCATACCAATCCAAATCAACGAACTGAATTAACTGTAAACAAACCATTCGAGCCAACAACTCTCTTGTCAACTTCAGTTTTAAAACTCTTTCTCCAGAATTTCGGCAGCCGAAGCAACCAGTGTTGTACAAACCGAGTCGAACAATCCCTTGGCATTAGCTTCGGCTGAACCTTCGGGTGTAGAAAGGTCGACTCCGAGAAGCTTTTTGCATTGCAGCGAGCCATGTTTAGCAATAAACAGCTCGTTGAACCGGCGAACGGCAGTTTTAGTTTCCGCTTTAATTTCAGGAATGGATTTCTCTTTGAAATTGGCTTTCAGGCCCAAAACCATATAGGCTCCGGTAACGGCCCCGCAGGTTTCGCCCATAGCCATTCCGCCACCAAAACCAAGAGCGATGCGGAGTGCAGCGGTGCGGTCGAGGTTCAGTTCTTCAGCATGGCTCAACAGCACCGATTGGGCACAATTCAGGGTTTTAAAGTTCTCGATAGCTAATTGTGATTTTTTCATGGTAGATTTTTTGAACCACATAGACACATAGGACACAATCGATTGTTTGATTTCGGGTTAAAAGCGATTTTCCCTAAAGGTAAAGTGGTAATTTTAATTATTCATTGAATATATTCTTCAACCTCATAGACTATTGGGGTACATTGAGAAAACTCAATTCAATGTCGTTTAGTTTAGAACGTCATTACGAGTGATAGCGAAGTAATCTATTTGCGATCAGACTGCTTCGTTCCTCGCAGTGACGATTCTTATTGAGCGTATTCGCTTAACTAAACGACATTGAAACTCAATTCTAAATCTATGTTTTCTATGTGTCTATGTGTTTTTTATTTCATTACAAAAAGAAAAACCCCGAAGCTTCGTAGCCCCGAGGTTTTCCGTATTTCATTGTTCATTTAGTCTTTTTCTCCTCACCCTTCGGGGGAGGTCGGGAGGGGGCTTTCCCTTATTCTCCTCTTACTGCTGCAACTCCCGGAAGTACCTGGCCTTCGAGGTATTCGAGCAATGCTCCACCAGCTGTTGAGATGTACGAAACACCATCGGCAAAACCAAACTGGTTCACGCACGATACCGAGTCGCCACCACCAACTAACGAGAAGGCACCTTTTGAAGTTGCTTTAACGATAGCTTCGCCAACAGCTTTTGAACCAACAGCAAATTTCTCCATTTCGAACACGCCAACCGGGCCATTCCAAAGAATCGTTCCTGAGTTTTCAATCACTTCTTTAAACAGTTCAATACTTTTTGGACCGGCATCCAGTCCCATCCATCCTTCAGGAATAGCATTGGCCTCAACGATCTGGGTATTTGCATCGGCTGCAAAAGCATCAGCAGCAACAACATCGGTAGCCATAATGATTTTTACACCTTTTTCAGCAGCTTTCTTTTCAATAGCCAAAGCAGTTTCAAGAAAATCGGGTTCGCAGATAGAAGTACCTACATCGCCACCGTGAGCTTTAACAAAAGTGTAAGTCATTCCACCGCCCAAAATCAGGTTGTCCACTTTATCCAACAGGTTTTCGATGATAGTAATCTTTGATGAAACTTTTGCACCACCCATAATAGCTGTCAACGGACGCTGTGGGTTTTTCAATACTTTATCCAAACTGGCTACTTCGCTTTCAATCAGGTAACCAAACATTTTGTCGTTCGGAAAGAATTTAGCCATAACAGCGGTTGATGCGTGTGCGCGATGTGCTGTTCCGAATGCATCGTTAATCCAACAATCACCATTGTCGGCCAACTGTTTGGCAAAACCTTCGTCACCTTTTTCTTCTTCTTTGTGGAACCGTAGGTTCTCAAGCAACATTGCCTGACCTGGTTTCAACGCGTTGATCAATGACTGAACTTCTTCGCCAACACAATCTGGAGCCAATATAACTTCCTGGCCCAGTAATGAGCTGAGGTGACCGACCAGGTGTTTCATCGAATATTTTGGGTTTGGACCATCTTTCGGACGTCCGAAGTGTGACATGATAATTGGGTTTCCACCTTTTTCTATCACTTTCTTAATAGTAGGAATAGCCGCACGAATACGGGTATCATCTGTAATCACAAAATTTTCATCAAGTGGCACATTGAAATCAACACGGATAAGTGCTTTCTTGCCAGCGAAATCGTAGGTTTCAATAGTTTGCATATTTGTTTTTTTTAGTGTTACGAAAATCCAGTTCAAATATAAAAAATATATCGATGAGTTAAATTCCTTAGATTTTCTGTATAGTCAAATTAATGTTTGGATAATGATTTTTTCTATTAACAGACTTCGCTGTTGAAGAAGCGCAGAAAACAAAAAACCTCAAAAAGCACTGATTATCATACTTATTGAGGGTTTGCGATTCTTATAATCTCAGCTATTTCACTTCTCCGTTTTTAATCAGCCATTCAGCAATCTGAACAGCATTCAATGCAGCACCTTTCTTGATCTGGTCGCCAACGCACCAGAATGTCAAACCTTTTGGATTGGCTAGATCTTTACGGATACGGCCCACATACACATCATCTTTTCCTGAAATAAACAGCGGCATTGGGTATTGTTTTTCAGCCGGATTATCCAGAACAGTCAAGCCTTCAAAGCTTTCCATAGCGGCTTTTACCACGTCAATATCCAAAGCATTTTCGGTTTCAACCCAAACCGCTTCGGAATGTGCACGTGCTACCGGGACACGGATACAGGTTGCGCTCACTTCGGCATCGGTGTGCATAATCTTTTTGGTTTCCCAGTTCATCTTCATTTCCTCTTTCGTGTAGTCGTTATCGAGGAAAACGTCGATCTGCGGAATGATATTCATCGCCAATTGGTACTGAAACTTTTTAAAAGTTGGCTCTTCGCCCTTGGCCACCTGCTGAATTTGAGTTTCAAGTTCGGCAATTCCCTGCGCACCGGCACCGCTCGCTGCCTGGTAAGTTGCGACATGCACGCGCACAATCTTCGACAAATCGTTAATCGGCTTCAACGCCACAACCATTTGTATGGTCGAACAGTTTGGGTTGGCAATTATGCCGCGCGGACGGTTCAGCGCATCTTCAGGGTTTACTTCAGGCACAACCAGCGGAATGTCGGCTTCGTAGCGGAAAGCGCTCGAATTGTCGATCATAATGGCACCGTATTTTGTTATTGTTTCAGCAAACTCTTTCGAAGTTGAAGCGCCTGCCGAAGTCAAAGCAATGTCAATATTTTTAAAGTCGTCGTTATGTTTCAGTTCTTTAACAACCAGTTTCTTTCCTTTAAATTCGTACTCTGTTCCGGCTGAACGTGCCGATCCAAATAAAACCAGTTCATCGAGCGGAAAATTTCTTTCAGCCAAAACCTTTAAAAATTCCTGGCCAACCGCACCACTTGCACCAACTACTGCGACTTTCATTTCAAACGTATTTAAATATTTATTATACTTCCAATTACTACTTTTTTGGTAAAATGATTCATTTTTGTTAAATTAAATCAAATTTTACCCTACACATAGGTGTAAATTCAGGTCAAAAGTAGTTCATTGCTTTTAATTTTTCAAAAAATGCTTAGATTTATTTTTATTTTTTCAAATATACTTGTCTATTTTTTAACAATCGTAAGTAAAAAAGCTTTTCCTGAAATAACCACAGGCAATAAAGTCTTTGCAAAAATAGAAAGCTTCCAGGAAAATGACACCATTGTTCTTGAAGATAATTTTGAAACCGGCACCTTCAGGGACTGGAAACAGACTACCGATTGGGAAATCTCCTCTACTAATAAAATTTCGGGCGTATTTTCGCTCAGGCACTCCACAAAAACAACGGCAGGAAATTCATTTATTTTTCATCAGGCAAAAGTTGATTTCAAAACGCTCGATCTGGAATGGAAGTTTAACCTGAAAAATGGGAATTGGGACCCATCTTCCTCCAACCGGTTTTGGCTCTACCTGAGTGCTGATACAATTCAACCCGATTTGATCAATGGTTTTGTGGTTGGCGTGAATATTTCCGGAAGCAGTGACATACTTGAACTTTGGAGGATCAAAAAGGGAAAAGCCGACAGCTTGATTGTTGAATCGGACCTGGACTGGAACGCATCAACGTTGGCAAATATCAATGTAAGCCGCACCGCAAAAGGAGTTTGGACACTTCAATATCAAAAATCGGGAGAAGCAAAAAGCAAATTATTTTCAGGTAACGACCAAACAACATTCGATTTTACCAATGTCGGGCTGTTTTTTAACTTCACATCAACCCGCTCCGGACAGCTTTGGCTCGACGATGTTTCGATTACCAAACACGCAGCACAACTTTTCGTTGAAAAGCTGACAGTTATAGATTCACATCTGATTCGCCTGACATTTAATTATCCGGTGGCTACCAGTTCAGTTCGTATATCCAACTTCAGCCTCACCGACGAAAATAAACAACAAATTGCTATAACAAATGCGACTGTTAACAATAACGACAGCCGTTCCGTTGATATTTCTATCGGCAAAGTTACGGGTTACGAGCTTCTCCTTAAAATTAACGGAATTGCAAACATTTCAGGAAAAATAATGCAACCCGATACAATTTCCTTCACGTTTGACTTGCCTCCTGAAAAAGGATCAGTTCTGATCAACGAAGTACTTTTTAACCCGCTGTCTGGAGGAGCTGATTTTGTTGAATTGGTGAATGTTTCGAATACACCTGTCGCACTTAACCAACTTAAATTAGCCGCACGTAATGATGCCGGCGAACTGAAACAAATCTATCCGGTTTCAACGGACAAAATGGTTTTGCAACCCAATGATTACCTCGTCTGTACCAAAGATCCCGACGCAGTAATGATGCAGTACCCGAACAACAATCAGGCAAATTTCGCTGCAATGAGCTCATTCCCGACTTACCCCGACGATGCCGGAACCATAGTTTTACTCGATAATTCGCAGGAAGTTATTGATGAATTCAGTTATTCGGCAAAAATGCACTCTCCTTTTTTGGCCAACGAAGAAGGTGTCTCGCTCGAACGTATTTCGCTGGATAAACCCACCAACGAATCAACAAACTGGCAATCGGCAGCAGAATCGGCAGGTTTTGCCACACCCGGATTGCCCAATTCGCAAACCAGAAACGAAGAAAATACAAAATGCCAGATTGCGTGCGAACCACAGGCATTCTCGCCTAACAACGATGGTTACAACGACAAGCTTTCAATTATTTTCCATCTCGACAAACCGAGCTACATAGCCAATGTCCGTATTTTTGATGCTGTTGGCCGGATGATCGTCCACCTGGTTAAAAACCAGTTGCTGGCGCAGGAAGGAAGCTGGACCTGGGATGGAAAAAACCAATCGGGACAAAAGCAAAACATAGGTGTTTACATTGTTTTAGTCGAAATATTTGATTCAGAAGGACATCAAAAGGTTTTCAAGAAAACGTGTACGCTGACAGACAGGTTAGAATGACTCATTTAGTTAATTAATCAAGCAACAAATATTTGTAACAAAACATCACCGTCACGTACTAATGCTACAAAATCCATCAAATTAACCCCAATGAATAAAACCCTTTTTACACTGGCATGGCGCGAAACAGTCCGCTCGGCATACTGGGGCAAAAGCCTGGCTACCAGTATCGGGCTAGGGATCCTGGCCTTGTATTTCTCTGCTAATTTCCTGTTTCTCGGCATTTTTATTCCCCGAATTTTGGCAAAGGAATTTCCGAACGACGACCCCATTAGCAAATTCAATTCCATTGTCCTGGCGTATTTAGCTATCGAGCTGATTGTAAGACAACTCATGCAAAAGCTCCCGACTGTAAGTTTTAAACCTTTATTGCTTTTAAACATTCGCCGCTCGAAGATTGCCAATTACCTGATGGTTCGCTCGATATTGAGTTTTTTCAATGTGCTGCCATTTTTCCTGGTTGTACCAACCCTAATTAAACTGGTTATTCCGGCCAACAGCGCTTTGGCGGCAACAGCATGGTTTTTGTCCATTGCGATTCTGATCTTTAGTAATCATTTTCTGGCAATTTATCTGAAATGGCGATTTAACGAAGCAGAATATGGTTTTTTCGTTCTGCTTGCTGCTCTGGCCGGATTATTTGCCATCAATCATTTCCAAATCGTTGATCTTTCAGGAGGAATGGGCAAATTGCTGGATCTGATCATCGCCAATCCCGCACTTGCCGTTGCAATAATAATCATCCCGGTACTTGTTTATTTTCTGAATGTTCGGTTTCTATTAAGCCGAATGTTTATCAACACACTCGCTAACAGGAAGAAAGAAGAAAAAATCAGGGATTATTCGTGGCTCGACCGACTTGGCGAAACCGGACGTTTTATCGCTCTTGAACTAAAACTAATCTGGAGAAACAAACGGCCCCGCTCGGTAGCCATGATGTCGGTAATTTTTCTCCTTTACGGTTTGTTAATCTATAAACCACAACACGGACATCCGCTTCCTGAGTTTCTCTTTATCATTGGTGGAATAATTATTGTTGGCTTATTTTCAGTTTCTTATGGACAATTCTTCCCTGCATGGCACAGCAACTATTTTTCAATGCTTATGTGCCAGCGTCTTACCATGAAACAGTTTTTGCGCTCTTTTTACATGCTGGTAACCGTGGTTTCGGTAATTGCTTATATCGTTACTTTGCCCTACGCATTTTTATATACAAAAATCATTTACACTCACTTAGCTGTGCTGCTTTACAACCTCGGAGTAAATATTCCGCTGATGTTTTGGATTGGTCTTTACAGTAAAAAAAGGCTCGACCTGGAGCAATCGTCAGTGATGAATTATCAAGGCGTTAGCGCGTCGAAATGGTTGGCAGCTTTTCCTATGATATTTGGCCCGATAGGTATTTTTTACTTGTTTAGCCTGCCATTTGGAGTAATTGGCGGATACGTTGGACTAGGAACTCTTGGTCTGGTTGGAATTATTTTCAATCCTGTTATAATCGACTATTTCTCGAAACAATACCGCAAACAAAAACACCAATTAATCAGAAACTACAAAAACTCGTAACCATGATACAAATAGAAAACCTTATAAAATCATATAACAAAGAAATCGTATTAAACATTCCTGAACTGACTATTGAAAAAGGTGAAATTTTTGGCCTTGTTGGGAACAATGGCGCCGGAAAAACCACCATGTTCAACATTGTACTCGACCTGATTACCGCCAGTAAAGGAATGGTTTTGAGTAAAGGCATCAATGTACGCGACTCGGAAGAATGGAAAGACTTCACAGGTGCATTTATCGACGAGTCGTTCTTGATTGGATATCTTTCGTCCGAGGAGTATTTCACCTTTATTGCTGGATTGAGACGAATGAGCAAAACCGGAACTGCTGAATTCCTGAGTCGGTTTGCCGATTTTTTTAACGGTGAAATTCTGGGCAAAAAGAAGTTTATCCGCGACTTTTCGAAAGGTAACCAAAAAAAGGTAGGCATCGTTGCCGCGCTGATGGGCAAACCCGAAATTGTAGTTTTGGATGAGCCTTTTGCCAACCTCGACCCCAGTTCACAATTCAAACTGAGAAGGCTGATTAAGGAATTTGCTGCCGAAAACGGCACTACTTTCCTCATTTCGGACCATACTCTGGAGAATATTGCCGATGTTTCAACACGCCTGATCATTCTCGAAAAAGGCAAAATCGTGCGTGATGTACAAAAAACCGAAACTACCCTCCAGGAAATTGAAGCCTTCTTTAAACCAGTTGTAGAAGAGGATTTTGTGTAGATAAACACAAGAATTTAACCGCAAAGTTTCGCAAAGACTTTTTATTCTTTGCGAAACTTTGCGGTTTTCCAATACTTTCATCTGACGTCAAAATATCCTATTTTTATACAAATTTTCTGAATGACAAATAAAATAAGCATATTAAAGGATTTAAAGAACCATTTGCAGACAAGCTTCAAGGAATCTGTAAAAGATGTTATTTTGTTTGGATCTCAGGCTTTGGGGAAGGCAAATAAGGACTCAGATTACGATATTTTAGTTGTTTTAAAAAATGACTATACCGCGAAAGATGAAAACCTGATTTTTGATTTATGCTACGACATTTCGCTCAGACATAACATCGTTATTGATACTCATATTATTTCAGAAAAAGAACTTTACTCGATAAAAGGCAAACAACCTATTTTTATAAAAGCTATAAAATCAGGGATCTACGCATGAGTTTAGAAGATAAAGAACGAAAGGAGTTGATCGGTTACAGGCTTGAAGAAGCCAAAGAAACTGTAATTGATGTTCAGTTGCTTATTGACAACAACCGGTTACGTGCAGCTGTTAACCGCATTTACTACAGAATGTTTTATTCACTTCTGGCTCTTGGATTGGCCTACCAGTTCGAAACCTCAAAACATCAGCAGTTGTTAGGATAGTTCAACAAAAACTTCATTCATGAAGGGTTGATTGACTCCAGATTCGGGCGGATGATAAACAAAGCTTCAAATAGAAGGACTCAGGGCGATTACGAATCATATATTGAGTTTGACAGGGAGATTATTCTTGAAATGTTTGAGGAAATGAAAGAATTTATCACCGAAATTGCGCGATTCCTTTCTTCTAAAGATTTGTCTTAAACTTATTTCAAGGACTTCCTAGCATTCCTTCTTGCCGAAACATACAAAGCCACCACTGCTGTGCAGAAATAGAATGCCATCAGACCAATCAGTTGAAGATATTCGACTCGGATATCTGCTATTCCAACACCTACACTGCGGATACGCAAATATGCCGGCACCATATTCGTTGCGGGGAATAGGTGAGCCAGGCTGTAAACAACAGGCGGAATCGACAAACTAGGCCACGACAGTCCACTAAGGAAAATGACTATTGGCGATAAGAATACCATGAATATGATCGATGATTCGCGACGCTTAAACAAAACAGACAAGGTAATTCCCATGAAAATAATAGACAGCAGAAAGGGCAGTGTGAGCATGAGAACTGCCAAATAACTACCCCGGCTTGGATAATTAAACCATGAATGTATCCACACCATGGTAAAAATGCAATTTATGGCATAAACTGTAAGATAAGCCAGAGTTTTCCCAAATAAAATAGGCAAAACACCGCCTGGTTTCAGGGCGACCGGAACCATAAAGTTGTCCTGCTTGTTTTCTTTTGAAGTTCCGCCAACCATCCCAATACCAATAAGTAAAGTTTGTTGTAATATAATGATGATGATTCCGGGCATCATTGACGAACCGTAGCCGGAAGATGAGTTGAACCAAAAATGAATATCTGATTGCAACGGATCGCGTTGAACAACTGCCTGTTCGTAACTTTTCCCTTCCATCATCAGTTTTTTAATTTCAACTCCAGCCGAAAATGTTCCAACAGTTTTAACTGCTCCACCCAACATTTGCCTGTAAATCAAGAAATAACTACCATCGGCAAAAACTGCAACATTGGTTTGTTTACCATTTAAAATATCTTTTTCAAAGTTTTGCGGTATAACCAGAATTCCGCCACAATTACCTTCAAAAAAATCGTATTTGGCTTCATCAAGGCTCATTGCCACACGATTAACCTCAATCTGTTCAGCGCCTTTCAGCATCTTCACCAATTGGTGACTTGTATTGGTCCGGTCGAGATCAACAACCGTAGTTTTCAATTCGCGAACAACCTCGTTTTTGTAGGCGATGGCATAAACAATGGGATAAATAATCAGCGCACCAACCAGAATCAGAAGTGCACCACTATCTTTCCGGATGTTGTTGAATTCATCCCGGAAAAAATCACCCGTCATTTTGAGCCCTTTTAGGAAGCCTCCCCAAACACCACGAAGCCTCCCCCTGCCCCCCTCCAAAAGAGGGGGAATTGAAGACGTGCCTCCCTTATTTTTAATTCTTTCCATTTTGTAAATCACTATTTTATGATCTTCAAATTCTTGGGAGCCAAAAATTACTCCCTCTGCAACCTAACTCCCTTCTCCTTTGGAGAAGGGCTGGGGATGAGGCTTTTTTATATTTTCCCCCAAAAACGTTCTTCTTTCAAAACCCTCTTCATCCTTGGCAGAAAACAAACTGCCAGCAAAATGAACAATGTATAAATCGACATTGGTACTATTGCACGAACAGCATCTTCTCCGCGAATTGCCTGCGATATAAAAATTTTTACCCATTGGGTAAAAGGAAATAAATACGAAAATATTTTGGCTGCCAACGGCATAGCAAACTGCGGGAAGGTTAACCCTGAGAAAGTTAAGGCCATCATGGAATAGGCGCTGGCCAGCGAAAGCGCTAAACGCAAATTAGCTGTTACGGCCACCAACAACACCGCCAACAATTGGTATGTGATAATCATACCCAACTCGCCCATCACAATAAATGCAAAATTACCCCGAAGCGGAGTTCCCATTTGTACAAACAAAACCACATTCATCACCAATGTTGCAATAGATAATAAAATGGTATAAGGCAAAAGTTTACCGGCCAATCCAACAATCAGGCTTCCATTAGCATGTTCAAGCCACTCAGGGCCTGTTCCTTCGCGCACTTCGGTCCCTATAGCAAACACATTCGACAATAGTGTAAAAACAACTACCATTAAAGGCAACAAAGCGCTCAGCAAAAAATAAGAATAGTTACCGAATGGATTAAATAAAATATGCTGTTGCAGCCTAACCGGTTGAATCTTTGCCTTTGCTTTACTTTCGGGCAAACCGCTTTTCATGGCAACCTGCAACTTTATTCCACCTGAAAGAGTAGCTAATGCTTTATATATTCCTTTCTGAAGATAACCACCTTTCAGTAAATTGGTATTGTTAACAAATACCGGAACCTGCTGGCCAATACCTTTCAGTATATTTTTCTCAGTATCTTCCGGAATAATAATTACGGCGTCCAACTTTCCCTCGGCCATCTGCCGATACGCTTCTTCCTGATTGGAAAGGTGCATTGCCACACTAACTTCCTGAGTCGCGCCAATCCACATCGATATTTTACGTGACAAGTTTGTGTTGTCCATATCAACAACCCCAACCGGAATATTATGAGGAACGCCAGATGAAAAGATAGACAAAAGAATAACAAAAGAGATAAGCGGACCTATCAGGGTAGTAAATACATAAATAGTTGATCCTGACATGCGGTCGATTTCGCGCAGAACAACCCTGAAAAACGGATAGCCTCCCCCCTGCCCCTCCTTCGGAGGGGAGAAAGAAACAGTACTCGTAGATTTATCTTTTGAAATCGGTTTATTCATTTTTTATCGCATTAGTGCCCAAAACTTTCACAGCCCAACTCCCTTCCACTTTGAAAAAGCCTGTCTCGGCATTCCGGGAGGCTGTGGATGGTGCTTCTTTTCAAGTCTCCCCCCTCGGGCTTCGACGTGAGCTCAGCCGAACGGGAGATTTAGAGGGGCCTCTTCCCGAATTGTTTCCAGTTAACCAAAACGCTCATTCCGGGACGAAGGCCTTCAATTGGTGATGTTGGCACAGCGTGAATTTCGAATGATTTCATATCGAAGCCGCCCGAACTTTTGGTGGCAGTCCAGGTAGCAAAATCGGCCAACGGACTAATATAATTTACTTTTAGAGTAATATCCTTATTGCCAAGTGCCGGGATGGTTGCCTTAATATCGCTTCCCATTCGAACATTGGTCATTAAATCCTCCCGAATATATAAAGTTGCCCAACAGTCTTTCAAATCGACCAGCGTGATTACCGGGTATCCGGTTGGCACCAATTCACCTTTTTCTGAAATAATATTCGAAACTTCACCTTCAGACTGAGCCTTTATCTGGGTTTCAGCGAGATAAGCTTCCACTTCTTTTATTCCACCCTCTGCCTGATTGACCAACTCCTGGGCGGCGCGTTTATCTTCGAAACGGGCACCTTTCACTGCCTTTTCCCATTGCGATTTTGCGGCATTGGCTGTTTCGCGTCCTGCTTTAGCCTGAGTATCAGCTTCATCTCTCTTCTGTTCCGAAACTACGCCATCTTTGTAAAGGTTCTGAACCCGTTGGAAAGTTTTTTCGTACAAACGGGCGGCAGCTTCAGCTTTTACATAAAGGTTATAAGCGGCAGCAATATCTTCGGACTGGGCTCCATTCTGAGCTTTAAGGCTTTGGGCCTGGGCAGCATTACGCATGGCCGTAACCTGCAATAGTTTCGCATCGATTTCAGGACTGCTGATCGAGAAAAGAAAATCGCCTTTACGCACCTGTTGTCCCTTTTTAACGGCAATGCTGTCAATTCTCCCAGGAATTTTCGATGCTACCCTGAATTGCGTCGCTTCAATTTCACCCTGAATTTCGAGTGGTAGCGGTCGGGTAATCAGCCAGGTTGTATAAAGAAGAAATATTAGCAAGGCAGTAAAAAACAGGCCGATAATAAAATTTCTTGTCTTGTTCATTGTATTGAATGTTTTTAATTTCTATTGTTCTTTTATTTCAAAAGTTTCTTTATTTCAGCTGCGCATCAATTGAGACCGACCAAAGCCCCTCCTTCGGAGGGGTTGGGGAGGCTTCTTTAAAGTGCCTCAGTAATTGCCTGGTCGCTTGCTTGATATTGAACAAACATTTCAGGACTACCACAAACCTGTAACAAAGTTGCCAAAGTTACATCGTAACTATACAAAGCCTGTAACCGTTCAATTTTTACTTTAGCAAGTAACAAATTAGCATCAACCAATTCAGTTGAAGTTGACAGTCCTTCATGAAAAGCTTTGTTTCTGCTATCAACATAGGTCTGGGCAAATTCCAGCGTTTTGTCCAGTTCGTCGAGCTGTTCAACTTCCATTCCAAGTTGCTGGTGCAATTTTCTGATGATAGTTTTGATGTCTTCTTCGGCTTTCAATCCTGCTTCGTCAACCTGATCGACCTTGAACCGGGCTGCCTGAAGCTTACGGTTGCGGCTGTTACCTTCAAAGAGCGACCAGTTCAAACCCAGCCCAACCATCCACTGCGGAACATAAGGCGAAAGGTCTTTTTGCGCCAGGGTATAAGTTCCGGTTAATGCCATTGACGGTAAATAATTGCTTTTTTCGAGTTTGACACCCGTAGCGGCAAGCTCTCTTTTCGAGTCAACCTGTTGAAGCAAGGGGTTATTCTGCAATGCCAGATTGATAAAAAATTCCTCATTTTCAACATTCTTCAGGATAAACAGTTTGCTGGCGGGCACAATACCAGTTGTATCCTCAACGGCAAGTGTATTTAAAAGAGCACGTTCGACAATTGAAGCCTCGCGGTTGGCTTTTTTTAGTTCGCGCTCGGCATCCGAACTGGCTACCTGCGCATGTAAAAATTCAACTTTTGCAATTTGTCCCTGTTCACTCAGTTTTTGCGAATCGAACAAGTGCTTTTTCATGGCTTCAGCCACCTGAGCGCGGACTTTGCAAGCCTGTTCGGCCAAAACTAGTCCGTAATAGCGGGTAGCCAGTTCGCTGAGTAATTCGCCTTCTTTCTGCTTGGCTTTAAGCCCGGCTTCTTCCTCGTTGATTTGAGAGGCTTTGTTGGCTGCATTAATTTTCCCTCCAGTATAAATTGGCCAAACTACATTGGCATTTACAGTAGCAAATTGCTTCTCCTGAATCATTTTATCCCATTCAGCCGCATTAATAGATGCCTCTCCTTCAAGTAGTTTAGCACGAATAACGTTTGTACTTACGTTATCAGGCAACGTTGGCATCACTCCTGAAGTTGCCGGATCGGGATTTGGAACGCCCGAAAAATTACCATATTTTCCTAATGTTTCGTACAAGGGAGTTATTGCATCACGAACAGGGGTAAGATCCAAGGTGAGCGGATCGGCCATTTTAACTGCTGTGGCGCTTACAAAAACTTTGGGGGTCCGAAGCCCAAATGCGGCTTTTTTATCGGCCTCTTTTTCCCGAACCTCATAATCAGCTTGTTTCAACACATGACTATTCTGATTCATTTGTTGATAAGCATCATTAAAAGTAAGCGGAATTTTATTCTGGCCAAAAGCACCAGACCCTAAGCAGATTGAGATAACCAGTAGAACTACTTTCGAATTTCGTTTCATGACTTTTCAATTTCAGATGCAAAGAAACTAATTTTATTGAACATTTTGGTTTTGTGGTCGAAATAACTCTTTTAAATTCTTTGGAAGTTAAAATTCAATTAATATTGCCAACTTTAAGATTTGAGATTAAATATAATCAATCCCAAACAGATATTTCAATTTTAATAGAAATAAATTATGCAACTCACTCATGATCAAAACATAGCATACGATAAAGCTACATTTTTATGCAGTAAATCAGAACATTGCTCTTTTGACATTCATGAAAAATTAAAAGATTGGGGCGTTGCTTCTGCCGAAATTAATATTGTAATAGAAAAGCTAATCGCCGAAAAATACATCGACGACGAACGTTTTGCCCGCGCTTATGTGAAAGACAAATCGCGTTTTAACAAATGGGGCAAGCAAAAAATAGCATTTATGCTGCGGAACAAAAAAATTGCTCCTGAAATAATCCGGCTGGCTTTTGAAGAAATTGAGGATGAAAATTATTCCGATCAGCTTCAAAAGTTACTGATAGACAAAGCAAAAACCATAAAATCGAAGAATAAATTTGACCAAAGAAACAAGCTTATGCGTTTTGGATTAAGCCGTGGTTTTGAAGCTGAACAAATCAATAAAGCATTACAAAAACTGAAAATTCTTGAAGAAGAAGAGTAAGAGAATGCTGTATATTTGGGAAAAACACTGATATGACTAAAATAATCTTAATTCTACTACTTGCATTAAGCATTTCGGCACAGGCGGCCAAACTACCTAAATCGGTAAAAGTCGATAAAACCGAATTCGTTTTTGAAAAAGCACCTTTTAAAGAGTGCCATGCTTCGACTTTAGTAGAAACCCAGCACGGAACGCTTTTGGCAGCATGGTTTGGTGGAACGCATGAAAACAATAAAGACGTTGAAATATGGACTTCGGAATATAAAAACGGACAATGGTCGGCCCCGGTAAGTGTAGCCAATGGAATTGAAAATGACACATTGCGATATGCCTGCTGGAACCCTGTTTTGTTTCTCACAGATGAAAAAACAATTTCGTTGTATTACAAAGTTGGATTAAGCCCCGTGAAATGGTGGGGAATGGTTATTCACTCAACCGACGAAGGCAAAACATGGTCGAAACCGGAACATTTACCTGATGGGATTCTTGGTCCGATCAAAAATAAACCCATCAAATTAGCCTCAGGAGTAATTTTAAGCCCATCGAGCATTGAAACCGAAAACAGGGAATGGCATGCACACATTGAACGTTCAACCGACAATGGCAGAACCTGGGAAAAGACAGACATTGATCGCCAAAATGCGGCCAAAGTTATTCAACCTACGTTACTGGTTTATCCAGGAGGTAAAATTCAGGCTCTGCTCAGAAGTAACCAGAATTGTATTATGGAAAGCTGGTCGGGCGATGAAGGAAAGACCTGGTCATCACTGACAAAAACCAGTCTTTTAAATCCAAATTCAGGTATCGATGCTGTTACGTTAAAATCGGGAGTGCAAGTATTGATTTATAACCCTACGGTAAGCGGAAAAGAATGGTCGAATGGCCGGGCAAAATTGAATGTTGCAGTATCAATTGACGGGAAGAACTGGAAAGATATACTGATGCTAGAAAATGAACAAACCGGAGAATTCAGTTATCCGGCTGTCATACAAACTTCTGATGGCTTGGTACATATTACTTACACCTACAACCGGAAGACCATAAAACATGTTGTACTGAAATTCTAGGGAAACGTATTCAAAACAAGGCTGGATATAAGCGAAAAAGAAAAGAATAGCTTCCATTTCTGAAACTTTCTCGTTTCATTTTTTCGTTCTTTATTAGAAATTAGGCTTTGACTCAAAATAAAACGGGAAGACTTTCCGATAGAAAAGTCTTCCCGCATAATGTATATCTGGAACGAATTATTTCTCCAATTCTTTATAAACCAATGCACTGGCGCCAACAATGGCTGCATCGCCAGGTTTAAGCTGCGAAGGTAAAATCTTAACTTTATTCTGATACATTGGAAGCAGATAATACTCCATACTTTCCTTGGTGGGTTTGAAAATATATTCGCCGGCTGCCGTAGGGCCTCCAAAAAGGAAAATGGCTTCAGGGCTTAAATAGTGCACTGTGTCAGCCAAACCCATACCCAACCACTTCCCGGTCAATTCGAATACTTCGAGAGCTACTTTGTCTCCTTTTTCAGCGGCTTCAAAAATAGCTTTTGAATCAAGTTCATTGAACGACTTGTCAGCCAACAGGCTATTACCAGCATTATACTTAACCATCAATTCAAAAGCTGTACGTTTCATTCCCGGTGCAGAGCAATAAGCTTCGAGATGACCAGCAGTACCACAACCACACATCCTTCCATTCGGGACCAACATGGTGTGGCCACATTCGCCGGCAAAACCATCAGCGCCATAAACCAGGTCGCCATTCACAACAATTCCGCTTCCAACGCCTGTACCAAGCGTGTACATTACAAAGTTTTTCATTCCTTTAGCCCCACCATATATCATCTCGCCCATAGCTGCGGCATTAGCATCATTTGTTAATGCAATAGCCTTAAGTTCAGGAAACTTTGCTTTAAGTAATTTTACCAGGGGTACAATACCTTTAAATGAAAGATTTGCAGCATATTCAATAGAACCGGTGTAGTAATTGGCGCTTGGAGCTCCTATACCAACTCCAAGAATCTCAATATCAGCGTTCAATAATTTCACCGAATGAATCAGGTTGTTAATTGCCACAGATAAATCATCAACATAACGATCAATATCTCCATGTGAAGGAGTGGCAATGTTATCTTTCACCATTACATTTCCAAGATCATCAACCACACCAATTGCAGTATTTGTTCCACCAATATCAACGCCTATAGCTACTTTTTTCATTCGATAAAATTTAAATTATAAAATTCAGATTAGCATAATTACACATCGATTGCAACTGATACACAAGTATATATAAATACAATCAATATATCTTTTCAAGGTAGCTAAGTTAAGCTGTTTATCTTATTTTGCTTCCTTTTAAGGCAAAAAAAGTGATGTAAGCAAAACAAATTATTGGCACAAATAAAGCACTGGTTATACTTATTGAATCAGTTATAGCCCCCATAATCACCGGTACTACAGAACCGCCAACAATCATTGTATTGATAGTTCCCGAGGCAATGGGCATTTCTGAAGGATCTAAATCTTTGACCCCCAATGAGAAAATACTCGGGAACATGATGGAATTGAAAAATCCGACAGACAGCAGGCACCACATTCCAATTTGGGGCGGTAGTAAAAAACCACAAAGAACCAGTAACATATTGGTTGCTCCAAATATTGCCAGTGAAACATTGGCAATGCCTTTCCCCAGAAACATCAGGAATAAATTAACAAGGGCTATTCCGAAGAATATAAATCCATAGAGCGGCTTCGATTCAAAAATAAACTGTCCATCTTTCACTCCTGCCGAGAAAATAAACCATCCAACAACAAACGCAAAGACTAAAATAAAAAGCGAATATTTGGTTTTTGCATTTTTAGGCAAGGTTCCGAGCAAAACCGACCCGAAAAACCTGCCAATCATATTTCCACCCCAATAAATTGCAGTAAGTTTAACGGCTTCATCTTTAGCTATATCAAGCAAATTTGTCATATAACTGCTAATTTGCGAAGCAGTTCCAACTTCGGCTCCTACATAACAAAATATGCCAATTGACCCCAGCCAAACCTGAGGCTTCTTCAGCGCCGCCATCGAAGCTACGGTTTCATTGCCTTTTATTTCGGGCAAACGTATAAATAAAATACCTATCGCTATTAAAATCACTATCGATCCGATTACAACAAATGGCATCTTTACAAAGTTGGCAGCCTCCTGTGCCGAAGCCCCACTTTTAAGAGCAAGTACAGCAGGGGCCAAAACCAGAATTCCGGCAATATATGGTGCAATAGTTGTAGCAACGCCATTCATAGCCTGCGTTAAATTAAGCCTTGCCGGAGCTGTTTCCTGTGGGCCAAGGGCCACTACATAAGGATTTGCGGCTGTTTGAAGAAACACAACCCCAGTAGCCATAACAAATATTGCTGTCAGGAAAAGAGGATAAGAAAGCATTGATACAGCAGGAAAAAACATATAACTTCCTGTTGAAACTAAAATTAATCCGGCCACAACGCCATTTTTATATCCAATTTTCTTAATGATCATTCCACACAGAAAACTAAAACAGAAATAAGCAAAAAAGAAAACTCCATTTACTAATTGAGCAAAGAAATTTTCCCATCCAGGATATAGGGTTTTCAGGTCAAAAGCAAGTTGGACCTGATCTTTCATTGCAATATTAAAATTGGTAATAAACCCAAAAATGAAAAAAATGGATGCCATAAACGACATGCCAATTTTAAGGTTAGTACTCGTCTGGTTAGTCATAAGTTGTTAGTTTTTAAGAATTAAGGATTATTCAAAAATAAGAATTAAGTCAATTAAATTTGGGTAACAACGATCGGCTATCAAGTTCAACAAATAACCCGACAAAACACAACATCATCAGAATCAATAAATTATAAAATATTTCAAATTTTTGTCTATAAAAAAAGGGACATTTGTCCATAAAAATGATCAAATGTCCCTTTAAAATTATGAGGCTGCTCTCTTGCCTATTTCCGACTAACCTTCACTTTTTTGGTCGGATCGAGATTTTCGTTTCTGAATTCAGTTTCATCAATAACATTTTCTGCAATTTCGGCAAATGCTTTACCCGTGATTGAATCTTCGTTAACGGCAACCGGCACACCCAAATCGCCACCTTCGCAAATGCTTTGTACAATCGGTATCTGCCCCAACAATGGTAATCCGAGTTGTTCGGCCAACTTTACGCCACCTTCTTTACCAAAAATATAGTATTTATTTTCGGGGAGTTCGGCTGGTGTAAACCACGCCATATTTTCAATTAAACCCAGAACAGGAACATTAACCCCCTTTCCTTTGAACATATTTACACCACGAATAACATCGGCTAATGCAACATCCTGGGGAGTTGTTACAATAATTGCTCCAGTTACCGGGACTGTTTGAATCAACGTAAGGTGTATATCACTGGTCCCGGGAGGAAGATCGAACAGTAAGTAATCGAGAGTTCCCCAGTTTCCATCAGTAATAAGTTGTTTCAAAGCATTGGATGCCATCGGGCCGCGCCACACTACCGCATCTTCAGTATTTACAAAGAACCCAACCGACAAAAAGCTAACCCCATATTTACTGATTGGTTGAATACGTTCCTTCCCGTCAACACGGACCCCTGAAGGACGAGTTCCCTCTGCCCCAAACATTTTAGGAATTGACGGACCAAAGATATCTGCATCGATCAAACCAACTTTTGCTCCAGTTTTAGCTAATGCAATGGCCAGGTTTACCGAAACAGTTGATTTACCAACACCGCCTTTCCCTGAAGCTACAGCAATCAGGTTTTTCACTCCCGGTAAAATGGGGCGTTCCATCTGGTGAATGGCTTTCGCAGTTATGTTTCCTTTGATTTCGACATCGGGACCAAGCTGTGAAATGATAGCTTCTTCACAAGCTGCAATTACCGAAGCCATATTCGGATCGTCGGAACGCTGAAACACCAGTGAAAAAGTGATTTTCTTTCCTGCTATACGAATTTCCTGGGCCATATCAAGCGAAACAACATCTTGGTTGCTCCCAGGGTATTTAACCGATCGCAGAGCATCGGTAATATTCTTAGGTACAATTAGTTTACGTGGAATGTCTGTCATCTTCTTATCTATTTAGTCTTTTAAGTAATTGGCACAACTTATTGTCGTATATTGTTTCGGACTCACCCCACGTCCGCTAGCGAACGTCCCCCCCCTCTCTACTTTGTAGAGAGGGGAAAAGCGAGCATTGCGAGCTTGGGGTGAGTCAATAAAATAACAAAAATAGAATACGAAATTTATTTTTTTCTTACAACTTATTTTTCAATGTACTATTAATGACCGTACTAATTGTTGTGGATTTCGGGTTGCGAGTTAACCCAAACCCGTAACTCGAATCACGTAGCACGCAACAAAAACAAAAACAATCTATCCGAAGTCAAGTTCAACTATCGGGTCCCAGAAGTGCTTTTCGAAATCAATAATCTGGTCATCGATAATAGTTATCCCTTCGGCTTCGAGTAACTCTTGCATAGCCGATTGAGTCCCAAAATGATGTTTCCCTGTTAATAACCCATTTCGGTTTACCACCCTATGGGCCGGAACATAAGGGAACTGCACTCCTGCATTATTCATGGCCCAGCCAACCATTCGCGACGATTGTTTCGTCCCGAGGTAAGCCGCAATTGCCCCATAGCTGGTAACTCTGCCTGGCGGGATCAAGCGGGTTACTTCATAAACCTTATCGTAGAAAGAAAAAGCCACAGCCCCCTCCCGACCTCCCCCGAAGGGTGAGGGGAAAGAACCGGTATTCGCTGATTTATACTCTGTCATTGGGTGCATAAAAATCAATGTTCAAAAATCTTGCTTTGAAAATCTAACCCCCCGCCCAGCAACTTGTCGAGTCAGTAAAATCGCTGACAATGAAGTTCTTTAAGTCCCCTCTTTGGGAGGGGATTTAGGGGAGGCTTCCTTTGCACTTCGGCCAAAACTTCGGTACGGGTCCTTTTCAATTTCAACATCAGGTTCATACAACTCATTACTATGACTTAACCCGAAAGACAGGTATTTGATCGACAAACCGCGATCGAGCCATTGTTTTTCGTAAAATGTTTGAATGGAAAGCACCTCATCCAGAATTTCTGAATGATACAAGTCGTTGGTTTTACGAATTAGCGTGAACTTGTTTTTAGCCACCATTGCCTCAGTGTAGAGGTACATAAAATTACTGTCAGTTTTCAGGTGAATAATTCCATTGGGAACCATTATTATCCGGTAGTTTGCTATAAAATTAGTGGCAGTCAGGCGTTTTCGGTTTTTTTTCATTTGAGGATCAGGGAAGGTAAGCCATATTTCAGCTACTTCGCTCTTTCCAAAAAACATGCAGATATTCTCGATATTTGTCCGTAAAAAACCAACGTTAGTCAAGCCCATTTCTTTGGCCTGCGTAGCGCCTTTCCACATGCGCGACCCTTTTATATCTACTCCAATGAAATTAAATTCAGGGAAATGCTGGGCTAACTTTACCGTATATTCACCTTTTCCACAACCTAATTCCAGAATAACCGGATTGTCGTTTCCGAAAAAAACCTTGTTCCATTTTCCTCTATACTCAAATTCTTTCTCCTGAAGCTGACTAAACGAAACCTGAACTACATGCTCATAAGTTGCCATATCGGCAAATTTGGATAACTTATTCTTTCCCACCAGAAATCGCGATTATTTATTAATGATTAATTATTAATTATTAATGGGTTAGGCTGGTATTGGCTTTACACTTATACCTTTTTACTTCTGCCTAGCATTCAATAAGCCGTTTCTACCCGAAAACCAACATCACGGATACCTAGCAAAACATTGTCGCGCATACCTTGCTTGATCATAAATTTGTAGTCGCCCTGGCGTGGAAAATAAACCTTGTTTTTATACGGAACCTGATTGTCGTGCAAACCGCCAATTCCTCTTCCACGCCATTTCCCCGATGGGTCAGCAAGAGTAAATTCAACCGTATCGGTATGATTAGTGCCATCGGGCGAAACAATACTTAAAAATAGGTAAATATTGCTGTAAGGGTAATTACCTTTATTACGGATATTCACAAATAAATTGTGATTTTTCATGGTATCGGTTAAATGAACATTGAAAGTCACCACCGAGTCCTTATTCCATCCTTTATCGTCAATCTTGCGGTAAGCTTCAAAAACTTTCCTGCGATCGCACGACAAAAAAACGATTATCACAATAATAATCAACAAATAGCTACTTAATTGCTTCATGATTTTGGTTTGAATTTCCTACGACGTTTATTACTCCTGCTTTTGTTTTCCGACTGATTTGGAGTATCAAAACGTGTTATTGAATCGTTTGCCGAACCTGCTTCAAAGTTAAATTTTTCGACTTTTGGTTTGGCTTCTTTTTCCTGGATTAACCGCACGACTTTTTTACCTGCCTGATTGATCCTAATAATTTCTTTTACCCTATCGACAGGAACACTTACCAGATTTTCAATCTTTTCACCAGCTTTTGAATACCAATACACCTGCTTGAAAATATCAGCTTTAAGGTATTGATAAGTTCCATCTTCTGTTTCCAAATTAACATTAGCCGGAGGAAAATCTTTCTGCGCATCAATGTAAGCATCAACCTCAAAATTCAGGCAACATTTAAGTTTACTACACTGTCCTGCAAGCTTTTGTGGATTAAGCGATATATCCTGATACCGGGCTGAAACTGTATTTACTGAAACAAAATTGGTGATCCACGATGCACAACAAAGCTCGCGCCCACATGGACCAATTCCTCCAATCCGGCCAGCTTCCTGACGTGCGCCAATCTGCTTCATTTCGATTCGGATTCTAAACGTATCGGCAAGTATTTTTATAAGTTGCCTGAAATCAACCCTGTCATCGGCGATATAATAAAAGATAGCCTTGGTTTTGTCGCCCTGATATTCTACATCGCCAATTTTCATATCAAGCTTTAACTCTGCGGCAATCTGACGTGAGCGAATCATGGTTTGATGCTCCAAAGCAATGGCTTCCTTCCACTTGTCGATATCGGCGGGCTTGGCTTTCCGGTAAATTTTACGAACATCTCCATTAACCAACGTAACCTTAAACTTTTTCATTTGGTCGAAAACAAGATCACCGGTCATGGTAACTATACCAATATCGTGCCCTGGACTAGCTTCAACAGCAACAATATCACCACGGTCGAGCTTCAAATTCGACGAATTTCTAAAAAAATCCTTCCGTGTATTTTTGAACCTGACTTCTACCAAATTGGTTGGATTGGCTATGTTGATTACATCATTGAGCCAATCGTAAACATGCAACTTCGAGCAGGTTCCTCCCTGTTTGTCACAATAGCCCCGATCAACTAAATTCAAATCATCCATTTCAAGGCAAAAGTTAAAAGTAAAAAGGCAAAAATACAGCTTTCTGACCGGAACAAAACTATCCCGAAGAATTGATCAACAAAAATAATTATAAAAACTGAAAACCGTGGTTGTCAGTGATTTTTATGTTTCTGAAAACCACAACCATTTTCAATCAAAAGGAGGCCGTTCAAAAAGGATGGTCTCATTTTCAAGCAACTTTTCTTTCTCGAGAATGCCCTGTTTTTTTGACAAGCACGATAAAAAGACAGTTTTTCGTTGCAGGTTGTACACTACCATGGTCATTTGCGCAGGGTACAGTAATCTAGCTAATAATAGTTGGTAACTCACATTTATAATTGTGTCAGATTCTCAATCATGAAAAAAATCAAAA